>JANQKY010000015.1 GCA_028280885.1 Tepidamorphus sp.
GTACGCGCTCGGCGTCGACTACGAGATGGCCGGCAAGGACCTGATCGATTCCGTCAAGCTGTCGAGCCGGATCTGCTCGATCCTCGGCGGCCTGCCGCCGGACGGGTTCAACTACGAACTGTTCCTCGACGAGAAGGGCGAGAAGATCTCCAAGTCGAAGGGCAACGGCCTGTCGATCGACGACTGGCTGCGCTATGCGAGCCCGGAGAGTCTGGCGCTGTTCATGTTCCAGTCGCCGCGCAAGGCCAAGCGGCTCTATTTCGACGTCATCCCGCGCAATGTCGACGACTACCAGACCTTCCTGGACAAGTACCACGCGCAGACGTCGCCCGAGCACCTGACGAACACGCCGCAGGATTTCCTCGCCAATCCCGCCTGGCACATCCATTCCGGCCATCCGCCGGCCGCCGGCATGCCGATCTCTTTCTCGATGCTGCTCAATCTGGTCTCGGCGTCGAATTCGGAGGACCGCGACGTGCTGTGGGGCTTCATCCGCGGCTATGCGCCCGACTGCGCGCCTGAGACCCATCCCGAACTCGACCGGCTGGTCGGCTACGCGATCCACTACTTCCACGACTTCGTCGCCCCGGGCAAGACCTACCGGGCGCCGACGCAGACGGAACGCGCGGCACTCGAGGACCTGTCGGCGCGGCTTGCCGCCCTGCCCGCCGGCGCGGATGGCGAAGCGATCCAGAATGTCGTCTACGATGTCGGCAAGAGCCACGATTTCGGCAATCTGCGCGACTGGTTCCGGGCGCTCTACGAGGTTCTGCTCGGCCAGAGCCAGGGGCCGCGCTTCGGCTCCTTCGTCGCCCTCTACGGCGTCGACCAGACCCGGGCTCTGATCGCCCGCGGGCTGGATGGCAGTCTGGCCGGAAACGCCTGAGCCCATTCGTCCCGACCGATCCCACGGGTCCGCGCTTTGCGCGACCCGGGGATAGACACCGCCCTACCGTTCGGTCGGGATCGACGGGGCGGTGAAAGCAGCGGCCGGGACGGTGCCGCTGCCGCCGCGGCCCGTGTCCTGCCATTTCGGCCGATGCATGCCACGCCCCTCGGCCCGCGCGATCTCGGCCGCCGCCTCGTAGCCGCCCTGCGGCGCGGCCTCCGCCCAGCCGTGCTCGACGAGCCAGCCATTGATGTCGCGCAAGCCCATGGCACAGGTGCCGACGATTCCCTCCGGGCCCTCCTCGGCGACGGCGCACTCGACCGCGCGATGGCGGATCAGCATCCTGAGCGCCGCAGCCGCCACCCGGCCGCAGGGCCAGTCCTGGCCGGCCGCGTCAGTGCAGGTGCGGTCCGCGCCGAGCGGTCTGACGCCGGCGAAGCGGATCACCGTGTCACCCGCCCGCAGGGTTCCCGCGTCGGCGACGATCACCCGGTGATAGAGCCTGGTGTCGGGCGCCTCCTCTTCGACCGCGGGCCGGCGCGAAGGGTCGATATAGGTCGATGTCGGGCGCGACAGAACATTCGGCGGCGTGACGTCGCGGGCCGGAGTGCCGGCGGTTTCCGCCGGCTGCGACGGCGCCGGGGATGGCGC
This sequence comes from Tepidamorphus sp., assembly GCA_028280885.1. Classification (GTDB taxonomy): domain Bacteria; phylum Pseudomonadota; class Alphaproteobacteria; order Rhizobiales; family Tepidamorphaceae; genus Microbaculum. The sequence continues at coordinate 1,541 of JANQKY010000015.1, forward strand.
TTCGCCGGCCTCGGCGTCCGCGCCGGATCCCGGCGTCGCCTCTCCATCGCCATTAGCCGGGCCGCGTCGTGAAGGATCCGCGGCGGCAGCCGGATCGGTTCCCGCCATCTGCCGGCCCGCCTTCTCGCTACCGACAGGGACGCCGGCGGGAACGAGGCCGAAGCCGTTCAGGATGACGCCGTAGAAACCGACCGCGAGGACCACCAGAACGCAACAGGTCAGAAGCACGGTCCGTATCATGGCACGCGGCCTTCGCCCGCTACTGGCTGGCCCAGATGATCCGGGCGATCCAGTCGATCTCCTCGAGCGGCAGCATCCGGGGCGGATGGTCGGGATTGACCGAATGCAGCTCGATGGTACGCGCGGTCTTGCGCGCCAGGACCTTGGCCATCACCTCGCCGTCGCGCGTGCGCGCCACGACCCGGTCGCCGCGCCGCACCGAGGCGCCGGGCGAGACGATCACCACATCGCCGTCGCGATAGAGCGGCAGCATGCTGTCGCCGGACACCTCGAGCGCGTAGGCGTGCTCGTCGGCGACATCGGGGAAGGCGACCTCGTCCCAGCCCGCGCCGACGGGAAAGCCGCCATCGTCGAAAAAGCCGCCGGTGCCGGCCTGGGCGAAGCCGATCAGCGGAACCGGACGGGCGCGGTATTCCAGTTCGCCGGCCGTGGAGGCGTGGATGAGGGTGACGAATTCCTCGATCGTCGATCCGGTCGCATCGAGGATCTTGGCGATCGACTCGGTGTTCGGCCAGCGCAGCCGGCCATCGGCGCCGACCCGTTTCGACTTGTTGAAGGTGGTCGGATCAAGCCCGGCCCGGCGCGCCAGCCCCGACACCGACAGCGCGTGCTTCGCCGCAAGTGTGTCGATCGCAAACCAGATCTCGCGATGGGAGAGCATGGCATCACTCCGAATACCGGGTTTGGGGGAATACCGGGTTTGGGGCCAGATTTTATGACCGGGTTTTATGATTCGGGCGCAGCAAATCCCGGGCGGTTTCCAGGACTATCGGCAGGACCATGGGCGACCTCCCTCAACCAGGGAGTCAGGTTGCCTGCAAGCCCATGAATAGAAGCAAGTCTTCGCGATATTTACAAGAAATTTATCCTAAATCCTTCCATTAATTCCTTTTGCCATCATACCGAAATGACGGTCGGCTCGCCGTCGCCGCCTGACAGGGTATAGAGCTGCACCGTCCCGAACCCCTTGACGGGGCGGGCGGCAGCCGGCTCCAGCACGAATTCGTCGCGGATCAGGTCGGCCGTCACCTCCGGCACCATGATCTGCATCGGCTCGGCCAGGCTCTCCATCCGGGCGGCGAGATCCATCGCCGGGCCGAAGATGTCGTAGACATATTTCTGGATGCCGACGATCGACCCGATCATCGGGCCCGACGCAATGCCGATGCGGCAGCGCCACTGCTCTTCCCGCGTCGCGTTGCGCTGGCGGATGAAACGGCGGAACAGCAGCGCGGTGCGGGCGATGTTGTGGGCGTGGTCGGGAGCGGCTTCGGGAATCCCGGACACCGCCACATAGGCGTCACCGATCGTCTTCAGCCGCTCGCAGCCGAACTGCTCGACGATGCGGTCGAAGCCGGTGAAGATGTCGTTCAATTCGGAGATCAGGGCGAGCGGGTCCTTGGAGATCGCCATTTCCGTGAAATTGACGAAATCGAGCATCAGCACGGAGGCGGAATCGAAGCGCTGCGGCGTCGTCACGCCGAAGGTCTTGAGCTCCTCGTAGACCGTGCGCGGCATGATGTTGAGCAACAGCCGCTCGGCCCGTTCCTTTTCCCGGCGCAGCGCCCGCTCGTTCTTCTCCACCATCTTGGCGTAGGACTCGATCATGTATTCGAGTTCCTTGACCTTGGTGATGTTGTGGAGTTCGACCATGTAGACGACCCGGCTGCCGTCGTCATGCACGGAGAAATGGGCGGCAAGCGAGACCGGCCGGCGTTTCTGCTTGATCGTCAGTTCGGTGGTTTCGACCCCGCCCTCGGCAAGGCCGCTCAGATCGGGAACGTCCATCAGCTGGCCGAGCGACATGTCGTTGGCCGGCAGGCCGAAGAGCTGCTCGAACCGCTTGTTGTGGAACAGGATCGCCAGGCTGTCGGCTGCGACGATCGCGATACCGACCCCGACGGATTCGATCAGCGCGCGGTTGAACGCATTGAGGTTGAGCGACGGCGCGGAAGGGTCCTCGGCCGGTACCGGCTCGGCGGTCATGACGCCGCCTTCACGATGACCGGCTTGCGGGCCATGATTTCCTGCATGAGGGTCTCGATATCCTCCTCGGCCATGGCGAAATCCTCAAGCGTGTCGCGGAACAGGTCGGCCATCTCGTCGAACGCCTGCTCGCTGACGTTGAGCCGGGCGTGAAGCTGCTGCAACGCCTCGTCGCTATAGCTTGCCGGGCCGCCCATCACGGAGGCGACGAATTTGGTCTGGTGGTCCATCAGCCGCGGCATGTCGACGTCGTCGAAATACGGGCCGGTGATGTCGGAGTCCAGAATGCGGTCATAGAAGGCCATGACGATCTTCCCCGCCATCGCGAAGCCACCATACCGCTCGAAGATGGACGCTCTGCGCATGCCAAGCCTTGTTCAGCCGGTTGCCTCGTCTTCGTTAGCCGCAATCATAAACTTACGCGGTGGAATGTTCAAAGGCAGGCCCTTGCGGCTTTGGAGAGGGGCGACTACGGTCGCGCCCATGCCGGATCCCGTCTTCAAGATCTGCCCGCGCAGCGCGTGGGCCGCCGCCGAGGCTGCGGGTGCCTATACGGGCAATCCCGACGACCTGCGCGACGGCTTCATCCATCTGTCCGCCCGCGACCAGATCGCCGGAACGCTTGCCAAGCACTATGCCGGCAAGCGCGATCTGGTCCTCGTGGCGGTCGATCCCGATGCGCTCGGCGATGCCCTGCGCTGGGAGCCCTCGCGTGGCGGGGCGCTGTTTCCCCATCTTTACGGCCCGTTGCCGGTTTCGGCCGTCATCGGCGTCACCGATATCGAGGCCTGCCCGTGATCGGCGCGCTGGCCGGGCTCGTTCAGCCGCTGCTCATGGGGATGGACCCGGAACGGGCCCATCGCCTGGCGATCAAGGCGCTGAAATCCGGTCTGGTCCAGGCCCCGCCGGTCCGCCCCGACCCGCGCCTTGCGGTCTCGCTGTGGGATCTCGAATTTTCCGGCCCGCTCGGCATGGCGGCGGGCTTCGACAAGGATGGCGAGGTGCCGGACGCGCTGCTCGGGCTCGGCTTCGGCTTCGTCGAGGTCGGCACCGTCGCGCCGGCCCCCCAGCCCGGCAACCCGGCGCCACGGGTGTTCCGGCTGCCCGACGCGCGGGCGGTGATCAATCGCTACGGCTTCAACACGGCCGGCCAGGCCGCCGTCCTCGCCAACCTGCGGGACCGGAGGAAGAAAGGCGGGATCGTCGGGATCAATGTCGGGGCGAACAAGCTGACGCAGGACAAGCCGGCCGACTATGTCGCCGGCATCGCCGCCTTCGCCCGCCATGCCGCCTATCTGACCATCAACATTTCCTCGCCCAACACGCCCGGCCTGCGCGACCTCCACCATGACGCCGCGCTCGAGGACCTGCTGGGCCGGACTCAGGGCGAACGCGACCGGCAGAGCGAGGCGATCGGCCGGCATGTGCCGATGCTGCTGAAGATCTCGCCCGATCTCGACGATCAGGCACTCGATGCGATCGCGGAGGCGATAATCCGGTACGGCTTCGACGGGGCGATCGTCTCCAACACCACGGTCGACAGAACCGGTCTTCGCGGCCGGCACGCGGGCGAGGCGGGCGGCCTGTCCGGGCGGCCGCTGTTTGACCGGTCGACCGTCCTGCTCGCCCGCCTGCGCCAGCGCACCGGGCCGGACGTGCCGCTGATCGGGGTCGGCGGGATCGATTCCGCGCAAGCCGCGTATGAGAAGGTCCGCGCCGGTGCGAGCCTGTTGCAGCTCTATACCGGGCTGATTTATCGGGGATACCGGCTGATCGCCGAGATCAATCGCGGGCTTGCGCAGAGCCTCAGACGCGACGGCTTCGACACGATCACAAAGGCCGTCGGCACGGCAACCGACGACTGGGCTGCAAGGAAGATCGAATGACCGTCACCATCTGGCACAATCCGCGCTGTTCGAAGTCGCGGCAGACGCTTGCCCTGCTGCGCGCGCACGGCATCGAACCGGAGCTCGTCGAATATCTCAAAGACCCGCCGGACGCCGACGTCCTTCGTGCCGTACTGTCGAAACTGGGCCTCGGGCCCCGCGACCTGATGCGCAAGGGCGAGGCGGTCTACAAGGAGCGCGGCCTTGCCGACACGGCGCTCGGCGATGACGCGCTGATCGCGGCGATGGCCGCCGACCCGATCCTGATCGAGCGCCCGGTGGTGATCAACGGCGACAAGGCGGCGATCGGCCGCCCGCCGGAGGCGGTGCTCGGCATTCTGGATTAGCCCAGGCTACCGCTGGCGGTGGCTCAGCCGGCCTTCACCGCCTGGATGAAGTTGCGATAGAGCCCGCCGGCGCTGTCCAGGAAATCGTTCATCAAGCCGTCGGCCTCGACCTTCATCTTCGCCAGACCCGTCTCGCCGATCGAGCCCATCAGGGCGGCGTGATAGGCGGGGATCTCGGCCCAGTTGTCGATCGTGTCGGGCTCGATCTCGACGTGATACTGCATCGACCAGGCATGGGCGCCGACCCGCATCGCCTGGACGCGGCAGATGTCGGAGCTTGCCAGGATCACCGCGTCGTCGGGCGCCTGGGACACCTTGACCGAATGCCATTGCAGGGCCTTCTGGACTTGCGGCATGCCGGCAAACAGCGGATCGGCCGTCCCCGCCTCGGTGAGCGCGATGTCGAGCACGCCGATCTCGGGTGGCCGCTGCGGACCGCAGGTGCCGCCGAGCGCGTCGGCGAGAAGCTGGTGGCCGAGGCACAGGCCCAGGAACGGCCGCTTCACCTCGCGCACCCAGCGGCGGATGGCCGCCTTTTCCGGGACGAGCCAGGGGTTTTCCTCGACGTCCCAGACATCCATCGGGCCGCCCATCACCCACAGGGCGCCATAGTCCTCCAGCGCCGGGATCGGCTCGCCGGCATACAGATGCACCGGAACGAGTTCGGCGCCGTCATCGGCGGCGAAGCCGCGCAGCGAGCCCGGATGCTCGCACTCGATATGCTGGAAAACCAGTATCCGGCTCTGTCCCGCAGCCATCCTTGCCCCCAATCCCCGTTAAACCCCGTATATGATCCCGCCTAGATCATCATCCGATAGTGCAGATCGAGCATGATCCACAGCGTACCGCCGATCATGATCAGGATCAGCACGGCGGCGAAGCCGATCGCCATGAAGTTCTCGCGCGGCATCAGGCCCGGCTTCATGTGCAGGAAGAAGCGCAGATGCACGAAGACCTGGAAGATCGCGGTGCCGGCGATGATGAAGATCGCCGCCGGCTTGGAGACGAGGCCGAAGGCGACGACGCCGAAGGGGATCATCGTCAGGATGATCGCCAGCGCGTAGCCGAACAGATAGGACCGCCGCATCTCTTCGGGCGTGTGGTGCTGAGCTTGCATATCCTGGGCCATCAGAAGGCCTCCCCCATCACGCCGGGCAGGTAGACCACCGAGAAGATGCCGATCCAGACGATGTCGAGGAAGTGCCAGAACAGGCCGAGCCGGTAGATCCGCGAGCGCATCAGCGGCGTCAGTTCCTTCCTGGAAAGCTGGATGATCGTCACCAGGATCCAGACGAGGCCGGCGGTGACATGCAGGCCGTGGGTGCCGACCAGGGCGAAGAAGGCCGACAGGAAGCCGCTGCGGTCGGGCCCGGCGCCGGCGGCGATCATGCTGGTGAACTCCGACAGTTCGAGCCCGATGAAGCCGAGGCCGAGCACCGCGGTGACGGCGAGCCACAGAACGACATGGGTCTTGTTGCCGGACAGGACGGCGACCGAGGCCATGCCGAAGGTGAAGCTCGAGGTCAGGAGCAGCACCGTTTCGGCGAAAGCGCGCGGCAGGTCGAAGACGTCCTGCGCGGTCGGCCCGCCATCGGTGCCGGGGATCATCACGACATAGGTGGCGAAGAGCAGCGAGAAGATGATCGCGTCGCTCATCAGATAGAGCCAGAAGCCGAAATCGCGCTCGCCCATCACGTCGATTTCGGGGATTTCGGGGATTTCGGGGATTTCGGGGATTTCGGGCGCCTCGACCGGCGGTGTCTGAGCCTCCGCCGTCATCGGCGACCTCCCGATTGGCGTCCTGCGTCGCGCGCGCCTGCGCCTGTCTGTGCGAGCCCGGCCATCAATACCCCACGAGCGGCCCGCTGCCGCGTTTCTCCAGCGCCGAGACGTCGCTGTCGGTCAGGTCCCGCTCGCCCTCGTCCTGGAAGCTGCGCATGACGATCGTCGCCAGGATCGCGACGAGCGACACGACCGCCAGCCACCAGATATGCCAGATCATGGCGAAGCCGAGGATGCCGCCGACGATACCGATGATGACGCCGTGGCCGGTATTCTCCGGCAGTTCGATCGGCGTTGCGATATCGTCCTTGTCGGCGCCCTCGCCATGCTCCTTGCGCCAGATCAGTTCGTCGCGGTCGTGGACGACGGGGATGCGGGCGAAGTTGTAGGGTGCCGGCGGCGAGGCGGTCGCCCATTCCAGCGTCCGGCCACCCCACGGGTCGCCGGTCGTGTCGGCCAGCGCCTCGCGGTTCTTCACGCTCACATAGAGCTGGATGATCATGCAGGCGATGCCGGCGGCGATCAGGAAGGCGCCGAGCGCCGCGACGATCAGCCAGGGCTGCCAGCCGGGCATGTCGTAATGCTCCATGCGCCGCGACATGCCCATGAAGCCGAGCACGTAGAGCGGCATGAAGGCGAGATAGAAGCCGCTGATCCACAGCCAGAAGGCACGCCGGCCCCAGGTGTCGTCGAGCTTGAAGCCGAAGGCCTTCGGGAACCAGTACATGTATCCGGCGAAATAGCCGAACAGCGCGCCGGGGATCAGCATGTTGTGGAAATGGGCGACCAGGAAGGTCGAGTTGTGCATCAGATAGTCGACCGGCGGAATGGCGAGCAGCACGCCGCTCATGCCGCCGATGACGAAGGTGACGATGAAGCCGATCGTCCACAGCATCGGCACGCTCATCTCGATGCGGCCGCGATACATGGTGAACAGCCAGTCGAACACCTTAACGCCCGTCGGCACGGCGATGATCATCGTCATGATGCCGAAGAAGGCGTTGACATTGGCGCTCGAGCCCATCGTGAAGAAATGATGCAGCCAGACGGTGAAGGAGAGCAGGCCGATGGCGGCCGTCGCATAGACCAGCGAGGCGTAGCCGAACAGGCGCTTGCGCGAGAAGGTCGAGACGATCTCGGAGAAGATGCCGAAGGCGGGCAGGATCAGGATGTAGACCTCCGGATGGCCCCAGATCCAGATCAGGTTGATGTAGTTCATCATGTTGCCGCCGCCGTCATTGGTGAAGAAATGCATCCCCAGATAGCGGTCAAGGCCGAGCAGGCCGCCGGCGACCGTGACGGCGGGAAAGGCGAAGACGATCAGCAGGCTGACGACCAGCGCCGTCCAGGTGAACAGCGGCATGCGCATCAGCGTCATGCCCGGCGCGCGGCGTTTCAGGATGGTGACGAGGAAGTTGATGCCGGTGAGCGTCGTGCCCACCCCGCTCAGGATCACCGCCCACAGCCAGTAGTCGACGCCGACATCGGGGCTGTATTCGATGCCGGAATAGGGCGGATAGGCGGTCCAGCCGGCGGTTGAGAACTTGCCGATCACCAGCGAGGCGAGCACCAGGCCGGCGCCGGACGCCGTCAGCCACAGACTCACCGAATTGAGGAACGGGAAGGCGACGTCGCGGGCGCCGATCTGCTGCGGCACGACGAAATTGATCAGGCCGGTCAGGAACGGCATCGCCATGAAGAAGATCATGATGGTGCCATGGGCGGAGAAGACCTGGTCGAAATGGTCGGGCGGCAGATAGCCCTGCGAATCATAGGCGACCGCCTGCTGGGTGCGCATCATGATCGCATCGGCGAAGCCGCGCAAAAGCATGACCAGCGCCAGCACCGTGTACATGATGCCGATGCGCTTGTGGTCGACGGAGGTCAGCCATTCCGTCCACAGATAGCGCCAGGCCCTCAGATAGGTGATGATCGCGACCACCGCGACGGCGGCCAGTACCTCCATCGCCGCGCCGGAGAAGGCGACCCAGCTATAGAGCGGAAGCGCGTCCCAGGACAGCTTTCCTAGCATCGGTGATCGCTCCTCCGCCTCATCGTGTTGCGCCCGTCTGTTGTGCGCCTGTCTTTATTGCGCCTGTCCTTGTTTCACCGGCCATCAGTTCGTGTCCGTCTCGCGGTCGTGGAAATAGTGAGAGGCGTATTTCTCGATGATCGAAGCGAACAGGCCCTCCTTGGCGCCGGCATAATATTTCACCGGCACCTTCTCGCTCGGCTTGGCGAGGTCCGCATAGGCCTTGGCATTCAGCCGGTCGGGCGAAGCGCGCACCACCTTCAGCCAGGCCTCGAAATCGTCCTCCGACACCGCCTTGACGGCGAATTGCTGATCGGAGAAGCCGCTGCCGCTGTATTGCGTATTGCGGCCGGTGAAGGTGCCCGGCTTCACCGCGATCACGTTCAACTGGCTCTGCATGCCGGCCATGGCGTAGATCTGGCCGGCGAGGCCGGGGATATAGAAGGAGTTCATCACCGTGTCGGACGTGATCTTGAAGGTGACCGGACGGTCGACGGGCAGCACCAGTTCGTTGACCACCGCGACGTCCTGGTCGGGATAGACGAACAGCCACTTCCAGTCCTGCGCCACCACCTGGATCTCGAGCGGCGTCTTGGAGAGATCGAGCGGCTTGTAGGGGTCGAGCTTGTGGGTGTAGTCCCAGACCAGCGCGCCGATCGCCAGGACGATGACGGCCGGGCCGATCCAGACGACCGCGTCGACCGTGTTCGACTGCCAGTTGGGGTGATAGTCGTCGCTGTTGCGGCTCGCCCGGAAGCGCGTCAGAACGATCACGGTCAGCACCCAGACGGGCACCACCACGATCAGCATCAGCCCGAAGGCGGTGAACAGCAGTGTCCGCTGGGTCGCGGCGATCGGACCGTCGGGATGCAGGACCGGCCACTGGCTGGCGCTGCAGCCGGCGAGGAGAAGCGCAACGGCGAGCACGCCGCCCAGGCGGCACACGGCTTTGACGGGAGACCTGATCGCCGGGATTGTTTCTGCCGATCTGGAGTCGGGGGAATGCGTCACGAGGGCTGTTCTTCCGTCGGCTCGACCTGAAACCAAGTAACTCCGGCCGGGGCGGAGGACCTGCCCATGGCCGAGAACGCGAATCGCATGAAACTGCTTAGACAAAACCCGTGACAATCTTTTCCGGTTCGCGCGGCCGCGTCAATGCCCCAAGGAAAGGTAGGCATGAGAGGTCGTTACCGGAGCCGGTTGGTCAGGCGGACGGAAAGCTGCGCGCCAGGCGGGCGGGATAGCGCAGGGCGAGCGTGGCGCCGCGCACGCCGAGGAAGGTCGCGAGCGCAAGCCACAATCCGTGATTGCCGAGCCAGGGCGTCGCCAGCGCCCAGACGGCCAGATAGACCACCAGCGAAACGAGCATCATGTTGCGCATGTCGGCCGACCAGGTCGCGCCGATGAAGACGCCGTCGAGCTGAAAGGCCATGACGCCGAACAGCGGCGCCAGCGCCGCCCAGATGAGATAGGTCCGCGCGGTCGCCCGCACCTCCGGGCTCGTCGTGATCAGATCGATGAAGAGGGGGCCGACGCCATAGAGGATCAGCGACAGCACCGCCGCGATCGCCAGACCCCAGCCGCAGGACAGCCTGACCGCCCTGACGAAGGCCGGCCGGTAATTGGCGCCGATCGCCCGGCCGGCAAGCTGTTCGGCGGCCGTCGCCGTGCCATCGAGGAAGTAGGAGGCCAGCATGACGAAATTCATCAGGACGGCGTTGGCCGCCAGCACGATATCGCCCTGCCTGGCGCCCGAGGCGGTGAACAGCGCGAAGGCGAACAGGAGCGAGAAGGACCGGATCATGATGTCCCGGTTGAGCGCGATGGTGCTGAGCAGCCGGTCGCGGGCGAATACCGCGGCCGCGGGGAAGGTCAGATCGCCGCCGAGCGCGGCATAGGCAAGCGCGGCGCCGGCTATCAGCGTGATCGCCTGGCCAAGCACCGTGCCCCAGGCGACGCCGGCGACGCCCATGTCGAGGACCAGCACGAAGACGGCGCTGAAGACGATATTGGAGATGTTCAGGAGGAGTTGCAGGACCAGCGCCTTGCGGGCCTGTCCCTGGCCGATGAACCAGCCGAGCAGGACATAGTTCAGAAGGCCCGCCGGCGCGGCCAGGATGCGAATCGAAAAATACACCGAGACGGCGGCATTCACCGCCTCGCTGGCCCCCATGAAGCCGATCGCCAGCGACAGGATCGGCGCGCTCAGGACGATCATCCCGACGCCTGCGGCAAGGGCGATCAGCGCGGAGCGGTAGAGCACCGCGTTGAGACCGACCCGGTCGCCGGCGCCATAGGCCTGCGCGGCCTGCCCGGTCGTGCCCATCCGCAGGAAGTTGAAAGTGGTGAACAGAAAGTCGAAGACCACCGCGCCGACCGCGATGCCACCGAGCAGATCGGCCCGGCCGAGCTGCCCGATCACCGCGGTATCGACGATCCCGAGCAACGGTGTCGAAAGATAGGCGATGGTCATCGGCAGGGCGATCGCCAGGACCGACCGGTGGGTCACGTCGAAGGGGCGGGGCTTGGACATTCGGCGATTGCGGCGTGAAAGGCGTTTCGGGGTTTCCTCAAAGGCCCGACTTGGCCGGACGCGTCAAGGTTTGATCCTGCATACCCGGTAGCGACGTAGTATAGGGTCTGGCCAACCCGTCCAGCGCATGTCACGCGGATACCTGAACCCTGCTACCGGAACACAGCTAAAGGAACACTGGTGCCAATGCCGCTTGCCGTCGTCCATCACGATGCCTTCGTCGCCAGCCTGCCGGACGGGCATCGCTTCCCGATGAACAAATACCTGCGGCTGAAGGACATTCTTCTTGAAAACGGCATTGTGTCGGACCGGGACCTGATCGCGCCGGCCGAAGCACCTTCGTCCTGGCTGCGGCTTGCCCATGCGCCGGACTATGTCGATGCCGTCCTTGCCGCCCGCGTCGATCAGCGCATCGAGCGGGAGATCGGCTTTCCCGTGCGCCCCGACATCGCCCGGCGGGCGCGCCTGTCGGTCGGCGCGACGGTGCTGGCGGCGCAGCTTGCGACCGAACGGGGGATTGCCTGCACCACCGCCGGCGGCAGCCATCACGCCCGGCGCGGCGGCGGGGCGGGCTTCTGCGTCCTCAACGATGTCGCCGTCGCGGCCCATGTGCTGGCGGCGGACGGGGCCGACCGGGTGCTGGTGATCGATCTCGACGTGCATCAGGGCGACGGCACCGCGGAGATCCTGGCCGACCGGCCGGACCTGTTCACCGTCTCCATGCATGCGCAGAAGAACTATCCGGTGCGCAAGGTGCCGAGTGATCTCGATATCGGCCTTGTCGACGGCCTCGGCGACGAAGCCTATCTCGAGACGCTTCGCGACGCCCTGCCGGCGCTGTTTGCCCGCGCCCGGCCGGACCTCGTCTTCTACAATGCCGGCGTCGACCCGCATCGCGACGACCGGCTCGGCCGGCTGGCGCTCACCGATACCGGCCTTGCCGAGCGCGACAGAACGGTGATCGGCGCCTGCCGCGATAGGGACATTCCGGTCGCCTGCGTCATCGGCGGCGGCTATTCAAGCGATATCGACGCGCTCGGCCGTCGGCACGCCATCCTGCACGCGACCGCAGCGGCGTTCGTCTAAGTCTCAATCGCCGTTGCGGCCGACCTTGGTCAGCCGCATGACCAGCCAGATCGGCACGACGACGACCGCGCCGAGCACGAAATAGCGGCCGAGGTCGTGGATCGCCTCGAAGCCCATGGTGAAAATGCCGCGCACCAGGCGCTCGAAATTGCTGACGATCGTCAGCGGCGAGATGCCGAGCGCCGAGAAGATCAGGCCGACGATCAGCGAGATGACGGCAAGCCGAACGATGACCCAGCCGGGCGGGCCACCGAAGAACCGGGTCATGG
>JANQKY010000035.1 GCA_028280885.1 Tepidamorphus sp.
CTTCGTGACAATCTCTTCGGGCTTCGGTCGCTTGTTTGCCATCTCGTTCCTCCGTTTTCCTAAACATAGCGGAGGACCACTTCAGTGGGGGAGGATCAAGTCCTTATATTTCAATAGCCGAAAGCAAGCTGCAAATCCGTGTACCCCGGTTCGATTCCGGGCGTGGCCTCCAGCCCCCTACCAGAACAGACGTAAGTGAAGGCGGCGGCCGCCGTTTGGTGGGCGGGGCCTGCCTATTTGTGGCTGGCGATCGCCGCGGCGACCCGGTTCAGGGCGTCGAGCTTCGTGGCCCCATCACTGTTTTTCTCAATGCTTTCAAGTTGTTCCACGTAGTTCTTGAAGCGCAGGAACTCGTTCTCGGCGTTCTGGCTGAGCAGAGGCTGGTCGTCATAGGCGTCGACGAAGGTTTCCGCCGCCATGGCCAGCAGCAGATAGGCGGCCGCCTCCTCGGACCGGGCCTTGACACGATCGCGGGCGGTCTGCGCGCAGTCCTGATAGGCGCGCACACCCTTGCCGTTCGTTTCGATGATGGTGACGAGCTCGGTCATGCTCATGCGCTTTACGTCCTCTTTGTCACGCCGGATATCTCCGTTGCGCCTCCATGCGCGCCGGACCAGTCGAGCGGGTTGTCCAGGAAGGCTTCGACCTGCGACAGCGTGTCCTGGTCGAAATAGTCGAGTTTGCGGCAGACCGCGATAACGTCCCGCCAGGTCGCCAGATAGTGCAGGCGCAGGCCGATCTTTTCCAGGTTCTCCCGGGCTTCGGGAAAGATGTCGTAGTAGAAGATCACGACCGTATCGGAGATCTCGGCGCCGGCATGCCGGATCGCCTCGCAGAACTTGATCTTGCTGCCACCGTCGGTGGTCAGGTCTTCCACCAGCAGCACCCGCTTGCCCTCGATCGTGTCGCCCTCGATCTGCGCGTCGCGGCCGAAGCCCTTCGGCTTCTTGCGGACATAATGCATCGGCAGGTGCAGCTTCTCGGCAAGCCAGGCGGCGAACGGGATGCCCGCCGTTTCGCCGCCGGTCACCGTGTCGAAGCGCTCGAAGCCGACGTCACGCATGACGATGCTGGCGCAGAAATCCATCAGCGTCGATCGGATGCGCGGATAGGAGATGAGCTTGCGGCAGTCGATATAGACCGGGCTCGCCAGGCCCGAGGTGAACATGAACGGCTTGTCCGTGCGGAAGTGCACGGCATCGATCTCCAACAGCATTTTCGCCGTCATTTCGGAGATCAGCTGGCGGTCGGGGAAGGAGCTGGGGATCATCCTGTCATCCTCTGCGGGATTTCATCGGTCAAACGCCCCAGCGTTAATGGGTTCGGTGTGCCAGAACAACGGGAAACCGGGATCGAACACCACCACATCGTCGTTTTGGACAGATATCTTTTCGGGCACCTGCAACGGCGTCTCCGACTTGAAGAAGCGGGTGCGGCCTTCGTTGGGGGCAACGCCGTAGAAGCGCGGGCCGCTCAGCGACAGGAAGGCCTCGAGCCGGTCGAGCGCGTTCTCCTCCTCGAAGACATGGGCAAGGCACGACAGCGTGTTCGGCGCGGTGAAGATGCCCGCGCAACCGCAGGCGCTTTCCTTGTCGGTGGCAAGGTGGGGGGCCGAATCCGTGCCGTTGAAGAATTTCGGATTGCCCGATGTCGCAGCGGCTCTGAGCGCCAGCCGGTGCCGCTCGCGCTTGGCAACGGGCAGGCAGTAATAGTGCGGCCGGATGCCGCCGGCCAGGAGGGCATTGCGGTTGATGATCAGGTGGTGGGTGGTGATCGTCGCGGCGATCGTGTCGTCGGCGGAGGAGACGTAGTCGACGCCGTCGGCGGTGGTGACGTGCTCCATCACCACGCGCAGGCCGGGCACCCGCCTGCGCATCGGATCGAGCACACGCTCGATGAACACCGCCTCGCGGTCGAAGATATCGACATCGGGATCGGTCACCTCGCCATGGACGAGCAGCGGCAGGCCGATCTCCGCCATTCTCTCCAGCACCGGCTGCACGCGCTCGACATCGCGCACGCCGCTGTCGGAATTGGTCGTCGCGCCGGCCGGATAGAGTTTCACCGCCGTGATCAGGCCGGACGCCGCGCCGGCCGCGAGATCGTCCGGATCGGTCGTCTCGGTCAGATAGAGCGTCATCAGCGGGGTGAAGTCGTCGCCGTCGGGGATCGCCTCCAGGATGCGGTCGCGATAGGCGGCGGCGTCTGCGGTCGCGACCACCGGCGGCACCAGGTTTGGCATGATGATGGCCCGGGCGAAATGGGCGCTCGTATGCCCGGTGACGGCCCGCAGCATGGCGCCGTCGCGCAGATGCAGATGCCAGTCGTCGGGGCGGCGGATGACGAAGTCGGAAGCGTTCACGATAGGATCCTGGTCAGATAGGTGAAGAGGATGTCGGCTCCCGCGACAAGATCGTCGATCTCCATGGCTTCGTCGGGATTGTGCGATCCGTTGCGGTTGCGCACGAATAGCATGCCCGTGGGGATGCCCGCATTGGCAAAGACCGCGGCATCGTGCCCGGCCCCCGACGGCATCACGAAGGGGTCGCGCCCGGAGATTTGCCCCGAAAGCGTCATCGCCGCCTGAAGCCCGTCGACGATCCCGGTATCGCACAGGGCAGGGGCGGTGCAGATCGGCGCACCGGTTTCGAACCGCACACCGCGCTCGCGGCCGACCGTCGCCATCTCCCGGTTCAGAAGCCCGCGCATCTCGGTGATCGCCTGATCGCTCTGGCTGCGGAATTCGAGGCTGAAATCGACGATATCGGGAATGCGCGACAGGGCGTGGCGGGCCGGGTCGGTCGCGACGATGCCGCTGGTCAGCACCAGGTCCTCGCCCTTCTGCAACACCGTCAGCCAGCTCTCGTCGAGCCGCGACAGGAGGTCGGCCATGGCGAGCACGGGATCCTTGCGATAGGCCCGCGGCACGGCGCCGGAATGGCCGGCCTCGCCGACGCAGCGGATCTGCTTGTAGCGCACATTGCCGCGCAGGCCCGACACGACGGCCGCCGGCAGGTCCATCTCGACGAGCAGCGGCCCCTGTTCGATATGCAGCTCCAGATAGGCGATGATCGCGTCGGGATCGACGAGCGGCACCTGCTCGCGCACCCGGTTCATGTTGATGCCGATATCGGCCATATGCGCGCCGAGCGTGCGGCCGTCGGATTTGTGGACGGCGTTCAGCTCGTCTTCCTCGAGCCGGCCGAGCAGCGCCTTCGAGGCGATGTAGCAGGGGCCGAACCAGGCGCTTTCCTCCGCCCGCATGGCGATGACCTTGACGGGTTGCGAAAAGCGTGAGCCCGCCTGCCGGGCGCGGACGAGGCAGAGGAGGCCGGCGACGACGCCGGCGAGCCCGTCGAAATTGCCGCCATTGGGGACCGTGTCGACATGCGAGCCGACGAGAATGTAGCGCTCCGCGTCGGCGTCCTCGGGCAGCGAGAAGACGGCGTTCTGCCCGGCGTCGAAGCGCACGGCGAGGCCCTGGTCGCGCCCGAACGCCGCCAGGAAGTCAAGCGTCCTGGTCTCGACCGGCGACAGCGCCGGCCGGCTGAAGCCTTCGCCGTCTCCCGAAAAGGCGGCGATGCCGTCAAACAGCCGGGCCGCATCGCTCGTCCCGTCGAAGCCCGCTCCGTTGGCGTCGAGCCTGTCCGTTGGCGTCGTCATGGCGCCGCCTCCATGAACACCATGCCGTCGGAAGCGTCCTCGTCGCGGATCGATCCGGTGAGGTCGCCGACGCCCGTAAGCCCACTTTGCGCAAGATAGTCCGCCAACCCGTCGATCATCCGGACCATGATGCCGGGCTCGATGAAGGTCGCCGTGCCCACCTGAACGGCCGCGCAGCCGACGATCAGGTATTCGATGATGTCCTCGACGGTGGAGATGCCGCCGCAGCCGATCACCGGGATATCGACCGACTTGGCGCACTGATAGGCCATGCGCAGGGCCACCGGCTTGAAGGCCGGGCCGGACAGGCCGCCCATCAGGTTGCCGAGCTTCGGCCGCCGCGTCGTGATGTCGACGGCCATGGCGAGCAGCGTGTTGGAGACGACCAGCGCATCGGCGCCGGCAGCCTCCGCCGCCCGGGCGACTTCCGTCGTCTCGCCGGTATTCGGCGTGAGCTTCGCCCAGAGCGGCAGGTCGGTCGCGGCCCGCAGCCTGGTCATCACCGTTTCGGTGGTCGACGGGCGCATGGCGAACGCCTTGCCGTCCTCCTCGATATTCGGGCAGGAGATGTTGACCTCGATCGCGGCGACGCCCGGCACGGTCATCTCCGCGCACAGCCTGGCGAAGTCGTCGGCGCTGCCCGCCGAGATGCTCACCACCAGCGGCGCGTCGTAGCGGCGGTAGAAGGGCAGCACCTCGGCCTTGAACGCCTCGACGCCCTTGCTCGGGATGCCGATCGAATTGAGCATCGAGCCGCGCACCTCGCAGACGCGCGGTGTCGCGTTGCCGCCGCGTTTTTCCCGCGTGATCGTCTTGGTGACATGCGCGCCGAGCAGGTCGAGATCGAAAACGTCGGCGAGATCCTCCGAAAAGGTGCCCGAGGCCGGCATGATCGGGTTCTTCAGGCGCAAGCTTCCGATGCGGGTGGTCAGGTCTACCATCCGACCGCCTCCTGCAGGTCGAAGACCGGACCTTCCCGGCAGACCCGCCGGTGGACGATGCCGTTATCGGCGCGGAAGGCGCGCACGCAGCACTGGCACATGCCGAGCCCGCAGGCCATCTGCTGTTCCAGCGCGATCTGGCCGGGGATCGCATGCGCCCGGCCGATCGATTGCAAGAGCTTCAGGAGCCGGTTGGAGCCGCAGGTATAGAAAGCGTCGACACCGCCGCCGCCGATCAGATCCTCGATGATCGCGCGGACGTTTTCGATGTCCGACGAGCCGTCGTCGTCGGTCACCGCGATGACGCGGACGCCGAGCCCTTCGAAATAGTCCCGCGACATCAAAAGGTCCCTAGACCGGGCGCTGCAGATCGCCGTCAGGGTGCGGTCAAGCGCGCGGGCCTTCAGCGCCAGCGGCGCCAGGGTGGCAAGCCCGACGCCGCGCGCGACCAGCAGCAGGCGGCGCCAGTCCGGCGCGATGTCGAAGCCGATGCCGAGCGGGCCGAGCACGTTCAGCGCGTCGCCGGGCTCAAGCGTTGCCAGCGCGCCGGTGCCTTCGCCGGCCACCTTATAGAGGAAGTGCAGTTCGCCTTCCTCCGGGAAATAGCCGTAGATGCTCATCGGCCGGCGCAGATAGGGTTCGAACGTCTTGGTTGTCGGGCAGAGCAGGTGGAAGAACTGCCCCGGCTCGCAATCGAGCACCGCGCGCGGCGCATTGAGGACGAGCAGCCGGTAGTCGCCGGTAACCGGCGCGTTGCGCTTGACGGTGCAGTCGGCCTCGAAGACGGAGGGGGCCTGCGGGAAACGACTCGACTCGTTACGGGCTGGAACGATCACGGTGCCATCCCCTTCAGCGGCCGAACAGCAGGTTCGGGATGAACAGCGAAATCGACGGGATGTAGGTGATGATCGCCAGCACGACGATGTTGGCGGCGATGAACGGCCAGACGCCGCGGATGATGCTCATCACCGGTTTGTCGAGCGTCGAGGAGGCGACGAAGATATCGAGGCCGAAGGGCGGCGTGATCATGCCAAGGCCGATATTGAGCGTCACGACGATGCCGAAATGGATCGGGTCGATGCCGAGCGCGGTCGCGACCGGATAGAGCGGCGGCACGAGGATCAACAGCGCCGAGTTCGGATCGATGAACATGCCGGCGATCAGGAAGCAGACATTGACCGCGAGCAGGAAGGTGAGGGGGCCCGCGTCGATCGCGGTCAGGAACGCGCTGATCTCGGCGGGCACCTGGGCGAGCGTGATGAAAAACGCGAGGATGCCGCCCATCGCCAGCAGGATGAAGATCGTCGCCGTCGAGATCGCGCTCTTCTCGGTGATCTCGACGAGCTTGGCGAAGGTCAGGTTGCGGTAGACGAAGGCCTCGACCAGGATCGCGTAGACGACGCTGACGGCGGCGGCTTCCGTCGGCGTGAAGACCCCGCCATAGATGCCGCCGAGAATGATCACCGGCATGCCGAGCGCCCAGCCGGCCGCGCGCAGGGCGGCGAGCTTCTCGGATGCCGTCGTCCGGCCGTGTGGTTCGAGCCCGCTGCGTTTTGCTGCCAGCTTGACCAGGATCGCGAAGGCAAGCCCCAGCACCAGGCCGACCGCGAGCCCGCCGGCGAACAGCCGGGCGATCGACGATCCGGTCATCCAGCCATAGATGATGAAGGTGATCGAGGGCGGGATCAGCAGCGCCGTCTCGGCGCTTGCCACAAGCAGGCCGAGGCTGAACTTTTCCGAAAAGCCTGCCCGGCGCATCTCCGGATAGACCATCCGTCCCATCGCCGCGACCGTCGCCGGCGCCGATCCGGAGACCGAGCCGAAGGCCATCGACCCGCCGATCACGGTATAGCCCATGCCACCGCGCGTATGGCCGACCAGCGCCTTGACGAGGCCGGTCAGGCGGCTTGCGATCTGGCCCGATCCCATCAGTTGGGCTGCCAGGATGAAGAAGGGGATGGCGAGCAGGGTGGAATGGTTGATGCCGCCGATCGCCTTCTGGACGAAGGCGAGATCCGGCATCGAGCCGTAGAAGATCGTCTTGGCCGCCAGCGCCGGAATGCCGAGCACCAGCAGCATCTCGAAGCCCGCGACCAGCAGGCAGACGGCGAGCAGGATGACGAGATAGAGCATCAGACGCGCTCCTCGCCGCTCGCCGGGATTTCGGAGGCCGGTTGCGCCTTGAACCGGTCGATCAGGCCGAACAGGCTCAAGGCATAGCGCAGGCCGAGCAGCGCGAAACCGGCGACGGGCGCGACATAGATCCAGCCCATCGGTATATCGAGGGTCGGGCTGCGCTGCCCGGTATTCAGCACGAAGACCACCAGTTGCCAGGCGAGATAGGCCATATAGGCCGAAAACATCAGGCCGACCGCGTCGATGATCCGCCGCAGCGTGTTGCGCAACCGCTCGGGCAGCGCCTCGCGCAGCGTGTCGATGCTGACATGGCGGCCGCGTTCGAGCGCCAGGCCGAGCGCCCCGAACACCAGGAAGATATTGGCGAGCCGCACCGCTTCCTCGATCCAGGCAAGGTCGCTTGCCAGGCTGCCGCCGATCTCGCGGGCCAGCACGTTCAGCGCGAACAGGGCGACCATCGACAGGAAGACGGTGACGAGGAACACGCGTTCCAGGCGGCGGAGAAGAAACATGAGCGGCTCTTCGGAGCGTTCGGGGGAGCGTTCGGGCTCTGGAAAATATGGAGGCCGGACCGGGAGGCGCTTGAACCGCCTCCCGGACGCCGGCTCGTCGTTTAGTTCTGGGCCGAATAGGCCTTTTCATAGGTGTCGATCAGCGCCTTGCCCTGATCGCCGGCGCGGCCGATATAGGCGGCCTTGGCCTTGTCATACATCTTGTCGCGCAGCGCGGCCTTCTCCTCGTCGGAGGCGACGCGCACCGAGATATCGCCCTGCTTGATGTCTTCCAGCGCCGCCTCGATCGCCTTGGCCTTGTGGGCGCGCAACTCCGGAATGACCTCGATGAAGGCCTCCGTGATGACGGTCCGATGGTCCTCCGGCAGGCTGTTCCACCAGGTCGGGTTGAACAGGACCACGTCCTCCATGGCGCCGTGCTCGGAGACGACCAGATACTTCTGGACCTCGTCGAACTTCATCCGCTGGATCGTGTCGAGCGGGTTTTCCTGGCCGTCGACGACGCCGGTCTGCAGCGAGGTGTAGAGTTCGCCGAAGGGCAGGGCGATCGCCGAGGCGCCGAGCGCGTCGAACTGCTCGATCAGGATCTTCGAATCCATCACCCGGAACTTCTGCCCGGTAAAGGACTTAAGGTCGTCGAGCGGCTTGTTGGAGGTGAAGTTCTTCAGGCCGTTCGGCCACAGCGCGACGCCGACAACGCCCTTGGAACCGAAGGAGTCGAGCAGCGCATCGCCGAATTCGCTCTCGCGCAGCGCCTGCGCCTTGTCGGCATCGGCGGGCAGCAGGAACGGAATGTCGAGAATGGAGATCGCCGGATTGAAGCCGCCGAGGAAGGCTGCCGGCGAGACGGTCGCTTCCAGCGTTCCAAGCTGCACCCCTTCCGTCATCTGGCGCTGGTTGCCGAGCTGGCCTGAGGGAAAGATCTGGAACTCGACGGCCCCGTCGGTGCGGTCCTTGACGAGATCGGCGACCTTCTGAAGGTGCACGTGGCGGGATTGCTTGTCGGATTCCAGATGGCCGATTCGGGCCGTATAGTCCGCCGCCAGCGCTGTCAGGGAAGGCGTTGCCACCAGTCCCGCAACGAGTGCGGCCCCCACGCAAGGCTTCAGGAGCGTGCGCAATGCGTTCATATCCGTCCTCTGGTTTTTCGATAGATCGATTAAAAGGAAGGGATGATCGTAGGCTGGCCGCATCTCACCGTCAAGAAATATCTCAAAATTGAGAATTTTGTAAAACCGATTTCCTTTTTGCGACGAATTGTGTCATCAGTAGACGGATCCGCGGCCGGGAAACGGGCGACGGGAGCAAGTGTCTGGGAAACCACCGATTCGATCGAGGCGGCATCCGTGAATCACGGTATTTCGAGCGCGGAAATCGGCGAGCGCATGAAGGCCTTCCGCCTCGGCGCCGGGCTGTCGCCCGAAGCGCTGGCGGAGCGGGCTGGCGTCTCGCGGGCGGCCATCTATCGCTACGAGTCGGGCCAGCCGGCGCGCATCGACGTTCTGGTCAAGATCGCCGACGTATTGCACGTCTCGCTGCCGACGCTGCTCGGCGCCGGCGTCGAGTACATCTCCTCGGCCATCAGCTTCTTCGAGCGCATGCGCCAGCTGGAGGAGCATGTCGACCAGATCACGGTGCTGTTCGGCCCTGTCTCCTACCTGCTCACGACCGATCTCTACGACACCTACCTGCCGGCGGTGCTGCGCGAGAGCATTCCCGACAATATCGACGGGCGCGGCCAGGCGTTGGGCGACGTCGATCTGCTGATCGACATCCTGGCCGCCCGCAAGCAGGCCTATCGCGATCGCCGGCCCAACATCATCAGCCTGACCTCGGCGGCCGAACTGACCCAGTTCCTGCGCCTAGGCCTGGTCGGGTCGCACCGGCCGCCGGGCGTCGATCTGGCCGAGCGGCGCCGGGCGGCCCGCGTCGAGGTCGAGAACATCGTCTCGCTCCTGCGCCATCAGCCGATCGGCACGCAGTTGGGCGTCGTCGTCGATTCGATGCCCGGCGCCAGCCATCAGATCTTCAAGCAGGCCGCCCGCAAGACCGTCGCGGTGAGCCCCTACCGGCTCGGCACCTTCGCCAATGTCCGGCTGGGTGTTGCAACGATCAGCGCGGCGCCTGATGCCACCGAGCTCTATCAGTCGGTGACCAACGCGTTGTGGGCGCGCGCCCTGAAGGGCGACCGGGCCGCCGATTTCATCGAGGCGCAGGTGCTGGAGGGCGGCTAGCCTTCCGCCCGGCTTGACAGACTGCGGGATCGGGGCGCGAAAAGTCGTCCCGGCCCGGCTTGCGTTTCGGGCAATTTGCTGTAGCGTGCCGGCGACTTTCGAGGCTTGCGGAACGGCGCGTCCGGGGTGACCGGAGCGGGAGGTGCACGATGATGGATTTCGCTCTTGCCAGGCGCAATATGGTGGAATCCCAGATCCGGCCGAATGACGTCACCGATCACCGGTTGATCCAGGCCTTTCTGGAAACGCCGCGCGAGCCCTTCGTGCCGCCGGCGATGCGCGAGCTTGCCTATATCGACGAGGACATCCCGCTTACCGATCCGGAGGTGGGCAATGCGCGCCGCTGGCTGATGGAGCCGATGCCGTTCGCCCGGCTCGTGGCCCTTGCGGAGATCCGCCCGTCCGATCTCGTGCTCGATATCGGCTGCGGGACCGGCTATTCCGCCGCCATTCTCGCCCGGCTGGCCGAATCGGTCGTCGGCATCGAAAGCGATGCCGCGCTCGCCGAGGCCGCCGACGCGCGGCTCATCGAAATGGGCATCGGCAACGCGGCGATCATCACCGGCGCGCTGAGCGAGGGCTATCCGAGCCAGGGCCCCTATGACGTGATCGTCCTGGAGGGCGCCGTCGGCGAGGTTCCCGGCGGCGTGCTGGCGCAACTGCGCGACGGTGGCCGCCTGGTCGCCCCGGTGACGGCCGGCCCGGTCGGCAAGGCGACATTGTTCTGCTCGAGCGGGGGCGAAATCTCCTCGCGCGTGGCCTTTGACATCAACGTCCATCCCTTGCCGGGCTTTGAGCGGAAGGCTGAATTCGTCTTCTGATCCGGGCGCGGGTGTGGCCTTAATACGGCACCGGCGGCTAAACCGTGCCGCGCGGTTCGATTGGACTTCTCCCCGTCTCCGTCGCGGGATAGGGTGAACGGTGACGAAAAGTGGGGGCTTTACACTCGCCGTCAGAGCGGGGTGGGGCAGACAGCGGATAGTGACGGCGTCGTGGAAATCCATGCTTGAAATCAAGTTTGTGCGAAGGGTCTGGGGCGGTGCGGCACGGGTCGCGCCGGGTGTGGTGCTGGCCGCCGCGATGATGGTTTCGAGCGACCGCGCCTCCGCGGAGACGCTGTTCTCGGCCCTGTCCTATACCTATGTCAGCAACCCCGATCTGAACGCGGCGCGCGCCAACATGCGGGCGGTCGACGAAAGCGTTCCGCAGGCGCTCGCCGGCTGGCGTCCGGTTATCCTGGCGATCGGCTCGGTGACGCGGGTCGCCACCGATACCAGCCCCGGCGGGCGGCTGGACCGGACCGAGTCGAATATCGGTCTGACATTCGAGCAGAATCTGTTCGCGGGCTTCACGACGCTCAACTCGACGAAATCGGCGGAAGCCAGCGTGTTATCCAACCGCGAGATTCTGGAAAACACCGAGCAGAACACGCTGCTGTCGGCCGTTCAGGCCTATATGGACGTGCTGACCGACCAGGCGATCGTCGGGCTGAACCAGCAGAACATCGAGGTGCTGACCGAGCAGCTTCGCGCCACGCGCGACCGCTTCCAGGTCGGCGAGGTGACGAATACCGACGTCGCCCAGGCCGAGGCAGCCCTCAGCGGCGCCTACACGCAGCTCAACACCGCCCAGGCGAACCTGCTCTCCGCCAAGGCGACCTACCGACAGGTGATCGGCCGCGAGCCGGCCGGCCTGGCGCCCGGCACGCCGGCGCGCAGCATTCCCCACAACCTGGATGACGCGCTTCGGCTGGCCCATGATGACCATCCCGCCATCAAGGCGCAGGTCTATGCCGAGGAATCGGCCGCCTATACGGTCAAGGTCGCGGAAGGAGCGCTGTTGCCGAACGTGACGCTCGACGGATCGATCACGCACACGATCAACCCGTCGACCTTCTTCGACCGCACCACCACCGGTCAGGTCGGCGTCAACGTGACCGTGCCGATCTATCAGGGCGGCGGCGAATACTCGCTCGTCCGCGAGGCCAAGGAATTGCGCACCCAGGCGCTGCTGCAGGTCGATTCGACCCGTCAGCAGGTCCGCGCCGCGGTGATCTCCTCGTGGGGGTCGCTGGAGGCGGCGGTCGCGTCGATTTCGTCCGCCCAGGCCGAGGTGAAGGCGGCGCAGGTGGCGCTGGATGGTGTGCGCGAGGAGGCAAAGGTCGGCCAGCGCACCACGCTCGACGTGCTCGATTCCGAGCAGACCCTGCTCGATGCGCGCACCTCTCTGGTCACCGCCGAAAGCGACCGTGTCGTGGCCTCCTATTCGCTATTGTCCTCGGTCGGTCAGCTGACGGCCCGCAGCCTCGGCCTCGCCGTCGATATCTACGATCCGAAGGTGCATTACAAGCAGGTCCGCGACAAGTGGTTCGGCCTGCGCACGCCCAGCGGTCAGTAGGGGCATGCGGTTCGGTGGGATCGGCTGGCTTATCTGATCTGACCGCGACGGATTTGATTTACGTTCAGCGGTGGTGCTTTGGTTTGCGTGCAGTGACCGATAGCAGGCGCTGACGGGCCCTCACCCGGCCCTTAGGGCCACCCTCTCCCGCCAAGGGGGAGAGGGTCCGTGCCATGCAGCCGCTTTCCCGTAAATTCTACCTCTTTCCCAGAAGGATAGAGGGGAGAACGAGGGTGCCGCGGGGTTCTTACCCTCTCCCCCTTGGCGGGAGAGGGCGGCGAGCGCCAGCGAGCCGGGTGAGGGCCCGTCAGCGGCTGTTGCCGGTCACCGCCCTCGAAAGAACGCGCTCGCCTTCGAGCACATCCTCTCCAACCTCATATGAGGGTACAGCCTGGATTCCCCCATCCCGCGCTAACGCTTGGCTGAGAGAACGAGGCAAGCGCGCTCTTCACCCGGTTTGGTCCCCCGCAGTCCCGGACATCGCTGCGTTTCGCCAAGACACCCCCGCCAAGAGATCGCCCCGACGCCCCCACGAAACCATTGCCGCGAATCACGCTTTGCCCGAATGTAAAGAAAGCGTTACCTGGGGTGCGTCCGTTCCGCAGTTTCTGGTGAGTTGAAGTTGGGTGGTCGCCGGGCATTGGTTCGGCCGGCGATGTGGTGAATGAGGGGTAGGGGGATTATGAACAGGCCGAATCCGGCTCCGGAGCCGACAATGGAGGAAATTCTCGCCTCGATTCGGCGGATCATCTCCGATGGGGAGGAGGCAGCCCAGGCCGCCGCGGCCGAGGAGGCCGCCAGCCAGCCCGACCCGCTCCCCATGCCCGATCCGCTGCCCCCTGTCGAGCCGCCCGTGCAGATGGTGCAGGCCGCCCCGCCACCCGTTCAGCCGCCCGCTCCGCCACCCGTTCAGCCGGTCGAGCCTCAGCCGCTTCCCGTAGAGGCCTTGCAGCCGGCTCCCGACCACGGACAGCCCGATCCGGCGCCGGTCGCCGTGGTGCCGGAGCCTGCCGATATCTTCGATCTGACCGACGACATGGTCGCCGAAGACGAGGCGCCGGCTCCTGTCGTTCCGCCGGCCCCTGTCGTTCCGCCGGAAGCCGCCGTTCGGCCGGATGCTGCCGTTCCGCCGGCTGACCTCGCCGCGCCCGCGCCGCCGGAGCCGGCCATCGCGCCGGCGATGCCACCGCGCCCCGTCGCCGATCTGCCCGTGTCCGCCGAGATGGCCCCATCCGCCGATCTCGTCGATCCGGACGTCTTCGAAGTCGAGTTCGACGAAACGTCGAGCGCGCCGGAGGGCGATCTCATCGCGCCGGACGATCCGGCCCCTGTCGATCCGGCCCCTATCGATCCAGCCCCTGTGGAACCGGAGCCAGTCGCCGAAAAGCCCGCACTGATGTCGCCGAATTCCGATGCCGCCGTGGCCTCCGCGTTCGGCCGGCTCGCCGATACCATGCTCAGCCAGGATCCCCGCACGATCGAGGACCTGGTCAGCGACATGCTGCGGCCGATGCTGAAGGAATGGCTGGACGACAACCTGCCGACGCTCGTCGAGAAGCTGGTCCGCGAGGAGATCGAGCGGGTCTCGCGCGGCCGGCGTTGACCCCAGGCCAGCTACGCAAAGCGGCCTCTCTGCGCCGGGTGCGCCGCATCCGCGTCGGTTGACTTGATCCGGCCAGTCGGGTTTATCGCTGGCCGGTCGCTGTGGCTTGTCCGGCCGGCGCGACCACCCCTGACCTCCATGCACCACCCGCGACGGACCGAGAGATGCTCGACAAGACCTTCACGCCCTCAGACGTTGAATCCCGGATCTACGACTCCTGGGAGGAGGCGGGTGTATTCCGGTCCGGCGCGCCCGACCGCGCCGATGCCAGGCCCTACACGATCGTCATCCCGCCGCCCAACGTCACCGGCAGCCTGCATATGGGCCACGCGCTCAACAACACGCTGCAGGACGTGCTGATCCGCTTCGAGCGGATGCGCGGCCGCGACGCGCTGTGGCAGCCGGGCATGGACCATGCCGGCATCGCCACGCAGATGGTCGTCGAGCGTCAGCTTGAGGAAAGCGGCCTGAAGCGCCGCGACATGAGCCGCGAGGATTTCATCAACCGGGTCTGGTCGTGGAAGGGCCAGTCCGGCGGCCTGATCATCAACCAGCTGAAACGCCTCGGCGCCTCCTGCGACTGGGAGCGCGAGCGCTTCACCATGGACGAGGGCCTCTCGAAGGCGGTCCTGAAGGTCTTCGTCGATCTCTACAAGGCCGGCCTGATCTACAAGGACAAGCGCCTCGTCAACTGGGATCCGAAGCTGGTCACCGCGATCTCCGACCTGGAGGTCGTCCCGGTCGAGACCAACGGCCATCTCTGGCACCTGCGCTATCCCGTCAAGGACCAGCTGGACCGGTACATCGTCGTCGCCACGACCCGGCCGGAGACGATGCTGGGCGACACCGCCGTCGCCGTTCATCCAGACGACGAGCGCTACGCCGATCTGATCGGCAAACATGTCGTCCTGCCGTTGGTTAACCGCGAAATCCCGATCGTCGCCGACGAGCACGCCGATCCCGAACAGGGCTCGGGCGCCGTCAAGATCACGCCGGCCCACGACTTCAACGACTTCGAGGTCGGCCGCCGCCACGACCTGCCGATGATCAACGTGCTGGATGCCCACGCGCATATCAACGACGCAGCGCCGGAGACATATCGCGGCCTCGACCGCTACGAGGCGCGCAAGCGGATCGTCGCCGATCTCGAGGCGCTCGGCCTGCTTGAGAAGATCGAGGACCACGTCCACGTCATTCCGCATGGCGACCGCTCGAACGTCGTCATCGAGCCCTGGCTGACCGACCAGTGGTATGTCGACGCGGCGACGCTGGCAAAGCCGGCGATCGAGGCGGTCGAACGCGGGGATACTGTCTTTGTCCCGCGCAACTGGGAAAAGACCTATTTCGAATGGATGCGCAACATCCAGCCCTGGTGCATCTCGCGCCAGCTTTGGTGGGGCCACCAGATCCCGGCCTGGTATGCGCCCGACGGCGAAGTCTTCGTCGCCGGCACCGAGGAGGAGGCCTACGCCGCCGCCCGCGCGAAATACGGCGACGACGTCACGCTGGAGCGCGATCCCGATGTCCTCGACACCTGGTTTTCCTCCGCCCTCTGGCCGTTCTCGACGCTCGGCTGGCCCGACGAGGCGCCGGAACTGAAGCGCTACTACCAGACGGACGTGCTGATCACCGGCTTCGACATCATCTTCTTCTGGGTCGCCCGGATGATGATGATGGGCCTCTATTTCATGAAGGAGGCGCCCTTCCACACCGTCTACATCCACGCCCTTGTCCGCGACGAGAAGGGGCAGAAGATGTCGAAATCGAAGGGCAACGTCATCGATCCGCTCGACCTGATCGGCAAATACGGCGCCGATGCGTTGCGCTTCACGCTCTGCGCGATGGCCGCTCAGGGCCGCGACATCAAGCTCGCCGAGGCCCGGGTCGAGGGCTATCGCAACTTCGCGACCAAGCTGTGGAACGCCGCCCGCTTCTGCGAGATGAACGGCTGCGCCCGGGTCGACGGGTTCGATCCGAAATCGGTCACCGAAACGGTCAACCGCTGGATCGTCGGCGAGGCGGAGGCCGCCGCCCGCGCCGTCACCGAGGGCATCGACACCTATCGCTTCAACGAAGGGGCGGGCAGCGCCTATCGCTTCGTCTGGAACGTCTTCTGCGACTGGTATCTGGAGCTTGCCAAGCCGATCCTGTCGGGCGAGGACGGACCGGCCAAGGACGAGACGCGGGCGACGGCTGCCTGGGTCATCGACCAGATCCTGAAGATCCTGCATCCCTTCATGCCCTACGTCACCGAGGAACTGTGGTCGCGGCTCGGCGGCGAGGGGGCTGCGCCCGCGACGATGCTGGCGCTGTCGCACTGGCCCGATCTCGACGGCCTGATCGACGCCCGCGCCAAGGCTGATATCGACTGGCTGATCGACACCGTCACCGCCATCCGCTCGGTCCGTTCGGAGATGAACGTGCCGGCCGGCGCCCGCCTGCCGCTTGTCCTGATCGGCGCGACCGGCGAGGCGGAGGACCGGGCGCGGCGCTATCGCGAGCCGCTGATGCGCCTTGCCCGCCTGGAGGCGATCTCGTCGGGCGACAGCGTCCCGGCCGGTGCCGTCCAGACCGTCGTCGGCGATGCGACGCTGGCGCTGCCGATCGCCGATGTCGTCGACCTGTCGGCCGAACGCGCCCGGCTGGAGAAGGAGCTCAAGAAGATCTCCGACGAGATCGGCAAGATCGACGCCAAGCTCGCCAACGAGAAATTCCTGTCGCGGGCGCCCGAACATGTCGTCGAGGAGCAGCGCGAACGCCGCGGCGAGGCCGAGGAGGCGCGCGCCAAGCTCACCGACGCGCTCAGCCGGCTGGCGGGCGCGGCCTGAGGCCTGATCGCCTTGAGGCCCTACGCCGCGCCGCCGACCGTGTTGTCGGGTTTGGCAGCCGCCTTGTCTGCCGCCCTGCCGGCGGCGGCGATCCCCGAAAGCGCTGCCGACATGGCTGTCGGGCCGTCCTGGCCGCCGAGCACGTGGTAGGTGGTTGTCGAGGGGAGGGCGAGCTTCGAGCCGCACTCTTCGATGATCTTCATCATATCCAGGAAAATCTCTTCCTGCAGCGCGAGGAAGTGGTCTTGCGAGGTGGTGTTGAGATAGGCCCTGACCTCGATTTCCATGGCGTATGTGCCCATCGCGTGGAACCGGACCCGGATGTTGCGCTGATCGACGGCCGCATTGTCGGTGAGCAGCGCGCGAATGCGCTTCAGGATCTCGCGCATCTGCGCGGGCGTCGTCTCGTAGCGCAGGCCGATGATGGTCTTCAGCATCGTCTGGTCCCGCCGCGACCAGTTGATCAGCGGCATGTTGGAAAACTCGGCATTCGAGACCGTGATCACCGTCCGGTCCAGCGCCCGGATGCGGGTTGACCGCAGGCCGATCGCTTCAACGGTGCCCAAGGTATTCTGAAACTGGCAGAAATCGCCGACGCGCACCGGCCGGTCGGCATAGAGCATCAGCCCGCCGATGAGGTTTTCAAGCGTTGGCCGCGCGGCGAGGCCCAGCGCCAGGCCGCCGACGCCCAGACCCGCGATGACACCGTAGAGCGGTATGCCGATCTGGGTGCCGCCGTAGAACACGATGATCACCGCCGCGACGATGCCACCGAGCCTGGCGGCAAGCCGCAAGAGGCCGGCGTCGATGCTCTCCGGATCGATACCGGGGGACGAAATGATCATCTCGGCGATCTGGCCGAGCAGGCAATAGGCGGCGAACGCGCCGCTGGCGAAGACGATTGCGTAGAGGCCGGTATTGACGACCGTGAACGGCCAGCCGGTGATGTTCAGGTCGCTCGAAATGACCGCGCGTGCCGCCAGCGCGATCCCCGCGAGCAGGACCGCCAGGAAGACGCGCGCCATGCCGCGGCGCCTCGCGACGCGGCCGGGCCCGGTATATCTGAGCACGAAACGCGCGACCCCCAAGAAGAGGCCGGCTGGGACAAGCAGGATCAGCGCCAGGCCGATCCACTGCCAGACCGCCTGGTCCAGAACGGGCTTGCGGGTCCAGGCGGGCAGGGCCTCGATCCAGGCATACCAGTCCGGCGGCAGCAGGTCGCCGCCCGTCAGCGTGTAGAATTCGAAGAAGTCCGGCTGCGCCGTGCTGCGCTCGCGGACCGCCTTGATCGTTTCATAGTAGGGCCGCACCATTGAGACGGCCTCGGGCGAGAACAGGAACTTTCCCGCTTCCGGTCCCTCCAGCACCTTGACGATATCGATCTGCGTATGCGGGATCGTCCAGACCTGCAGCGGCGCCGGTGCGCCCGCCATCATCACCGCATCCGGGATCCCGTCGACCGAAGGGGCCGGCAGGCGGTCGAGAATCTCTTTCAGTAGCAGGACCGTCTCCAACCCGGTCTTGTCCCTGTTGACGGCCGGTACGTCCCTGAGATCCAGGGTCCCGATGGCCTGCTGCAGGTGCAGGCGCGCCCGCTGTTCAATCTCATCGATCGATTGTTCGCTGGCACCGCCGGGGTCCCCCGCAAGGCGGGAGCTGTGAGCCGCGAGCAGCTGCTCGCAGGCCTTGTTTATGTTTTCGCGCAGGGACAGGAAGGTTGCGCGCGGGCTTGTCGTGTCCGGCTCTCCCAGAAGCGACAGATCAGTGGCGTCGAGCGATAGCATCGCACCGGTGTCGTACTGCGTCTGCGCCAGTGCGGCTGGGGCGGAGCCCACCAGCCCGGCAGCGATCGAAACCGCCGCAACAAGCCCGGCGCACACAGGATAAGTACCGCGCGAGAGACGGGGTCGCCATCGCCATGTTGCCGGCAGGCAACAGAGCGTGAGAAAAATGCAACGCATGGCCGATATCATGTCCTTTGCCCCCATTACGCCTTATAGGCATCCGATCTATCGGTGCGGTGCAACGCTTGCGTTCAGCGTTGCCGAAAAGCCTCGGCGTCGCTGAAAATGCTAACCGGGAATGCGCTAAGGAATCCTTGACTTGCCTTGCAAAGCGGCGGCGTGGCACTGAACTTTCAGGAAACGCGACCGGTTGTAGGCCGGTTGATTGATCAAGCTGGGAATGGACGGGAACTAACGTGCTCATCTACGACAAGTCGAAACTGCCAAGCCGTCACGTCACGGAGGGCCCGGAGCGCGCCCCGCACCGTTCATACTACTACGCCATGGGCCTGTCGGCCGAGCAGATCCACCAGCCTTTCGTCGGCGTCGCGACCTGCTGGAACGAAGCCGCGCCCTGCAACATCTCGCTGATGCGGCAGGCTCAGTCCGTCAAGAAGGGGGTCGCGGCGGAGAAGGGCACGCCCCGCGAATTCGCCACGATCACCGTCACCGACGGGCTCGCCATGGGCCACGAGGGCATGAAATCGTCGCTTGCCTCGCGCGACTGCATCGCCGATTCCGTCGAACTGACGATGCGCGGCCATTCCTATGACGCGCTGGTCGGCATGGCCGGCTGCGACAAGTCGCTGCCGGGCATGATGATGGCGATGCTGCGCCTCAACGTGCCGTCGATCTTCATCTATGGCGGCTCGATCCTGCCGGGCACCTTCAAGGGCCGCGACGTCACCGTCGTCGACGTGTTCGAGGCTGTCGGCCTGCATTCGGTCGGCAAGATGTCGGATGAGGATCTCGAACTGCTCGAGCAGGTCGCCTGTCCCTCGGCCGGGGCCTGCGGCGGCCAGTTCACCGCCAACACGATGGCGATGGTGTCGGAGGCGATCGGCCTGGCGCTGCCCTATTCCTGCGGCGCGCCGGCGCCTTACGAGATCCGCGACCGGTTCTGCATGGCCGCCGGCGAGAAGGTGATGGAACTGATCGCCCGCAACATCCGGCCGCGCGACATCGCCACCCGCAAGGCCTTCGAGAATGCCGCCACCGTCGTTGCCGCCTCGGGCGGCTCGACCAATGCCGCCCTGCACCTGCCGGCGATGGCGCATGAATGCGGCATCAAGTTCGATCTCTTCGACGTTGCCGAAATCTTTAAGAAGACGCCGTATATCGCGGATCTGAAACCGGGCGGTCAATATGTCGCCAAAGATCTGTTCGAAGCTGGTGGCATACCGCTCGTGATGAAGACGCTCCTGGATCACGGTTATCTGCACGGCGACTGCATGACGGTCACCGGCCGTACCATGGCCGAGAACATGGAGAAGGTCCGCTTCAACCCCGAGCAGGTGGTGGTGCGGTCGGCCGACAACCCGATCACCCCGACGGGCGGTGTCGTCGGCCTGAGCGGCAACCTGGCGCCCGACGGGGCGATCGTGAAGGTTGCCGGCATGAAGACGCTGACCTTCTCCGGCCCGGCCCGGGTCTTCGATTCGGAGAAGGAGTGCTTCGACGCGGTCACCGCGCGCGAATACCAGGATGGCGAGGTTCTCGTCATCCGCTATGTCGGTCCCAAGGGCGGGCCCGGCATGCCGGAAATGCTGTCGACGACGGCGGCGCTCTACGGGCAGGGCGCCGGCGAGAAGGTCGCGCTGATCACCGACGGCCGGTTTTCCGGCGGTACGCGCGGCTTCTGCATCGGCCATGTCGGGCCGGAAGCAGCCGTCGGCGGCCCGATCGGCCTTCTGCGCAACGGCGATATCATCGATATCGACGCCGTGGAGGGCACCCTGTCGGTGCGCCTGAGCGAGGAGGACCTCGCCGCGCGCAAGGCCGACTGGAAAGCGCCTCAATCCGACTATCGCTCGGGCGCGGTTTGGAAGTTCGCACAACTGGTCGGTCCGGCCAGGGACGGGGCGCTGACCCATCCCGGCGGGCAGGCGGAAACAAAAAGCTATGCGGATATATAGACACCCTGTTCTCCCCAATCGGGGCACCCTGAACGGTCTTGCCGTCGCGCTGGTCGCGGGCGTGCTGGCCGTTGCCGGATCGCCGGCGCGCGCGCTCGATCCCTCGCTGCCGCTTGCGCCGGATGCCTCGCCGATCGACGCTTTCCGGATGGGCGCGGAGCTTTATTCCTCCGGTGACCGCAAGTCGGCCTTCAACGCCTTCGAATACGCCGCCTCCAAGGGCCACGCCATTGCCCAGTGGAAGCTCGGCAAGATGTATGCCGATGGTGACGGGGTCGAGGAGGACGACTACAAGGCCTTCCAGATGTTCTCCGCCGTCGCCGACCAGCATGCCGACGACAATCCCTACACACCGACGGCGCGGGTCGTGGCGAACGCCTTCGTCAACCTGGCGAATTACTACAAGACCGGCATCGCCAATGCCGGTGTCAAGCCGGATGTTGGCCGTGCGGTCGGCCTGTTCACCCATGCGGCGACCTATTTCGGCGATGCCGACGCCCAGTATAATCTCGCCAAGATCTACCTGTCGGGCGATGGCGTGCGCACCGATCCGGTCCGCGCCGTGCGCTGGCTGAGCCTTGCCGCGCGCAAGAACCATGTCGACGCCCAGGCGACGCTCGGCGAGGTTCTCGTCTTCGGCCAGGGCGTGCGGGCGCTGCCCGAGAAGGGCTATATGTGGATCGTCATTGCCCGCGAGAACGCGACGCCTGAAAACCGCGACTGGATCCTGGCGCTCGACCACCGCGCGAGCCAGGCTCTCAGCGAGGACCAGATGACCCGCGGATCGCGCCTGGCCAAGGTCTGGCTCGACAAGAACCAGGGCTGAGTTGTCTTCTCTGGCGCGGCCGGTATCGTTCTGACCGGCATCGAGCCGGTCAAAACGATTTACCCCCTCACCCCAGCCTTCTCCTGCGAGGGGAGAGGGGGCGATGGCGGCACGCAATGAGCGAAATTTGATCAGCCTTGCTGTTTGCGCGGTGTTGGAGCCAAGCGGCACGGCGGCAGCACTCCCTCTCCCCTCGCGGGAGAGGGCTGGGGTGAGGGGGTGAGGCACGGTCCACGGAGTGGACGAAATGCGAAGCATTTCGAGTGCCGGACGCGCGAGACCCTAGTCGAGCGCCGGGCCCATAAGGGCGGCTTCGAGAGCGCCGGAGGCGCTATCGAACCTCCAGGCGGTCCCCTCAGGCGCCGACGTCGACCCAATACGCAACCCGACCACTACGCTACCCGGATAAAGCCCGCCAGCCCGGTCTTCTGGTGCTCGATGACGTGGCAGTGAAAGGCCCAGTCGCCGGGATTGTCGGCGACCAGCGCGATATCGATCACCTCGTTCTTCAGGAGCAGCACCGTATCGGTCCAGTTCCGCGGCAATTGCCGCAGGGTCGAGCGGATCGGCAGGAAGGCGAGCCCGTGCAGGTGGATCGGGTGCTGGTTCGGCGATTCATTGCGCAGCCGCAGAACATAGCTCTTGCCCAGGCTCAGTTCGGCGAGCGGACCGACGGTGTCGACCGCGTCGCCGGGCCAGGGCGTGCGGTTGATCGACCAGAAGGTATAAGCGTTCGACCCGCACAGCCCGTTGTTCTGGCCGTCGCCGTCCGGCGTCCAGCCGAACACGAGTTCGTGGGTCCTGGCCGTCGCCAGGTCGGGCATCGAAAGCGGGTTTTC
Organism: Tepidamorphus sp.; assembly: GCA_028280885.1. Taxonomy (GTDB): domain Bacteria; phylum Pseudomonadota; class Alphaproteobacteria; order Rhizobiales; family Tepidamorphaceae; genus Microbaculum. Next base: position 21,899 of record JANQKY010000035.1, read on the forward strand.
CGATAGCGGCCGAAGCGCGGCGAGATCCCGGTTCAGGGACGCACCGGTGGTGCGCAGCCGGACGAGCGGCTGCGGCGCATGGGCGATCAGCCTGTGCAGCGCGATCTCGGTCTCGTCGTCGGGCAGCCGCAGGGCGATGTCGACGCGCTGTCCGGGCGCAAGCAGCAGCGGGGCGTCTTCACGCGGCCAGGGCACCGGCTCGTTAACCGGATGGCCGTCCCAGGCGATGATGCGGCCGGGCAGGTCGGGAAAGACGAGCTTGAAGATCCGCGTCGTGTCGGTTGCAACCAGCCGCAGGCGGACGAGACCGCCGGCCGGCACGTCGTAGACCGGATCAAGCTGCCAGTTCGTCGTAGGGGTATTGCCGAGCGTGCCGGTGCGGGCTGCGCCGCGCGGCGTGAAATAGGGCAGCAGCCTGCCATCCTCGTCGAGCCGGAAGTCCTTGAGATTGAGCGCGATATCGGCATCGAAGCCGATATCGAACGGCTCCTCGACGACCAGCACGCCGGTCAGCCCGAGCGCCATCTGTTCCATCGTCAGGCAATGGGGGTGATACCAGTAGGTGCCCGCATCCGGCGGCGTGAACGCGTAGCGGAACGTCTCGTCCCTGATCAGCGGAAACTGGGTGAGATAAGGCACGCCGTCCATGGCGTTCGGAACGCGGATGCCGTGCCAGTGCATGGTGGTGTAGTCGTCGAGGCCGTTGGTCAGATCGATCACCGCCGGAACGCCCTGGCGCAGGCGGATGACCGGCGGCGGCGCGCCGTCGCGCAGGCTGATCAGCCCGTGCGTCTCCGGCTTGCCGAAGGCGTGGCTGGTGAGGCGCGGCCGCATCCTGATCGGTTCGCCCGTCGAGGCTTGCAGGAGACCGGTGCCAAGCGACAGCCCGCCCGCCGCCAGCGCCGCGCCGGATCCCAGCAGGAAGGCCCGCCGGCCGATTGTGGGCAATTTGCTCTTCATCGATGGCTCCGTCGGCCGCGATCAAAATTATGACCAATAGAGTCAGATTTTTAACGGAGTGGGGCGCCGAAAAAATGATCTGGCGCAAAGACGGGAGAGAGGGGTCGTGAACGCGGGCGGGCGCGCTATTGCAGCGTCGCCCAGACGGGCACGTGGTCCGACGGCTTCTCCCAGGCGCGCACGGCCTTGTCGACACCGGCGCCGGTCAGCCGGTCGGCGGCCTGGGCCGACAGCAGGATGTGGTCGATCCGGATGCCGTTGTTCTTCTGCCAGGCGCCGCCCTGATAGTCCCAGAACGAATAGACGCCCGGCTCGGGATGGCAGCAGCGCAACGCGTCGGTGAAGCCGAGCGCCAGGAGCTCGCGGAACTTCGCCCGGCTTTCGCGCCGGAACAGGGCATCATCGACCCAGTTCTCGGGGTGTTTCGCGTCGGCCGGCTCGGGGATAACGTTGTAGTCGCCGGTCAGCGCCAGCGGCTCCTCGTCGGCAAGCCGCGCGCGCGCATGGGCGATCAGCCGGTCCATCCAGGCAAGCTTGTAGGGGAATTTCCCGCTGTCGACCGGGTTGCCGTTGGGCAGATAGATCGACGCGACACGGACGATGCCGCTGTCGCCGGCGAAGGCCGCCTCGACATAGCGCGCCTGCTCGTCGCTGTCGTCGCCGGGCAGGCCGATCAGCACATCCTCCGGCGGCCGCTTCGACAACAGCGCGACGCCGTTGAAGCCCTTCTGGCCGTGGATCGTCAGATTGTAGCCGGTGCCGTCGAAGGCATCGGCGGGAAAGGCCTCGTTCGCCGATTTGATCTCCTGGAGACAGGCGACGTCCGGCTGCGCCTCGGCGAGCCAGGCCTTGACGTTCTCGATGCGCGCGCGAACGCCGTTGATGTTCCAGGTGGCGATTTTCATGGGATCGACTTCGGATCGACTTCCGGGGACCGCTTCCGGCGGTCAGATCGTGAACGACGTGCCGCAGCCGCACGACGCGGTCGCATGCGGGTTGCGCACCTGGAAGGAGGCGCCGATCAGGTCGTCGACGAAATCGATCTCCGATCCCGACATGTATTCCAGCGACATCGAATCGACGAAGACCTGAATGCCGCCCTTTTCGATGACGGTGTCGTCGTCGCCGGGCGTGACGTCGAGGTCGAATTCGTACTGGAAGCCCGAGCAGCCGCCGCCATTGACGCTGACGCGCAGCGCCTTCTTGTCCGGCTGTTTGGCCAGAATCTGGCCGATCCGCCGCGCGGCGCTGTCGGTTACGGTAACGGTGTTGTCCTGCATGTCCGGCCTATGCGATCTCCGGACCCGAGTGGCCAGCGCGGCTCGTCGGGCCTGTGTGTTGAAACCTAAAGTATGATCTCGTGTTCTCCTGTCAATCCGGATAAAGCGGCGCTATGACATGCTCGCTCCCTCAAAACCGCATGAGGCCGGCCGAATGCAACGCGCGCCCTATGCCTGTGATCCGGATGAAAGCCGCGGACGGCTGTTTGCCGAGGCGGCCAGCCCGACCCGGACGGATTTTCAGCGCGACCGCGACCGCATCATCCATTCCACGGCCTTCCGGCGCCTGAAGCACAAGACCCAGGTCTTCATCTATCACGAGGGCGACCACTACCGCACCCGGCTTACCCATACGCTGGAAGTTTCGCAGCTTGCCCGGGCAATCGCGCGCTCTTTGCGGATCGACGAGGATCTCGCCGAGGCGGTCGCGCTTGCCCATGATCTCGGCCATCCGCCCTTCGGCCATGCCGGCGAGCGGGCGCTCAACCGGGCGATGGCGCCCTATAACGGCTTCGACCACAACGCCCAGAGCCTGCGCGCGGTCACCCGGCTCGAACAGCGCTACGCGGAGTTCGACGGCCTCAACCTGACCTGGGAGACGCTGGAGGGCATCGTCAAGCATAACGGGCCGCTCACCGACGGCTGGGGCCACGCGATCGGGGAATACGCTGAAAGTGGCGTCCCGCGGCCGATCCTGGACTATTGCGCGCGGCAGGACCTGCAACTCGACCGGCATGCCGGCCTGGAGGCGCAGGCCGCCGCGATCGCCGACGACATCGCCTATAACAGCCATGACGTCGATGACGGTCTGCGCGCCGGCCTGTTCACGCTTGCCGAGATCGTCGACGCCGTCCCGTTCATCGCCGATATCGTCGCGGAGGTGCGCGGCCGCTATCCGGACCTTGCCGAAGCCCGTCTCGTCCACGAGACGACGCGCCGCGTCATCACCCGTTTCGTCGAGGACACGTTGCGCGAATCCGAACGCCGGATCGCGCAGATCCAGCCGGATCGCGCGGAGGATATCCGTACAGCCGGTAGCCAGATGGTGGCCTTTTCGTCCGGGATGACGGCAAGCCTCGCCGACCTGCGCACCTTCCTGTTTTCGCGCATGTATCGCCACCAGCGGGTGATGGCGGTGATGCGGCGCGCCGAGACGGCCATCGCGCGGCTGTTCGAGGCGCTGTTCGCCTCGCCCGACCGGATGCCGGGAGAGTGGTCCGATCCCTGCCGTGACGCCGACGCCATGCGCCGCGCCCGCATTGTCGCCGACTACATCGCCGGCATGACGGACGGCTTCGCGATCCTCGAATACCGGCGTTTGTTTGACGAAACGCTGGAATTGCGTTAGGCGCCCGGCAGGCGAGCGCGCTCCGGCAAACAGGCCGGACCGGCTCGAGCGAACTCAAGGATACCCCGTCCAGATGGATGTGTTCAGCGATTTCACCGGCCGGGTCCACCGGGCCGTCGACACCCTGCGCGAGGATGGCACGCTGCCGGCCGATTGCGATGCAAGCCGCGTCGTCGTCGAGCCGCCGCGCGATCGGTCGCATGGCGATGTCGCGACCAACGCCGCGCTGGTCTTGGCCAAGCAGGCCCGCTGCAAGCCGCGCGATCTGGCCGACAAGCTGGTCGCGACGCTGAGTACGTCCGACGATGTGGTCTCCGCCGAGGTGGCCGGACCGGGCTTCGTGAACCTGAGCCTGAGCGAGGCCTATTGGCACCGCCAGCTTGGCGGCATCGTCTCTGCGGGCGCCGATTTCGGCCGCAGCGCGGTCGGCGCGGGCGAGGCCGTCAATGTCGAATATGTCTCCGCCAACCCGACGGGCCCGCTCCATGTCGGCCATTGTCGTGGCGCGGTGTTCGGCGACGCACTTGCCGGCCTGCTCGAATTCGCCGGTTTCGTCGTCACCCGGGAATATTACATCAACGACGCCGGCGCCCAGGTCGACGTGCTCGCCCGCTCCGCCTTCCTGCGCTACCGCGAAGCGCTCGGCGAGGCGATCGGCGCAATCCCCGAGGGCCTCTATCCCGGCGACTATCTGAAGCCGGTCGGCGCGGCGCTTGCGGAACAATACGGCGACAGCCTGCTCGGCAGGCCGGAGCCCGAGTGGCTTGCCGATGTCCGGCAGTTCGCAATCGATGCGATGATGGACCTGATCCGCGACGATCTGGAAACGCTCGGCATCCATCACGCCTTGTTCTATTCGGAACGCTCGCTGCAGGTGCCCGAAGACAAGATTGCCGGCACGGTCGCCGACCTGCGCGAACGCGGCCTCATCTACGAGGGCCGGCTGCCGCCGCCGAAGGGGCAGTTGCCGGAGGACTGGGAGGACCGCGAGCAGACACTGTTCCGGGCGACCGGGTTCGGCGACGACGTCGACCGGCCGCTTCTGAAGTCGGACGGCAGCTATACCTATTTCGCCTCCGACATCGCCTATCACCGCGACAAGTATCTGCGTGGCTTCAAGGCGATGATCGACGTGCTCGGCGCCGATCACGGCGGCTATGTCAAGCGCATGCAGGCCGCCGTGAAGGCCGTAAGCAACGGCGAGGCGGCGCTCGATGTCAAGCTGTGCCAGCTCGTCAAACTGTTTCGCGGCGGCGAGCCGGTCAAGATGTCGAAGCGGGCAGGGGAGTTCGTCACCCTGCGCGACGTCGTCGACGAGGTCGGCCGCGACGTGGTGCGCTTCATCATGCTGACGCGCAAGAACGACGCGCCGCTCGACTTCGACTTCGAGAAGGTCACCGAGCAGTCGAAGGACAATCCGGTCTTCTACGTGCAATACGCCCATGCACGGGCGCATTCGGTGTTCCGCAACGCCGCCGAGGTCTATCCCGATGTGCGGTTCCCGCTGCAACCCGTTGACGCTGCGGCGCTTGCGGGCCTGACCGACTCCGCCGAGCTTGCGATCGTCAAGACGCTGGCGGAGTTTCCACGGATGGTGGAAACCGCCGCGATCGCCCACGAGCCGCACCGCATCGCGTTTTATCTCTATGATCTCGCCAGCGCCTTCCATGGCTTATGGAATCGCGGCAAGGACTTGCCACAATTACGGTTTATTAACTCGGAAGACCGAGTGTTAACCATGGCTAGACTGACTTTGGTTCAGGCCGTCGCGGTGGTGCTTTCGTCTGGATTGGGCATGCTCGGAGTAGAGCCGCTCGAAGAAATGCGTTGAAACGCCGGTTCCGACAGACGACAATGATGGTTAACCCCGCCGCGACCCAGTAGCGAGTTAGGGTGATTGATGTCGGATACGCAGTATCCAAAGCGTACCCGTCCGGGTGACTACGAACCCCCGGCCGAGACTGCAAACGAAGCTCCGGGCAGCCGGCAGGTCGAGGACCCGCTGGCCGAACTTGCGCGCCTGATCGACGAGGATCCCTTCGCCGATTTCAACCAGCGCCGCCGCGAGCCTTATCTGACCGGCAATCCGGCAACCGCTGACGATGCAGCGGCTGGTGATGCCGCCGCCGCCGACACCATTCTCGCGGGCGCAACGTCAGACGAGGTGCCGGTCGCAGCCGCACCGGCGGATGGCGGCCTGGTCACGCAATACCTGCAGGAAGCCACCCCTCAGGAGCCGGCTCCACAGGATTTTGCCGGCGAGGGCGCCGCGCCGTCGGCAGACCTTCCGCAGCAGGATTACGGCCAGCAGGAATATGGCCACGAACCGACGCCTGCGCCGTTCGAGGCCGGGCCGTCTGCTCCGTCCCCTGGCTTGCCCCATGAAGCGCCCTACGAGGCGCCGCATGCCGAGCCGGCGCGCTATGACGATCCGGTCGCCGCGCCCTTCCACTTAGACCCGTTGGCACCGGAGACCGGTTACGCGGGCGCCGATCAGGCCGGCGCGGACATGCCGGCACCCGCCGCTCAAGCCCCCGCTGATCAAGTTCCTGTCGAAGAGGCGCCGTTCGCCGCAGCGGACCCGGCTGCGCCCATCCGCCGGATCGAACCGGATTTCGATGTCGCGCCGGCCCAGGCCGGTCAACCCGACATTGTTCACCCGGATACAGCATACACGGAGACGGCACACACGGATTACGCGGATACGGGTTACACGCCGCCGGCTGCCGACCCGGAACAGCGGATCGAGCCGGCCCTGTTCGAGCACGAAATCCACCGCGCCGAACCGCAGGTCGAGCCGCAGATCCACGATCCGCTTGCCGGTGGGGCTGTCGGCGCCGAGGCGCCGGAAGGTGGGGCTGCGGCTGCGCCGCAAAGCCTGGAACCGGATTTCGATCGCGATGCGACCGAGCGGCTCTATGCCGATCTCGCCGCCGCCACGCAGGCCGCGGAGCCGTCCTTCCAAACCTCCGCGCTCGAGCAGCCCCTGCCGGACCCCATTACGCCCGATCCCGTTATGCCTGACCTCGGCGCGACCGATCCGGTTCTGCCGGATGCGGGAGCACCGGAGCCTGCGTCCGTGTCGCCGCCTTACGATCCGGCGGCCGACTTCGAGGCGCGGCTGCTCGAGGATCTACCCGTGCCGGCAGACGAGGTACCGGCGCCGGCACTGCCGCAGACCGATGTCCCGCCGGTGCCTGCTGCGCCGAGCGTGTCCGTCGACCCGCCGGCCGGTGCGTCGCCGCACGGTTTCGATCCCGGCGACCTCAGCGGGCTCACGGGCGCCGCGACCGCCCAGCCGCCTCTTGGCGAACCATCTCTTGGTGGACAGGCACCGCAGCAATCTGCGCGCGGGGCTCCCGCCGTCGACCTGTCGGGCCTGGAAGCTGAACTCGCGAACACCGACTTTACGCAAACTGATCCGGTGTTCGACGAATCCGGCCATGTCCCGCCGATGGAGAGCGAGGACGCCAATGCCGGGACGTCCCGCCGGCGCGGACTGTTCATCCTGGCCGGCCTGATCGCCGTCGTCGTCGTCGGCGGCGCGGGCGCCTTCTTCGTCAATCTGTTCGGCGGTGGCGAGGCCAGCGGTCCGGCGCCGGTCATCCGCGCCGACAAGTCGCCGACCAAGGTGCAGCCCCAGCAGAGCGGCGAGCAACCCGCGCAGGAGCAGGGCAAGCTCGTCTATGACCGTGTCAGCGGCGATGGCAGCGACGAAAACACCAAACTGGTGCCGCGCCAGGAAGAAATCGCCGATGTCGGCGGCAAGGCGGTGCGGGTGATCAATCCGAACGCCGAGGAAACCGGCCTGCGCGGCACGTCGAACGGCACCGGTTCGGCGCTGCTCGACGAGGATGCGCCAAAGCGCGTGCGCACCGTGGTCGTCAAGCCGGACGGCACGATCGTCGGCGAGATCGAGCCGCCGATCGAACCGCAGACGGATCAGAGCCCGGCGCCCCTTACGCAAGGCCAGACTCAGGGAACAGGCCAGGAGCAATCCGGCCAGCAGGCGGCGCTGCAGCCCGCGCCGCTGCCCGGACAGGACGGTTCTTCCCTCGACAGTGGCGCCAGCCAGGCGACGACGCCCGGCCTTCAGGGCGGGCAGGAAGGGGCGGCGTCGACCGATAGCGCGGCGACTGCCGAAGGCGGCGTCCCGCTGCCACGGGCGCGCCCGTCCGACCTGCCCAGAAGCGAGGCGGCGCCCGTCCAGACGCAATCATCGCAGGGCGCGGCCTCGAATTTCGTTCCGCCCTCGGCACCGTCGGCGAACAACGCGCGCTCCAACCAGCCGATCTCTCTGACGCCCACCGGCAACCAGACTCAGACGCAGGCGACCCAGACGGCCACGCAGACCGCGGCCGCCCAGACGCAGGCTGCCCAGCAGGCGAGCGCGCCGCAGACGACCACCTTCCCGGCGGGTTCCTTCGTCGTGCAGGTCGCCGCCAGCCGCAACGAGCAGGACGCCCGCAGCACGGCCGCGTCGATCAGCCAGCGCTACAGCGGCCAGCTGTCCGGTTATTCGCCGCAGGTCGAGCGCGCCGATCTCGGCGATCGCGGAATCTACTATCGCGTCGGGGTCGGGCCGATGAACACGCAGGCCGCCGCCAACTCGCTGTGTTCCAACCTGAAATCGGCCGGACTGGACTGCTTCGTCCGGCGAAACTGAGCGCCCTTCATGGCAACCGGGCCGGATCTTGCGATCCGGTCCTGTTGACCGGCGCCATCGCGCCGGGTAAGCCGCCCCTATGGCAACGCGATCCTTCATAACCGGATGCGCCGGCGCCGTCCTGTCCGATGCCGAGCGCGCCTTCCTGCGGGATACGGATCCCTGGGGCCTCATCCTGTTCGCCCGCAACTGCGAAACGCCCGATCAGATCCGGACCCTCGTGGCGGATTTCCGTGACAGTGTCGGGCGCGCCGATGCGCCGGTCCTGATCGACCAGGAAGGCGGCCGCGTCCAGCGCCTCAAACCGCCGCACTGGCCGGATTATCCCGCCGCCGGCCGGATCGGCCGGCTCTACGACACCGATCCGGACGAGGGGCTACATGCCGCCTGGCTGCATGGCCGGCTGATCGGCGAGGACCTGTACGGACTCGGTATCACGGTCGATTGCCTGCCTTGCCTGGATATCCGCACGCCCGAAACTCACGCGGCGATCGGCGACCGGTCCTTCGGCGCTGATCCGGCGCGCATCGTCGCCCTTGCCGAGGCCCAGGTCCGTGGGCTTGCGGCTGCCGGCATCGCGCCGGTGATGAAACACATGCCCGGTCACGGCCGGGCAACGATCGACAGCCATTTCGAGCTGCCGGTCGTTGGGTCGGATCGTGACGAACTGGAACGCACGGATTTCGCGCCGTTCCGCCAGATGGCGGCCCCGTCGATTGGGCTGCCGACAGGCCTGCCGATGGGAATGACCGCCCATGTCGTCTACGAAGCCATCGATAAGGCCGCGCCGGCGACGCTGTCGTATGAGGTGATCGATGCTATCATTCGCGGATCGATCGGGTTCGACGGTTTGCTGATGAGCGATGATCTTTCCATGCAGGCGCTGAGCGGATCGCTCGACGAGCGGGCGCGCGGCGCCATCGCCGCCGGCTGCGACCTGGCCCTGCACTGTAACGGCAATGCCGCCGAAATGGCCGCCGTCGCCGAGGCCGTGCCGCATCTGACCGGCCGGGCCGCCGAGCGGGCTGCAACGGCACTCCGGTTTGCCGCGCGCCAGGAAACCGATCTCGACGCCGCCAGACGGGAATTCGAGGCGCTTGCCGAGAAGGCCCGGTCGCTTGATCCCGCGGGCGGACCGGTGTCGTGACCGGCCCCGAGAAGGACCTCTGGGGCGAAACGCCGGAGCGGATCCGCAATCCGGCCGCCTCCCGCCCGCCGGCCGATGCCTTTCTCGTCGATGTGGAAGGCTTCGAGGGGCCGCTCGACCTGCTGCTCGCCCTTGCCCGCGCACAGAAGGTCGATCTCGCCCGGATTTCGATCCTCGCGCTCGCCGAGCAATATGTCGCCTTCATCAACGAGGCGCGGCGGCTGCGGCTGGAGCTGGCCGCCGACTATCTCGTCATGGCCTCCTGGCTTGCCTATCTGAAGTCGCGGCTGCTTCTGCCCAAACAGGCCGACGACGAGGAGCCGACGGGCGAGGAGATGGCCGCCGTCCTGGCCTTCCGGCTGCAGCGCCTGGAAGCGATGCGCGATGCCTCGGTGAAGCTCGTCAACCGCAACCGGCTCGGCCGGGACGTCTTCCCGCGCGGCCAGCCGGAAGGCGTCCGCGTGGAGCGCCGCAGCATCTATCACGCAACGCTCTACGATCTGCTGAAGGCCTATGGCGAGCAGCGCAGCCGCCAGGCGATCAGCCGCGTGGTGCTCGCGCCGCGCAAGGTCGTGTCGCTCAAAGCCGCCCGCGAGATCCTCGAGCGCCTGGTCGGCGATATCGCCGCCTGGACGCCGCTCGACGCGCTGGTCGATGAATTCATCGAAGACCCGGAGATGAAGCGCACCGCCACCGCCAGCACCTTCACCGCGAGCCTCGAACTGTGCCGCGAGGGGCAGATCGAGTTGAGGCAGGAGACGACGTTCGGGCCGCTCTACATGCGCGCGCCCGACCGCACGCCGCGCGGATCGGGCCGGTAGGCGATGAGCGATCCCGGCGACAACGTCACCAGCATGACGCCGAGCGAGCGGCGCGAGCAGTTGCGCATGCTCGAGGCGCTGCTGTTTGCCGCCACCGAGCCGTTGGATCTGGCGACCCTGCGGTCGCGCCTGCCGAACGATGCCGATATCGAGATGCTGCTGTCGGAATTGCAGGCGGTCTATGCAAATCGCGGCGTCAATCTGGTCACGGTCGGCGGCAAATGGCGGTTCCGCACCGCCGATGACCTGTCCTTCCTGCTGCGCCGCGACGCGGTTGAACAGCGGCAATTGTCGCGGGCCGCGCTTGAGACGCTGGCGATCGTCGCCTATCACCAGCCGACGACGCGTGCCGAGATCGAGGAAATCCGTGGCGTCAGCATTTCCAAGGGCGTGCTGGATGTCCTGATGGAAGCAGGCTGGATCCGCATGCGCGGCCGCCGGCGCACGCCGGGCCGGCCGGTCACCTATGGCACGACGGAGGCGTTTCTCGACCATTTCGGACTGGAGAGCCTGCGCGATTTGCCCGGTGTGGAGGAACTGAAGGGCGCCGGACTGCTCGACAGCCGCCTGCCGCCCAATTTCGCGGTGCCGACGCCCGACGGGTCGGACCTTGCAGACGATGAGGATCCGCTCGAACAGGGCGATCTGTGGACCGAGGACGAAACGGATCGCTGATGTCGGTTGTTTCCCGTGACGAACCGTCGCAGCCGGTGGCAGGCGATCTTGCGCCCAAGGGCCCCGGGCTGTCCCGCTGGGGACGGCGCGGCACGGCGGGCGCGGTCATCGCCGCCGGGCTGGAATTCGACGCGGTATCCCATGCCTACGAGACCGCCCAGGCGGTCGATCGGGTGACGCTCGAAATCGAACCGGCCGAATTCGTCTGCCTGCTCGGACCCTCCGGCTGCGGCAAGACAACCTTGCTGAAGCTCGCCGCCGGTCTCGAGGTGCCGGCGGCCGGCGCGATCCGCATCAACGGCCGGGAGGTGTCGGGACCAGGCGGCTTCGTGCCGCCGGAGCGGCGCGGCGTCGGGTTGATGTTCCAGGATTTCGCACTGTTTCCGCATCTCTCGGTGCTGAGCAACGTCATGTTCGGCCTGTCGGACCTCGCCCGCGAGGCGGCCCGGAACGAGGCGCTGAAGGCGCTTGCCCGCGTCGACATGGAGGCCTACGCGGCGGTTTATCCGCACGCGCTGTCCGGTGGCGAGCAGCAGCGCGTGGCGCTTGCCCGGGCGATCGCGCCACGGCCGAGCATCCTTTTGATGGACGAGCCGTTTTCCGGCCTCGACAGCCGCCTGCGCGACGAGGTGCGCGACGAAACGCTCGCTGTCCTGCGCGAGACGCGGGCGACCTGCATCATCGTCACCCACGATCCGGAGGAGGCGATGCGGATGGCCGATCGCATCGTCTTGATGCGGTCCGGCCGGCTCGTCCAGGTCGGCTCCGCCTCCGATCTCTATCACCGGCCCGCCGACCTTGCCGCCGCTCGCTTCTTCAGCGAACTGAACGAAGTGCCCGGCATCGTCGCCGAGGGCAGGGTATCGACGCCGATCGGCGACTTTAGTGGGCACGGCGCCACCGCCGGCAAGGCAACGGGCGAGGCCGTCACCGTCTGCGTGCGCCCGCACGGGATTTCGCTGACCGAACCGGGGCAGGGCGTATCGGGACAGGGCGTATCGGGACGCCTGCTGCAGCGCCGTTTCGTCGGCGAGGTGGAATTGCTGGAAATCGCGGTCGATGGCATCGACCAGCCATTGAAGGCGCGCGCGCGCATCTTAAATCAGGGGGCGGATGGCACCGAGGTCGGGGCCGAAGTGGGTGTCGCGATAAACGAGGCGGCCGTCCTGGTGTTTCCGGCAAATGGCGACCGGCCGACAGGCGCCCGGCGTTAACCAAAACAGTGACGTGAGTTGCGGCACGACAGTGACCTCTGTAATGTCCAGCCCAACCGTATCTTTAAGAGAAGTGAGGAGAGCGTAGATGGCTCCCAGTTGGTTTCAGATCCTGATCGTCGTTGTCCTGCTCGTGCTGCTCTTCGGGCGCGGCAAGATCTCCGAGCTGATGGGCGACGTCGCCAAGGGCATCAAGAGCTTCAAGAAGGGCATGTCCGAGGAAGAGGCCGCCGACGATGGCAAGACCATCGAGCACAAGGCGAGCGAGACGGTCGAGACGACCACCAAGGAAACCGCCAAGAAAGCGGGCTGATCGCCCGGTTTTGACGCGAAGCCGGCCGGTTTTCCGGCCGGAGACTGTCCGGGACGGGCCGGCCTGCGAAAGGTCTGGCCGGCACGGGCTCGGCGGAGACGCGCATGTTCGATTTTGGATGGACCGAGCTGTTGGTGATCGCCGTCGTGGCGATCGTCGTCGTCGGCCCGCGCGAATTGCCCGGAATGCTGCGCAATTTCGGCAAGTTCGCCAGCCAGCTGCGCTCCATGGCCAGCGATTTTCAGCGCCAGTTCAACGACGCGCTGAAGGAGGCCGAGCTCGATGACGTCAAGAAGAGCATCGAGGACGTCCGTAAGATCAATCCGGTCAATCAGCTGAAAGACAGCCTCAATCCGCTGAAGGAGGCCGGCGAAAGCGTCCGCAAGGCGGTCGAGACCGATCCCCAAAAATCGTCAGGCACGTCTAAATCGGCAAGCACGTCTGCCAAGTCGGAAAGCCCGAAAGCGCCGGCACCCGACAAACCCGCCGACAAGCCGGTGCCGACGGAGGCCGAGGCCGCCCGCAAGGCGCCCGCGAAGACATCAGCCGCGAAAAAGCCGCCTGCCAAAAAGGCAGCCGCGAAGAAACCGGCCACGAAGACGACTGCTGCGAAGAAACCTCCGGCAAAGAAGCCGGCGGCCAAGACCGCCGCGAAATCGACGACGCCGAAGTCGACATCGGCCAAATCCGCTGCGTCCAAATCAACACCCACGCGCAAGCCGGCGACGAAATCCAAATCCGCCCCGAAGACTGCGACCCCGAAGACTGCGACCCCGAAGACCGCCACCCCGAAGACTGCTGCGGTGACCGCCAAACCCGCCGCTAAGCCGGTCGCCGAGCCCGCCGCCAAATCCGACACCGCCGCATAAGGCAATTCCCAGATGACTCATGAGGACATCGAGGCGACCAAGGCGCCGCTGGTCGAGCACCTGATCGAGTTGCGGCAGCGGCTGATGTGGGCGCTGATCGCGCTCGGCGTCGCCTTCGTGGCCTGTTTCTTCTTCGCCTCCGATATCTTCAACATCCTGCTGAAGCCCTACGAATGGGCGCGCGGCGATGTGGAGGGGCTGGAACTGATCTATACCGCCCCGCAGGAATATTTCTTCACGCAGCTCAAGATCGCCCTGTTCGGCGGCGCCTTCATCGCCTTCCCGGTGATCGCCGGCCAACTCTACATGTTCGTCGCGCCCGGCCTCTACAAGAACGAGCGCGGCGCCTTCCTGCCGTTCCTGTTCGCCACTCCCGTCCTGTTCCTGCTTGGCGCGGGCCTCGTCTATTTCGTGACGATGCCGCTCGTCATGCAGTTCTTCCTGTCGATGGAGCAGAGCGGGCCGGGCCAGGCGCAGATTCAATTGGTGGCGAAGGTCAGCGAATATCTCGGGCTGGTGATGACCCTGATGTTCGCCTTCGGCCTGTGTTTCCAGCTGCCCGTCCTGTTGACGCTGCTCGGCCGGGCCGGGCTCGTCACCGCGGCGGGGCTGAAGACCAAGCGCAAATACGCGATCATCATCACCTTCGCGGTGGCCGCCTTCCTGACGCCGCCCGACCCGATCAGCCAGATCGGGCTTGCGCTGCCGACCCTGCTTCTCTACGAACTCTCCATCGTTTCGGTCAGGATGGTCGAGAAGCGGCGCGCTGAGCGGGAAGCCGAGCGCGAGGCGGAAGACGACGACTGACCGGGCTTGCCGACACGCGCCGGGCCGCCGGCGCATCCCAACACCGGTCATCTTGCCATGTTCGACCTGAAATGGATTCGTGAAAACGCGGACGCTTTCGACGCTGGCCTTGCCCGGCGCTCGCAGGAGTATCTCGGAACGGCGGAAAAGCTCGTCGGCCTCGATGACAAGCGCCGTGCGCTGGTCACCGAGTTGCAGGCGCTTCAGGAGCGCCGCAACGCGGCCTCGAAAGAGGTCGGCAAGGCGAAGGCCTCCGGCGAGGAGGACCGCGCCCAAGCGCTGATCGCCGAGGTCGCCGCGATCAAGGAGCGGATGCCGTCGGCAGACGCCGAGTTGAAGGCGGTCGAGGGTGATCTCGACGCCACGATGTCCTGGATCCCCAACCTGCCGCTCGACGACGTGCCGGTCGGCGCCGACGAGGACGCCAATGTCGAGGTCCGCCGGGTCGGCGAGCCGCGCCGGATGAATTTCGAGCCCAGGCAGCATTTCGAGATCGGCGAGGGCCTCGGCCTGATGGATTTCGAGACCGCGGCCAAGCTGTCGGGCGCCCGCTTCGTCGTGCTGCGCGGCCAGGTCGCCCGGCTCGAACGCGCTTTGGCGAGCTTCATGATCGATCTGCACACCGATCAGCACGGCTATACCGAGGTCGCCCCGCCGCTGCTGGTGCGCGACGAGGTGATGTTCGGCACGGGGCAGTTGCCGAAGTTCCGCGAGGATCAGTTCTTCGCCGGCGCGATCGACGACGTCCGCGCCGAGGAGGCAAGTGGCTACTGGCTGATCCCCACCGCCGAGGTGCCGCTTACCAATCTCGTTCGCGAGGAGATCGTCGACGAGGCCGCGCTGCCGATGCGGGTGACCGCCTGGACGCCGTGTTTCCGGGCGGAAGCCGGTGCTGCCGGCCGCGACACGCGCGGCATGATCCGCCAGCATCAGTTCGCCAAGGTCGAACTCGTCTCGATCACCACGCCCGAGCAGTCTTTGCAAGAGCACGAGCGCATGACGGCCTGCGCCGAAGAGGTGCTGAAGCGCCTCGACCTGCCGTACCGCGTGATGACGCTGTCGACCGGCGACATGGGCTTCGGCGCGCGCAAGACCTATGACATCGAGGTCTGGCTGCCGGGGCAGGGGCAGTATCGCGAGATTTCCAGTTGCTCGGTCTGCGGCGATTTCCAGGCCCGCCGGATGAACGCCCGCTACCGCCCCACCGATGGCAAGGGCCTGCGCCATGTCCACACGCTCAACGGCTCCGGCGTCGCCGCCGGCCGCGCGTTGATCGCGGTTCTGGAGAACTACCAGCAGGAGGACGGCAGCGTGATCGTGCCGGAGGTCCTGCGGTCGTATATGGGCGGGCTCGAGGTGATCGGCGGGTAGGGGGCGTTTGACGCCGCCTCGTTTTACAACGCGCCAGCGCTCGTCATCCCGGAAATCGCATCAGCGATTATCCGGATCGGGGAACCCGGGCCTCTCGGTTAAACCACATCACGCAAACGAAAAAACGGGCGGTCGCAAGACCGCCCGTCCAAGTCGGATTATGTCAGGCAGTCCTCAACTACACCCGCTCGTCGAGCCGCAGGTGTCGCATTTCAGGCAGGTGCCGTTGCGCACCATGGTGAAGTTGCCGCATTCCGTGCAGCTTTCGCCGACATAGCCCTTCAGCCGCGCCTGCATCCGCTGTTCCTCGATGCTCGGCTGTTCGACGACCTTCACCTCGGACGCGATCTCGAACTCGACATCGCGCTTCAGTGCTGTCGCGGTCCCACCTGTCGAGCCGCTGCCCGCAAAGGACTGCGCGCGCGCCTGGAGCTGGCCGACCGGGGTGGTCCCGACCGCCGAGGTTGTCGTTTCGCCGGCAGCAGGGCCGCTCGCGGCCTCGCTGCCCTGGACGACCATCAGCTTCTCGCTCATCCGGCCACGCACCAGGCCGGTGGAGACGAGCTTGGCGGCCGGCAGGCCCGCATCCTCGTCCTGCTTGCCCTCGTCGACGCCCGAGCCCATCGCGGTCGAGCCGATATCGGCGGGATCGACATGGGACAGGTCGTGACGGCTGAGATAGGACACCGCCAGTTCCCGGAAGATGTAGTCGAGGATCGACGTGGCGTTCTTGATCGAGTCGTTGCCCTGCACGAAGCCGGCCGGCTCGAAACGGGTGAACGTGAACGCCTCGACGAATTCATCTAGCGGCACGCCATATTGCAGGCCGAGCGAGACGGCGATGGCGAAATTGTTCATCAGGCTGCGGAAGGCGGCGCCTTCCTTGTGCATGTCGATGAAGATCTCGCCGAGCCGGCCGTCCTCGTATTCGCCGGTCCGCAAATAGACCTTGTGGCCGCCGACGATCGCCTTCTGGGTATAGCCCTTGCGGCGGTCGGGCATCTTCTCGCGCTCGCGCACCGCCTTCTCGATGATGCGCTCGACGATCCGTTCCGCCGTCTCCGTCGCCTTGGCCTTGGAGGCCTGGGCCGCGATCTGCTCGACGACCTCGTCCTCGTCCTCATCGGTGTCGGCCAGAAGCTGCGCCTGCAGCGGCTGCGACAGCTTCGAGCCGTCGCGGTAGAGCGCGTTGGCCTTCAGCGCCAGGGTCCAGGACAGCATGTAGGCGTTCATGCAGTCCTCGACGGTCGCGTTGTTGGGCATGTTGATCGTCTTGGAGATCGCGCCCGAGATGAACGGCTGGGCCGCCGCCATCATGCGGATATGGCTTTCCACCGACAGGAAGCGCTTGCCCTTCTGGCCGCAAGGGTTGGCGCAGTCGAAGACAGGAAGGTGTTCCTCCTTCAGGTGCGGCGCGCCTTCCAGCGTCATTGCCCCGCAGACGAAGGTGTTCGCCTCGCCGATATCGCGCCTGTCGAACCCGAGCCTCGACAGCATGTCGAAGCCCGGATCCGCCAGGTCGTCCGCCGCAAACCCGAGGGTCCCGGTGCAAAACTCTTCCCCCAGCGTCCACTTGTTGAAAGCGAACTTGATATCGAAGGCGCTGGCGAGTCCGGCCTCGATCGCCTCGATCTTCTCCTCGGTGAACCCCTTGGCAGTCAGCGTCTCGTGGTTGATCCCCGGCGCGCCCTTCAGCGTCGAATGGCCAACCGCATAGGCGATGATGTCCTCGATCTGCTCCGGGCTATAGCCGAGACCGCGCAGCGCCTCGGGGACGGCGCGGTTGATGATCTTGAAATAGCCGCCGCCGGCGAGCTTCTTGAACTTCACCAGCGCGAAATCGGGCTCGATGCCGGTGGTGTCGCAATCCATCACCAGGCCGATCGTGCCGGTCGGCGCGATGACGGAGACCTGGGCGTTGCGATAGCCGTGCTCCTCGCCGATCGACAGCGCCCGGTTCCAGGCGTCGCAGGCCGCCGCCACGATCGCTTCCTCGGGGCAGGCGGCATGGTCGAGCGGCACCGGCGCGATGTTGAGGCCCTCGTAGCCGCCGCTCTCGCCGTGGGCTGCGCGACGATGGTTGCGGATGACGCGGAGCATCTGGTCGCGGTTGGGCTGATAGCCGGGGAAAGCGCCGAGCGCCGAGGCCATCTCCGCCGACGTCGCATAGGCAACGCCGGTCATCAGCGCGGTGATCGCGCCGCACAGGGCCCGGCCCTCCTCGGAATCGTAGGAAATGCCCGACGTCATCAAAAGGCCGCCGATATTGGCATAGCCGAGGCCGAGCGTGCGGTATTCGTAGGAGAGCTGGGCGATCTGCTTCGACGGGAACTGCGCCATCAGCACCGAGATCTCGAGCACGATGGTCCACAGCCTGGTCGCATGCGAGAAGCGCTCGACGTCGAAGCTGCCATCCTCCTGACGGAACTGCAGAAGGTTCAGCGAGGCGAGGTTGCAGGCCGTGTCGTCCAGGAACATGTATTCCGAGCACGGGTTCGAGGCCCGGATCTCGCCGCCGGCCGGGCAGGTGTGCCAGTCGTTGATGGTGGTGTGGAACTGGATGCCGGGATCGGCGCAGGCCCAGGCCGCGTGGCCGACATCGGCCCACAACTCGCGGGCCTTGAGGGTCTTGGCCACCTTGCCGTCGAGCCGCTTGACGAGGTCCCAGTCGCCATCAGTCTCCACCGCCCGCAGGAAGTCGTCCGTCACCCGCACCGAATTGTTGGAGTTCTGGCCCGAGACGGTCAGATAGGCTTCCGAATCCCAGTCGGTGTCGAGCACCGGGAATTCGATCGAGGTGTAGCCCTGGCGGGCGAACTGGATGATGCGCTGGATGTAGTTCTCCGGCACATGCACCCGCTTGGCCGCCTTGATCTCGCGCTTCAGCGCCGGGTTCTTCTGCGGATCGAAGCAGTCGTCGCCGGAGCCGGCGCAGTTGACGCAGGCCTTGAGGATCGCCGAGAGGTGCTTCTGGCAGAGCTTGGAGCCGGTGACGAGGGCGGCGACCTTCTGCTCCTCCTTCACCTTCCAGTTGATGTAGTCCTCGATATCGGGATGGTCGATGTCGACGACCACCATCTTGGCGGCGCGCCGCGTCGTGCCGCCCGACTTGATGGCGCCGGCTGCCCGGTCGCCGATCTTCAGGAAGCTCATCAGGCCGGACGACTTGCCGCCGCCGGACAGCTTCTCGCCGTCGCCGCGCAGATGCGAGAAGTTCGAGCCGGTGCCGGAGCCATACTTGAACAGCCGCGCCTCGCGCGTCCACAGGTCCATGATGCCGCCATCACTGACCAGGTCGTCGCTGACGGACTGGATGAAGCAGGCATGCGGCTGCGGATGCTCGTAGGCCGAGGTCGAGGCGGTCAGTTCGCCGGTCTGAAAGTCGACATAGGAATGGCCCTGGCCGGGGCCGTCGATGCCATAGGCCCAGTGCAGGCCGGTGTTGAACCATTGCGGGCTGTTGGGCGCGCATTTCTGGGTGGCGAGCATATAGGCGAGCTCGTCGAAGAAGGCGCGGGCATCGGCTTCCGTATCGAAATAGCCGCCCTTCCAGCCCCAGTAGGTCCAGGTGCCGGCCAGCCGGTCGAAAACCTGGCGCGAATCGCGCTCCGGCCCGTAGCGCTCCGCCTCGGCCAGCGCCTCGAGCGCCTCGGTGTCGGCGACGGACCGCCACAGCCACGAGGGGACGGTGTTTTCCTCGACGGGCTTCAGCCGCGCGGGCACGCCGGCCTTGCGGAAATATTTCTGGGCGAGAATGTCGCTTGCCACCTGCGACCAGTCCGCCGGCACCTGAATATCCTCCAGCCGGAAGACGATCGATCCGTCCGGATTGCGGATCTCGCTGGTGGCGGTCCGAAACTCAAGGCCGTCATAGGGTGAAGATCCCTCGACTGTGAAGCGTCGCTCAATCCGCATCATAACTCCCCGTTCGCGCTCGACTTGCCGGCGCACACGTATCCCCGCGCCGAACCTGACCCGATCCGGCTCCTGCATCTCTGTTCAGACGGTGCCCCCACCGCCCAGGCGCCCCGTGAGGCGCCTAAACACCCTGTTAATGCCGCCTTGCGGACCCTTTCGCCCGAAAGACAAGAATATTCGTTGCCTCAGGGCTCGCCTGAGGATGCTAACGCACTGAAACTTATATGGATTTGCCGCCAACCGGAGCTGCAACCCACGATCTGCGCCAATGTCGATAACGCTAAAAGACTCGGGACGAGTGCGTCAAGGTCCTTCTGGTTCACCGACATCATTTTTTCACAATCTGTTGTGGGTGCTGTGAATTGGCCAACAAGATATGGTGGGTCGACTCTTAACACCGGGTAAATGCCAGGCCCTTGGCCGGCCGGCTTGTCGAACCGTTCGACGGCGAATCGATAGGTTAAGTCTAGCCAACAGCCGGGCGGCCGCGAACCCTAAACCGCGCCGCCTGTGGATCGTGTCGATGACCGCTGCCTGGTGGTCGACAGGGGCGGCGAATCGGCTGTCTCGAACATCGTTCGAATTGTTCCCAATGCCTTCAGCACGATTTAAGCCGTTGCGGCTAGGGTGATTTTCGACACGGGATCCACGCGGGCATGTAGGGCGAATGACAGCGAACCTGGCTTACGGCATGGCCCTGGAGGCCCTCGACATCGTCCTGGTGGACGACAACAGGGGAACCCAGTCGGTCCTGCGGTCGATCATCGCGCAGATGCATATCAAGCGGCTTCGCGTCTATGAAAGCGCGGAGACGGCGCTGCAGGACATCGTCAACGATCCGCCATCGGTGCTGATCGCTGAATGGCGGATGAAACCGATGAGCGGCTATCGGCTGCTCCGCGCCCTGCGTGACAGATCGATGACGCCGCTGTGCTTCCTGCCCGTCCTGGTGGTAACCGCCGTGCCGACCGTGACGATGGTCGACAAGGCGTTTTCGATCGGCGCGAACAACGTTCTGATCATGCCGCTGTCTCCGCTCGCCCTGCGCGAGCGGCTGCAATGGCTGTGCACGGATCCGCGGGAGTTCATTCTCAAGCGCGGTCGCTACGTGCTCGACGGGATCGAGGAGGCGCTCGAACAGCGCATCCGCGGCAATGTCTTCGGGACGATGCTCGAGCACAGGCACGCGGCCGACAGCACGCTGGCGCGCCGGGCGGAGCAGGCCCAGGACCTGGTCGACCGGATCGTCTCCGGCGATGTCGATCCGGAAGAGATTCCGCTCGAAATCCTGCCGCCGGAGGGCGCTCCGGCGAACTGGAACGGCTGGACGATGAAGTAGCCTGGGAAATAGGCCGGGAGGCCGTCCGGAAGGGTGACTTGTCTGCCGGGATGGCAATGCCATATCCGGGGCCATATCCGGGGCCATATCCGGGGCCATATCCGGGCCCATATCCAGGGCCATATTCGGGACTGGACACGCAGCGCGGTTGCGGCCATAGTCCGCCCGCATTGCAAGGGCAGCCCATGCGCGACTTCATCATTCAGATCTTTGCCTGGTGGCACAAGGCGACGCTCGGTACGCGGTTCAACACGTGGCGCCGCGGCGAACGCGTCGGCGAGGACGAGTTCGGCAACCAGTACTACCGCACGCGCGGCGGTGCGGTGGATCCCTCACTCGGCTTTCAGCGGCGCTGGGTGATCTACAGCGGCACCGCCGAGGCCAGCACCATCCCGCCGGGATGGTGGGGCTGGATCCATCACACGGTGGATGTCGCGCCGAGCGAAACCGAATACCGGCCCAGGCCGTGGCAGAAGCCGCACGAGCCCAACATGACCGGGACCGCGGAAGCGTATCGGCCGCCCGGCAGCATGCTGACGCCCGAACACCGGCCGCGCGTCACCGGCGACTACGACGCCTGGTCGCCGGACGCTTGAGCCGCGCGACGTCCGCCGGCGCCGCCTTGCGCAAAGACGCGGCGCGTAGCGGCCATGCATTTTCCTGGAACCGCAATCCGACAATGATCCTGTTTCGACCAGATTTCGGCGCATTCGCGATGGATAGAAGGAGTCGAATCGTGTCGGCGGGACGGAGATCGGCGTGAAAACCTGCATCCCAGACAGGCGAGGGCGCCGCGCGCTCCCCGTATATGCCGCGATTGCCGCCGGCGCCCTGGCGCTGATCGCGCTTGCCTCCGACGCGCGCGCGGAGAAGATTTCCAATCCCGTCGCCGAGTTCACCGGCCTCGACAAGATCACCGGCCAGATCCGCACCTTCGACGTGCTGATCGACGAGACGGTGCAGTTCGGCGCCCTGCAACTGACGCCGCGCGTCTGCTACTCTCGGCCGCCGACCGAGCCGCCGCGCACGACCGTCTTCGTCGAGGTCGACGAGGTGACGCTCGACCGCCGCATTCAGCGCATCTTCTCAGGCTGGATGTTCGCCGACAGTCCGGGCCTCAATGCCGTCGACCACCCGATCTACGACGTCTGGCTCACCGACTGCAAAACCAGTTCGGCCGAACTGGGGATCGGCAACTGATGAAAATCGGCGGTCCGGCCGATCGCCGCCTCCAGACGTAACTGATAGTCGCTGCGCGGCACTTCGATCGCGCCGAACTGGCGCAGGTGGTCGGTGATGAACTGCGCGTCGAGCAGCGTGAAGCCGCCGGCCTTCAGCCGGGCGACGAGATGGACCAGCGCGATCTTGCTGGCGTCCGTCTCGCGCTGGAACATGCTCTCGCCGAAGAACGCCGCGCCCAGCCGGACGCCGTAGAGCCCGCCGACCAGGCGGTCCTCCCGCCACACCTCGACGGTGTGCACATGGCCGAGCGCGTAGAGCGCGCCGTAGAGCCGGCGGATTTCCGGATTGATCCAGGTCTTGCCCCGGCCCGGCGCCGGGTCGGCGCAGGCGGCGATCACCGATTCGAAATCGCTGTCGATGCGGACCTCGAAGCCGCCCTTGCGGATCGTCCGGGCAAGCCGGCGCGGCACGTGGAAGCCGTCCAGCGGAATGACCCCGCGCTCGCGCGGCTCGATCCAGTAGATGGCGGGATCGTCGGCGCTTTCGGCCATCGGAAAGATGCCGCAGGCATAGGCCTTCAACAGCACGTCCGGGGTGATCGACAGGTCCTGGTCGTCGGGCTGCGCCATCAATCCACTCCTGGTGTTTCGCCCAACCCCCAAGTCAAACGACCGGACCCTAGCCGTCGGCCAGATAGCGCTCCAGCCAGTGAATGTCGTACTGCCCGTCGACGATATCCTGCTCGCCGAGCAGCCGCTGGAACAGCGGGATCGTCGTCGAAATGCCGTCGACCACATATTCGCTGAGCGCCCGGCGCAGCCGCATCAGGCATTCGTTGCGGGTCTTGCCATAGACGATCAGCTTGCCGATCAGGCTGTCGTAGTAGGGCGGGATCCGGTAGCCCTGATAGAGCGCCGAATCGACGCGAACGCCCGGACCGCCCGGCGGATAGTAATAGGTGAGCTCGCCGGGCGAGGGCTGGAAGGTCTGCGGGTCCTCGGCGTTGATCCGGCATTCGATCGAATGGCCCGACAGGACGATGTCGGACTGTTTGACCGACAGTTCGCCACCCGAGGCGACGCGGATCTGCTCGTTGACGAGGTCGATGCCGGTGATCATCTCGGTGACCGGATGCTCCACCTGCAGCCGCGTGTTCATCTCGATGAAGAAGAATTCGCCGCGCTCGTAGAGGAATTCGATCGTGCCGGCGCCGGAATAGCCGAGTTCGGCGACCGCCTCGGCGACGCGCGTGCCGATTTCCTCGCGCTCGCGGGCATTGATCCCCGGCGACGTCGCCTCTTCCCAGACCTTCTGGTGGCGCCGCTGCAGGGAACAGTCGCGTTCGCCCAGATGAACGCCGGCGCCCTTGCCGTCGCCGAAGATCTGGATCTCGATATGGCGCGGCTTCTCCAGATAGCGCTCGATATAGAGCGCATCGTCGCCGAAGGCGGCCTTGGCCTCGGCGCGGGCGGTCGACAGCGCCTGCGGCAACGCGTCCGGCGTCATCGCCACCTTCATGCCGCGCCCGCCACCGCCGGCCGACGCCTTGACGAGCAGCGGATAGCCGACTTCGGCTGCGACGCGCTTGGCCTCGTCATCGTCGGTGACGGCGCCGTCGGAGCCGGGGACCACCGGAATGCCGAGCCGCTTGGCGGTCCGCTTGGCCTCGATCTTGTCGCCCATCAGGCGGATATGCTCGGGCGAGGGGCCGATGAAGGTAATGTCGTGATCGCGCAGGATATCGGCGAAGCGGGCGTTCTCCGACAGGAACCCGTAGCCTGGATGCACCGCGTCCGCGCCGGTGATCTCGCAGGCCGACATCAGCGCCGGGATGTTCAGATAGCTGTCGCGGGCAGGCGGCGGGCCGATGCACACGCTTTCGTCGGCAAGCCGGACATGCATCGCATCGGCGTCGGCCGTCGAATGGACCGCGACGGTCGCAATGCCCAGTTCCTTGCAGGCGCGCAGGACTCTAAGGGCGATTTCCCCGCGATTGGCGATCAGGATCTTGTCGAACATGCGTGATCGCCGTCCTATTCGATCACCAGCAACGGCTCGCCATACTCGACGGGCTGCGCATCATCCACCAGGATCGCCGTGACGGTGCCCGCCTTCGGGGCGGGGATCGGGTTCATCGTCTTCATCGCCTCGACGATGAGGACCGTCTGGCCGACCTCGACCGACGCGCCGACCTCGATGAAGGGCTGGGCGCCGGGTTCGGGCGCTCGGTAGGCCGTGCCCACCATCGGCGAGGTAACCGTGCCGGGCTTCGGCTCCGCCTCGCTGGAGGTGGCCGGCGCCTGGGCGGGTGCGGCGGGCGCCTGGGCGGCCGGTGCCGCGACCGGCGCGCTTGCCGCCACCGGGACGTTCACCGCCGGAATGCTTGCGATCGGGGCTGCCACGATCTCTCGGGCGACACGGATGCGCAGGCCCTCCTGTTCGACCTCGATTTCGCTCAGCTCGGTCTCCTTGACCAGCCTGGCGAGTTCGCGAATGAGATCCTGATCGATATCCCGTCCGGTTGTTGTCATACGTGTTTTCCCTGGCGACCGGTCGGCGGCACAGCGCCGATCGGAATGCGGCACCTAAACGGCGGCCTCAAAGGCGGATCTGGTCGGAACAGTATCGTCCCGACAAGTCATACATATAGGTTCGGCCGCGATCCGCAAATCGCGACCGTCCCGGTCCTGGATATTTTTTGTCGGATTGGCCCCGATTGGTCGGATCGGGCCCGCCGGTCGCGCGCGATCAGCAGGTCAGGCATTCCTTTTCGCGCGCCTCGGCGATCCGCTCCTGCAGCGCCTCGAAGCTGACTGCGCCGGGAATGACCTCCTCGCCGACGACGAAGGCCGGCGTGCCGCGCAGCCCGAGCGCCTCGGCGACGCGGAAATTCTCCGAGATCGCCTCGTCGACCTCCGGCTTCCGCGACGCCTTCTCGACGGCCTTGCGGTCGATGCCCAGCGACTCGGCCACCGCGAGCGCCCGCTCCTTATCGATGCCGCCACCGCCGCCGGGCTGCGCCATCAGTTCCAGATGGAAGTCGAGATAGCGCTCCGGGGCGACCATCTGGATACCGTGGGCAACACGGGCCGCACCCGCCGAACCCTCGGTCAGGATCGGCCACTCCTTGAACACCACGCGCAGGTTCGGGTCCGACTGCATCAGATCGATGAGCGCCGGCAGCATTCGCTTGCAGTAGCCGCAATTGTAATCGAAGAACTCGACCAGCGTGACGTCGCCGTCGGGATTGCCGGCGACCGGCGAATGCTCGGAGCGGAAGATTTCGTCGGCGTTGGAGGCAAGCGCCTCGCTGCGCGCGGTCGCCTCGTCCTGCTCGCGCTTTGCTTCCAGCGCCACCAGCACTTCTTCCAGAACGCCGGGGTTTTCCAGGAGATACTGCCGCACGATCGGGCCGATGGTCTTGGTGTCCAGCGTTTCGGCCCTGAACTGGTCGATCTTCTGGTCTATCTTCTGATCGATCATCCGCTCGACCGCCGGCGCGCTGATGGCGCCGTCCTCGGCCTTGGCGGGGGTCATGGCGATGCCTGCAAGCGCCGTCAGGCCCAGGGCGACCGCCGCCGCGCGATAGGCGACCGGACGGACAATTCGACCAACTTTCATCATAATCCTGCTGTTCCCGTACCGAGGGACCGGCGCGAACCGGTCCAAGATCAAGGGCTCCTGCGGACGCGCGGCCCGTGGGGAGAGATCCGCGGGGCATATCCGCCGCCGCTCCCGAAAAACGGCAGCGACCAGCCCGTCGAGTGTGGATGTATCACGTCCGCGGCGGCCTGTATTTCAAAATATCGTCAGCCCTGAGCCAGGCCGGCGAGCCGTGCTTCAGGCCCTGCTGGGCGCGGCCGGCGAAGCGCTTGGCGAGCTCATGGTCGCCGCGCGCGAAATGTTCCTGGGCGGTCGCGAGCTCGGCCTCGGCGACGCGGCCCGACTTGCCGTAGGCGATCGCGAGCTGGCGGTAGCCCGTTGCAAAATCCGGCTCGGCCTGGAGGCCCTGGTTAAGCTGCCGGATGCCCTGGCCGAGCAGGTTCTGATCGCCGGTGGCAACCAGCGCGCCGCCGAGCGCCACCCGGATCAGGCCGGGGCGCGGCGCCATCGAGACGGCCCTCTGATAGGGCGCGATCGCCTCGCGCGGCCGGCCCGCCTTGACCAGCAGGTCGCCCTTCAGCTCATGGAAATACGGGTTGTTCGGCTCCGCCCGGATCAGCCGGTCGGTGCCCGACAGCGCGTCGCGATAGCTGCCGCTGCGCATCTTCGAGATCGTGCGGGCGTAATTGGCGGCAACCGAATTGTCGGAGCGGGGATAGCGCCTGGCGACGCTGCTTGGATGTTCGAGATAGCCGTGCAGCTTGGCGCGGGCCAGGTTGTGGCGATGCTGCAGGGCCGGCGGGTCCTTCTTCTCGTAGTGCGGGCTCTGGCGGGCAAGCTGCTCGAGCGCTGCGATACGCTCGCGCGGCATCGGGTGGCTGACCGCGTAGGGGTCGGTGTATTTCGTCGACAGGAAGGACTGGCTGGCGAGATTGGAAAAGGTCTCCAGCATGCCCTTGGTGGACTGGCCGGTGGCGTTGAGATAGTTGACCGCGGCCCGGTCGGCGGAGGATTCCTCGCTGCGCCGGTAGGACAAGAGCGACCGGTTGGCCATGTGCTGGCCGCCGAGCATCAGCGCCTGGCCGGCCTGCGCGCCGGTGCCGCCGGCGCCCGCCATCGCGCCTGCCGCCATGGCGCCGGCGCCCAGCAGCATGGTGAGCACCGACATCGCCTGCGCGCCGCGGATCTCCGAGCGCATGCGGGCCAGATGCCCGCCGGCGATATGGCCCGTTTCATGCGCCATCACGCCGATCACCTCGTTCGGCGTCTTGGCCTGCATCAGCACGCCGGAATTGATGAAGATGCGCCGCCCGTCGGCGACGAAGGCGTTGAAGGTCGGCGAGGCGATCAGATAGATCTGCACGGCGCTCGCGCCGACGCCGGCGGCCCGCAGGATCGGCACGGTATAGTCGCTGAGCAGCGCCTCGATCTCGGCATCGCGGATGAAGCCGCCGCGCACTTGCGCCGGCGCCGGCGTGGCCATGGCCGAGGCAAGCGCCAGGACGGCGGCCATCGACACGGCGCGCCGGCCAAAGCGACGGAGCGGGGAGGGGGACGTCTTTATGGCTCCGGTTTCCCCGGTGTTACGGAGTGGCGAAGAAAACATCGTCTTCCTTTGTCTGAAATGCCGCGGCGCAATCTGTTAAGCGCGCGTCTTGCCGGAAACACCCTCTCGTCAGCCGCGACAGTAGGGTCACGCGACCGGTCGGTCAAACGGGCATATTAGACGGATTCGGCAGCCGTCCTCCCGCTTGCGGCGCCGCGTGGCGCATCGGTGGAGGCCCTGCGACGGTACGGGTGTTTGCCGGAGATTGGCCGAGGGAATGGCCAGAAGATTGCGGCGACAGCATGTCGGCGGAGCTCTTTTGCTGATCGGTTGTGCTGTTAGGACTGGCATGGGCAGCGCACTTGCCCTAGGGCCTGTTGCATATCCGGGAAAGACGCGCAGGGAGACAGGCATGAACACTCAGTCACCGTCAGGACCGCAACCGGGCGCCTCGCGGCGCTCGGAGGTGGCGCCGTTCATTGCCATGGACGTGTTGCGCGACGCTAGGGAACTGGAGGCGTCGGGCCGACATGTCCTGCATCTCGAAGTCGGCCAGCCCGGCGCGCCGGCCCCGGCGGGCGTCCGCGCCGCCGTCGACGCCGCGCTCGACGACGGTCGCATCGGCTATACCGAAGCGCTCGGCATCCAGCCCCTGCGCGAGCGAATCGCGCAGCACTATCGCGAGACCTACGACGTCTCCGTCGATCCGGGCCGGATCATCGTCACGACGGGATCGTCGGCCGGTTTCGTGCTGGCCTTTCTGGGCTGTTTCGATCCCGGCGACGCGGTCGCGCTCGCAGCCCCCGGCTATCCCGCCTATCGCAATATCCTGGCCGCGACCGGCCTGCGCACGGTCTGGCTGGAAACGAGCGAGGCGAGCGGCTGGGTGCCGACGCCGGACCTGCTTCACACGGCCGCGCAGGAGGGTGGGCTTGACGGCATCCTGGTCGCAAGCCCGGCCAACCCGAGCGGCACGATGCTCTCGCCCGACGCGCTGAAGGCGCTGCTCGCGGCCTCGCGGGCGCAGGGCCTGTGGTTCATTTCAGACGAAATCTATCACGGCCTGACTTATGGCCAGGACAGCGCCACCGCGCTGCAGTTCGACGACGACGCGATCATCATCAACAGCTTTTCGAAATACTACTGCATGACCGGCTGGCGGATCGGCTGGATGATCGTGCCGGAGCGGCTGGTGCGGCCGATCGAGCGACTGGCGCAGAACCTCTACATCTCGCCGCCGGCCCTGTCCCAGGTCGCAGCGCTCGCCGCATTCGACTGCACCGAGGAACTGGAGCGCAACAAGGCGGTCTATGTCCGCAACCGCGCGCTGCTGGCCGACGCCCTGCCGCGGCTTGGCCTTAACCGCGTGCTGCCGATGGACGGGGCGTTCTACGCCTATGCCGATGTCGGCCGCTTCACCAACGATTCCCGCGCCTTCGCCCGGCGCATGCTGCACGAGGCCGGGATCGCGGCGACCCCTGGCCTCGATTTCGACCCCGATCGCGGCAACAGGTTCCTGCGCTTTTCCTTCGCCGGCCCGACCGCCGATATCGAACAGGCGATCGACCGCCTCGACGGCTGGCTCAAGCGGTAGGGGACAAGAAAAAGGGCGGCTCCTGGCCGCCCTTTGTCGTTTCATCGAGATCCGATCAGCTGCGCCGGCGCCACCAGCCGCGGCGCGGTGGAGCGGGCGGGGCCGTGTCCTGCACGACGGCCTCTTCGACGGGTGCCGGCTCGGCGGTATCCGTCTCGACGGCATCCGTCACCGCTGTTCCCTCGATCATTTCCAGCGCAGGTGCGGTGTCCTCTGCGTCTGTTTCCTCCGCAGAAGCGTCCTCTGCCGGCGGTTCTTCCGAAGCGGATGCCTCTTCCGCCACGGCGACCGGTGCGGCCTCGGGCTCCTGCTCGTCTGCTGCGGCAACATCCGATGCGGGGGCATCCGGCTGATCGGCGGCCGGTGTTTCTCCGGCGTCCGATGCAGGCGCCTCGGCGACGCTGTCCGTCTCCGCCGGCTGCGAAACCGCATCCGCGCCCGGCTCGGCCTCAAGCGCGGCGGCCTCCGCTTCCGCCTTGGCCTTCGAGCGGCGCGGCGCGCGGCGCCGGCGGGCGGGCTTCTCGACTGCGTCCGGCGCAGTCGCGGCATCGGCCTCCTCGGACGCCGGCTCGGTCGACGCCGTCTCTTCGCCGGTCATCTGCGTTGCCGGGGCCTCGGCGGCTTCCGACGTTTCGGGGGCCTCGCCGGTTTCGGCATCCGGCTTGGCGGCGGCGTTCGCGCCGTCGAAATTCCATTCCGCGGGCGCCTCGATCGAGGGCTGCTCCTCGCTCACCTGGGTCGAGGCGGCCTGATCGCCGCGATGGCGCCTGCCGCCGCGCCGGCCGCGCCGCCTGCGGCGCCCGCCCTGCTGCTCGCCCGATTGCGCATCGCCGCCTTCCGAAGACGCCTGCTCCGATTCGCCGGTCTCCGCCGCCTCGGCGTCGGCCGCCTCCGCTTCGCCGGTGGTCGTCTCCACGGCGGCGTCATCGTTCGGCGAACCGCGCCGCCGCCGACGCCGGCGACGGCGCTTGCCACCGCTTTCCTCGTCGGCGGATGCTGCGGGGCCGGACGCCTCGGCGGCGTCGTCCCCATCCGTTTCCGCCTCGTCGAGGTCCGGAGACACCGAGATCGGCCGGATGACCGCATCGCGATCCTGGGCGCGGGCCGGCTCGCCCTTTTCCATCTCGAAGGCCGACGCGCCGAGCGTCTCGTCCGCGTCGACGCTGATGATCACCGAGAACCGGTCCTCCAACTCGCGCAGATGCATGCGCTTCTGATTGAGCACGTAGAGCGCGACATTCGCCCGGGTCCGGATCGCCAGATCGGTCGGCTTGCCCTTGAGCAATTCGCCTTCGATCGAGCGCAGCAATTGCAGGGCAACCGATTCGACCGAGCGGACCCGCCCGGTGCCCTCGCAATGGGCGCAAAGCTGCATGGTCGAATCGAGCACGCTGGAGCGGATGCGCTGGCGCGACATCTCAAGCAGGCCGAAATGGCTGATGCGGCCGACCTGGATGCGCGCCCGGTCGCGCCGCAGCGCTTCCTTCAGGCGCCGTTCCACCGCCTTGTTGTTGCGCTTCTCCTCCATGTCGATGAAGTCGATGACGATCAGCCCGGCCAGGTCGCGCAGTCGCAACTGGCGCGCCACCTCGTCGGCGGCCTCCAGATTGGTCTTCAGCGCGGTGTCCTCGATATTGTGCTCGCGGGTCGACCGGCCGGAGTTCACGTCGATGGAGACCAGCGCCTCGGTCTGGTTCATGACGATGTAGCCGCCGGATTTCATCGTGACCTGCGGGCTGAACATCGCGTCGAGCTGCGATTCGATCCGGTACTTGCCGAAGATCGGGTCGGGCTCGCGATAGGGCTGGATGTTCTTGGCATGGCTCGGCATGAGCATGCGCATGAAGTCCTTGGCCTCGCGATAGGCCTCGTCGCCGGAAACCTGAACCTGCTCGATATCCTTGGTGTAGAGGTCGCGGATGGCGCGCTTGACCAGGCTGCCTTCCTCGTAGACCAGGCTCGGCGCCACCGACTTGAGTGTCAGCTCGCGGACGTTTTCCCACAGCCTGAGCAGATATTCGAAGTCGCGCTTGATCTCCGCCTTGGTGCGCGAGGCGCCGGCGGTGCGCAGGATGACGCCCATGCCCTCCGGCACGTCCAATTCGCCGGCGATGCCCTTCAGGCGCTTGCGGTCGGTGGCGTTGACGATCTTGCGCGAGATGCCGCCGCCGCGCGCGGTGTTCGGCATCAGCACGGAATAGCGCCCGGCCAGCGACAGATAGGTGGTCAGCGCGGCGCCCTTGTTGCCGCGTTCCTCCTTGACGACCTGAACCAGCAGGATCTGCCGCTTCTTGATGACTTCCTGGATCTTGTAGTTGCGGCGCGGCCGCGACTTGCGCACCGGCACCTCTTCCAGGGCATCGTCGCCGCCGACCGATTCGACCGCCTCCTCCTCGGACGGCGCGTCCTCGACGGCGCCGTTGACGTCCTCGCCGCCGCCATCGGCGTCCGGCGTATCCTCGGCGGCCAAGGTCGCGTCGTCGCTCTCGTCGGCGTCCGTCGTTTCCGCCACGGCCGTTTCCGGCTCGGCAGCGGCCTCGCCGTCGGTCGCCTCGCCCGTATTCGTTTCGTCGATATTTGGGACAGCCTCGACCGGTTCGCTCGAAACGGCCGCGTCCGCGACCGTCGACGACGCGACGGTCGGCTCGCCGGCATCGCTCTCAGCCGGCGCGGTCTCGACATCTGTGTCGGCGCTTTGCGCGGCGTCGGCCGGTGTCTCCGGTTCGGAGGGGGCTTCGGCAGCCGCGTCATCGGTATCCGGCGCCTCAGCCTCGGCCGAAACGGTTTCGTCGCCCGGTTCATCGGCTGTTTCGCCGGATCTTTCGCCGGATCTTTCGGGGGCCGATTCGGACTGTGCCACCGGGTCGGCGCCGTTGTCCTCGGCACCGTTATCCTCGCCGTCGTCCGCCTTGGCCTCGGCCTCCTCGGCCTCGATCAGCGCCTGCCGGTCGGCATGCGGGATCTGGTAGTAGTCGGGATGAATTTCGCTGAAGGCCAGGAAACCGTGGCGATTCCCGCCATAGTCGACGAAAGCGGCCTGCAGGGAGGGCTCGACGCGGGTTACCTTTGCCAGATAAATATTGCCACGCAATTGCTGCCGGTTGGCGGCCTCGAAGTCGAACTCCTCGACCTTTCCGTCACGAACGACGACGACCCGGGTCTCTTCCGGATGCGCCGCGTCGATAAGCATCTTAGTTGCCATAGTGGGGTCTCTGAATTGCAGGGTGCGCCAGGCAGCGTCAAACCGCCCTGTCTCGGGGTAGCTCGCTCCGGAGTAACCCGTTTGGGGGCGTGCGATAGCCTGGGTCCTGGGGTTTGTGTCCCGCCGGGCAGACTCGCGAGGCGTGGCCTCGCAAGAAAATGCGCCCGCGCGGAAACGGAATATGGAATGTGACGGTATCGGGCCATTTTGACCGGCGTGCCTTGTGTATCGCGCTGTCGCGCGATACAGGCCGGTGGCACTCCGAAACCGAACATCCGCATCACTTTCAACTCATGCCGGCGATGGCCGGTCGATTGCTGTCTCGGCGAAACAGCAAGCTTCCTTTACGCAACCTTGCCTGCTCGCCCGATGAGCCGCCTGGGAGAGGGCGGCAGCCATCACGAAGTCCGCGCGCATCCTGCGCAGCGGCGTTTCATTCGGCCTCCGGCTTGTTTTTCCGGATAGGGCTTCGACACGATCGCCGCGGCATGGCTTGCCGGAACCGGCCGATCTCAAGGGTGCGAAGGTCCAAAAATACGGCGAATGGATTTCGCCCCCATTTCCGCCAGACCAGAGACGCGAATTTGAAACCTCTCTGTTATTAATGTGTTGGTTGCCGTTTATGCAAGCATTGTGTTTTGCAGGTCACAACGCGGGAATTTTCCGGCGCAGGCGTCAATTTCCGATTAACCAAGCCGCTATAATCGTTGCCGAACGGTTTTCGCCTTCCGCCTGCCATGCGGCGGGCCGGTTGAAACGCTTCTGAGGAATTGGGCGCCGTGATCTTGCAGCGGATCGGCTTGAAGGAAATCGCGCCGCGGCCCTTCGCCCTGGCGGCGATCGCCCTTGCCATGCTCGCCGCGCAGCCCGGTTTCGCCCCCGCTGCCGTCGCCGCAGCCGATTCGGACGATCAGGCCGGGGTGGTGGCGGTTTCGCAGCAGAAGGTAGCCGACGGTTCGCGCATCGTCGCCCAGGCGTCGCGGCTTGCCGGCGACGAGAAGCGCACCCGCTTCGTCGTCGATATCGACCGCAACGCGGCCTTCGTCGTCTTTGCGCTCGCCGATCCCTATCGGGTGGTCATCGACCTGCCGGAAACCGAGTTCCGTTTCGCCGACGGCCAGGGGCGGACCGGTCGCGGCCTCGTCAGCGCCTATCGCTACGGACTGATCGGGCCGGGCAAGTCACGCATCGTTCTCGACGTCGGGGGACCGGTCAAGGTCGACAAGGCCTATGTCGTCGATGCCGTCGACGATCAGCCGGCCAGGCTCGTGGTCGACCTGGTTTCGACGACGCGCGCCGATTTCATGGCCGCGCTCGCCCTTCGCCCCGCCGCAAAGACGCCGAAACCTGCGCCGCCGCCGGCGCTTGGCACCCACGAGGCGGTCCGGCCCGGCGCCGCGGGCGAGGGGCGCGAGATCGTCGTCGTGATCGATCCGGGCCATGGCGGCATCGATCCGGGCGCCACAAGCCGCAAGGGCACGCTGGAAAAGGACGTGGTGCTGGCGTTTTCGAAGAAGCTCGCGGACGTGCTCGGCAAGTCGGGCCGCTACACCGTGCATATGACCCGCGATCACGATGAATTCATTCCGCTGGCCGACCGGGTGAGTTTTGCCCGCGAGCACAAGGCGTCGCTGCTGATTTCGGTGCATGCCGATTCGGTATCGGCCGGCAGCGTCAGCGGCGCGACCGTCTACACGCTGTCGGAACGTGCCTCGGATGCGGTGGCGGCGGCGCTGGCCGAAAAGGAAAACCGCTCCGATGCGATCGCCGGCGTCGACCTGTCGGAGGAGACCGACGCCGTCGCCGATATCCTGATCGATCTCGTCCAGCGCGAGACCAAGAACTACGCGGTGTTCTTCGCCCGCACCCTGGTCGGCGAGCTGAAGCGCCACACCGGCGTCGTCAAGAACCCGCACCGCTCCGCCGGCTTCAAGGTTCTGAAGGCTCACGATGTGCCGTCTGTCCTGCTCGAACTGGGTTATCTGACCAATCCGGATGACGAGAAGCATCTGCTCGACGCCGAATGGCAGGAGAAGGTCGCCCAGTCGGTCGCAAGCGCCGTCGCCGACTATTTCGGCGAGCGCCATGCGCAGGCGCCGGACTAGTGTCCTGAATCTGAAGTTCGTCAGATTGTGCGGCAGTCTCGGAACGAACTTCAGATTCAATCAGGACACTAGCAACTTTATGATTCTAGTGTGGTTTACGGATATGAAGTTCCTTCCCGAGTGTGCGGCACAAAATGACAGGAACTTCAGATCCACCACACTAGCCGATATCGTGCGGATTTGAATGTGGCGCCGTGGTGGCCATATTTTCGACATGCCGGTGCCGTTGATCGACCGGCAGGATGATTTGACCTGGATGATATGGTCAGGGATATGCGATTTGATCGGGCATACGGTACGCGGTATGAGCAGGGTGAAAAGCCTGTGCTTTCCAGGCGCGGCGCTGTCGACCCGCAGCCGTGCCGGACAGCGCAATAGGGCCTTCGGCCGACGTCCCGAACAGACAATCGGGGCCGGACCACTGAGAGACTTGGCGGTAGCCTGACGATGCTTTTGAGATTTCTGGGATTTCTGTTCGCAGCCGGCGTCATCGTGTTCGTCGTCGTGTCCGCCGGTGCGGCCTACATGCTCTGGAAGGTATCGGAAGACCTTCCCGACTATGCCAGCCTGCGCGAATACGAGCCGCCGGTGATGACCCGGATTCACGCAGCCGATGGCGAGCTCGTCGCCGAATATGCGCTTGAGCGCCGGCTGTTCATGCCGATCCAGGGCGTGCCGCGGCAGGTGATCGAGGCCTTCCTGTCGGCGGAAGACAAGAACTTCTACAGCCATTTCGGCCTCGATCTCGTCGGCATCAGCCGGGCAGCGGTGGAGAATGTCCAGACGATGATGGCCGGCGGCGGCCGCAGCCTCGTCGGCGGCTCGTCGATCACCCAGCAGGTCGCCAAGAACTTCCTGCTCACCAACGAGAAGTCCTACGAGCGCAAGCTCAAGGAGGCGCTGCTGGCGCTCAGGATCGAGAACGCCTTCACCAAGGACCAGATCCTCGAGCTCTATCTCAACGAGATCTATTTCGGTGTCGGCGCCTATGGCATCGCGGCCGCCGCGCTGATCTATTTCGACAAGTCCGTCGACGCGTTGACGATCGCGGAGGCCGCCTATCTGGCGGCCCTGCCGAAGGCGCCCAACAACTACCATCCCTTCCGCCAGCCCGAACGCGCGATTGCCCGGCGCAACTGGGTCATCGACCGGATGGAGGACAACGGCTTCATCACCGCCGAGCAGGCTGAAGAAGCGCGCAATGCGCCGCTGGAGGTCAAGCTTCGCCCGACCGGCGCCCGCCTGCAGGCGGCCGACTACTTTGCCGAGGAGGTTCGCCGCCGGCTCTACGAGCTCTATGGCGAGGACGGACTCTACAAGGGCGGTCTTTCGGTGCGCACCACGCTCGACCCGAAGCTCCAGGTCGAGGCGCGCAAGGCGCTGGTCAAGGGCTTCGTCGGCTACGACCGCAAGCAGGGCTGGCGCGGCCCGATCACCACGGTCGAACTCGCCGGTGACTGGGGCGAGGCGGTCGGCAAGGTCGATGCGTTGAGCGATATCGATCCCTGGCAGCTGGCGGTGGTTCTGAAGGCCGAAGAGGACGGCGCGGTGATCGGTTTGCGCCCGCCGAGGCTTGCCTCCGGCGCGATCAGCGACCGGCGCGATGTCGGGCGCATTCCCTTCGAGCAGATGAAATGGGCCGGCAAGGCGGTCGGCGATATCGTCAAGCCCGGCGACGTCTTCTACGTCTCCCCCGCGCTGGACGCCGAAACCGGCGAGGTGATCGCCGGCGACTACGAGCTGCAGCAGGTGCCAGAGGTCTCGGGCGCCCTGGTCGCGATGGACCCGCATACCGGCCGCGTGCTCGCGCTTGTCGGCGGCTTCAGCTATGACGAAAGCGAGTTCAACCGGGCGACCCAGGCGATGCGCCAGCCGGGTTCCTCGTTCAAGCCCTTCGTCTACGCGTCCGCCCTCGACAACGGCTACACGCCGTCGAGCGTGGTCGTCGATGCGCCGATCGAGATCGTCTCGGGCGGCAAGATCTGGCGGCCGCAGAACTATGGCGGCAAGTTCGCCGGGCCCTCGACGCTGCGCCGCGGCATCGAGAAGTCGCGCAACGTGATGACCGTGCGGCTCGCCCAGGACATGGGCATGCCGGTCATCCGCGAATACGCCAAGCGCTTCGGCATCTACGACGATCTTCTGCCCTATCTGCCGATGTCGCTGGGCGCCGGCGAGACCACCGTGCTGCGCATGGCGGGCGCCTATTCGACGATCGCCAATGGCGGCCGCAGGATCACGCCGACGCTGATCGACCGGATCCAGGACCGCTACGGCCGGACCATCTTCAAGCATGACGCCCGCGTCTGCGAATCCTGCAACAACAAGCGCTGGAACGGTCAGGACGAACCGGAGCTGATCGACAACCGCGAGCAGGTCCTCGATCCCTTCACCGACTATCAGGTGATCTCGATGCTCGAGGGTGTCGTGCAGCGCGGCACGGCGACCGTCCTGAAGAGCATCGGCAAGCCGATCGCCGGCAAGACGGGAACCACCAACGACGAGAAGGACGCCTGGTTCATGGGCTTCTCGCCGGACCTGACCGTCGGCGTCTATATCGGCTTCGATCAGCCCAAGCCGCTCGGCCGCGGCATGACGGGCGGCGGTCTGGCGGCTCCCATCGTGCGCGACTTCATGGAGGTTGCGCTCGCCGACAAGCCGGCGATCCCCTTCCGCGTGCCGCCGGGCATCCAGCTCGTGCGCATCAACGCGACCACCGGCCTGCGCGCCGGCCCCGGCGACAGCAACGTCATCCTGGAAGCCTTCAAGCCCGGCCAGACGCCGCCGGAAAGCTATTCGGTGATCGGCTACCAGGATCAGATGGGCCGGCCATTGACGGTGTCGCCGGAGGCCGATAGAGCGGTCAGCGCCGGAACGGGCGGGCTCTACTGAAGTCCGCCCCGCAACCGTCCAACTAGAAAATCACAGCCAAGAAGACGAGACCGCCATGCGCGCCGAACACCAGCAGCTGGTCGACGAGATACGTCAGTCGATCTCCCTGCTAAGGAGGCATCTTTGACTGGGACACCGCTCTCGATCGCCTCGACGATTTAAACCGCGACGCCGAGGATCCCTCCTTCTGGGACAATGCCGAAAAGGCCCAGGCGCTGATGCGCGAGCGTCAGCAGCTTCAGGACGCCGTCGAAGCCGTCAGGCGGCTCGAGGGCGAACTTGAGGATTCCACCGGCCTGATCGAGCTGGCCGAGGAGGAGGACGACGCGGCGGTGCTGGCCGAGGCGGAGGAGGGGCTGCGCGCCCTGCATGCCGAGGCGCTGAAGCGTCAGGTCGGCACGCTTCTGTCCGGCGAGGCCGACAGGAACGACACCTATATCGAAGTCCATGCCGGTGCCGGCGGCACCGAGAGCCAGGACTGGGCGGAGATGCTGCTGCGCATGTATTCGCGCTGGGCGGGCGCGCATGGCTACAAGGTCGAGGAAATCGGCTACAGCGCCGGCGACGAGGCCGGCATCCGCTCCGCCACCCTGCAGATCAAGGGGCCGGATGCCTATGGCTGGCTGAAGACGGAATCCGGCGTGCACCGGCTGGTGCGCATCTCGCCCTATGATTCGAGCGCCCGCCGCCACACCAGTTTCGCCTCGGTCTGGGTCTATCCGGTCGTCGACGACGCGATCGACATCGAGGTCAACGAATCGGAGGTCCGTGTCGACACGTTCCGGGCCAGCGGCGCCGGCGGCCAGCACGTCAACACGACCGATTCGGCCGTCCGCCTGACCCACCAGCCGACCGGCATCGTCGTTGCCTGCCAGAACGAGCGCTCCCAGCACAAGAACCGCGCCACCGCCTGGGCGATGCTGCGCTCGCGGCTCTACGAACTGGAGTTGCAGAAGCGCGAGGAAAAGGCGATGGCGGAAGCCGCCTCCAAGACCGATATCGGCTGGGGGCACCAGATCCGCTCCTACGTGCTGCAGCCCTATCAGCTCGTCAAGGACCTGCGCACCGGTGTCGAGAGCACCAATCCGAGCGCCGTGCTCGATGGCGACCTCGACGCCTTCATGGAAGCCTCGCTTGCCCAGCGCGTCGAGGCGCAGGCCGACGAGGCGGCCGAGCAGTCTTGATGCAGGCTGTCAGAGAAATTCCGGAAGAGTCTGGGAAATCTCGATAAACGGTGCCGGATCGATCGTGCGTTGATGGACGCGGGTCTCGTAGTGCAAATGCGGACCCGAACTCCGCCCGCTCGACCCGACGCGGCCGATCACCTGGTTTGCCGTAACGCTCGTGCCCGGCGCGACCAGGATGCGGCTGAGATGGCCGTAGCGGGTCCGGTAGCCGTTGCCGTGATCGATCTCGATGAGCCGCCCGTAGCCGCCGGAATAGCTGGCGATCGTCACGGTGCCGCCGGCCGTCGCCAGCACGGGCGTGCCGGTGGGGGCGCGGAAATCGGTGCCGGAATGCAGGGCCGGCCGCCCCAGAAACGGATCGATCCGCCGTCCGAACCGGCTGGTGATCGTCAGGTCGCCGGCGAGTGGCTGGCGCACGGGCAGGGCGCCGACGTGGTCGCGCAGGAGACGGACGCGCTTCAGCGTCTCGCGGATCCGCATCAGCCGCCGGTCCTCGGCGAGCCCGGAATGGCCCCTGCGGAGTTCGACAAGCGGCCCGCCGACACCCTCTTCGACGGCGAGGCCGTCGGGCAGCCGGGCGCCGACACGGTCATTGATCGCGACGAGCTTTTCAGCCGTTGCGTCAAGCGTTTCGTCAAGTGCACCGATCAGGCTGCTCTGAACCGTCTCGACCCGGCGGATCGACGCCTGGATCCGGTCGACGGTCTCCATCTCGCTCGTCTGGCTCGCCACGGCCGCCTTGTCGCGCGCGCGATCGAGCGGGGCCGGGCGGGAGGGATCGAACGAGCGCCCGGTTGCCGAGGCAAGGCGCGTCGTGTCGCCGGGGGACGGATCGAGCCTGATCGTCACCTTCTCGCGGCGCGCCTGGCTGAACAGCCCGGCGATGTCCTGCTGGCGCTTCTCCAGGGCCGCCTGCCGGCTCAGAAGCGTTTCGAGGCGGGTCTCGAAGGCCTGCTGATCGAGGAACTGGCGGGTGTTGATCTCGTCGATCTGCCGCCTGAGCGTCGCGATCCGGTCCTCATAGGCCCGTTCCACCGAAATGCGGTGCGCCCTGGCGGCGTCCTGGATCTCGTCGTTGAAGGCGATGTAGGCGGTCGATCCGATCAGCCAGGCAACCGTCGACATCGCAAGACCGGCCGCCGACCAGCTTGCCCAGGCCGGGACGGAGAAGGATCTGAGCCGGTCGCCGCGCGCAACCGTTATCGTGTGTGGGGCGAGGCGGCGGCCGAACTTGGAGGGAGGTTTCATCGCACGCGTCTCGGATGCTTCTAACCAGGTTCCGAATGCTCACGATTATGGAATGATTAAGGTTAAGAAAGTCCGAAATGGCGCTTTGTTTGGCGGTAAAAATATTCGTGGGGGACTGGAACACGTCCGGGCATGAGACGCCTTGCGGCGGCGGCACTCCGGCAACCCCTCTCCCTCGTTATCCCGGACGGCTGACAAGCCGAGCCGGGATCGGAGAGCCCGTGTCGGCGCTGGTGGGACTCCGCACCGCCTCGGTTCCCCGATCCCGGATAATCGCTATCGCGATTTCCGGGATGACGCGGGAGGGGTGTCCGTTCTCTGCA
The DNA here is from genome assembly GCA_028280885.1 of Tepidamorphus sp. Taxonomy (GTDB): domain Bacteria; phylum Pseudomonadota; class Alphaproteobacteria; order Rhizobiales; family Tepidamorphaceae; genus Microbaculum. The sequence continues at coordinate 61,509 of JANQKY010000035.1, forward strand.
CACTCCGCTGTCATTGCCGGGCTTGTCCCGCCGCTGTCCGGTTCAAGTCCGACGGTTTCACGTAACCGATTGCTTGACATGGTTTTTCGAGCAATCGGCGGCTGAGAGACATGTGACGTCCCACCCCCTCAGACGTCATCATCCGCGAAGGCGGATGATCCAGTACGCCGTGTGTTGGTATCTGGAGAGCGGCTGAAAACATAAGCAAACGCATGAGGTTACTGGATCCCCGCCTCCGCGGGGATGACGCCCGAGGAGGTGGCTAAACCGAAGATAAAAGCTCCGTCCCCGCTGAACCGGACAGGAGTGGAACACGTCCGGGCATGGGACACCTTGCGGCGGTTGCGCTCCGGTACTCCCTTCCCCCCGTCATCCCGGAAGCCGCTTGCGGCTATCCGGGATCGGGGAACCCGGGCGCCCGCTGGTGTATTTCATCGATGGATCGGTGGCTCCCCGATCCCGGCTCTCCGGCTTCGCCTGCGGCCGGGATGACGATTGAGGGGTAGGAGGCCGATATCCTCTCAGTAGTCATTGCCGGGCTTGTCCCACTCCTGTCTGGTTCAGCCGAGAGGGGGCTTTTGGTCTTCAGCTTGGCCACCCCCTCGGCTGTCATGCCCGAAACCCATCCGCGCATGAGACCCCTTACAGCGGTTGCGCTCCGGTACTCCCTTCCCCTCGTCATCCCGGAAGCCGCTTGCGGCTATCCGGGATCGGGGAACCCGGGCGCCCACTGGTGTATTTCATCGATGGATCGGTGGCTCCCCGATCCCGGCTCTCCGGCTTCGCCTGCGGCCGGGATGACGATTGAGGGGTAGGAGGTCGATATCCTCTCAGTAGTCATTGCCGGGCTTGTCCCACTCCTGTCTGGTTCAAGTCCGGCTATGACAGGGGCAGCGTGTGGAGTGCCACCTCTCCCTCGTCATCCCGGACGGCCGTCAGGCCGAGCCGGGATCGGGGAGCCCGTGTCGGTGTTGGATATCGAGGCCGAGAGAACTCCGAACCGCCCGGGTTCCCCGATCCCGGATATTCGCTCACGCGAATTCCGGGATGACGAGGGAGAGGGTGGTGTCTCGTCCGCCCTACTCAGGGGTCATTGCCGGGCTTGTCCCACTCCTGTCCGGTAGAGCGTGGATGGGGCTTTGGTTTTCAGCCCGGCCACCCCCTCGGAGGTCATGCCCGGACTTGTTCCGGGCATCCATGACCACCGCCGTCAGAATGAGCGCAAGCGACTGTGTTCATGGATTGCCGGGACAAGCCCGGGCATGACAACGGAGGGGAATAGCGGGCGACATCAGACACCGCTTCCATCGAGGAAAACAGAGTTGATGACGGCTGAGCGAGTGCATGTCGCGACGCCATGGTTTGCCGCGAACGCCATGCAATAGGCCGCGCAACGTCTTCGGACTGAAACCAGACACCAGCGGGCGAGACGGGAGCTAAAGCCCCCGCGCCGCCGCCAGCACCGCCTCGGCGTGGCCGGGCACCTTCACCTTGCGCCACACCTTGCGCACGATACCGTCGCCGTCGATCAGGAAGGTCGAGCGTTCGACGCCCATATATTTGCGGCCGTACATGCTCTTTTCCTTCCAGACGCCCCACTGCTGAAGCATGTCGGTCGATTCGTCGGAGAGCAGGGTGACCGAAAGGTCGTGCTTTGCCTTGAACTTGTCGTGCTTTTTCACCGGATCGGGCGAAACACCGAGAATGACGGCGCCGGCGGCGTCGAACTCCGCCTCGAGGCCGGAGAAATCGATCGCCTCGCGCGTGCAGCCGCTGGTGTCGTCCTTGGGGTAGAAATACAGGACGACCGTCTTGCCCTTCAGCGACGCCAGTCCGACCGTGCCGTCGCCGTCGCTCGGCAGGTCGAAATCCGGCGCCTTTTCACCTTCTTCTACCGTATTTGTCATAGCTTAACGCCCCTTTTGTGATCCTCGGCCATCATTTCGTCGAGATTTCCATTGCAAGAAAATGTCATAATCGGATTCGCGAACCCGATGGGTTTCCGAGCTTCGGCATACGCGAATGACCGTGCACCGGATTGGTGAAGCCGATCCTCGGAAACTGTAGCCGGCGTAGTGAATGGCCAGCGTCTTGAGTGAAACGACGAAGCTTAACCCGCGCGCCGGTGCCGGCCGGCGCCGGAGGCTGGGAGGCTATTGCATCGGCGATGGCGGGATGGTCAATCGGCGATGATCGATCAGCCACCGAAAAACACCGACCCGGATTCGGCCGCTGAGCGCGAGGATGCGCCGGCGGCAACCGGGCTTGCCGGGCGGCGGCGCATGTGGCGCCGCGTCGCGATCGGGCTTGCCGCGGCAACGGCGGTCGTCGTCCTGCTGCTCGGCGGGCTGGTGCTGCGCTTGTCCTACGGACCGCTGTCGGTTGCGTTTCTCACGCCGCAGATTGTCGATGCGGTCCAGGCGCAACTGCCGGCCGGCTACACGCTGCGCCTCGGCGACACGGTTATCGAGCGTGACGACGAGACCGGCGACGTGCTCCTGAGGCTCAGGAACGTGGCCGTGCTGGGCGCCGACGGCGCGCCGGTCTTCGCGGCGGCGCGCGCCGCCATCGGCCTGTCGGGGACAAGCCTGCTGGTCGGCCGCATCGCGCCGCGCAGCGTCTGGGTGATCCAGCCGAAGGTGACGCTGGTCGATGACGGAACAGGGCTGCGCCTGAGAACGGGGCAGGAGGGCGAGCCCGCCCGTCAGGCGTTGCGCGAAGACGAGGTCCTCGACGATCCCGTAGCGCCGAATGCCGCCGATGGTGGCGTCAATCCGCAGGACGCGCTCGCCGTTCTGTTCGCCATGCTGAGCGACGGTTCGGGCGAGACCGGCATCGGCCAGGGCCTGCGCTCGATCGGGGCACGGAAGGCCCGGATCACGGTTCTTCATGCCGACGGAACGACCGGCCGGCTCGATGATGTCGAGTTCGGGCTCTACCGGGGCCGGGAAGATGGCCACGTGTCCTTCTCCGCACGGTTGGGGGGCGCCCAGTCGGCGCGCAAGTCGGACACACCGGTGATCGAGGGCGATCTGCGCCGCGAGGCGTCGGGCTTTTCGGTCGAGATACGCCTGGCCGACCTGTCCGCCGAGACGCTGTCGCCGCTCCTGCGCGACGGACTGCCCGTCGTGATGACCGGGCCGATATCCGGACGCTTGAGCGGCGCGCTCAACGCATTCGGCCAGGTCGACCGGGTCGGTGTCGATCTCAAGGTCGGCGCGGGTTATCTGGGCGGCGGCGAGCGCAAGGTTCTGGTCGACGAGATCGATCTCGTCGCCGACTACAGCCACCGCACCGGCCTGATCACGCTTGAGCGGGCGAGCCTTCTGATGGGGGAGAGTGGTGGCCGGGTGAGCGGCCAGATTTCCGTGCCGGGTCGCGGCGATTTCAGTTACGGAACCGTGCCGCTGCGGCTGCATTTCGCCGATATCGTCATGGCCGATCCCGATACAGGCATTCCGGCGGGCTATGATTCGGCGCTGCTCGAGGCCTATTACGTCGTCGAGCAGAAGGCGCTGCATATCGCCCGCCTGGACGTGACCGGCGCAGGCACGGCCGGTGCCTTTGTCGGCGGCATGTTCTTCGGCGCGGAGTCGCCGGGCGTCGTGCTCGCCGGTTCGGTGACGCCGACCAGCGTCGACCAGCTCAAGCGGGTCTGGCCGCCCTTCCTGGCCGACAAGGCGCGCCGCTGGTTCGTCGGTCATGTGCTGGAGGGCGAGATCGACGATGCCCGCTTCAATGTCCAGGTCGCCCCGGGCGACATTGCCGCGGCCCTGCGCAAGGTGCCGCTTCCCCAGGACTCCTTCCGGATCGATTTCAGGATCAACGACGGCGTCATGCGGTTTCTCAAGCAGATGCCGCCGGTCCATGACGTCAATCTGATCGGCCGGATCGATGCGCTGGAATTCGAGGCGACGACGGACGGGACGGCCCGGATCGACCTGCCGGATGGGCGCCGGGTCGATGTCTCCGCCGGTCATTTCTTCGTGCCCGACATCCCGGCGAAGCCGTCGACCGGCGATTTCACGGTGAGGCTTGAGGGCACCGTCACGGATGTCGTCGACCTGCTCGACTATCCGCCGATCGAGCTGGCCCGGCGCCGCGATCTGGACCCGGACGCGCTTGGCGGCGCCGGCCATGTCGATTTCGCCCTGTCGATGCCGCTGGTCGAGGGCTTGCGGTTTTCCGATATCGATCTGAAGGCCGATGGCGAGATCACCGGCTTCAGCGCGGCCGAATTCGCCGGGGCGCGCAATATCGAGGACGGCAATATCAGCCTGTCGGTGGCCGACAACCGGGTGGCGATCGGAGGCGACGCCCTGGTCGAGGGGGTGCGGGCCGATCTGTCCTTCGAGGAGCCGCTCGACGACAGCGGCGCGCCGGGTGCGCAATCGGTGACGATGACGCTTGACGCGGCCGCCCGCGAGCGCATGGGCATGCCGCTCGGCTCGATCCTCAGCGGGCCGCTGACGCTGACCGTCTCCGATGTCCGCGCCACGCCGGAAGGCACGGTGCAGACGATCGAGGCCGATCTCACCGCTTCCCACATCTCCTTCCCGCCGCTGGGGCTCGACAAGCCGGCCGGCGAAGCAGCCAGCGCCAGCCTGTCGATGATGCGCTCCGGTGATGCCGTGACCCTGAAGGATCTGAAGATCGCGGCGGACTCCATGCGGGTTCAGGGCGAGGCGGTGTTCGGCAAGGATGGCGAGCTGATCCGCGTCTCGCTGCCGGTCCTGCGCACGCCGCGCGGCACCGATGTTACCGTCAGCGGGCGCACCGTCTCCGGCCGCCAGACGCTGTCGCTGACGGGCAAGTCGCTCGACCTGCGCAACGCCCTCAAAGGGGTGGGACAGGGGGACGGAGACCAGTCCGAATCGGACCAATCCGGGTCCGCCTCGGCCAGGATGGCCATCACCATCGATATCGACGAGGCGATCGGCGCCGGCGGCGTGGTGCTGCGCGACGTCGAGGGGTCGATGGTCCGGGCCGGGCCGCTGACCGAACGGCTCGACCTGAGCGCGACAACCCAGGCCGGCGCGCCGGTCTCGGTCCGCTATTCCGACAGCGGCGCCAATGCAGACCTTGCCATCGAAACCTCGGATGCGGGCGGCGTGCTCGCCTGGACCGGGTTCTATCGCCATCTGCGCGATGGCCAGTTGCGGCTTGCCGCGGTGCGTCGCGGCGCCGGCGCGCCGATGTCCGGGTCGATCGCCATCGACCGCTTCCGTGTTGCCGGCGATCCCTCGCTGACCCAGCTTATCGCCGACGGCGAGGAAGAGACGTCTCGAACGCCGACCCCACAGGCCCGGCGCGGCGGCACGGCCGAGCGCGAACCGGGCGTCCAATCGGGCGGCGGTCCGACGAGCATCAACGCGACCGATGTCGGCTTCGACCGGCTGACCGCCAATTTCGAGCGTGACGCCGCGCAACTGCGCGTCATCGACGGCGTGCTGCGCGGCCCGGCCGTCGGCGCGACGATCGAGGGCGACGTCGATTTCGCCTCCCAGCGCCTGGCCCTGCACGGCACCTATGTGCCGCTATATGCCCTGAACAACCTGTTCGGGCAGTTGCCGCTGTTCCTCGGCCCGCTTTTGGGCGGCAAGAAGAACGAGGGCCTGCTGGGGATCACCTATTCGCTGTCCGGATCGGCGAGCGCGCCGGTTCTCACCATCAACCCGATCTCGGTCGTGGCGCCCGGCGTCTTCCGCTACATCCTCGGCATGGACAACCCGCGCGCCGCCTCGGGCACCGCGCGGCCCCAGAACCTCGATCCGTCTGCCCCGATCAGATAGCGCTTGATTAAGCGAGCCGTCAGACCGGCCGCAGCAACACGTGCTTCTTGCGGCCGAAGGACAGCTTGATCACGCCTTCCGGCCCGATATCCGCTTCGCCGATCACCGCCTTGGGATCGCTGACGGCGACGTCGTTGACGCGCAACGCACTGTTTCCGACGGCCCGGCGGGCCTCGCCATTCGAGGTCGCAAGGCCGGCCTGGACGGCGGCCGTCAGGATGCCGAGACCAGTCGCAAGGTCACCGGCGGCGATCTCGACCGTCGGCAGGCTTTCGGCGACCTGGCCCTCCTCGAAGGTGCGCCGTGCCGTCTCCGCTGCCATCTCGGCGGCCTCGCGGCCGTGCAAGAGCGCCGTCGCCTCGTTGGCGAGGACCTTCTTGGCCTCGTTGATCTCAGCCCCGCCGAGCGCCTCCAGCCGGGCGATCTCGTCGAGCGGCAATTCGGTGAACAGCTTCAGGAACCGGCCGACATCGCCGTCCTCGGTATTGCGCCAGTATTGCCAGTAATCCCAGGGGCTGAGCATCTCGGCCTTGAGCCAGACGGCACCGGCGGCCGTCTTGCCCATCTTGGCGCCCGACGATGTCGTCAGCAGCGGGCAGGTCAGCGCGTAGAGCTGGCCGGTGCCCATGCGGCGGCCGAGGTCGATACCGTTGATGATGTTGCCCCACTGGTCGGAGCCGCCCATCTGCAGGACGCAGCCATGGCGCCGGTTCAGCTCGACGAAATCGTAGGCCTGCAGGATCATGTAGTTGAATTCCAGGAAGCTCAGTTCATGCTCCCGGTCGAGCCGCAGCTTCACCGAATCGAAGCTCAGCATCCGGTTGACCGAGAAATGCCGGCCGACCTCGCGCAGGAAATCGATGTAGTTGAGCCCGGCGAGCCACTCGGCATTGTCCGGCATGACCGCGTCGGTCGGCCCGTCAGTCGGACCATCGCCGAATGTGACGAACCGCTCGAAGACGGTCTTCAGGCTCTGCTTGTTATCCTCGATCTGCTCGTAGGTGATGAGCTTGCGGCTTTCATCCTTGCCGGAAGGGTCGCCGACCCGCGTCGTGCCGCCGCCCATCAGCGTGATCGGCTTGTGGCCGGTCTTCTGGAACCAGCGCAGCATCATGATCGACAGCAGGTGACCGACATGCAGGGAGGGGCCGGTGCAGTCATAGCCGACATAGGCCGTCACCGGTCCCTCCAGCGCGAGCGCGTCGAGGCCCTCATTGTCGGAACACTGGTGGATGAAGCCGCGCTCGTCGAGGACGCGAAGAAAATCGGACTTGAAGCCAGTCATGGCGTTTGGCATTCCCGGTGCGGTCTGGAATAAAGGTGGGCCGGCTGTCGGCCGGCATCGTTTACCAGAGGCTTATCGATGACGAAAGCGCTGACCGCGATCGGGATGATGAGCGGCACCTCGATGGACGGCGTCGATGCCGCGCTGATCGAGACCGACGGATCGGACATCCGCGCGCTCGGGCCGACGGTGTCGCGGCCCTACACGGCGGGCGAACGCAAGGCGCTGGTCGCCGCACTTGAGGCGGCAACCGCGCTCACCGATCGCGACAGCCGGCCGGGCGCGGTGGCCGCCGCCGAGCGGATCGTCACCGAGGCGCATGCCGAAACGGTCGAACGGCTGTTGCGCGACCTTGGCCGCGCGCCCGAAACGATCGACCTGATCGGCTTTCACGGCCAGACCGTCCTGCATCGCCCCGAGCAGCGCCTGACCATCCAGATCGGCGACGGCCAGGCGCTGGCGGACCGGCTGGGCATCGACGTCGTCTGCGATTTTCGCGGCCGCGACGTCGCAGCCGGCGGGCAGGGGGCGCCCTTCGTGCCGGTCTATCACCGCGCGCTTGCGGGACGGGACAGGCTCGACCTGCCGATCGTCGTCGTCAATCTGGGCGGCGTCGGCAATGTCACCTTCATCGGTAAGGGCGATCCGCTTGCTTTCGACACCGGGCCCGGCAACGCGCTGATCGACGACTGGGTCCATCAGCGGACCGGCGAACCCTACGACGCCGACGGACGGCTGGCCGCTGCGGGAACCGTCGATGCCGCCGTGCTGTCGGAACTGCTCGACAATCCATACTTTTCCGAAGCTCCGCCGAAATCGCTCGATCGCAACGACTTTTCGATTGCGCCGGTCGCGGGCCTGTCGCTGGAGGATGGGGCTGCGACGCTGGCAGCCTTCACGGCGGCGACTGTGACGGGCGCGGCCCGATGGTTTCCCGAGCCGGCGCGTCAGTGGATCGTCGTCGGCGGCGGTGTCCGCAATCCGACCATCCTGGGCATGCTGTCGGAACGGCTCGCCGTCCCGGTCGTAACCGGCGAGGTGGTCGGCTGGGCAAGCGACTTCATCGAGGCCCAGGCCTTCGGCTTCATGGCCGTCAGAAGCGTGCGCGGCCTGCCGCTGACCTTTCCGACGACCACCGGCATCGCCGCGCCGCTGAGCGGTGGTACGCTCGTCCGTGCCTGTCCGGCGTGGCGGATTTGACCTGCCGGCGGCACGTGCCATTTGCTTCGAGCGCCAAGGGAATGAGGGGAGAGCAGAAGGATGTCGACTGAGGAAAAGGGCGTCGCGCTGATCATCGGGGCCGGCAGCGGATTGAGCGCTTCGCTTGCCCGGCTGTTTGCCGCGGACGGCTACACGGTCGCGCTTGCGGCGCGCAACACGGAGAAGCTCGCGGGCCTGTGCGAGGAGACCGGCGCGGTTGCGTTTTCCTGCGATACCGCCGTGCCCGCCGATGTCGACCGTCTCTACGGCGCGGTCGACGCGCTGGGCAAGCCGCTCGACGTGATGGTCTTCAATGCCGGCTACCGGGCGCGCGGTCCGCTGGTCGACCTTGATCCCGCCGACGTGGAGAAAGCGCTGATGGTCGGCGCCCATGGCGGTTTCATGGTCGCGCAACGGGCCGCCGAGCGGATGCTTGAGCGCGGCAAGGGCGCGATCCTGTTCACCGGCGCCTCGGCGAGCGTCAAGGGCTATGCCCAGTCCGCTCCTTTCGCGATGGCCAAGTTCGCCCTGCGCGGCCTGGCCCAGTCGATGGCGCGGGAACTTGCGCCAAAGGGCGTTCACGTCGCCCATTTCGTCATCGACGGCGGCATCCGCAGCGACCGCCGCCCGCCGGATCCGGCCAGGCCCGACGGATGGCTCGATCCCGACGCGATCGCCGGGTCCTATCTGCAGATCGTCAACCAGCCGCGCAACGCCTGGACCTGGGAAGTCGAATTGCGCCCCTGGCTGGAGTCGTTTTAGAACATAGTCTGCCGACTGATTTATAGTGTTTACCGACCGGCGCCCGAACGTTGCCGGTCGGGACGATGTTTTTGAGCAGAGGTTTGCTTTGGCCTGAGGCAAGCAGGTGCAGGGCCGAAGCGGTTTTCAGGAAAGACACGCCGACATCGGGGGGAGTGTCGGTGGTGTCCCGTTGCGGGGCTTTCGATGAAGCGATTGCGGAAAATCGTCCTTGTCTGCGCCGGCGTGCTGGTGATCGGTCTGGTTGGCCTTGCTGTCTGGCTCTCCTACGGCCCTCGTCATCAAGACCATCTGCCGTTTTACGCGGAAACACCGCTGGCCGCCGACACCGAACCGGGCACCTTGCTGCGTATCGAGCCATTGTCCCATCCCCGGCCGGGCATGACCGCCTATCGCATTCTCTATACCTCTCTGGGAATGGACGAAGAGCCGGTCGCGGTGTCGGGACTGGTCGTTGTGCCTGAAGACGCGGCGACCTCTGAAGAGACGTTGTCCGAAGGTCGGCCGATCATATCCTGGGCCCACTACACGACCGGCATCGACGATCCCTGCGCCCCGTCGCGAAGCCCGGCCGATGTGCACGGGATCGACGGCATCGAAGCGGCCCTGGACAGCGGCTATGTCGTCGTCGCTTCAGATTATATCGGCCTCGGCACGCCCGGGCCGCACCCTTATATGGTCGGCCCCGTCACCGGCCGCGGCATTCTGGATGCCATTCGCGCAACCCGCAGCATTTCGGAAATCGGCGCAAGCAACCGCGCCTTTCTCTGGGGCCATTCGCAAGGCGGGCACGGCGTGCTGTTCGCCGCCGAGATCGCCCCGACCTATGCCCCCGAACTCGACATCCGCGGCGTCGCCGCGGCTTCGGCTCCAACCGACCTGACACAGGTCGTGCACAACAATGTCGGCACGTTTTTCGGCAACGTGCTCGTCGCCTATGCCGCCAAGGCCTGGAGCGAAGTGTATGGCCTGTCCTTGCAGCAGGCCCTGGTTCCCGCCGCCATTCCGATTGTCGGCAACATCTCCGAACAGTGTATTCAGCACAAGAAGGACGACTTCTACGTGCTGTTCGACGCAGTAGGGCTTCAAGGCGGGATGTTCAACGAGGGGGTGTTGACGTCACAGACCTGGCTTTCGCTGCTGGACCGCAACTCGGTTGGCAAGATGCCGATCGTCTATCCTGTCTATCTGGCACAAGGCTCGGCGGATGAGGTCGTCAGCCCGGACCTGACCATCGCATTCGCGCGAAAGCTCTGCGCCGATGGTGCCAACCTGACCTTCGAACTGGTCGCCGGCGCCGGCCACAACGAGACGGTTGCCCGCAGCAAGGGAAACGTCATTGCGTGGATGGACGCGCTGCTGGCCGAGGCGAAGCCGCAGGCCGGATGCGTCGGCCTTCCCGCCCTGGATGGCGCCGCTTCAGCGGATAGAGCGGGCGGATAGGGCGGCAGGAAAGGCGCTGGGCCGGCACCGATGCCGCAGGTAAAGTAGCGGACGTCGCCGGCAAGACCGGCGTCCATACCCCGCGTGGCATAGCATCGCCGCTTTCATGGTCTGTGGGGATTGGCGGCATGTTCCTGTCCGTCTTCGAACTGTTCAAGATCGGCATCGGTCCATCGAGCTCCCACACGGTCGGCCCGATGGTCGCCGCCGCGCGCTTTCTCGACGCGCTGCGCCGGTCCGGTTCCGATACTCGCGGCGCGGATGCAGACGATATCGTCCGGGTCACGGTCACGCTGCACGGGTCGCTCGCCTTCACCGGCAAGGGGCACGGCACCGACAAGGCGATCTGTCTCGGCCTGATCGGCGAGGCGCCCGACACGCTCGATCCCGACCGGGTCGATTCCCTGCTTGCCGATCTGGCGGCGGCCCGGACGATCCGGCCGGCGGGCCTTCCCGCGCTCGCCTTCGATCCGGAGACCGACGTGATCTTCGACTACGGCCCGCCGCTGCCGGGCCATGCCAACGGCATGCGGTTTTCCGCTCTCGACGCCGAGGGCGCCGCGCGGTTTGCGACCGTCTACTATTCGATCGGCGGGGGCTTCGTCAAAACCGAGCAGGAGATGGATCTCATCCGCGCCGACGACGCGCCGGTGCGCAAAGTCGAGGTGCCGCATCCCTTCGTCGATGCCGCCGAGATGCTGCGGATGGGGCGGGAGGCCGGCCTGTCGATTGCCGCCATGAAGCGCGCCAACGAGACCGTCCTGCGCAGCGAGGCGGAACTGGATGCGGGGCTGGACCGGATCTGGGCCGCGATGAACGGCTGCATGCAGCGCGGCCTGACGGTAACCGGACAACTCCCCGGCGGCCTCAAGGTCAAGCGCCGGGCCGCCTGCATCTATGCCAAGCTGAAGGGCGAATCGGGTCTCAACCGGCCCTTCGAGCACACGGTGATGGACTGGCTGTCGGTCTATGCGATGGCCGTCAACGAGGAGAACGCCGCCGGCGGGCGCGTCGTGACCGCGCCGACGAACGGGGCGGCCGGCGTCGTCCCCGCCGTCATCCGCTACTATCTCGACCATTGTCCCGACGCCGATGCCGCCGGCATCCGGACCTTCCTGCTGGTCGCCTCGGCGATCGGCGGCATCATCAAGCACAATGCGTCCATTTCCGGCGCCGAGGTCGGCTGCCAGGGCGAGGTCGGCTCGGCCTCGGCGATGGCGGCCGCCGGCCTGTGCGCGGCGCTCGGCGGCACCAACATGCAGATCGAGAACGCCGCCGAGATCGCGCTGGAACATCATCTCGGCATGACCTGCGATCCCGTCGGCGGCCTGGTTCAGGTGCCCTGCATCGAGCGCAACGCGCTGGGCTCGGTCAAGGCGGTGACGGCGGCCTCGCTGGCGCTGCGCGGCGATGGCGAGCATTTCGTGCCGCTCGACACCTGCATCGAGACGATGCGCCAGACCGGCCTCGACATGATGGAGAAATACAAGGAGACCAGCCAGGGCGGCCTCGCCGTCAATGTTGTCGAGTGCTGAGGAGGCTGAGCCTCCCGTCTGTTTGGTCTTGCCCGAAGGCACCACCTCACGATGGTCCCATATGCGCCGACCGCCTTCGCGGCGGTTGCCTATCAACGTCGGATAACGCTATGCAGCGTTAGCGGGAACGACGAGGCAGACTGAATGTTCGACACACTCCTGATCGCCAATCGCGGAGAAATCGCCTGCCGCGTCATGCGCACCGCGCGCCGGATGGGCCTGCGCACGGTCGCCGTCCATTCCGATGCCGATGCGGGCGCGATGCATGTCGAGATGGCCGACGAGGCGGTCGCGATCGGGCCCGCGCCGGTAACCGAAAGCTACCTGGTCGCCGACCGGATCATAGCGGCGGCCCGCGAAACGGGCGCGGGCGCCATCCATCCAGGCTACGGGTTCCTGTCGGAAAATGCCGGCTTCGCCGAGGCCTGCGCGGAGGCCGGCATCGTCTTCGTCGGGCCGTCGGCTCAGGCGATCCGCGCCATGGGGCTGAAGGACGAGGCCAAGGCGCTGATGGAAAAGGCCGGCGTGCCGGTCGTGCCGGGCTTTCACGGCGCCAGGCAGGATCCCGACTTCCTGCGCGAAAAGGCCTATCAGATCGGCTATCCGGTGCTGATCAAGGCGGTCGCCGGCGGCGGCGGCAAGGGCATGCGCCGCGTCGACAAGGCGCTCGCCTTCGACGATGCGCTTGCCGGCGCCAAGCGCGAGGCGCTGTCGGCCTTCGGCGACGACCGGGTGCTGATCGAGAAATTCGTCTCCAAGCCCCGGCATATCGAGATTCAGGTGTTCGGCGACAGCCACGGCAACGCCGTTCACCTCTACGAGCGCGACTGCTCGCTGCAGCGCCGCCATCAAAAAGTCATCGAGGAAGCACCCGCACCGGGCATGACCGAGGGCCTGCGCGCCCGCATGGGCGAGGCCGCCGTGCGCGCCGCCAAGGCGGTATCCTATAGCGGCGCCGGCACGGTCGAGTTCATCGTCGACGGCTCGGCGCCACTGTCGGACGAAACGCCGTTCTATTTCATGGAGATGAACACCCGCCTCCAGGTGGAGCATCCGGTCACCGAATGCGTCACCGGGCTCGATCTCGTCGCGTGGCAGCTCAAGGTCGCGGCCGGCGAACCGCTGCCGCTTGCCCAGCCGGATATCGCGCTGAGCGGCCATGCCGTCGAGGCACGGCTCTATGCGGAGGATCCCGATCACGGCTTCCTGCCCTCGACCGGCACGCTGCACGTCCTGCAATTCGACGAGGCCGACGGCATCCGGATCGATACCGGCGTGCGCGAAGGCGATGTCGTCACCCCGTTCTACGATCCGATGATCGCCAAGGTGATCGCCCATGAAGACGACCGGGACAAGGCGCTCGACCGGCTGTCGCAGACGCTTGCCGCCAGCCTTGTCGCCGGGCCGCGCACCAATATCGGGTTTTTGAAATCACTTGCCGACGATGCCGACTTTCGCGGCGACCGTTTCGACACCGGCCTGATCGACCGCAAGCTCGATCATCTGCTTGCCGATGCCGGCCGCCTGCGGGCGCCGTCGGTGGCGCTCGGCGCGCTGCGGCTCGTCGAGCGCGAGATGGAGCGGATCGCCGAGGAGGAGGGCAGGCGGTCGTCTGAACCGCACAGCCCCTGGGCCGTCGCCGATGCGTTTCAGTTCGGCTCCCCGGGGACCATGGGACGATCCGTCACCGAGCGCCTCATGGTCGACGGCGAGCCGGAAACGGTCGTCATCGACTGGACCGATGGCGAACCGGCCATCCGCATCGACCGGCCCGAAGGCGGTGAGGCTGAATTCGAGGCCGATATCGTCGATGCGCAGGATGGCGTCTACGTGCTCGCCGCCGGCCGGCAGTTCCATGTCGCCCCGCGCGATCCCGCTTCAATCGATCTCGATGCGGCCGATGGTGATTCAGCCATCAAGGCGCCGATGCACGGCAAGGTCGTTTCGATCCAAGTCGCCGCCGGCGATGCGGTAGCGCGCGGCGACAAGCTCGCGGTCGTCGAGGCAATGAAGATGGAACACACGCTGACGGCGGGTCGCGACGGCACGATCGGCGAGGTACTGGCGTCTGCCGGCGATCAGGTCGGCGAGGGCCAGACCCTGATCGTGCTGGCGGCGGAGGAGGGCTAGGTGCGCCGTCGGCCAGGCGGCGCATCACCCGATCTTCGCGCATTGATTGTGTTTCCGGATTCGCTATAATCCTTAACGGGTGTTCGCTTGGCGGCCGGCTCGGCTGAATTGCAAGGCACGATCAACGGATATTTCGGGAGCGGGCCGCCCCATATTGGAGGCTCGTTATGTTATCCCGCCTGTTGGCGCCGGCCGCTGCCGTCGCTTTGCTCTTTTCCCTGACCTCCGGTCCATCGGCCGAGCCGTTCGAATTCGCGGTTCTGGGCGACATGCCCTACGGACCCGATCAGGTGGGGAGCTTGTCCTATATCGGCGGGACACTGCGCAAACGGGGGGTCCCGTTCATCGTCCACTACGGAGACATAAAGGCGGGAGACGAATCCTGTCGTGAATCCCTGCTGGCCGCCCGCAAGGAGGTCATCTACGGGATGATGCAGGGCAAGGTGTTCTTCGTTCCCGGCGATAACGACTGGACGGATTGCGACCGCCCGGATGCCGGCGGATACGACGAGCTTGAGCGTCTGAAGACGCTCAGAAAGACCTTCTTCCGCGACGATCGTGTTCCACGCGGCGGTGATCTCATGGTCGTTCGCGATGACGACGACTTTCCCGAACACGCGCGGTGGCAGCACAAGGGGACGCATTTCGTCGCCCTGCATATAGTTGGAACGTCTAACGGGCGGGACGAACTGGATGGGACTGATGAGGCGAAGGCGCTCGACTTGGTCGAAAGGCGGGAGAAGGCAACGCACCGGTTCATGAATCTGGCGTTCGCTGAGGCAATTGATGCCAACGCTGAAGCGCTTGTCGTGGTCATCCATGCGGATCCGACCGATGTAGCAAAACACCGTGCTCGCGGGCTGTCATGCTCGGCAAATCCGGCACATCACTGCGATTCCTATGCCGATTTCATCAAGTTGCTGAAAGCGCAATCCGGGCGGTTCGGCCGGCCGGTCCTTCTGGTACATGGCGACACCAACAGTTTCTGCCTGCAGGAAGCGAAGGATAAAAGTGGCGAAGGCGATTTTTGGCGCCTGAACGGTCCGGGAGACTTCACGACGGCGGATGCCGCCATTGTGATCGTTGATCCAATGTCGGCCCCTCCCTTCAAGGTTTACGGCCTGTTGTCGGGAGACCGGGCGGCCGATTGCTCCGACCGCCTGCGGCCGGCCGAAAGGTAGAGAACCCGGTGCTCTCGCGCGGTTTCGCGCCGCCTCACTGGGCGATCAGCTCAACCTCGGAATCGAGCCCCGGCGCCACGGTGAAGTCGCGGCTGTAGAGATTGCCCTCGTGCCGGGCGACGACCGAATAGTCGCCGGCGGCCAGCACATGCGAGGGAAAGGCGCCGAAACTCTCCTTCACCACGTCGCCGCCGGGCGACAGGATGCTCCAGGCGGTGTTGGCGAGCGCCTCGCCGCCGGCCTCGTTGACGAGCTTCAGCGTCACCTCGGCGGCGCGGTGGCGGATGGTCGCCTCGGTCAGTTTGCCCGGCTGCACGCGGATATCGGCGCGCATCACGGAATTGGCGTCGCCGAAGCGGCTGACCACGTGATAGGTGCCGGCGTTCAGCCGGATGATCTTGCCCGACTCCGCCTGTTCGACCAGCAGCTTGCGCTGGCCGTATTCGTCCTGCTCGGAGGAATAGACCGACAGCGACACGTCGCGGGCGAAGATCGGTTCGTCCTGCGCGCCGATCGCGGTGAGCCGCATGCCGCCGGCATTCAGGTCGAGGATCTCGGCAAGCGAACCCTCGACAAGCGAGATCCGGGTCGCCGTGTTGGCAAGCCCATAGGCGACATGGACGATATAGTCGTCGGCCGGCAGCAGGAAGACGGGGGCGGGCGAGATGCTTTCGTCGACGAGTTCGAAGGAGCCGTCGCGGTCCGGCTGGGCGCTGTAGATCCGCCAGGACAGCCCGTCGAGCAGCATGTCGCCGTCCTCGATCAGCCGCGCCATCACCTGCAGCTCGTATTCGGGCTTGGACAGGTCGACACCCGGGGTGGCGAACAGTTCCGGGCTGACATCGAGCCCTTGCAGCAGGTTGAGCGGGTCGGATCCCGGCGCATTGGGATCGGCGGGGCCCATTGGCGCCGAAGGCTCGATCAGCAGCGGCCGCTCGCGGGGCAGGGGGATGACCTTCTCGGTCGCCGCCGTTTGCGCGGACGCGGTCGGCGCGGACGCGACCTGCCCGAACAGCAAAGCCGCCGCCAGTCCGGCAAGCATCGCCGGAAAGCGATCCCGCAAGCTCATGCAAAACGTCGATCTTGCCACGCGCCAGGCCATTCCATTCCCAGGCCATTCCATTCGTTGCAGACGGTCTTGATGCCTCATACGCGATTCGCCGCACCGGCTGCGGCATCACGATCGGCATCCAGGCTACCCCCTCCAGATGCGCCCGGAAATATGGCATGGGTGCGGCGTCGTGCGGAAGGGTCTGATGGCGATCTCCTTTTGGTCCCACATGCCGTGCGAGGCATCCGGCACCGGCATACCGTCGCGATTTCGCGCGTTTACGGCGGCGGCAAGCGAGATGAGAACGAGAAAGGCTATTGCACCGGCGATTTTGCGCACTAGAAACAGGAAGCGTCTCCAAGACGTCGCGTTGGGCGGAAGCAAGGCGGCTACGCAACACGTGGCGCCTATCCGCTGACGCGACGCGACGGAAGGTCCCCCGAACGCCTAATCGCACTGTGGCTGATCGCTATGATGAAAGGCAAAGCATGGCAGACCGTAACCCTGCATTGATCTCCTATCTCGCCAACCGGGGCTCCGTCTCGGCCATGAAACTCGGCGCACCGGCGCCGGGCGAGGCCGAGTTGACCGAAATCCTGTCCGCCGCGGCCCGCGTGCCCGATCACGGCAAGCTGGAACCCTGGCGGTTCATCGTCATCGAGGGCGCGGCGCGGCAGGCCTATGCGGAACGGCTGATCGAGATCTGGCGCGGCAACAATCCGGATGCCGGCGAGGAGGCGCTGGCCAACGAGACCCGCAAGCGTGGCCTGGCGCCGGCGATCGTCGTCGTCGTCTCCCGCGCGGCCGAGCATCCGAAGATCCCGGTCTGGGAGCAGGAACTGTCGGTCGGCGCCGTCTGTACCAATTTCCTGCATGCGGCGAATGCGGCGGGCTTCGCCGCGCAATGGCTGACCGGCTGGCCGGCGTTCGATACCGATGTGGCGGCGCTGCTCGGGCTCGAACCCGGCGAACGAGTCGCCGGCTTCATGCATATCGGCACGCCGGAGGCCGAGCCGATCGACCGCAACCGGCCCGATATCGGCAACCTGACCAGCCACTGGACGGGCTAGGTCATGGCGGGCAGGTGATGGCCGGGCCGCAAATCCGGGGCGTGTTGCTCGACAAGGACGGTACGCTGATCGATTGCGACGCGACCTGGGCGCCGGTCATCCACGATATTGTCCGCGCGCTGTCGCCTCCGGGCGACCCTGCGGATCTGATCGAGGCCGCCGGGCTTGATCCGCGCACCGGCCGCCTGCGCCCCGGCTCCGTCTGGGCGGCCGGGGCGACGACCGAGCTGGTCACACTCTGGTGGCCGGACGCCGATGGCGACCGTGTCCTGGACCTTGCTGGAAAAATCGACGCGATCGCCGCGCGGCTCGGGCCGGTCAACGCGGTACCGCTGCTCGATCTCGACCGGTTCCTGGCGGAGCTGGAAACGCGGGGTCTGATCTTCGGCATCGCGACCAACGATTCGCTGGGCTCGCTGCGGGCCTTTCTCGACCGGCACGGGCTGATCGACCGCGTGCCGTATCTCTATGGCTATGACAGCGTCGTAAATCCCAAGCCCGCGCCCGACATGGTGCTCGCCTTCTGCGAGGCGACCGGGCTTGCGGCCGAAGAGGTCGCCGTGGTCGGCGACAACGTCCACGATCTCGAAATGGCGCGGGCGGCCGGCGCGGGCGCGGCGATCGGTGTGCTCACCGGGAACTCGGACCGGGCGCATCTGGACCCGTTCGCCGATGTGGTGCTTAACGGCGTCGCGGACCTGCTTTCATGGCTCGACGGGCAGCGCGCGGGCGAGCGGGCGCCGGGCGAGCGGGCGCCGGGCGAGCGGGCCCCGGGCGAGCGGGCATCATAGCCGCGCATGCGCGCGACCGGGCCGTTATCCACATGCCGGCATCGCCGCGACGACGGAAAGCCGGCGGCCTGTTTGCGCCCGGCGGATCGGGCGCTAGTCTGCCTGGCATGACCATCAACCTGATCAAATTGTGCGTCGGCGCCGAGTCCGTCGAGGATCTCAACGAGTCGATTGCCAGGCGGCTGGAAGACAAGCGCCGGCGCGGCCTGCCGGCCGAACAGGCGCATGTGACCCGCATGACGCCGAAGCGCCGCGACGACATTCTTGACGGCGGATCGCTGTTCTGGGTGATCAAGGGCGTGATCGAATGCCGGCAGGCGATCCTCGACCTGCGGCCCGTGGTCGGCGAGGACGGCATCAGGCGGTGCGCCATCGTGCTGGAGCCGAAGACCGTGCTGGTCGAGCCGCGTCCGCGCGGGCCGTTCCAAGGCTGGCGCTACCTGAAGGTGGAGGATGCTCCCGCCGATCTGGGCACGCAGGCGACCGATACGGCGATGCCGGCGCAGATGCGTCGCGAACTGGCCGAACTGGGGCTGTTGTAGCCGCGCTGCTTTGACCCATGCCATTGCGCTTTGGCGCGCGCGCGCCAAATTGAATTATCGGGCCCCTTTCGGCAGTATCCTGTCAGTCTCAAGCCTGGAGGACAGTCCAGATGTCGGGTGAACGCCCCTCCGATCGAGGCCGACGCGGTCGCCAGGACATGCCGGCGCGACGAAGCGGCGACGCGCCGGCTGGCCGCGACGCCAGCAATCCGTCCGAGATCGACGCCTTTCTCGCCAAGGCCCGCACGATGACGCCGGGCACCGTGAATGCCGGCGGGCGCGGGCGTCTGGTCTTCGCGCTCGATGCGACCATGAGCCGCCAGCCGACCTGGGACACCGCCTGCAGCCTGCAGGCGGAGATGTTCAAGGAAACGGCGGCGATCGGCGGGCTGGACGTTCAGCTGATCTATTTCCGCGGCTTCGGCGAGTGCCGGGCAAGCCGCTGGGTCAGCGATCCGAACACGCTCGCCGACCTGATGGTGCGCATCGATTGCCGCGGCGGCCACACCCAGATCCGCAAGGTGCTGGCGCGCACCCGCGACGAATCGCGCAAGAAGCCCGTGCAGGCACTGGTCTATATCGGCGACTGCATGGAGGAATCGATCGACGACCTGTGCGCGATCGCCGGCGAGATCGGCCTGACCGGCACCCGGGTCTTCATGTTTCACGAGGGCCGGGA
>JANQKY010000044.1 GCA_028280885.1 Tepidamorphus sp.
CGTGTGGCTGCCGCGTTTGTAGGTCTCCATCCCCGGATGCTAAGGCATCCTGTCGCCTAAAGGCGAGGGGTTTACAGATCCCCTAGCGGGGACTCTAAAATGGAGCGAATTTTCGCCACCGATGTCCTTTTGCGGACCTGTTCTTTTTGAATGCGCCATGAAGATCTATGAAAGATGAAGACAAGACTGACAGGACAGTTCGCATGGTCGCTTGAAGAGGCGCGCGGCGAGGCTATGGGCCCGCACCGCCGTGAAAGTATCAAGACTCTTTCCGAACAACTGAAATCACCTGACCTGAAAGTGATTTACCCATTCGCAGATCATGAAGCGGAAGAAAGTCCACGGAGAGAGCTCGAAAATACACTGCGGCAAGGGCTTAAGGCTGGAGAACTATTGCTTCGCGAAAAGCTTGAAGCGGGCGAATGGAAACTGACCGGGATCCCCCGCGGCGAAACCGACCGCGTACAGATCACTGACTTAGATATTTTGAAGAACCTATGCTTCGGGTTCCGGAATTCCATTGCTAGTCAGGGCAGCGTACAAAACGGGCGCCGCTACGAATTTGTCCGAGTTCACCCAGTGGGAACGACAGATAGGAAAAGGAGATCTGGCCCAAAACCATCAGCAAGCAAAGCGATCCGAGCAGCATTGGAGGCGCTGCCGCCAACCTTGGTAACAGGTGGAACAGAACGCGAAGTATTTGAAACCGTCAACAATTGGCTCAGAGGAAACAATCAACCGGAGGCAAAACTCGAAGCCGATAATGAACGCCCAAACCAGACCTTCAGACGCGAACTAAGAAATTTTCGCCAGGAAACCGGTCCTGTGGAAAACTGAACAAATACTTCAATCGGAATCCGATCCGATTGTGGCGTTGAGATTGGCCGCAATTCGGCCACCCACCTCATCGCTTAACCGGCGCAGCGGATCCTCATCACGGCTGACATAGCGACCCGTCATCGCGACGGTTGCATGTCGAAGAAGATCTCGTACCGCAAAAGCATTCGTACCTGCCTGGCCCGCAAAGGTGCCGACCGTGTACCGCAGATCGTGCAGTCTTACGTCTTCGAGATCTGCTGCGGCGCGTATGCCTTGCCAGGCGCGTTCGATGGCGGAGGAACTGATATGTCGGTTCGGATCGCCGCGCATCGGCAGCACCCAGCTTGATTGGACGCGCCTTGCCACTGTTTCCAACAGATCAAGCGCGGGCGCATTGAGCACAACCTTCTGCCGCTTTCCCGCCTTGGTTTGATCGAGGGATAAAGTGCCCGCTTCTGGGTCGATCCGGTCCCACCGCATCGATACGACTTCGCCGAGCCGGCAACCTGTAAAAAGCAATAGCCGAATTGCGGCGACTGCCTGCCACGCGACAGGTGTCCGGCGATTCTCAGGTTTCGCGACATGCTTCGAAACCACCTTTCCAGCCGGAAACACCCAAGGCAAACCTGTCGTCTCTGCCAATCGGAGTGTCTCGCCGAGTTGGATCAGCTCGCCATCCGACAGAAATCGCTCACGCAACACCTCCGGGTAGCGTTCTATCTTCTGGCAGGGATTGGTGCCTTCCGGCCGCATTCCCCAGGTCTCCGCGAGATTGAAAGCCTTCGAGCAAACAGCGAGCACAAAATTGGCCTGCCTCGGTGTCGCGGCCATTGCCCCATGGAGCCTCGCGAGATCCTGCCTGGCAACCGCGGCGACCTTGAGCCTGCCGAGACGTGGGCGGATATGCAAACGGACAAGCCGCTTTACCTCAGCAATCGTGCTCGGCTGGTTTCGTTTTTCGACGTGCTCAGCGATATACTGGTCGAGAAGATCCGAGACGGTCGGCGCCCGCCGCGTCTGCGTCCTCTCCTGCGCCGGGTCGCCACCTCTGGCAACAACGGCGAGAATGTCCAGCGCGCGCTTGCGTCCCTCATCGACCGTCAGAACGCCGTGGCGTCCGATAGTTAGACGGCGAGACCTGCCCGATTCCGTGCGATACTGGACAATATAGGACTTTACGCCAGCCGGTGTGATCCGCAGGCCGAAACCACGCAGCTGCTCGTCCCAGACAAAGGAAATCCGCGGGCCTGGCAGTGCCGCGTCGACAATACGCTTCGTCAGCTTCGTCATGACAGTTCCATAAAGGGCGACAACGCGAAAAATTGTAGTCGGACGACACGGGACGGTTGCCAAGTGGCGACTTCGGGCAACCAAGTCCTTGTATCCGAAGGATTTTTCTTGCACGGACGACTTAGGACGACCTTCCGATCCAATATCTTGCTCCAAACGATTGTTTCATGATCGGCCACACATGCGGACTGGATCGTCTAGCGTAGAATGTAAGCACCATGTAAGCAGAATGTAAGCAATTTTCATAGAAGCTCGTCGCAGCCAATAGTAGCTGGATACCATATATATTATTGAATTTTATGATCAAATAGGGTTGCATCGCAGTCTGCCGAACATCGCAGCATGCCTAAAAATCAGATTCCTAATCTGTAGGTCGCAGGTTCGAATCCTGCCGGGGTCGCCACTTTCCAAAGGGTCCATTCCGGACACATGGTTTACATTTGATACCGGAGAGATGGTTTACACTTTCTCCGGGGTGAATGGGTTTGGTCCTGGTTCGACCCGGTTGTCGTTGTGGTCGAAGACACCTAAATCATAGTTCATGAAAGTCACCTGCCAGATTTGATCCTCGACTTCTCGCAGTCCCAGGATCTGGCCCGCGAAGACCCGGCTGAGGTTGATCTTTCTCCTGCCGATGCAGATTCGGCCACAGCGGCATCCCGATAGCGGGAATGCGGCCTAGGTTGTACGCCAAGGTACGGCGCCCGGTCCGTGAAATCGGCGGGCCGAATGCGTCCGGCCCTGTTCGCCAGGGCGCCTGATCAGTGGGAGGGCCAACTGCCGGGCTCGTATCGGGCCGGCGAAAAGGGCGTCGGACTGCGCCGCGACGCGGAACAGATGAAAGGCGCCACACACAAGGCGTCACGGAGAAATCTCCCCGATTGACATCTTAACGAACCCTTACTAGCGTTCGCGGCGACGGTTCCCTTCGGGGATCAAAAGGGAACGCAGTGAGGGTCTTCTGATCCAAACCTGCGGCTGCCCCCGCAACTGTAAGCGGATAGCCGTCCGTCAACATGCCACTGGGCCTCGGGCACCGGGAAGGCGACGGACCGGCGACAACCCGCGAGCCAGGAGACCTGCCGTCAGCCGTGGTCACACGCGACGACATCGGGCGGGGTGTTCCGATGGTTGGCAAGCTGCCATCGCTGCCGGGCGCATAGCGTTTGGGCGATGGATGGCGAGACTTCGGTCGCGGTGACGTGCCACCTGGCATACCGCCCGAGGTTCTGACATGCCCAAATCCGTCCAGACCGGCTCCACCGAGCCGTTTTTCCGCTCCGTTTCCATCCTTGTCCTGTCTGGCCTTTTCTTGGCCGGCGCCTTTGCCGCGCTTCCCCTGTCCGGCGCCGCCGCGCAGCAAACCGAGGAGGAAGCCGGCGCCGACGCACCGCTCGCCGCCGAGACCGAAGCCGCCGCCGTCACGCTGGACGCCATCACCGTGACGCCGAATCGCACCGCGACGCAGGAGCGCGAGGTCGGCGCGGCCGTCACCGTCATCACCGGCGAGGAGCTGGAAGAGCAGCAGATCCGTATCGTCTCCGACGTGCTGCGCCAGGTGCCCGGCGTCGCGGTAAACCGCACCGGCGGTGTCGGCGATCTGACCCAGGTGCGCATTCGCGGCGCCGAGGGCAACCAGACGATGGTCCTGATCGACGGCATCAAGGTGAACGACCCGGCATCGGGGTCGGAGTTCAACTTCGCCAATCTGCTCGCCCAGGATATCGCCCGGATCGAGGTTCTGCGCGGCCCGCAGAGCGCGCTCTACGGGTCGGACGCCATCGGCGGCGTGGTCAACATCATCACCCGCCGGGGCGACGGGCCGCCCTCCGTCACCGGATCGGTGGAAGGCGGGTCCTTCGGCACGTTTCGCGGCCACGCCTCGGCCAGCGTCAGCGATGACAAATTCGATCTTCTGGCCAGCGCCGTTGGGCTGTCGACAAGCGGGATCTCGAGCGCGGACGAGGCCAATGGCAACACGGAAGCCGATGCGTATAAGAACGGGACCGGGCTTCTGAAATTCGGACTCCGTCCGACCGAGGACATCGATCTCGCCTTCGTCGGCCGCTACACGAAGTTCACGAACGAGGGCGACGACTTCTTCGGTGGTGTCGGGCCGGTCGACGGCTTCAGCGCTTCGCGCGGTGAGCAGATCTTCGGCCGGGCGCAAGGCACGATCCGGCTGTGGGATGATCGCTGGGAGAATATCGTTGGCGTGACCCACACGGACCAGAAGTCGGACTATCTGGCCAACAAGACCGTGACCAGCACCTATGAGGGCGAGGTCAACAAGGTCGACTACCAGTCGAACCTCTATCTTAAGCAGGATAGCGTTCCGGCGACCCACACGCTGACCGTCCTGGCCGAACACCAGAGGGAAAGCGTGACCGTGGACAGCGTGTGGTCGAACCTCGACCGCTCGATTTCCTCCACCGGCCTGGTCGGGCAGTATCAGCTTGGCCTGTTCAACAATCTGTTCGTCACCGCCGCGATACGGCACGACGCCAACGAACTGTTCGAGGACACGAACACCTACCGGGCAACGGCGGCCTACACTATCGACCGCACGGCCACCAAGCTGCGCGCCTCCTACGGAACGGGCGTCAAGAACCCGACCGTGTTCGAGCTCTATGGCTTCACCCAGACCTATCAGGGCAATCCGGACCTGAAGCCCGAGCAGGCCGAGGGCTGGGACGTCGGTGTCGACCAGGCGCTTTGGGGCGACCGGGTCGTCTTCGATGCCACCTATTTCGACCTGAAGATCAAGGACCTGATCACCGGTGCCGGCCAGACCTCGGTCAACCTGCCGGGCAAGTCCAGGATCAACGGCGTCGAACTGGGCGTTGCCGTTTCGCCCTTGGAAAACCTGTTCGTGCGCGGATCCTACACCTATACCGACGGCAAGGACGCAACCGGCGCGGAACTCATTCGCCGGCCCCCACATCTGGCAAGCCTCGACATCAACTACGTTTTCCTGGACGGGCGGGCGAACGCCAACCTGGCGATCGTCTATAACGGCGCCCAGAAGGACTGGGTCTTCGATGCCGTCTTCAACAGATCGGTCGTGTCGCTCGACGCCTATACGCTCGTCAATCTCGCCGGGTCCTTCGACATCAACGACAATGCCGAGATCTTCGCGCGCATCGACAACCTGTTCGACGCGCAATACCAGGAGGTCTACGGCTACGGGACGCCGGGCCGGGCCGCCTATGCCGGCTTGCGGCTGACCTTCTGAAACAATGCGAAGCGGTGCGGCCATGGGCGCGATGCTGGCGGCGGCGATATCCGTCGCCGGCCTTCAGGGCGCCCTTTCGCCTGCTTTTGGCGCAGCCGAACCGCGCTCGGTCGTCTCCCTCAACCTGTGCGCGGACGAACTCGTGCTGCGGCTGGCGGCTCCCGGACAGGTCAAATCGGTGACCTGGCTTGCCCGCGACAGCCGGGCATCGACGGTTGCAGCGCAGGCGCGGGACATCCCCGTGAACCATGGCCTGGCCGAGGAGATCGTGCCGCTGTCGCCCGATCTCGTCATCGCCGGCGTCTACACGACCCGCATGGCGATAGCCTTCCTGGAGCGTCTTGGAATTCCGGTGATGGATCTCGGCGTCCCCGCAACGCTTGAGGCGGTACGCGCGCAGATCCGGCAGGTCGCAGAGGCGCTGGGGCAACAGGTCGCCGGCGAGGCGATGATTGCCGATCTCGATTTGGCGCTGGCGGACGACGGGACAGCGGGCGGAGGTGAAAGGCCGACCGCCCTTGTTCTCAGGCCGAACGGCCTTACCGCCGGGCGCGGTTCCCTCGTCGATACGCTCCTCACGCGGGCCGGGCTCGTCAATCTCGCCGCCGAATTGCAGCCCGACGGCTTCGGGCGGCTTGCGCTGGAAGAAATCGTCGCGGCACAGCCCGATATTCTCATTCTCAATGCCGATCCCGACGCGCCGCCATCAATGGCGCGATCCCTGCTGGAGCATCCCGCACTGGCCGGCCTCAAGGAGAGCGCGACGGTCGTGACCGTGCCGACGCGCCTGTGGACTTGCGCCGGCCCGCAACTGGCGGACGCGATGACCATCCTGAAATCGGCGGCGGAGCAGGCACGGCACGCAACGGGCAACCCGAGGCGGGCCCCATGACGTCGCGCGTTGCCGCCACACGCCTCCGGGCCGCCGACATCCCCTATCCCCTGCTTGTCGGTGCGCTGGGCGCGCTCTCCGCCATCCTGTTCCTCGTCTCCCTGGTGGTCGGCTATGTCCCGCTCGATCCGGTCGCAGCCGTTTCGGACATCATCGCCGGGCGCGACAGCGTCGGCGCGCTGGTGATGGTGGAACTGCGCCTGCCGCGGGCGCTGCTTGGCCTGATGGTCGGCTTCAGCCTCGGCGCAACCGGCGCAGCGCTGCAGGGACTGCTGCGCAATCCGCTCGCCGATCCAGGCGTGATCGGTGTCTCGGGTGCTGCCGCGCTTGGTGCGGTGATCGCCTTTTATTCCGGACTGGCCGGCTTTCTGTCGATCGGCCTGGCGCTTGGCGGCCTGGCCGGCGCCGGACTTGCGACGGCCCTCCTGCTGCTGCTTGCCCGGCAGGGCGCGGGGACGACGGCGCTGATCCTGTCGGGCGTCGCGATCGGCAGCCTGGCCGGCGCGCTCACGGCGCTGGCGCTCAACCTGTCGCCCAGCCCCTACGCGGTGATGGAGGTGGTGTTCTGGCTGATGGGATCGCTCGCCGACCGCAGCCTCGATCACGTTCTGCTCGCCGCGCCCTTGATGGCCGTCGGCTGGATCCTGCTGCTCGGCGCCGGCCGCGCGCTCGACGGGCTGTCATTGGGCGAGGAGACCGCGCGCAGCCTCGGCTTCGACGTCATGCGCCTGCGCCTCCGCATCGTCGTCGCCTCGGCCTTTGCCATCGGCAGCGCGGTCGCCGTCGCCGGCGCGATCGGCTTCGTCGGGCTCGTCGTGCCGCACGTCCTCCGCCCGCTTGTCGGCCATCAGCCCGGGCCGCTGGTGCTGGTCAGCGGGCTCGGCGGCGCCGTCCTGACGCTCGCCGCCGATATCCTCGTGCGGGTGCTGCCGACGCATCCGGAACTGAAACTGGGTGTCGTCACGGCGATCATCGGCGCCCCCTTCCTGTTCTCGCTCCTGTGGCGCATGCGCCGCGAGATGGACTGAGCGGAGAGATGGCATGAAGATCGAGGCCCTCGATGTTTCGGTGCGCGCCGGCGGGCGGACGATCCTGGAACCCGTGTCGCTGACGATCGACCGGCCCGGCCTTGTCGGCCTGATCGGTCCCAACGGGGCGGGCAAGTCGACGCTGATGCGGGTTCTGGCCGGCCTTCACCCGCCGGATACCGGCGCGGTCCGGTATGACGGCCTCACGGTGGACCGGATCGGCCGTGATGTCCTGGGCCGCCGGCTCGCCTACCTGGCGCAATCGGGCCGCTTGCACTGGCCCCTGAAGGTCGAGCGCGTCGTCGCGCTGGGCCGCCTGCCGCATCGTGAGCGACCAGGCCCGGCAGCCGATTGCGACCGTGCCGCGATCGAGGCGGCGATGCGGGCAACGCACATATCCGCCTTGCGCAACAGGCCGGCCTCGACCCTGTCGGGCGGCGAGCGGATGCGTGTTCTGCTCGCCCGGGCGCTTGCCGTCGACGCGGACGTGCTGCTCGCCGACGAACCGATCGCCGCCCTCGATCCCTATCACCAGCTCGAGGTGCTGGACCTGCTGGGCGATCTTGCCGCGCGGGGCAAGACGGTCGTTGTCGTCCTGCACGACCTGTCTCTGGCCTACCGGTATTGCGACCGCCTGATCCTGATGTCCGGCGGGCGGATGCTTGCCGACGATGCGCCCGGCGCGGTTCTGACCGACGCCAATCTCGAGCAGACCTATCGGGTCTTCGCCCACCGGGTCCGGCTGGCCGGCGAGGAGCATATCGTGCCATGGGTGCGGCTTGGAACCGTCGCGCCGGACGAGGCTGATCAAACGGGAGGTACAAGGCCATGGAAACGGACCTGACGAAGATCGTCGCGGCGCATCTGCGCAATCCACAGAGCGCGTGGAGCCTCGGCACGTTCGGCGTGATCGCGGAGTTCATGCACGATCCGGGCGAGCCGATCGACTTCGAAATAGCGGTCGACCGGGTTCAGGCCGCGACGGATCGCGGCGCGATCCGGCTCCGCTTCGACGATCGGATTGTCCCCCTCGCCTATGAGACCCCCGGCAAGGCCCCGGATCGCTGGTCGCATGCCGTCGCCTTGTGCCTGCCGAAGGCGGACTGCGCCGGCAACCAGCGGACCGTGCTGACCGAGCTTGGTCCCGATGCCGATGCCGTCCGGGCACAGGACCGCGACGCCATCCTGTTCGACATGGGCCTTGGAACGCTGCAGGTCGATGCCTGCGTTCGCGTTTCCGATCCGGCCATGATCGAGCGGTTCCGGGCCGGATGCGGATCATCCCTGTTCGAGCCGGGCAATCCGCTCGGGCCGGCGATGCCGGAGCTCAGTCCGCCCCGTGTCTTTACCTGCCGGTTCGGGCGAATCGAGGTGTTCCAGCCGATACCGCCGGCCGATGGAAAGAGCCCGGAGGGGCCGCACACGCATGTTCTGCCCAGGCTGCTCAAATCCGGGCAGACGCATTCCAGCGCGGCGCCGATCCCGGCCGATCTCGTCCCGTGCGCCCACATCCACCCGGCCAATCCGCTGGTCGACATCATGGGCGAGCCGAAACCGTTTGACCGCAAGGCGTTTGCCGACTTCCAGGCGCTGCTCGAGGCGTTCGGCGATCCCGAGCTGGTGGCGCTCAAGAAACGCCTGATGCGCGCTCTGGAACACGGGGAAGAGGCGGATGCTTTGCAGGTGCCGGACGGCCGCCATAACACCGCGGCGCTCAAGCTCGCCAGGCGCCAGGCCGCGGCGATGGCGGCGGAGAACGGGTAGTCGATCGCCTACTGAATGCGCGCCCGCAGCTTGTCGGTCACATATTCCATGGCGAGCACGATCAGGAAGATCACCAGGATGATCGTGCTGGCGTTGCGGTACTGGAACAGGTCGAAGGCGACCTTCAACTCCTGCCCGATGCCGCCGGCGCCGACCAGGCCGAGCACGACGGAGGATCGCACCGCCTTTTCCAGGGCAAACAGCGATGAATTGATCATCGACGGCAGGGTGTCCGGCCACAACGCGCCAATGGCGATCGACAGTTTGTTGGCGCCGATCGCCGACAGGGCCTCCTGAGGCTCCTTCTCGGCGTCTTCCATCGCCTCGGCGAAGAACCGGCCGCAAAAGCCGATCGTGTCCATCATGATGGTCAGCGTGCCGGCCACGGCGCCCAAGCCCACGGAGGCAACGAACAGCAAGGCCCAGACGAGATCGGGGATCGTGCGGAACAGCGAAACAAGGGCCTTGAACAGGAAGTTGAAGCCGCCGATCGGCGAGACGCCGCGGGCGCTGAGCCAGGCGATCGGCAGGCTAAGCACGACGCCGAAGACCGTGCCGACCAGCGCGATCTGAAACGTCTCGACGATCCGGAAGCCAATCCGGGTCAGGAAATCCGGATCGAGGTTCGGCGGCATCATCCGGCCGACCAGGCGGCCGAAGCCCGGAACGCCGTCGACCATCTGCTTGGGCGAAGGCGCGACATCGCCGATCGAGACGATCAGGATGGCGGCCCCGACCACCAGGAGGGTGAAGCTCGCCGGGGAGAAGCTGCGGAACCGCGGCGGCAGGTCCCGCTCGGCCCTGTCGGCCCGACTGGCCCGCTCACCCGGGTCAGGCGACGCCATCGAAGGTCGCCTCCAGGTCCGCGCTCTGAACCGCGCCGGCCGGCTTGTCGAACAGCACCCCGCCCCGCTTCAGGGCCACCACCCGCGTCGCGAATTCCGCCGTGTGGTCCATGTCGTGCGAGGTGAACACCAGCGTGATGCCGTGCTGCCGGCACAGCCGCACGAAGAGATCCATGACCTTGCGGCCGGAGACCGGGTCGAGGCTGGCCGCCGGCTCGTCGGCGATCAGGAGCTGCGGCCGGCGCACCAGCGCCCGCGCGATCGCCACCCGCTGCTGCTGCCCGCCCGACAGCGCTTCGGCGCGGCTCATGGCCTTGTCGGCAAGGCTGACCTCGCTCAGGGCATCACGCGCCCGCTGCCGCCACTCCGGCAAGGCGGTGGCATGGGAAAACCCCCGCCAGCTTCCCTTGCCGCCAAGCAACCCGTGCACGACGTTCGACAGCACGGTGCGGCGGCGCACGAGGCAGTGCTTCTGGAACACGAAGCCGGTCTTCTGGCGCAGGCTGGCGCGCTGTCCGGCATTCGGCGCCCTGTCGAACGTCTCGCCCAGCGTGCGCACCGTGCCGCCGGAGATGTCATGCAGGCCGATCAGGCATTTCAGCAATGTCGACTTGCCGCATCCATTCGATCCGATCAGGGCAACCCGTTCGCCCGGCGAGACCGCCAGATTGACGCCGTCGAGGATCATCGACGCGCCGTCATAGGATTTCCTGAGGCCGGATACCCGGATCAGGGCCTCTTCCCGGCGATCGCCGGCCGGCGGAACGGCATTGCGGACTTTGACATCGAACATGCCAGGGCCTCCGGAACCGGCGGAACGCCGGTGGTACGGAGCGGCGCTGTCGCCGCCCCGTGCCGTGGGTTTTTTCGAAAACTGCAGAAGCGGTCTCGCCGGGCGTGCCGGCCCGGACACGTCAACGGAGTGTCAGTTGCCGACGAAGGCGTTGGTGTCGACACCGATGGTGGCGTACATCTCGCGCACGTAGTCGTAGGCCTGGTCATCGATCGACGGCAGGAAGACGCCACCGAGATATTTCTGGTTGTCCTCGCCCGCCAGGATCGCTTCCATCAGCGCATCACCGTCTTCGACGAAGGCCTTGCGGACCGCTTCGACGGTTGCGTCGTCGAGGTCGTCACGCGCGACGAGAATGTCGTTCGGCAGGTCGGGACCACGGGCGACAACCTTGAACGCGGTGTCGGGAAAGGCGGCACGAATGCCACGGAGATGGCCGGCATTCATGCCGATGGCGTGCACGTCGCCGCGAATAAGGGCCTCGGCGGCGACGTTGCGCGAGATGATGCGCGCGTCGTAGTCGGAGCCGTAGGCGAGGCCGAAATCGGTGAGAACCTGGGCCGGGCCGAGATGCTGCGAGGTCGACCCGACGGAGCCGAAGGTCACGGTCTTGTCCTTCAGGTCACCGACGCGGTCGATCGGGCCGTCGGCCAGCACGACGATCTGCGCGTAGTATTCCGGACGCTGCCAGGCGGTGACGATCTCGACATCGGAAATGCTGTTGATGACGACATATTCGGCCGGCCCGGTCAGGATCAGGTCGACATGGCCCTGATTGATCGCCTCGACGGCCGATGTCCGCGAGCTGACGGGAAACAGCTCGATGTCCAGGCCCGTCGATTCCTCGAGCTGTTCCTCGAAGGCCGCAAACTCCTGCTGCAGCGCCTCGAGCCCTTCGATGTCGGTGACCGCAAACTTGACCGGATCCGCGAGGGCCGGCGCCGAAATCGCGACCAGTGTCGCGGCAAGGATGGAACGCAGCAATGGATCCTCCATATTTTGCTGTGTACACAGGATTGTTGCATTTCACTGATAGACGGTGTTGTTAACAGATTAGTGACGTATGGAAGATTATGCGCAACCTGCTGATAACAAACGGGAATGTCCTGACGCCGACAGGCTTCGCCCGCACCGACCTGCACATCGCCGATGGCATCATCGCCGAAGGAACGCCCTCCGGCCCTGCCCCGCTCGATACAGACCACTTCGATGCGGGGGGCGGGCTGGTCCTGCCCGGCATCGTCGATCTGCACGGCGATGCCTTCGAGCGTTCGATCGAGCCCCGCCCCGGCGTCACCTTCGCCATCGCCGACGCCTTGCACGATGTCGACGGCCAGCTGATCGCAAACGGCATCACCACCGCCTTCCACGCCGTTTCCGTCTCGTGGGAGGCCGGGATCCGGTCGATCGACGCGGCGCGCGATATCTTCAGGGCCATCGAGGCCGAGACGTTCCGCGCCAGCGTTCACGCCCACATTCGCTGGGAGACCTTCGCCGTCGACGAGGCACGGGAGGTGCTGGACTGGCTTGCCGCCGCCGGCCGGGCGATCCTGTCGATCAACGATCACACGACGGCCAACCTGCACCTGCGGCCGCCGTCGACGAAGCTCGACAGGATGGCCTCGCGGATGGGCATCCCGGCTGGCGACGTCGTCGCCGCGCTGGAAGCAGCCGCCGGGCGGGCCGACAGGGTCGAACCGACTGTCGAGGCAGTCTGCGCGCGCGCCGACGCCCTGTCGGTTCCGGTCTTTTCTCATGACGACCGGACCGTCGAGGAGCGCCGCCGGCTGCGCGACCGGGGGGTCAGGAACTGCGAGTTCCCGATGGCAATCGAGGTTGCCCGCGAAGCCCGGCGCGCGGGCGAGCCGGTTATCCTCGGCGCGCCCAATGTCGTGCGTGGCGGATCGCAGAACAACGCCGTGGATGCACGCGCTGCCATAGACGCCGACCTCTGTTCGGCATTGGTGTCGGACTACAGTTACCCGACGATCATGAAGGCAGCATTTCAGCTTGCAGGCGCCGACCATAAAAATCTCGCCGAGGCCTGGCATCTGGTCTCCACGGCGCCGGCGCGTATTGCCGGTCTTGGCGACCGCGGCGCACTGACGGCGGGCCGGCGCGGCGACATACTTGTGTTTTGGCCCGATACGACCGCATTACGGGCCGTATTCGTGAACGGCAGGAAAGTCTTGGAGTATGGCTAGGACGCGGATCGCCGACGAGGACTCCAATTACGAGGAACTCGTCGCACTCGCACGTAAAGCGTATCTCGATAAATCCGAACATCCGATATGGCAGCAGATCTACGACCGGCTGGCGGCCGCCTGCCGGGAGCGCGCCCTCGTTCCCGGCTCCCGGCTGCCGGGCGAATACCGGCTGGCCGAGATCTTCGGCGTCAACCGCATCACCATGCGCAACGCGCTCGGGCGGCTGCAGGAGGAAGGGCTGCTGCAGGCGCGAAAGGGCGCCGGCATCTTCGTGCGGGCGCCGGCGCAACGCTACGTCATCAAGGACAACATGCGCTTTTCGATGTCGCTGGACGCCAGCGGAACGGTGACGACCAGAACCGTCTCGCTGCACCGCCGCAAGGCCAGCGCCTGGGCACGCGAGGCTTACGGGCTTGCCGCCGGCGCCGAAACGGTCGAACTGCACAGGGTCAGGCTGCTCGACGGCAACCCGATCTACTACGCGGTCAAGGAGTTTTCCCTGACGATCTTTCCGCGGCTCGAGGCCGACTATGCCGAGCACGGATCGGTCACCCGGGTCTACCGCGACCATGGCGTGACCTCCTTCCGGCGGGCCGAGACGCGGGTCTCGGGCGGTTTCGCCGATGCGGTGCAGTCCGAACGACTGACGCTGACCCCGATGACGCCGGTCATTCTGGTGGACTCCCACAACACCGACGAAGACGGCCGAACGATCGAACTCAACCGCGGCTGCTGGCCGCTGACGAGCGTCGAGCTCGTCTTCTCAACCCCCTGATTCGCCCCCCCAATTCTCCCCTAAGGCAGGCAACGAGGACAAGAAAATGCGCCCGCAGACCATCGCCACCATCAATGATCGCGACTATGCCCGTCCAGCCGCGCCTGCCATCGTCATCTGCCTCGACGGGTGCGAGCCGGCCTATCTCGACCGGTCGATCAAGGCAGAGCTGATGCCGAACCTGGAAGCAATGCTCGCCAAGGGCACATCCCGCACGGCGCGGTCGGCCATGCCGAGCTTCACCAATCCGAACAACCTCTCGATCGCGACCGGCCGGCCGGCCAGCGTCCACGGCATATGCGGCAACTTCTTCTTCGACCCCGATCAGAACGTCGAAGTCATGATGAACGACCCCTCGTTCCTGCGCGCGCCGACGATCTTCTCCGGTCTTGCCGAGGCCGGCCTGACGGTCGCCATCGTCACGGCCAAGGACAAGCTGCGGGCACTGTTAGGGGCCGGGCTCGATTTCGCGACCGGCCGGGCGATCTGCTTTTCGGCGGAGAAGGCGGACCGGAC
This sequence comes from Tepidamorphus sp., assembly GCA_028280885.1. Classification (GTDB taxonomy): domain Bacteria; phylum Pseudomonadota; class Alphaproteobacteria; order Rhizobiales; family Tepidamorphaceae; genus Microbaculum. The sequence continues at coordinate 14,165 of JANQKY010000044.1, forward strand.
GAGGATTGCGGAAAACGGTATCGACGATGCCGCCGCCTGGCTCGCCCGGCCGGTGCCGGAGGTCTATTCCGCCGACCTCTCGGAGTTCGTGTTCGCCGCCGGGGTGAAGCTCCTGAACACCCGCCGGCCGGACGTTATGTATCTGACGACCACCGACTTCATCCAGCACAAGCACGCGCCCGGCAGCGACGAGGCGAATGCCTTCTACGCCATGTTCGACCGGTATCTGGGCGAACTCGATGCGCGCGGCGCAACGATCGTGATCACCGCCGACCATGGCATGAAGCCCAAACACACCGATGACGGCACACCGGACGTCATCTGGCTGCAGAGCCTGATCGACCAGTGGACCGAGCCCGGCTCGGCGCGGATCATCCTGCCGATCACCGACCCCTACGTCGTCCATCACGGCGCGCTCGGCTCGTTTGCGACGGTCTACCTGCCCGACGGCGCGGACCACGCGGCGATCCTGGACACTCTGCGGCGGATCGACGGCATCGACCTGGCGCTCGATCGCGGCGAGGCCGGACAGAAGTTCGAGCTCCCGGAGGACCGTATCGGCGACCTGGTCGTCACCACGCCGGCCGGCAAGGCGATCGGCATCGCGCCCGAACACCATGACCTCACCGTGCTCGACGCACCACTCCGGTCGCATGGCGGCCGCGACGAGCAGATCGTCCCGTTCATCGTCAACCGGCCGCCGGAAGCGCTCCCGCCCATCGACGACCTGCGTAACTTCGACGCCTTCTTCGTTGCGCTTGCCGCCGCCGCGGCACCATAGGCGAGCCCAGGCTACCGGGCGCGGCGCAGCATGCCGAAGAGATCGCGGGGGTCGTCCGGATCGGCCAGCATGTCGAGGTTCTGGAAGAAATCCGTTTCGCCGATCCGGTCCCGGACGAAGCGCAGCGCGGAAAAATCCTCGATCGCGAAGCCTACTCCATCAAACAGCGTGATCTGGCTCTGGCTGGCGCGGCCGGGTTTCGCGCCGATGATCACTTCCCACATTTCGGTGACCGGAAAGTCGTCCGGCATCTGCTGAATTTCGCCTTCCACGCGCGTCTGCGGCGCGTATTCGACGAAGACGTCGGAGCGCATCAGAATGTCCCGGTGCAGCTCGGTCTTGCCGGGACAATCGCCGCCGATCGCATTGATATGGATGCCGGTCCCGACCATGTTGTCGGTGAGGATCGTCGCAAGCTGCTTGTCGGCCGTGCATGTGGTGATGATCTGCGCGCCCTCGGTCGCCTCTTCCGGCGACCGGCAGATGGTGAGGTCGAACCCCTCGCCCGAAAGGTTGCGGACGACCTTCCCGGTTGCCGAGGGGTCGACGTCATACAGCCTGAGCGTATCGACGCCGCACAACACCCGGAACGCCGTTGCCTGGAACTCCGACTGGGCTCCGTTGCCGATCATCGCCATGGTCCGGGCGCCTTCGGGCGCGAGGACCCTGGCGACCATCGCCGAGGTCGCAGCCGTGCGCAGGGCCGTGAGCAGGGTCATTTCGGTCAGCAGCACCGGGTATCCGGTGTAAACGTCGGCAATCAGCCCGAAGGCCGTGACGGTCTGCAGCCCCTCCCTGGTGTTCTTGGGATGCCCGTTGACATATTTGAAGGCATAGGCCTCGCCGTCGGAAGCCGGCATCAGCTCGATAACGCCGACCTTGGAGTGGGAGGCGACGCGCGGCGTCTTGTCGAACAGCTCCCAGCGGCGGAAGTCCTCTTCGATATAGGCCGCAAGCCCCTTGAGCATCTCCTCGATGCCCAGGCTATGGACCAGCCGCATCATGTTGTCGACGCTGACGAAGGGGACGAATGCGGTCTGCGATGGTGTGGGTTTGCTCATCGTGGGTTTGCTCATTCCGGGCCCTTCCGATCCTGCCCGCCCATTGTTTCAAACGATACTCTTAGAAAAAATGCTCAAACTATGCATATAATGGGTATCACACTGTACAAATCGATTATGCTCACTGAGCACTATGCACAGAACAGAAGATCGAAGCGCAACCAAGCATGTCTATGACGACCTGGACCGCATGCTGATCTCGGCCTTGCGCAGGGACGGCCGCGCTCCGGTTTCCAGGCTGGCCAAGGCATTGGGTGTGACCCGCGCGACGGTGCAGAACCGGATCGACCGGCTGTTGGAGTCCGGCGCCCTGCTCGGCTTTACCGCGCGCGTGCGCGAGGACTACGAAGACGATCAGGTGCGCGCGGTCATGATGATCGAGGTCGCCGGCCGGTCGACGACGCAGGTCATCCGGTCGCTGCGCGGATTTCCCGAACTCGCGCGGCTGCACACGACCAACGGCAAATGGGATCTGGTCGCTGAAATCCGGGTCGCCAGGCTGCAGGATTTCGATCGCGTCTTGCGGGACGTCCGGCTGATCGATGGCGTTCTGAACAGCGAGACGAGCCTGCTCCTGTCCAGCGTTTGACGACGCTGGAGACAATTAATTAAGCTGACTATATTATAAAATAATCCGACTATATAAACTGCACCGCAACGCTGCCCAGCGGCCCGAAATCGGCATGCAGGGTATCGCCCTTGTTTGCCCAGACCGGGCGGGTGAACGAGCCCGACAGCATCATGTGACCCGGCTCCAGCGTGGTGTCGAAGGGGGCAAGCTTGTTGGCGAGCCAGGCCACCGCCATTGCCGGATGGCCTAGCACGCCGGCGGCGATGCCGGTTTCCTCGATCCCCGCGTTGCGGTAGAAGATCGCGCCGACCCAGCGCAGGTCAACATCCTCCGGACGCACGGGCCGCCCGCCCAGGATGAGCCCGGCCGCCGCGCCGTTGTCGGCAACCGTATCGAAGATCCTGCGCGGCTCGGTGACGCGGGCATCGATGATCTCGATCGACGGTACGACCCACTCCGTCGCCCGCATGACGTCGACGAGCCCCACGCCGGGCCCTTTCAGCGGCTCCTTCAGGATAAAGGTCAGTTCCGGCTCGACACGCGGCACGCAATAATTCTCGAACGGCACCTCGGCGCCATCCTCGAGCACGAGGTCGTCGAAAATATAGCCGTAATCGGGCTCGTCGATCTTCGAGGCCGCCTGCATCGCCTTCGAGGTCAGGCCGATCTTGTGGCCGACGATCCGGCGTCCCTCGGCGATCCGCCGCTGCGCGACGAGGGAGGAGATCGCATAGCTGTCCTCGATCTCGATATCGGGAAACGTCTCGGAGGGGCGCGGACCCTGGATTTTGGTCTCGTGCGAGCGAAGAAGCGACTCCGCGGCGGCCTGGCGCTGGTCTTGCGAGAGCATCTGTTCTCCTCAGTATTTGATGCAGACGTTGCGAAGCTCGGAATAGAACTCGAGCGAGTGGATACCACCTTCGCGACCGATTCCCGATTGTCCGGCGCCGCCGAACGGCGTTCGCAGGTCGCGCAGGAACCAGCTGTTCACCCAGGCAATCCCGACCTCGATCGCCCCGGCCGTGCGGTGGGCGCGGGCAAGGTCCGTCGTCCAGATCGACGTGGCAAGGCCGTACGGGGAGGCATTGGCCTCGGCGATGGCCTCCTCCTCCTCCTCAAACGGCATGACATGGGTGCACGGGCCGAAGATCTCCTCGGTGACGATCGCCGCATCGCGATTAAGACCGGTCCAGATCGTCGGCTCGATCCAGTAGCCGTCTTCGAGGCCTGCGACCTGCGGCCGGCCGCCCCCGGCGATAACCTCGGCCCCGGCCCGGCCGGCCTTGTCGTAATAGCCGCTCACCTTTTCGATATGCTCGGCGCTGACCAGCGGCCCCATCGTGGTCGCTTCGTCGAAGGGATCGCCGAAGCGATAGCCCGCCGCCTTTTTCGCGAACCCCTCCAGGAACCGCTCATAGATGCCGCGCTGCACGAACAGGCGCTCGGTGCCCAGGCAGACCTGCCCGGTATTGGCGAAGCAGGCCCGGCCGATCCCCTCCAGCGTCGCCTCCAAATCGGCATCGTCGAAGACGATCCCGGCATTCTTGCCGCCAAGCTCCAGCGAGACCGGCCGCACGCCTTTTGACGCCGCCGCCATGATGGCTTCACCGGTCTTCGTCTCGCCGGTGAACGTATAGGCATCGACATCCGGATGGGTGGTCAGGAATTCGCCCGCGCTGTCCTTGCCGTGGCCGTGCACCACATTGTAGACGCCGCGCGGAATGCCGACGGCGTTCATGACCTCGCCCAAAAGCGTCGCGGTCGCGGGCGTGTGCTCGGACGGCTTCACCACCACCGTGTTGCCGCAGGCAAGCGCCGGGGCAACCTTCCAGGTCATCAGCAGCAGCGGCAGGTTCCAGGGGCAGATCACGCCGATCACGCCCTTCGGACGGCGGATGGAATAGTTCAGCGCCGTGCCGCCGTCGGGCGTGCCCATCTCGAAGGTTTCGGTCGACGCGACCGCGATCTGGTTGGCAAAGACATCGAAATTCGCAGCCCCGCGCGGAATGTCGATATGGGACGCGATCGACCTCGGCTTGCCGGTGTCGCGGATCTCGGCTTCCAGGAAGTCGTCGAAGCGGGCATTGATCGCGACCGCCAGCTTGCGCAGCAGGGCGACGCGGTCAGCCGTCGCAAGCGTCCCCCATGGCCCCTTCAGCGCCGCCCGGGCCGCGCCCACCGCGGCATCGACATCGGATTTCGAAGCGGCAAGGACCTCGCCGAAAGGCTTTCCCGTGGCCGGATCGTAATTGGCGTAGGTCTCGCCGGTTCCGGCCTGGAAGACCCCGTCGATAAAGTTCAGGATAGTCGTTTGCGTGTCGGCCTTCATGGCGCTGTCTCCGGATCAGCGTGGGTCAGATGATCCTACATGCGTTCAAAGATGCCACCCTTGTCGGTGGCCCGTTCCCGCGCGGCCGCGGCTGGAATCGCAGGCTCGCGGCTTCCGTCTCCAGATCCTTCAGCATCGACGCCTTCTCGCGCCACGCAACGTACCAGCTATCGACCGCATCGCCGAAGAAGCCCTTGCCGACGGACACGACCGGCACGTCGGTTCCCTTCAGTTCAGCGAGATAGCGGGCATCGATTTCCGCATAGGAGGCAACGAGCGCATCCGCCACCTCCGCGAAGACCCGCTGGACCGTTTGCCGATCCTCTTGCGAAAGGCCCTGCCACTTCCGGCCCGAGCCCACCGCGATCATCGACTCCCGGCCCGAAGCGGCGTCGTCACGGCCAATATGTTGCCAGGCTTTCGACATATATTTCACTCCCTGAATCAATAATGTAGAAATTTTAAATTTCGTCAATAAAATTTCTTCTTTCCTTGCCTTCCCGGCGAATTACCTTATGATTCCAGGGGGAAACAGGACGACGGCGATGCTGGACAAGGCGCACACGCAAGAGACCGCCCGGACCGGCGGCGAAAAGGCCTATCTGAGGCTGCGCGAGGATATCGTCTCGGGCGCGTTGGCGCCGGGGCAGAAGCTGAAGATCGAGATGCTGAAGGACCGCTACGCCATGAGCGTCGGGCCGTTGCGCGAGGCGATGTCACGGCTGACATCCGAGTATCTGATCGAGCAGTCCGGCCAGCGCGGCTTCTTCGTCGCCCCGCTGACCGCGCGCGATGCAAGGGAGATCGGCGAGTTGCGCCTGCTCGTCGAGATCGAGGCCTTGCAGCGCTCCATTCCCAATGGCGACACGGCCTGGGAGGAGAAGGTCATCACGACGTTCTTCCGTCTCGGCCAGGTCGAAACGAGCGACGACACTGGTCCGGGCGCGCTGGCGCGCTGGGAGCAGCTAAACGAGGCGTTCCACAATGCGCTGGTCTCGGCCTGCGATTCCGGCTGGGTCGTGCGGATCCGGCAGGGCATGTTCCAGCATCATGAGCGCTACCGCCGGCTTTCGCGCATCAAGACCCGGTTCGATCGGGACATTCACGCCGAACACAAGGCGCTGATGACCGCAGCGCTCGACCGGGATGTCGAGGAAGCCGAGCGGGTCATCCGCATCCATATCGAGCGTACGACCGAGGCCGTCACCAACGCGGTCGCCCGACGCCAGGAGGAAGAGGTCGCTGCCGAGGGTTAAAGCATGACCGCTTATACGACGTCCGCGCCGGCGGGACGGGCATCGCGAACCGCCCCGCGCTCGATGACCAGCGTCCGGTCGGCGAATTTCCTCAACAGGTCCGGATTGGATTCGGTGATGATCAGGGTGAGGCTGCTGTCGGAATTGCGCAGCGTCCTGAGCGCATCGGCATAGCGACGGGCAAGCACCGGGGCGAGGCCCTGGAACGGCTCGTCCAGCATGATCAGCTTCGAGCCGATGATCAGCGCCCGGCCGAGCGCCACCATCTTGCCCTGGCCGCCGGAGACGGCGCCGGCCGGCCGGTCGGCCATTTCCTTAAGCTCGGGAAGAATGTCGTAGACCCGGTCGAGCCGCCGGGTGAGCTCGGCTGAGGACAGGCGGGCGACCTCGCCCGGCATCCTGATGTTTTCCTCAACCGTGAACCCGGCGAACAGCCGCCTGTCCTCGGCCGCATAGCCGATCCCCAGCTTTGGCCGGCGCGAGGGGGCGATAGCGGTCAGGTCGATGCCGTCGAACTCGATCCGCCCGGTCATCGCGGTCAGGCCCATGATGGTGCGCAGGGTCGTGGTCTTGCCCGCCCCGTTCGCGCCGATCAGGGCAATGGTCGAGGCCGTCTCGATCGACAGCGAAACGTCGCGCAGAACCCGCACGCCGCCAAGCCGCACCGTAACGTCGTGGAGAGCGAGCATCACAGCTCCTCCCCGATCACGTCGCGGATGACATCCGGGTGCTTCAGAACGTCGCCCGGCGGCCCGCGGAACAGCACCTTGCCGCGGTTCCACACGGCAACCTCGTCGGCGAACCGGTCGACGATCCCCATGTCGTGCTCGACGAACACCGCGGTCACGCGCGCCTCGGCCAGCGCGCCGGCGATGATGTCGAGCAGTTCGAACTTCTCCGCCGAGGCAACGCCCGAGGTCGGCTCGTCCATGAACAGCAATCGCGGTTTGAGAGCCAGCGCGACGGCGATGTCGATCAGCTTGCGCTGGCCTTCCGGCAGGGCGGAGACCGGCAGGGTCGCCAGATGACCGCATTTCATCAATTCGAGCAGATGTTCCATTTCGGCGCGCGCGCCGATGCGGTCGAGCCGGGTGAACGGCGCCCATTGCCGCGCCTGGGCGGCGGCCGCGATCAAGAGGTTCTCCATCACCGTGTGCTCGGTGAAGAGCTGCGGGATCTGGAAGGCGCGGGCGACACCCTTGCGCACCAGCCGGCGCGGCGCGATGCCGGTGATATCCTCGCCGTTGAAGATGATCCGGCCCGCATGCGGTTTGAGGTAGCCGGTGCACAGGTTGAGAAAGGTGGTCTTGCCGGCGCCGTTCGGGCCGATGATGGCAAGGTTCTGATGCTCGATGAGATCGATATTGATGTCGGAGGCGGCAACGACACCGCCGAAGCGGATATCGAGGTCCCGCGCCTGGAGAATGACCTTGCCGCTCATTCGCCCGCCCCGACGCGATCACCCGCCCGGTCGCCGGTGCGTTCCGGCGCAGAGCCGATCCGCCGCGTCCAGGAGCGGAACAGGCCGATCAGCCCGTTTGGAGCAAAGAGAATGACGACGAGCAGCACGACGCCCAGGATCATCTGCCAGATATCGGCGGCAAAGGCGGCCGCGTAGGTCTTCACCGCCTCATAGGCCAGCGTGCCGACCACGGCGCCGCCCACCGATCCGGCGCCGCCGAGAATGGCGATGAACACGAATTCCCCGGACCGCACCCACCAGGCATATTCCGGCGTGACGATGCCCTGCGCCGTCGACATCAGCACGCCGCCCAGACCGCACAGCGCGGCCGACAGCACATAGCCGGCCAGCAGCACGTTGCGCGCCGAGACGCCGAGATATTCAAGCCGCACCTCGTTCGTCTTGATCGCCCGCATCATCTGGCCGACCGGCGACGACAGGAAGCGGTGCGTCAACACCAGCGCGCCGATCACCAGGCCGAGCGTGCCGTAGAACAGCACCAGTTCGAACGGGCCGCGCTCCAGCGCCATGCCCAGCACCCGGGGACGGGCGACGCTCAGCCCGTCCGATCCGCCGGTGACGTGATAGAACTTCTCCAGGAAGGAGAAGAAGATCATCGACAGCGCCAGGTTGAGCATGCCGAAGAAGATGTGCCGGTAGCGGACGATGAAGACACCGACGACGAGGGCGACCGCGGCCGAGCAGACCGTGCCGAGGACGAGGCTCAAGACGATCTCGCCGCCGCCCATGCTGTTGCCCAGAAAGGCCGCGGCATAGGCGGCGATCGCGAAGAACAGCGCATGCCCGAAGGAGACCTGCCCGGCCTGCAACAGCACGATCACGCCGAGCACGGCCAGCGACTTGGCGAGCGCCAGCGTCAGCAGCACCTGGGCTGCCGGATAGACCTGCGGCACCAGCGCCAGCGCGAGCAGCAGGGCATAGGGCAGGACGCGCAGGATTTGAGCTCTGGTCGTCATGCGGTCCGCTTCAGATCTTCCGCGCCTGCACCGTGCCGAACAGGCCCGAGGGACGCACCAGCAGGACGCCGAACATGATGATGTAAGGGATAAGCACCTCCAGTTCGGGCCACAGATAGACCGCGAAGCTGCGCCCGAGCCCGATCAGCAGCGCCGTGACCGCCGCCCCCTCGATCTGGCCGAGGCCGGCGGTCGCCACCACGGCGAAGGACAACACGATCATGTCGGCGCCCATGCCCGGCACCACCGAGGTGGTGGCGGAGGCAAGCGCGCCGCCGAAGGCAGCCAGGCTCGCGCCGATGATGAAGGTGATCAGGTAGATGCGCTCGACATCGATGCCGATGGTGACGGCCGCCTCGCGGTCCTCGGTGACCGCCGTGATCAGCCGCCCCGTCAGCGTCCGGCGCAGCCCCAGTCGCAGGCCGATCAGAACCACGATCGCGACGACGGGCAGGAAGATAAGCTGATAGACGGTGTAGGTGATGCCGAAGACGGTGACCGTGCCGAGCTGGTTGAGCGCCGTTGCCTCGAAGAACGGCTGGCCGCCCCAGATCAGCCGCTGCACGTCTTCCAGGATCATGAAGACGGCGAAGGTGACCAGGATCTGAAGGACGTCTTCAAGCTCGTAGATCCGGCCGAGCAGGAACTTCTCGATCGGCCCGCCGACCAGAACGCCGATCAGCACGGCCGCCAGCAGCATCAGCGGAAACGCCAGCCAGGGCGCGTAGCCGGCCGCGAAGATCGCGCCGCCGACCGACGCCGTCGCATAGGCGCCAAGCGCGTAGAATGACCCATGCGCGACGTTGAGAACGCGCAGCACCCCGAATACCAGGGTCAGCCCGACGGCGACCAGAAAGACGAGCGCCGCATAGGAAATGCCGTCGAAGACGGCAAGGGCGACAAGCTGCGCGTTCATTCTGCCTTACCCGGTGACCCGCGGCGCGGAGAGGTGCGCGACGCGGGTCCCCGTCTGATCTCGCTATTTCAGTTAAACGTCTCGACCTGGACGCTTTCGACGAAATCCGGCGACAGGGTCTTGAGCCAGTCGGCCGAGATCTGCCCGACCGGCGTCGTGACCGCGTCCCCGTCGAACATCATCATGTCGCCGAGAAGCGCGAAGTCATAGTCGTCGGAATGCATCGTCGTGCCCAGAAGCTGGTCCTCGACGCCCTGATTGTCCTCGCGGATCGTAACATCCCGGCCGAGCCCGGCGAAGGTCAGGCCCGCCATCGCGTCGACGACCTGCTCGCGCGACGGCCAGTCGCCGCCATTCGCCGCGATGGCTTTTTCATAGGCCGCCTTGATCGCCGCCAGCGCCTGGCTCATGTGGAAGACGGGATAGATCGGATAGGCGCCGGTCTTTTCCTTGAAGGCGGCGACGAAGGCGTCGAAGTCCTCATTCCCGGTCTTTTCGGGATGCAGGAAATAGTGATCGCCGCGCGTGCCGACGATATGCCCCTCCGGCAGCGCGTCGCCCAGGCGTTCCAGCGAGCTTTCGGCAAGCGGCAGCACCAGGGTCGAGTTATTGGTCAGCCCGCGCTGGGCCGCCTGGCGCACGAAGGTGTCCAAATCACCGCCCCAGGACGTCGACAGGATGACGTCGGGCCGCAGCGCCTGCAGGCGGCTGATCTCGGTGGAGAAGTCAGGCGCGCCGAATTTGGGGAAGAACTCCGCCACGACCTCGACATCGGGCTTCAGCTGCTTCAGCGCGGTCGAGAAGATCGCCCAGCTGTCGCGGCCCCAGGCATAGTCCTGGTTGACCACCGCGATCGTCTTGAAGTCGGGCTTGGTCTTAAGCAGGTAGAGCACGGTCGCCAGCATCTCCGGCGTGGCGTTCGCCTGGGTGCGGAAGCTGTAGCGGAAGTCGTTTTCCTCGAAGATCCGCTGCGTGCCGCAATCCCACATGATGTTGAGGACCTTCAGGTCCTCCGCCAGCGGGCCGACCTTGGTGCAGTTGCCCGACGAGATGGAGGCGAACATCGCATCGACATCGACGTCCTCGACCAGGCGGCGATATTCGGCAAGCAGCGCCTCGCCGCCCGCGCCCTCGTCGACGAAGGTCGCCGACACCGGCACGCCGCCGATGCCGCCCTCGGCGTTCATCTCCTCGATCATCATTTCCGCCGCAGCCTTCGCCGGCTCGCCGAAGACGGAGGCCGGGCCGGTCAGAAAGGCGGTGATTCCAAGCCGGATCTCGTCCGGCTTCTCCGCCGCAGCGGCGCTGCCCGCGGCAAGCGCGACGGCCATTGCGGACGCAATCATCAAGGTCTTCATTTTTGATATCCTCCCCAAGCGCGGTGCTTTCGACCGACGGCCCGAAAGCGCGAACCGAAAGCCTTATGCCGACCGTAGCAGAAAACGCCGCGACGGGGGCAAGCGTCGATCCCCGCGTATCGATATAGGCAAAACCTATAGCTGTTACTGCTATAGCCGACATGGAAAAAGCGGCGACCCGCTTGCGAGCCGCCGCTTCCTGATCAAAGCCCGCGACGGGCGGATCCTAGGTAAATCCAGATCCGGTCCCGCCGCGAAGTGACCCCTCAGCTGTTGACGATCATGTCGCCGGCCTTCCAGCCGATCATCATCGACGGCGCGTTGGTGTTCGACGTCGTGATATGCGGCATCACGGAAGCATCGGCGACGCGCAGCCCGTCGATCCCCTTCACCTTGAGATCGGGGTCGACGACCTTGCCGATCTGGCAGGTCGAGGTCGGATGGAAATAGGTGTTGACCGAGGCGGACAGGAAGTCGCGCCATTCCGCATCGGTCAGGTCGCCATCCTTCTGCGGCAGCGCCTCGCGCTTGGCGAGCCGCTTATAGGCCTCCTGCGCGCCGATCTCGCGGCACAGTTCCGTTGCCGCCCGGTAGGATTTCCAATCCTGCTCCTCGGCGAGATAGTTCGACTCGACGATCGGTGCGTCGGCGATGTCGCTGGAGGCAAGCTTCACATAGCCGCGCGATTGCGGCGTCGCGACGCCCGACAGGATGCAGTAGCCGTGCTCGTAGTCGAGCTTGTGCCCGGTCGAGGCGAACGGCACGGAGACATAGAGCGCGATCATGTCCGGCGAGCGCAGGCCAGGTTCCGACCGCTCCCACATATAGACTTCCGAGTGGTTGTAGTGGGAGACCGGCACCGGCCCGGTCGCCTCGTAGTTTACGCCCGCGCCCAGGATATGGTCCTGCAGGCCGACGCCGACGGGCAGATCGGCTACCGCATCGATACCGACATCCTTGAGGTCCGACGCGATCCCGATGCCCGACAGCATCAAAAGGCGCGGGCTGTCGATCGCGCCCGCCGACAGGATGACCTCCGAGCCGGCCTGAACCGACACCGGCTCGCCATTGTGCAGATAGGTGACGCCGGTGCATTTGGTGCCGTCGAGATTGAGCTTCTGCACCGGCGCATCGGTCAGCACGGTGACATTGCCGCTATCCATCACGGGACGCAGGAAGGCGGTCGCGGACGACTGCCGGCGCTGGTCCTTGATGTTGAAATCGACCCAGGCCTGGCCCGACATCCGGTCTGAATTGAAGGACGGCGTTTCCTTGTAGCCGAGCGCGGCGGCGGCATCCATGAAGGCGATGGCGCCCTCGTGCTTGTGTTCGTCCTTGGGCTGGCTGATGAACAGCGGGCCCTCGGTGCCGCGGTTCTCGCCGCCAGGCTCGTAGGATTCCATCGCGATGAAATGCGGCAGCACGTCTTCGAACGACCAGCCGGTCGCGCCCATCGAGGCCCAGTTGTCGTAGTCGGTGCGGTGCCCGCGCGCGAAGATCATCGCGTTCAGCGCCGAGGTGCCGCCCAGCACGTTGCCGCGCGGCCAGGAATGGATGCGGCCGTCGGTATGGGTCGACGGCAGGGTGTCGAACCATTTGGTCGCGTCGGTGCCGAGCGAGGCCGCCCACAAGCGGCTGTCTTGCACCTCTTCCAGATCGTCGTTGCGGCCGGCTTCCAGCACCAGGATCTTCGCGCCGCTCCTGGCAAGCTGATGCACGCAGGCAGCGCCCGCCGACCCCGTGCCGATGACGATGAAATCATATTCGCCGGAAGGCTTCGCCGACGTCTTGGTCGACTGGGCGAGCGCCTTGCCCGACCAGGCGGTCGCAAGCGCCCCGGCCATGCCGGCGGTGACGCCGAGCGCCATCGCATTGCGGATGAAGGCACGCCGGCTGACACGGCCCGCATTGTATTCGACGACGGCCCGTTCAAGCGCCCCGTCTGTCTTGTTGGTGAAGTATCCCATGTGTACTCCCTCCCATGGAAGCGGGCAGACCCGCGTTCAAGCCGGTTCGAGCCGGCGCTCGATGCCCCCTGCCAGGCTCTTGAGGTTTGGCAACCGCCTGGCACGGGCACATTTTTATTGGGCCGTAACGTCAGATCATCGGCGTCAGATCGTCCGGCCGCCATCGACCTCCAGGATCGCGCCCGTTATGAACGTCGCTTCGTCGGAGGCGAGATAGAGGGCGGCATGCGCCATGTCCTCGGGCTCGCAGAGCCGCCCCATCGGGATCGATCCGAGGAATTTCGCGCGGTTTTCCGGCGTGTCCGGCATCCCCATGAAGGTCTCGAGCAGCCCGGTCGCGCCCATCACCGGCGCCAGGCCGCAGACCCGGATCCCGTCCGGCGCCAATTCGACCGCGAGCGTCTTGGTCAGCATGTTCACCGCGCCCTTGGAACTGTTGTACCAGCTCAATCCGGGCCGCGGCCGGATGCCCGCCGTCGAGCCGACATTGAGCATCACCCCACCGCCCACGGCGCGCCAATGCGGCACCACCGCGTGGGTCATGTGATAGATGCTGTCGACATTGACCGCGTAGACCCGCCGGAACGTGTCGTAGTCGACATCCAAGAGCGGCTGGTTGCGATGGCTCCAGCCGGCGTTGTTGACGACGATGTCGACATGGCCGAACGCCTCGATGCTGTCGCGCACCGCATTCTGAATGTCATCGCCGTCGGATACGTCGCACCGCAGGGCGATCGCCGGGTCCCCAAGATCCGCGGCGACCGCCCGCGCCCCCTCGATGTCGAGGTCGACGATCGCGACCTTCGCACCCTCGGCGACGAAACGGCGGGCGATCTCGCGGCCGAAGCCGGACGCCGCCCCCGTTACGATCGATGTCTTTCCCGCAAGCCGCATTACACATCACCCGTGATTGAGGACGATCGTCTTGATCCGGCTGAATGCGTGCGGGGCCGAGAAGTCGCGCCAGGCGACGCCTGAGGCGACGCAGGGGTAAAACGGCGGGATAGAGGCTTGCGTGTTCATCAGGGCTTCCCCACACGGCCTTGGCGGCCGGTTCATTTGAAGCGAATGCTAGGAAGGGAACCCCCGGCCAACAATGGGAAGGGTTGCAGGCCTGCTATAGGATTGACCTATATCTAAAGCCGTGCCGGCGTCAGGTGAGACGGCCGCGCCAGATGTTCCGCGTCACCAGTTCACGCACGACTTCGACCGTCGTCCGCTCGACCTCGAGCGCCGCCCGGGTCCTCAGGTGATGGGGGTTGCGGACAAGATAGACCGGCCGGCTGATCTTCGGCTCGACGATGACGGAACTGACCAACTCGCCGCGCTCCTCGAAGTCGCCGACGGCGGCCGGCGCGAGGATCGTGAAGGCGCTGCCGCGCTTGACCAGCGACTTGATCTGCGACAGCGAATCCATCTCGACGACGATCTCCAGATGCTGGCTGACCGCCCGGCAGGTCCGGTCGATCAGCATCCGGAGCCCGTGCGACTTCGACGGCAGGACGAGCTCGAGCGCGCCCAGTTGCGCCAGCTTCACCGGCTCCCCCGGCGGCGTGTCGAAGGGCCACAGATCGGGTGGCGAATAGAAATGCAGATCCTCTTCCAGAAGCGTCGTGACCTCGGCATGCTTGAGGCCGGACGTCTCGTAGAGCATTGCCAGATCTATCGATTTCTCTTCGAGCCATTCCTTGATGAAACCGCTCATCGCATCGACCGCGCGCAGCCGGATGTCCGGATATTGCAGCCGGATCGTCTCCGCCAGCGGCACCGACAGGACCATCGAGACCGAAGAGGGAAAGCCGAACACCACCTTGCCCGCCGGCCGCTCGCCGGCCTGGCGCACGTCGAACTTGGCCCGCTCCACGGCGGCGAGGATATCCCGCGCGCGGTCGAGGAAGACCGAGCCGGCATCGGTCAGCACAACGCCCCGCGGCGAGCGGATGAAAAGCTGGGTGCCGAGCCGATCCTCGAGGCTCTTCAGCTGCACCGAGATCGACGGCTGGGCGATGCCCACGACCTCGGCGGCGGACGCAAGCGAGCCGCTCTCGGCAATCGCCACGAAATAGCGGATCTGCTTGAGTTCCAAGGGCCGTACCTCCGCGGCAAGGTTATAGGCCCCCTCTATACCTTTTCAAGCGAAGATGTATTTGCCGTCTCCGGCCATTCCAAAGACACTGGCCTGGAAAATGCCATAGCCTGAAGATGCCCTGGGCGGGCGCCCGAACGGGCAAACGCGAAACAGACTTAAGGACGTCGAAGCAAGATGCGGGATCTGGAAGGCCTGCTGGTGGTGTCTCTGGAGCATGCGGTCGCGGCGCCCTATGCCTCGTGCAAGCTCGCCGACGCCGGCGCGCGCGTCATCAAGGTGGAGCGCCCGGAAGGCGATTTCGCGCGCGGCTACGACGATCTCGTCCATGGCCACAGCGCCTATTTCGTCTGGATCAACCGGGGCAAGGAATCGATCTGCCTCGACCTGAAATCCGACGACGACCGTGCCGTCATGGGGGAGATGCTCAAACGGGCCGACGTCTTCATCCAGAATCTCGGCCCAGGTGTGTTAAGCCGACTTGGAATCGAGATCGACCGGATTCGCGCCGACAATCCCCGGCTGGTCGTCTGCTCGATCTCGGGCTATGGCAGCGACGGACCGGCCCGGGACCAGAAGGCCTACGACCTGCTGATCCAGGCCGAGACGGGGCTGTCGGCGATCAACGGAACACAGGAGGGGCCGGCGCGGGTCGGCGTCTCCGTCTGCGACATCGCCGCGGGGATGACGGCCTTTTCCGCGATCCTGCAGGCGCTGCTCCGGCGCCATACCACCGGCGAAGGGCGCGAAATCGAGGTCTCGCTGTTCCACGCGATGGCCGACTGGATGAACGTGCCGTTCCTGCAATATAAATATGGCGGCAAAGCACCGACGCGAATGGGACTAAAGCATCCCACCATCGCGCCCTATGGATCCTATGCCTGCGCCGACGGCAAGGAAATCCTGATCTCGATCCAGAACGAGCGGGAATGGGCGCGCTTCTGCGAGGTCGTGCTGGGCGACCCGACGCTGGCCGATACGCCGGGCTGGCGCTCGAACTCGGAGCGGATCGCACAACGCGACATCGTCGACAAGCGCGTCGCCACCGCTTATGCGACCCAGACCCGTGACGAGGCAATCGACCAGGCGAAAGCGGCCGGGATCGCCTATGGCCGGCTCTCCGACATCGACGATCTCGTCAGCCATCCCCAGCATCGCTATATCGGCGTGCGGGTCGCCGACAGGGAGATCAAGGTGCTCGCGCCCGGCGCGCTGTTCAAGGGCGAAGAGCCCGTGGTCGCATCGATCCCGACGGCCGGACGCGACAGCGACGCCATCCGCGCCGAGTTTCCGGTTCCCGCCTACCGGGCCCCGGCTGCGGAATAGTACGGCGCCCAGTCAATGCTCGGTTCGAACCCATTGCTGTCCGGTTCAGTGGGGACGGGGCTTTGGTTTTCAGCTTGGCCACCCCTCAGAGGTCATGCCCGGACTTGTTCCGGGCATCCATGAACACCGCCGTTAAGAATAGACGCAAGCGACTGTGTTCATGGATCGCCGGGACAAGCCCGGCAATGACACGGAGGGGGAACGGCGGGCGATAGCAGACACCGCTTGCGTTGAGGAAAACAGAGTTGATGACGTCCGAGTTAGTGGTTGAGTGAATCCATGTCCCGCGACCGTCATTTGCCAAAAGTCATGTCAGGCAGATACTTGATCGGCGGCGTCGGAACTAAGCCGGATGACAGCGATTCAAATAGCAAGGCATATTTATTTATTCGAATAATTATATGACAGCCGTACGCAGCGCCGGGTCGTAGCGTCCGGTGCGCTGCGCACGGCTTTGCCTCACTTCTTGACCATATAGGTCTTCGTATTGGTGAATTCCTGCAGGCCTTCCTTGCCGTTCTCGACGCCCATGCCGGACTGCTTGTGGCCGCCGAACGGAATGTCGATGCCGTGGATATGGATCTCGTTGACCCAGACCGTGCCGGCCTCGATCCGGTTGGCAACGGATACCGCCTCCTCGCGGTCCGGGCCCCAGACTGAAGCACCGAGGCCGAATTCGGTATCGTTGGCATCCGCGATCACCGCATCGACATCGCTGAACCGCAGCACCGGAAGGATCGGCCCGAACGGCTCCTCGCGCACGATCCGGCTGTCCTTCGGCGGGTTATCGACGATGGTGATCGGCACGAAATTGCCGGGCCGCGCCTCGTCGATCTCGCCGCCGAGCGGCACGGCGTACCCTTTGGCCTTCACGTCGGCGAACAGGTCCAGAAGCTTGCCGTATTGCATGGTGTTCTGGATCGGCCCGAGATCGGTATTCGGATCCATCCCGTCGCCGACGGTCTTCTCGGCGGTATAGTCGACGAAATCGCTGAGGAAATCGTCATAGAGCGTATCGTGCACATAGAGCCGCTTGATGGCGATGCACCACTGGCCGGAATTGCCGAAGGCGGCGTCGAACAGGGTCGGGATCAGCGGCTTGTAGTCCGTGCCCGGCAGCACGATCGCCGGATCGTTGCCGCCGAGTTCCAGCGTGATCCGCTTCAGGTTGCCGCTCGACGCCGCCATCACCTTCCTGCCCGTCGCCGTCGACCCGGTGAACGAGATCTTGCTGACATCCGGATGCTCGGTGATCCAGGCGCCCTGCGCGTTGCCGCCGGAGACGATATTGAGCACGCCGGGCGGCAGGATCTTCTGGGCGATCTCGCCGAAGCGCAGCGTGCCAAGCGGCGTATAGGGCGACGGCTTCATAATAATCGTGTTGCCGGTGATCAGGCAGGGCGCGATCTTCCACAAGCCTAAGAGGACGGGGAAGTTCCACGGCGTGATCGCCCCGACGACGCCAAGCGGCGTGTGCGCCACCCTGACGGTGTGCTCGTCGGTATCCTCGAGCACCTCGTCTTCCAGGCGCCGCTTGGCAACCTCGCGCACCCAGTAGATCGCATAGTCCACCTCGACGGTCGCCATGGAATGGCGCGGCTTGCCCTGCTCCGTCGTAAGCAGCGTGATCAGCTCTTCCTTGTGCGCGTCGAGCGCATCGGCGTAAGCGGCGATATAGGCCGAGCGAGCCTCCCAGCTTAAGCCCGCCCAGCCAGGCTGCGCCGCCTTCGCCGCGGCAATCGCCGCATCGACCTGCTCGCGCGAGGCCTCCGGGGCATTGGCGACAACCGCGCCGGTCGCCGGATTGTAGACGTCGAACGTCTGATCCGCGCCGACGAGGTCGCCGCCGACGGACATCCTGTAGGGGCCGTCGAAATCGACATGGACGTTGCTGGCAATCTTCGACTGGATGTTCATCACCTTCCTCCCGCTGGTTGGCTTCAAATCTGGTAGCGAATGTGCGGCGACCGGGCATAGAGCGCGACCATCGGCAGAATCAGCAGGCCGAACACCGTTTGTTGCGCGGCGTAGTTCAGACCCATCCCGACCAGGAACGAGGTCAGGACCTGCAACACCAGGACGCCGATGATCGTCGCGCCATAGCCGCCGGCACCGCCCAGCAGCGACGTGCCGCCGACGACGACGGCGGCGACCGTCGTGAACAGATAGGGATCGCCGACGCCGACGAAGCCGCCGCCCGAAAAGCCGAGCAGCAGCATGCCGGTGATCGCCGCCGTGACGCCCGAAATCGTGTAGGTCGTGACCCAGACGCGGAACTCGGAGATCGACAGCCGCGCGGCCGCCACCCGATTGCCGCCGATCGCATAGAGCGCCCGCCCCGAGACGCTGCGGTTGGTCCACAGGATGATCAAGCCTGCAACCAGCGCCCAGATCAGCACGACCGGCGGAAAGGACAGGCCGAAGGTCTTGCCGCTGATCGAGGAGATATTGGCGAACCAGGCCGGCACCTGGCTGAACACCGTGCCGGAATATTGCGAGCCGATCGTCGTGAAGATCTGCGCGCCGCCGACCAGCGCGAAGCCGACGCCGAGCGTCAGGATCAGCGCCTGGCCCTGGATGCGGTAGCTGAGGATGCCGTTGATCAGCCCGACCACCGCACCGAGCGCCGCGATGATGAGGATCGCCAGCGCCGGCGGGATCGCCGTTCCGAACAGATAGGCGAGCAGGATGTTGGAGGCACCGATCACGAAGGGGATCGACAGGTCGAGGCCGCCGACGGTCGCGACCATCGTCTGGCCGAGCGAGGCAAGGCCGAGAAAGGCGGCCAGCAGCAGGATCGAGCGGATGTTGTTGGCGGACGCAAAGCCCTCGACCAGCATCGAGGCGACGGCAAACAGCGCAATCAGCAGCGTGAAGCCGATCAGCAGCCCCCTGGCATCCGGTCCGAGCAGGCGGCGGACCGCAACGTTTCCGGATGTCATGTCGATTTCCCTCCCCTCTGGCTCGTGCTGCCGCGATGCGCCGATATCAGGCCGGACGCGGCGCAGGCCGCAACGTCAGCAGGCTCAGCATCAGCGACACGACGAGGATCAGGCCGTAGCTGAGCTGCGTCATGAACCCGGAGATCGCGCCGAAATTGAACGAGGACAGCACGACGAAGACGAAATACATGGCGATCGCGCCGAGGATGGAGCCGGTGATGCCGCCCTTGCCGCCGGCAAGCGACGTGCCGCCCAGCACCAGCGCGGTGATCGCCTGAAGGGTGAGCGTATTGCCCTGCGTCGGATCGCCCGAGCCGATCATGCCGGTCAGGCAGAGCGCGGCGAGCCCGGCGAAGACACCGGCCATCAGATGGGCGGCAAAGCGCGCCTTCACGATGTCGACGCCGCTGGTATAGGCCGTCCGCTCGTCGGCGCCCATCAGCCGGATATGCTGGAACATCGGACTGCGCTGGAAGACAAACCAGATCACGCAGGCCGCGATCAGGATATAGAGCACCGGCCCGAGCAGTTCGGTGCCCCAGCCCCAGTCGGCGAGCCATTCCGGCGCGAAGCCGCCGGGCCGTGGCAGGATGACCAGGTTCACCCCTTGCAGGATCAGGTAGCCGGCAAGCGTGACGATGATCGGCGAGATCCGCACATAGATAATCATCGCCGCCAGCAGCCCCTGCCAGAGGCAGGCGACGACGATCGCGAAGGCGAAGACGAGCACCGGATTGCTGATCTGCAGCGCGCCGAGCCAGACGACGATGGTGACGTTGACGAAGCCGATCAGCGGCCCGATGGACAGATCGACACCGCCGCGCCCGGCGATCGCGATCGGCGTGATGGCGACGGCGGCGAGGATGAGCGGCGCGGCGACCAGGACGGCGCCCGCCAGGCCGGTGTAGGTGAAGGTTCCGGGCGCGCGAATGAAGGCAACGAGCGCCAGCACCACGACCAGCGTCGCCGGCACCGCCAGATGCGCGTTGCGCTGGAGGAGCTTCGAGACCATCTAGGCGACCTCCTCCTTGCCGGCGTTATGCGCGAACTCGTGCTCGATCGCATCGGCAAGCGCGATCGGTTCGCCCTGGCCGAACATCGCGCCCAGCAGGGTTTCCTCGTTGATCTCGCCGCGCTGGAAGCTGGCGAACAACGCGCCTTCGAAGAACACGTCGGCGCGGTCGGCGAAGTCGAAGAACTCCTCGATCTCCGTCGACAGATAGACCACCGCGCCACCGTCTGAGGCGAAGTCGCGCAGGTGCCGGTAGAGATCCTGCTTGGTGCCGATATCGACGCCCCGGGTCGGATCGTTGAGGACGATGACCTTCGGGTTGAGCGCAAAGGCCCGCGCGATCAGCACCTTCTGCTGGTTGCCGCCCGACAGCGTGGTGATCTTGTCGGAGGAGGCGCCGAACTTGATCGACAACCGTTCCTTTTCGGTATCGAAGGCGGCGTTGAGCCGTGCGTTGTCGATCAGCCCGCCCCGGCCGGATATCCGGTCATAGAGCGCCATGCCGAAATTCTCCAGGATCGACAGGTTGGGAAACAACCCTTCCCGCTTGCGATCGCCGGAGACATAGGTGATGCGATGCGCCTCGGCCTCGGCGAGCGTCCTGATCCCGTGGCTGGTATTGGCGTCTTCCCAGACCCGGACCGTCCCGCGTGGCGCCGCCTGGATGCCGCTCAGCATGCGCACGAAATCGGCCTGGCCGGCGCCGTCGAGGCCGGCAATGCCGACGATCTCACCGGGAAACACCTTGAAATCGAAGGCCGGCTTGCCGCTCGCAAGGCCGATGCCGCAGGCTTCCAGCGCCGGTTTGTGGGTGCTGGAGACGACCCGTTTCTCGCGCGCGCCGGCCGCCGCCTTGCCGTCGGTCGCCGACATCAGCCGTAACAGCGTTTCCTCGGTCATCTCCTCGCGGCCGATACGCCCGACGGTCTCCCCGTCGCGCAAAACGGTCGCCACATCTGCGAACTTGACCAGTTCGGCGATGCGGTGGGTGACGAGGATCACGCAGACCCCCTTGTCCTTGAGCTTCAGCATTTCCTGGTGCAGACGCGCCGTTGCCTCCAGGTCGAGCGCGGCCGAGCTCTCATCGAAGATCAGGACCTTCGGCTCCTGCAACAGCGCCCGCGCGATGACGATCCACTGCTTGACGCTGAGCGGCATTGCCGCGACCGGCGCATCGGGATCGATCTCGCAATCGGCAAGCCGTTCGAGCACCGCCCGCGTCTGCGCCCTTTTCTCCGAAACGCTTGAGCGCCGCGTCCAGAAGCCGTCCGCCCCGGCGAAGACGTTCTCCCAGATCGTCAGGTCCTCGGCGAGCATCATCTCCTGGAAGATCGTCGAGATCCCGTATCGGATCGCCTCGATCGGCGTCCGGGGTATTTGCCCAAGCACATCGATCGATCCGCCATCGGCCGGCACGATGCCCGACAGGATCTTGGCGAGTGTGCTCTTGCCGCTGCCGTTTTCCCCGACGATCGCGTGGATCTCGCCGAATTCAGCGGTGAGGGACGCGTCCTGGAGCGCCTTCGTCTCGCCGAAGCGCTTCGTCACGTTGGAGAGGGCGATGGCAGGCATGGTCCGGCCCGTTCGACGGTGCAAGACGAATGAGGCGTCCGTGGTCGACCACGG
>JANQKY010000067.1 GCA_028280885.1 Tepidamorphus sp.
GGCCTTCGACACGTATGTGATCACCCAGTTGGCACCACAGCTCAAACCCGGTGATGTGGTGGTCTGGGACAATCTCAACGTCCACAAGAGCCCGCGGGCAGCAGAGGCGATAAAGGCACGCGGCGCGTGGGTCTTGTTCCTGCCCCGCTACTCGCCCGATCTCAATCCAATCGAAAAAGCCTTCTCAAAGCTCAAAACCCTGCTCAGAAAGGCAAAGGCCAGAACCTATGACGACTTATGGAAGGCTGTCGGGCAAATCTGCGACCTGTTCACGCCTCAAGAGTGCTGGAACTACTTCAAGGCAGCACAATGCGTCGCAAAATAATCGCCCGACGCTCTAGAGCATCGGGCGACGGGGCGGCCCCATATCCGCGTGCCGCCACCGCGACGGATCGGATCCGACGGCGCGCAGCCCGGCCGCGCGCCGCATGCCATGGAGACGGCCGGTCAGGCAGCGTCCGTATCGACCGCCTGCGACATGACCGGCTCGAAGCCCTCGAACTCGGGGTGGCCGAGATAGAGCGGCTTGTTGTCGCCGGCATTGCGGTGCGCCTTGCGAAAGGCTTCGGACCGGGTCCAGTTCTCGAAATCGCCACGGCTGGTCCAGATCGTATGCGAGGAATACAGCGTATGGTCGTCCCGTTCCGGGCCCTTCAGCAGATGGAATTCGACAAATCCCGGCACCGTGTCGAGATGGCTGTCGCGATTGCGCCAGACAGCCTCGAAATCGGCTTCCGCCCCCTTGACGACCTTGAAGCGGTTCATCGCCAAAAACATCGTTCGGTTCTCCTTGCTCTTCGCCCGGATGACCAGACTATCCGTCTGCCCGGGCCACTTCTACCTGGGTTGAAAACGGATCGGTACGGTGAACGTCATCGAACTCTTGCCGAGCGCTGACGGAATCGGCGGAAACGGCGCGGCGCGGCGCACCATCGCGGCGGCTTCCTGATCGAAGGCCGAAACGCCCGATCGCCGCGACAGGCGGGCGCTGCGCACCTGGCCGTTCGCGCCAAGCGTAAAGGTCACCGAAGCCGTCCCGGTCTGGCGCTTCGCCCGTGCCGCGGCCGGATAGCGCTTGTAGCGCTGCAGATGCGAGGCAACCCGCCCGGCATAGTTGGAAACCGCATGGCGCCCGGCAAGCGCGTTCGTCGCACCACGGCTTCCCGACTGCCGGCCGGCCGGCGCCGATGCCATGCGCTGCTGCGTCGCCCGCGGCGTCGGCTTTGCCTGCTGTGGCGCCGGTTTCGGCTTGGCGGCCGTCTTTGTCGGCGGTTTGCGAACGGGCTCGGCCCGCTTCGGCGGCGCCGTGACGCGCGGCACGTCGGCGGGCCGGAGCCGCGGCATCGGGATGGTCACGTCGGTCGCATCGAGCGGGTCGACCGTCTCGACCGGTTCCACCGCCTCCGCCGGCGCAACGGCAGCGACGACCGTCGGCTCGGTAGGCGCGGTTTCGGCGGGCGTGACTTCGGCGGGCGGGGTCGGCGCCATCGCGACGACCGGTTCCCGCACGGGGTCCTGAACCGCCTCCTCGACGGGATCCTGTACCGGTTCAAGGACAGGCTCCGGCAGCACCGCCTCGCGTACCTCCTCGATTATCTCGACGGGCTCGCTGACGGGCGCGACCACGGCTATGCCGCCATCGAACTGCGGCACGGCGGGGGCCTCGAGGGGATCGACATCGACCGGATCGTCCATATCGGTCGCCGCCATTGCCATCTCGATCCTGTCCGGGGAGTCGGCGGTTTCCACCGGTGCGGCGTCTTCGCTGATTTCGGCTTCGACCGGTTCCGAGGGACGGCTGGGCGTGGGCGGCTCGTCCACCACCTCCCGCAGCTCCGGGCGATCAGGTTCCTGCAGGCGATCGGCCTCGACCGCCTCGCGCACCGGCTCCGCCTCGATATCCTCGACCGGATCGGTCCGCGCCACCTCGACCGGCTCCGGCTCGCTGGTCTCGTCGACCTCGGTCACCTCGGTCGGATCGGTTGGCGCGGTGGCGGCCTGCGTCGGTTCGACAAGATCGGCGATCGTCTCGACAGGCATGCCCCAGACCTCGCCGACATTGCCGGCCGAGCTCTCGATCATCACCTCCGGCGTCAGGGCGGAATATCCAAGCACCGCCAGGTGAATAACGAGGGCGACGACACCCGCGCAAAGCCAGTGGACCGGCCCGATCACGCCCCGCCTCCCCCGCTTGAGCGGTCAGCGCCGGAGGGCGCCCCACCCCCGCCACGCGCGCCCCGGCCACGCACGGTGATCAGCCGTATCCGGACAACGCCCGCCGTCGTCAGCTTGCCGAGCAGCGGCGCCAGCTCGCGCGCCGGCAGCGTCCGGTCGACGACGACCGGCAGGATCGTCTCCTCCCGCCCGGCCATGTCCGCCCGCACGACCTCGGTCAGGTCTTCCGGCTTCAGGGCCGTGCCGCGATAGGACAGGAACCCGCCCGCCGAGACATAGAGCGCCTCGGCCGGGGCGCGCGTCACCGGGCTTTTCTCCGTTTCCGGATAGGCAACCGAAATGTCGGCGCTCGGCGCGATGGTGCCGACGATCAGGAAGAAGATCAGCAGCAGGAAGACGATGTTGATGAGCGGCACAATGCCGTCGTCGGGCGGCCGCTTGACGGTGGTTCGCATACGCATGGCAACGCCTCACCTGACGAGAATGACGTCGCCCGCGCCGGCCGACCGGGCCAGTTCGAGCGCCGACACGATATCCTGGGTGGTGGCGCGTGCCGTCGGCCGGAGCAGGATCCGCTGGGTGTCGGCCGTTCCGGAGCGTCTGAGCGTCTCGGCGAGGACCGCACGGTCGACCAGTTGCCCGTTGACGCCAATGCGCCCCTCGGCATCGACCGTCAGCAGAACACGGTCCAGCGTCTGCACGGCGGCCGCGCCGGGGCGCCCGGTTCCGCCAAGCCCGACCTCGATCACCGAAAAGCGCGAAAAGGTCGAGGCCAGCATGAAGAACAGGAGCAGCAGGAACACCACGTCGACGAGGGCGGTCAGGCTCGTGGTTCTGCGGACCGCCTGTACCCGCTCAGACCGCATGGGCCTGGCCCGGAGACCGGAGATCCGGGGCGGGGAGCTCCTGCGACGGATGTACCGGATCAGGCGCTTGCACCGACGCCGCCTCCACCTGGCCCGCTACCTGACCGGGCATCGGGTGATGGCCGGCCGGCAGCGGCGGATGGGTCAGGACGAGCGTCGCCAGACGTTCGATGCGCCGGCGCTCGCGGTCGACCCGGCCGTCGAACCAGTGCAGCGCCAGCGCGGTGGGAATGGCGACCGCAAGGCCGACGGCGGTCGTCATCAGGGCGACCCAGATGCCACCGGCAAGGCCGGCCGGGTCGACGTCGCCGCCGCTTGATTCGAGCACCCGGAAGGCATCGATCATGCCGAGCACCGTCCCGAGCAGGCCCAGCAGCGGGGCGGCCTGGGCGATCGCCTCGAGCGCCCGCAGATAGGAGCGCATGTCGCCGACGATCTGATCGGCGCCGAGTTCCAGTTTCTCGCGCACGATCGCTTCGGGGCTGCCTTGGGAAAGACGCGTCATCGCCCGGGAAATGACGGCGGCGAACGGCCCCGGCACCTCGCCGGCGCGCACGGCCGCCTCCATGCCCGGCGTCACGCACCAGTGGCGGACGGCCCGCTCCAGCCGGCGTCTGCCGACGCCGAAGCGGTTCATCTGCCAGAGCTTGAGGAGCACGATCGTCAGCGCCACGACGGACAGGAACAGCAGCAGGCCGACGATCGGACCGCCGAGGCCGACAAGGCCGGTCACGCCGTCGACGGCGGCCTCGACATAGTCCTCGATATCGCCGCCATCGAGCGCGCCCGGTTCGAGCCCGCCCGGTTCAAGCATAACAGGCTCCATTGCGACGGGTTCCATCGCCTCGGCGCTACCGAGGGTTTCGGCGGCTGCCTCGGCGGGTGCGGTTTCCGCACCCGTTGCCTCGGCCTCGCCGGAAGCCGGCACCGGGTCGGCGCCCTCAGTCCCGGCCGCACCCGAATCGGTCTGCGCCGCGGCAGGCTCCGAAACAGCCGAAGAGGTCCCGGCGGCCTGCGCCAGGAGCCCGATATCCTCGCCCATGAAACTCCTCCTACTGGCTGTCCGTCCGATCGCTGTTGGGGGTCAGCGTGGTCGAAAAAGGAATGCTCGCGCGGCTTGCGGTCTCGATCACCTCAAGGCAGCGCTCGGGGGTAAGCGGCTCGGGGGTCCGCGCCGGGCCGGCGCAGGCGGTAACATCGTTCAGAAGCACCTGTCCCAGCGCGTTGCAGGCGGTATTGGCCACATCGAACTGTTGCACGCGGGTCTTGCCGACCGGCATCGGCCGCGACTTCAGGAGCAGGAACCGGGCGACGATCCCGTCGCGATCGAACAGCACCGCTTCCATCGTGATGCCCTCGACGGGCTCCTTCAGCCCGTTCGTCATCACGAAACTCATCCGGCACCCGGATTCGACGTCTTCAAGTCGATTGAGTTCTATGCTAATCCTCTCGGAGGCGGCAGCCGCCGAGCCGATGCTGGTAAGGAGGAGAAGGAATACCAACACCGACCCGACGACTGACCACGACCGCCATCGGATCAACTGCAACCGGACAGACGAAACCGCGTCCCCCGACACCGGGTCGAACCGTCCTTTGAGTGGCTGCAATCCTGACATGGCGCTCGTCTCGAAACTCATTTCTTCCCTAGCCTGTTGCCCATCAGTTCCTGACGACGATCTCGTCGCCGACCAGTGACGGCTGCACGACGCCGAAGCGAAGCGTTGCCGCGATTTTTGCGTTGAACCCGCGCTCGAAGACGTCCGTGCCCGAGGCGATGTTCATGTAGTTGGCGTATTCGACGTCGAAGAGGTTCTCCAGCCGAACATTGATGCGCAGGTTGTCGTTGGCCTCGTAGGAGCCGAACAGGTTGACCAGCGTGTAGCCGTCCCGGATCGTCGGTTCGAACGGAGCCGACGGCATGAAGGACAGGCTGTTGTGGGGCATAACCCGCTGCACCTCGCCGCCGATCACCAGCGCCTCGTCCAGCGCCCGGAAGCCGACCCGGCCCGTCACCTGATCCGGCGGGATCGAATAGAGCGGCGTCGACGGGGTCGTCGACGTGTCGACGCCCTGAATGGCCGCGCCCTGCAGGCCGGCGAAGAACCATCCGGTGTCGTAGACCGCCTCCAGTTCGAAGCCGTGGATCCGCACCGTGTCGAAATTCTGATACTGCGCGCAGATCGGGATCGACTGCGGCGTCGGCACGAAGAAGCAGCCGCTGTCGGGGACGAAGGGCGAGAGATAGGTGAGCCCGATATAGTCGGCCACATCGTTGTGGAACCAGGCCGCCTTCATCCGCACGCCGTCGCCCTGATAGAGCACGTTGTCGCGGGCGTAATTGAGCCCCGCCTCCCAGGTCTTCGCCGTTTCCGGGATCAGGTCCGGATTGGGCAGGAAGGGGAACAGCACGCCGGCTGGATGTAGGCCGATCATCAGCGTCTCGATGATGCTCGGCGAGCGATAGCCCTCCGCGTAGGTGCCGTAGAGCTGCACGCCGTTCAGGAAGGAATCCTCGAACGGCTTGACGCCGACTGACAGGCGCGGCGAGACGCGGCTTGCCGAATTGTCGACGGTATCGCCCTGCAACTCGTAACCGTCCCAGCGCAGGGCGCCGATCGCCTCGAACCAGTTTGAATATTCGACCTTGTTCTGGACATAGGCGCCATAGGTCGACCGGTCGCCGCTGGGATTATAGACGCCGGAAACGCCGGTGCCGTCGACCGTCTGCGCGTCGTCGCGATACCAGTCGCCGCCGAAGGTCAGCGTGTGCAGGAACGGCCCGGTATCGAAGGTCGAGGTGTTCCAGATGTCGAAACCGCCGGTATTCAGCTTGAAGTCACGGACATTGCCGGCCGGCACCACGATCGGCGCGCCGGTCTGCTGGTTGAAGCGGATCGTGTCGACAAGCTGGGTCTGCGACTGGGTGGTATCGACATAGAAGCCGCTGAGGGTCAGGTCGACCCATTGGTTGTCGAGCGGCGAATATTCGTATTTGCCGGTGAACGTGTTCTCGTCCAGCGTGACGTCCTGGGTGCCCTCTTCGTTCCAGGTGTCGTGCGCGCCGATCCAGCCGAGCGTGATCAGGTGGTCCTCGCCAGGCGCGATCTGCGTCTTCGCCAGGCCGCCAAGCACGTCGTAGTGCGAATAGGGAACGGTGTTGCCGGCGCCGTCCTTGTAGTCGCTCGATTCGCGGTAGGTGACATTGCCGATGACGTCGATTACGTCGCTGAACCGGGCAGCGCCCGTCGCGGTCGCCGTCCAGGCATTGCCGTTCGTCTCGTAGCGCCCCTTGACGGAGCCGGCCGCCCGCTCGCCGGGCGCGAGGAAATCGGAGGCGGTCTTGGTCTCGAACACGACGACACCGCCGATCGCGCCCGACCCGTAGAGGTTCGACACCGGGCCGCGCACCACGGTCACCTCGTTGATCATCTCCGGCTCGATCCAGGCCGTCGACGTCGCGCCATGGTCGTTGCGCTGGAAATTGTTGCGGGCACCGTCGAGGATCACCGCGACACGGCCGAAATCCTGCAGGCCGCGAATATTGAAGCTGGTGCCGACGCCGGTCGTGTCCTGGGAAACGCCGGCGGAAACGTTCGGCATGCCGAAGAAGATGTCCTGGGTATCGGTCGGCTGCAGGATCTCCAGTTCGGACGGCGTCACGACGCTGACCGAGGCAAGCGCCTCGACGGCATCCTCCTCGACCTTGGAGGGAACGACGGTGATCTCGCTCAGATACACGTTCGTTACGTCCGTTTCCTGCCCCTGAGCCTGCTGCACGCAGACCCACCCGAGACTCGCTGCCAGAGCGGTCGACATGAATAGGGCGCTACGACCCCAATCCGCGCCCGTCCGACCGTATTCAACCCGCATTCCAATCCCCCGGTTACGACGCCCGCCTGAAAGGCGGACGCTGTTAGTAGCTCCAAAGCGCCTTGAAACGGCGCGATGCTGGCTACCCGACCGGAGGCCGTTCGCTCGCAGTTCCCTTACCGGCAGCCGGTGCGGCCGAACCCGCAATCGCCATGCCGATGGGTTGCGTTCTATTTTAATCTGACTATTAGAGTCAAGATATATCGAGCAGGCCGATCGCAGCGACGCATGACGCATCGCCACGGCCCTGGAAAACCGGACCTCCTGATGTGGAAAAGCCCATGACCAGCCCTTCCTATCCGACGCGCAAAGACCCCGTGGCGCCCCCGACCTCTGCTCAATCCCGCCCCCCTGTTGGATCATCAGGGAAATCGAATCCGGCAATCGATTCCAAGGCGCTCTTCGCCGGCCATCGCGAATTGGTGATTCTGCACAATGCCGACCGCTACGTGCTGCGCATCACCCGGCAGGGCAAGCTCATCCTGAACAAATAGGGAAGGCACATTTACCCCTTTAGTTCAGGTTACAATCAGGATCCTCTCATGTATTGCTTCAGAATGACGCAACTGCCCCACGCGCTCGCCTGCGCGTTCGCCGGCATGCTTGCCGCCACACCGCTTTCCGCCGCTCCGGTCACCATCGACGATGCCAACGGCCGGACCGTGACGATTGCCGATTCGCAGCGCGTCGTCTCGGCCGGCGGGTCGGTCACCGAGATCCTCTATGCGCTTGGGCTTGAAGACCGGATCATCGCCGTCGACACGACCAGCCGCTATCCCGCCGACGCGCTCAACACCAAGCCGGATGTCGGCTATCTGCGGGCCCTGTCGGCCGAAGGGCTCCTGTCGGTAACGCCGTCCCTGATCCTTGCCGAGGCCGATGCCGGCCCGGCCGAGACCGTTTCCATTCTGCAGAAGGCCTCCGTGCCCTTCGTCTCCGTTCCCGCCGCGATGGATGCCGCCGGCGTTGCCGACAAGATCCGCTTCGTCGCAAACGCCATGGATGTTTCCGCGCGGGGCGAGGACCTGGCCGGCGCGGTCACCGGCGATCTCGCGACGGTCACCACCGCGCTCGATGACGCCATTAAAAGCGCCGACGACCGGCCGCGTACGCTGTTCATCCTGAGCCTGTCCGGCGGCCGCATCCTCGCCGCCGGCGCCGACACCTCGGCCGCCGCCATGATCGAGCTTGCCGGCGGCCGGAACGCGCTTACCGGTTTCAGCGGCTACAAGCCGGTCAACGACGAGGCGGTCATCGGGGCGGCGCCCGACGTGATCGTCATGATGGATCGGGGCGACCATCGCGCGGAGGCCACGGATGTATTCTCGCAGCCGGCGCTCGCCTTCACCCCCGCCGCGCAGTCGCGGCGCCTGGTACGGATGGACGGTCTCTACCTGCTCGGCTTCGGGCCGCGCATCGCCCATGCCGTCCGCGATCTGGCGGCGGCGCTGCATCCGGATCTCGACCTGCCGGTCCTTGCGGACCGGTCCTGGACCGCGCCGGATGCTGCTTCCCAGTGAAGTCCGCCAAATGAAATCTAAAGCGAACCGGGAACAATGACCCTCGCCACCGTCCTCAATCGCGTCCGCGATGCCGGCCCCGGCGACCGTACCGGCCATGCGGTCGTAACGATCGCCGTGCTGGCCTGCGCGGTTGTCGTGG
Organism: Tepidamorphus sp.; assembly: GCA_028280885.1. GTDB lineage: Bacteria > Pseudomonadota > Alphaproteobacteria > Rhizobiales > Tepidamorphaceae > Microbaculum. Next base: position 8,574 of record JANQKY010000067.1, read on the forward strand.
TGGCGTTCCTGTCGCTTGCGACCGGGCCGGCGGGCTTCACGCCCGGACGGGTCGCCGAGACGCTCGTCCTGACGCTTGCCAGCGAAACCTCGATCGCGGCTGCCCGCGCCGACCTGATTATCCTGGAAATCCGGCTGCCGCGCACCCTGCTCGGCCTGGCCGTCGGCGCGGCGCTTGCCGTGTCGGGCGCGATCATGCAGGGCCTGTTCCGCAATCCGCTCGCCGATCCGGGCCTTGTCGGGGTGACGGCGGGCGCGGCCTTCGCCGCCGTCGCCACCATCGTGCTGGGCGGTAGCGTCCTCGTACCGCTGCTCGGCGCATCGATCGTCTATGCCCTGCCCGTTTCCGCCTTTGTTGGCGGGCTTGCGACCACGCTGGCGCTCTACGTCATCGCCACACGCAACGGCCGCACCTCGGTCGCGACCATGCTGCTTGCCGGCATCGCGATCGCCGCGCTGTTCGGCGCCGGAACCGGCATGCTGGTCTTCCTGTCCGACGACACGCAATTGCGCGACTTCACCTTCTGGACGCTCGGCAGCCTCGCCGGCGCATCCTGGGAGAAGGTCGCGATCGCCGTCGTGTTCCTGAGCCTGGTGCTCGCCGCGGCCCCTGCCCTGGCGCGCAGCCTCGATGCGCTTTTGCTCGGCGAGGGCGAGGCGCGGCATCTGGGCATCGCCGTGCAGGCGATGAAGCGGCTCGCGATCTTCGCCGTCGCCGCCGCCGTCGGCGCGTCGGTCGCGGTTGCCGGCCCGATCGGCTTCATCGGCATCATCGTGCCGCATCTGTTGCGCCTGCTGATCGGTCCGGGCCATGCCGGGCTGCTGCCGGCCTGCGCCCTCCTCGGCGCGGTGCTGCTGGTTGCCGCCGACATGGTCGCCCGCACGGTGGCAGCCCCCGCCGAATTGCCGATCGGCATCGTCACCGCCATCCTCGGCGCCCCGTTCTTCCTGTGGCTGCTTCTGCGCCAGCGCTCGATCGTGGACCTGTGATGATCGAAGCCGAAAACCTCAGCGTCAGCCTGTCCGGACGGCCGGTCCTGCACGCCATATCGCTCAGCCTCCCCGCCGGTGCCCTGACCGTCATCGCCGGGCCGAACGGTGCCGGCAAGACCACGCTGATGCGCGCGCTGACCGGCGACCTTGCGCCCGCTTCCGGCATCGTCCGGTTCGACGGTATCCCGCTCCAGGCCTGGCCCAACCGGGCACTCGCCCAGCGCCGGGCTGTTCTGCCGCAATCCTCCCACCTCGCCTTCCCGTTCACCGTCCACGAGGTCGTCGCGCTCGGATTGCGGGCCGGCGCGCACCGTATCGCGCATCCCGGCCAGTTCGTCCGCGACCGGCTCGCCCGCGTCGGGCTTTCGGGCTATGAGGGCCGCTTCTACCAGCAGCTTTCCGGCGGCGAGCAGCAGCGCGTGCATCTTGCCCGCGTGCTCTGCCAGCTCGGCGCGCCCGTGAGCGAGGGGGCCGCGAACTGGCTCTATCTCGACGAGCCGACATCGAGCCTCGATATCCGTCACCAGTTCGAGATCCTCGACATCGCCCGCGATCATGTCGCCCAGGGCGGCGGCTGCCTGGCGATCCTGCACGACCTCAACCTGGCGGCCGGCTATGCCGACCGGCTGATCGTGGTGGATGCCGGCAGGATCGTCGCCGATGGCGCGCCGGAGGCGGTTCTGACCGACGATCTCGTCGCCACCGTGTTCGGCGTTGCGGCGGACCGCATCCTGCTGTCGCGGTCGCGGACGGCGGCGACTTGTGCCGGCGTCCAGTCCGGTTAAAGTTCCGCCCGCGAACGGCTGCGGGAGGGCGGACAAGAATGCACGACCAGGATTTCAACCGGCTCGCTCTGTCGGGCCGCACCGCCCTGGTCACCGGTGGCGCCAGCGGTATCGGCCGGGCGACCGCCCTGCTGATGGCGAAACGCGGCGCCGATATCGTCGTGCTCGATGCCGATACGGACGGGCTGCGGGGGCTGGAAGCGGCATTTTCCGACACCGGCAACACAGTGATCGCGCGTGCCGGCGACGTGACGCGGGAGGCTGATATCGCCCGGGCCTTCGATGCCGCCGCCGACCGGGGCATGGTGATCGACATCCTGGTCAACAATGCCGGCACCGGCGCCCGCATGCCGGCGACCGAGCTCGATACCGACACCTGGTCGCGGGTCGTCGACGTCAACCTGACGGCAGCCTTCGTGTTGTCGCGCGAGTTCGCGAAGCGACTCGACCGACCCGGCGCAGTTATCCCGGGCGCGATCATAAACGTCGCCTCGATCATGGGCGTCGTCGGCAACCAGCTCTATCCGAACGTCTCCTACCACGCCAGCAAGGGCGGCCTCGTCAACCTGACCCGTGCGCTCGCGGCCGAATGGGCATCGAAATCCATTCGCGTCAACGCGGTCCTGCCGACCTTCGCGGAAACCGGCCTCACAACGGCGCTCCTGTCCAGCAACAGCCTGCGCGAGGACATCCTCGCCAAGACCCCGCTCGGCTGCCTGGCCGAGGCGGACGACATCGCCGAGGCAATCGCGTTCCTGGCCTCCGACGCAGCGCGAATGATCACCGGCACGGCCCTGCCGGTCGATGGCGGCTGGACGGCGGTTTAGGTGCCGGCGAGGTTAGCGGCCCCTACCCCACGAACTGTCCGATAATGATCGCATTGGCGATATCGACGAAGAAGGCCGCGACCAGCGGCAGCACCAGGAAGGCATTCGGCGCCGGCCCGTGCTTCTTGGTGACCGCCGTCATGTTGGCGACCGCCGTTGGCGTCGCCCCGAGCGCGAAGCCGCCGAAACCCGCGCTCAGGACAGCCGCCTCGTAGTTGCCGCCCATCACCCGGAACAGCACGAACAGAATGAAGGCGCAGGCGGCAAACGTCTGCAGCACCAGGATCGCCAGCAGCGGCCCGGCCAGTTCGGCAAGCGTCCAAAGCTGCATGCTCATCAGCGACATCGCCAGGAAGATGTTGAGCGAATAGTCGGAGATCAGCGCCAGCGACGGCGACCGCGCCGGCCAGTCGAGGCCGGGCAGCAGGTGCGGCACCGTGTTCGACATCACCATCGCCGTCAAAAGGCAGGTGACGAACAGCGGCAGGCGGATGCCGGCATCATCGAGCACCTGATTGACCGCGTAGCCGATGATGATCGCGACATTCAGCGCCAGCATCGCGCCCATCAGCGTCATGTGATTGATCTGCGGCCCGGCCTCCTCGCTTTCCGCCTTGTAAGGCAGTCCGACCATCGGCGGCCGGCCGTTCGTCGCGTCCTCGAGATGATGGCGCGCCATCAGATAGCGGGCGATCGGGCCGCCGACCATGCTGGCCAGGATCAGGCCGAAGGTGGCGCAGGCAATGCCGATCTCCATGGCGTTGGCGATCCCGAACCGCTCGGCGATCTCCGGCGCCCAGGCGATCGCGGTACCATGCCCGCCGATCAGCGCAGCCGAGCCGACCAGCACGCTGACCGCCTCGGGCAGGCCGAACAGCGTCACCCCGATGACGCCGACGACGTTCTGGATGACGATATAGGCGACCGTCAGCGCCAAAAGCAGGGCAAGCGCCCTGCCGCCCCGGGCAAGATCGGCAAGCCGGGCGTTGAGGCCGATCGTCGTGAAGAAATAGACCAGCAGCAGGTCACGGCTCATCAGTTCGAATTCGACCGACAGGCCGAAGAGTACGAACAGCGCCAGCGTGACGAGCGCCGCCAGGATGCCGCCCGAGACCGGCTCCGGGATGTTGTAGTCGCGCAGGACCGCAAATCGGCGCGTCGCCGCGACGCCGCTGAAATAGACGACGATGCCGATCGTCAGCGCGACGAAGTCCGGTACGACATAGACGGACCCGGTTTCCATGCAGGTTCCCTTTGCGAAATGGCAACCGCCACCCGCTACGCCGCAATCACGGCGGAATTGCGCACGCCCCTCAGGCGGACGCATCCGGACGGCGCGACATGTCCCCCCGCCAAACTCCGGGCGGTTGACACGGGACGTGTGATGGTCACCTTGGTCGCACCGTCACATACCGGGGACTGCCATCCGTGAACATCCTGTTCATCATGTTCGACCAGCTGCGCTTCGACTATCTGAGCTGCGCCGGTCATCCGCATCTGCACACGCCGAATATCGACTGGCTGGCAAGCCGCGGCGTCCGCTTCACGCGCGCCTATGTGCAGTCGCCGATTTGCGGGTCCTCGCGGATGAGCTTCTATACCGGGCGCTATGTCAGCTCGCACGGCGCCCAGCGCAACAATTTCCCGCTGCGCGTCGGCGAGGTGACGCTTGCCGATCACCTGCGCGCGGCCGGCACGAGCTGCTGGCTGATCGGCAAGACCCACATGAGCGTCGACAAGAAGGGCATGGAGCGGCTCGGCCTTGCGCCCGACAGCGTCATCGGCGCGCGCCAGGCCGAATGCGGCTTCGACGTCTGGGTCCGCGACGACGGGCTGTGGGCGGAAGGGCCCGGCGGGGTCTATGACGAAAGACCGTCCCCTTACAACGAATTCCTGAAGGCGAAGGGCTATCCCGGATCGAACCCCTGGCACGACTTCGCCAATTCCGGCGACATCGACGGCGACATCGCGTCGGGCTGGTTCATGACCAATTCCGACCGGCCGGCCAATATCGCCGAGGAGGACAGCGAAACGCCGTGGCTCACCGGCGAGGCGATCCGCTTCATCGAACAGGCCGACAGCCCCTGGTGCGCGCATGTCTCCTATATCAAGCCGCACTGGCCCTATATCGTGCCGGCGCCCTATCACAACATGTACGGCCGCAACCACGTGCCCGCCGCGACCCGCCACCCCTCCGAACGGGAAAACCCGCATCCCGTCTACGACGCCTTCATGAACAACCGGGTCGGCAAGGCCTTCTCCCGCGAAGAGGTGCGCCAGAAGACGATTCCCGCCTATATGGGCCTCATCAAGCAGTGTGACGATCAGATGGGCCGGCTGTCCCGGTATCTGCGCGACACCGGCCGGATGGACGACACGATGATCGTCGTCACCGCCGACCATGGCGACTATCTGGGCGACCACTGGCTGGGCGAGAAGGATCTGTTCCACGAGCCGTCGGTCAAGGTGCCGATGATCATCTACGACCCGCGCGCGGAGGCCGACCCGGCCCGCGGCACGGTCTGCGACGCGCTGGTCGAATCGATCGACCTCGCCCCGACCTTCGTCGAGGCCGCCGGCGGCGAAATCGCCCACAACATCCTCGAGGGCCGCTCGCTGACCCCGTGGCTGCATGGCCGGACGCCGGACAGCTGGCGCGACTTCGTCATCAGCGAGTACGATTATTCGACGACGCCGATGCGCACCGCGCTGGGCCTCTCCTCCGACGACGCGCGGCTGTTCATGGTCGCCGATACGCGCTGGAAGTTCATGCATGCCGAGGGCGGCTTCCGGCCGATGCTGTTCGACATGCAGACCGATCCGCAGGAGTTCCACGATCTCGGCGCAAGCCCCGACCACGCCGATGTCATCGACCTGATGTACCGGCGGCTCGGCGCGTGGGGCCGCCGCAACGCGCAGCGGGTCACCGTCTCGGAGCAGGACCTGGACGAGATGCGCCGCCGGTCCCCGACGACCGGCGTGCTGATCGGCGTCTACGAGCCCGACGACGTCAGCGCGGACGTCTCCGGCTTCTATACCGGCCCCGTTCCGAAAGCCCGCTAGCGGGCCGCCCGCCGGCATCTCGCCCGTTTGCCTGTGGATGGCGCGGCGGGCCCGTCCTGCCGCCGGAGCCGATATGAGACGAAAGGACGAAACTGGACCGTCCGATCAAAAAAGTTCATCACTTGTGGCTCCCCTGCCACGCCGGCCCGGACGGCGTTACGGCGCCCGCGCTCGAGTTCTTTCCCAACGCGGCAAAGCAGCGCGCGGCGCTTCCCGGTGTCTGTTTCCGGAAGCCAAGGATAATAAGGCTACTAAACAAGTTAATTAGCCAGGAAATAGCGATTCATCACCTTAGGTAATACATATGTCCATACGGAAACCCGACCACACCGCCTCAATCAAGTGAACTTGGGTCGACTTTTACATTTCAGCATTGAAGGTCCACAAGAAAACCGCTCCTTCCCTCGGTGCTGCGCCGGCTTAACCAAGAGATAATTCGCCTTTTAGGCAATATTGCGATTTCGCCCGCCACCTGCTTTGAAGGGCGGCGGAACAAATGCCTCTGCGGAAGAAACGCATCAAGGCTCGGGATCAATCCGACCCCCCTAATCCGGAACAGCAAACGAGCCTTCGCGAATGACCGTCATATTCTGGTTCATCGTTGCCCTGAGTGTCCTGTTCTTCGTGACCCAGCCGGTCAGCCTGCAGGCGCATCTGGTCGCCGCCCTGCTGGCAGCCGCCATGATCATGGTCCTGAAATGGCTGCGGCCGGAAGGCGTCTGGCGCCATGTCGCGCTGGCGCTGGGGACCGCCGTGGTGCTGCGCTACGTCTACTGGCGCACCACCAGCACGCTGCCACCGATCACGCAGCCGGAGAACTTCATTCCGGGCATCCTGCTCTATTCCGCCGAGATGTACAGCGTCGCCATGCTGGGGCTCAGCCTGTTCGCCGTGCTCGATCCGCTGCCAAGCCGCAAGCCGCCGGCCGAGATATCCGATGCCGACCTGCCGACGGTCGACGTCTTCGTGCCCAGCTACAACGAGCACGAGGAACTGCTCGGCACCACGCTCGCCGCCGCCAAGGCTATGGACTATCCCGCCGACAAGTTCACCGTCTGGCTGCTCGACGACGGCGGCACCGACCAGAAATGCGATGACGAGGACGCGGCCAACGCGATCGCCGCCCAGAAGCGCCGCAAGCGCCTCCAGCAGCTCTGCAAGGACATGAATGTCCGCTACCTGACCCGCGCCCGGAACGAACACGCCAAGGCCGGCAACCTGAACAACGGTCTTGCCCATTCCAGGGCCGAGCTGGTCGCCGTGTTCGACGCCGACCACGCGCCCACCCAGGATTTCCTGCGCCGCACGGTCGGCTATTTCAAGGAGGACGAGCGGCTGTTCCTCGTCCAGACGCCGCACTTCTTCATCAATCCGGACCCGCTCGAGCGCAATCTGCAGACCTTCAAGTCGATGCCGTCCGAAAACGAGATGTTCTACGGCCTCATCCAGCGCGGTCTGGACCGCTGGAACGCCTCGTTCTTCTGCGGATCGGCCGCGCTGATGCGCCGCGCCGCGCTGGAGCAGAGCAACGGCTTCAGCGGCGTCAGCATCACCGAGGACTGCGAGACCGCGATCGACCTGCACGCCAGGGGCTGGCGCAGCCTCTATGTCGACCGGCCGCTGGTCGCCGGCCTGCAGCCGGCCACCTTCGCCAGCTTCATCGGCCAGCGCACCCGCTGGGCCCAGGGCATGATGCAGATCATCATGCTCAAGCGGCCGCTGATCAAGCGCGGCCTGAGCTTCGCCCAGCGCATGTGCTATGCCTCCAGCACCCTGTTCTGGCTCTTCCCCTTCTCACGGCTCATCTTCCTGATCGCGCCGCTGTTCTTCCTGTTCGGCTCGCTGAAGATCTTCAACGCCTCGGGCGAGGAATTCCTCGGCTACATCGCCACCTACATGCTGATCAACATCCTGTTGCAGAACTATCTGTACGGGCGATACCGCTGGTCGTGGATTTCGGAACTCTACGAATACGTCCAGAGCGTCTATCTGTTCCGGGCGGTGATCTCCGCCGTCTTCAACCCCCGAAAACCGACCTTCCGGGTCACGGCGAAGGGCGATTCGCTTGCCGAGAACCGGATCTCGGAACTGGCGATCCCGTTCTACATCATCTTCGCCGTGCTGATCGTCGGCGTGTTCGCGACGATCTGGCGCCTGATCGCCCAGCCCTACGACGCCGACATCACGCTGGTCGTCGGCGGCTGGAACCTGTTGAACCTGATCCTGGTGGGCGGCGCGCTTGGCGTCGTCTCGGAGCGCCGCGACCTGCGGCGGTCCGAGCGGGTCGATCTGATGCGCCGCTGCGAGATCGCCATCCAGGGCAGGCAGGTGCCGGGCACGATCGTCAACGCCTCGACGGGCGGTGTCCGGCTGCGGCTGCCGGCGGCCGACCTGGGCACGATAAGGCCCGGCGACAGCCTCGAACTCGGCCTGGACAAGCCGCGCTCGGACACGGTCGGACGCCATCTGCCGATGACCATCCGCAGCGTCCGGCAGGACGACGACGTGGTGCAGCTTGGCTGCGGCATCGACGCCAATTCGGCCGATACCTACCGCATCGTCGCCGACATCGTCTTCTCGGACTCCGACAACTGGGTCAAGTTCCAGGAAAGCCGGCGCAACAATATCGGGGTCATCAAGGCGACAGCCTGGTTCCTGATGCTCGCCACCTACCAGACCGGTCGCGGCCTGCTCTACATGCTGTTGGAGTTCCGGCGATCGGCCGTCAGCGTCAACACGCGCGATTGAACCGGGTGCTGCCATGCGTCGCTTGATAATCGCAACGATCGCCGCTGCCCTGGCCCTGGGGCTCGCCCCCGGCCTGACCGGCAGCCGCGCCCAGACCGGGCCCGAACCGCTGTTTCCCTTTCCCGACCAGTGGCGGGGCGGCCCGCTCAACGCCCCCTCGGGGAGCGGCGGCCGGTCGGGATGGAGTTCGGTCGAGGGCACCGGACAGGCCTTCAGCCGCGATGAAGAGCCCGGCGAGCCATCCGTAACCGGCGAGCCCGCCGAGGACCCCTTCTCGCGGGCCGATCCGACGCTGCTTTCGGGAAATGACCAGGCCGCGGCCGATCCGGCCCCCGAGGAGCCGCCGATCAACCGCTTCGTCATCCCGGCCAGGGACATGAGCCTGACCGGCGAGATCGATTCCCGGCAATGGACGGTGTTTCTCACCGAGGCACAGGCCAATTCGCCGGCCGATTTCGAGTTACAGTTCATCAACTCGGTCGTCGTCGCGCCGGAATATTCCGAACTCGGCATCTCGATGAACGGCATCAGCGTCTTCCGCACGGCGATCGATGCCTCCGACGCCCCGCGCGCCGACCGCTTCGTGGTCCCCGACGGGGTGCTGCGTCCCGGCACCAACACGATCCGGATCGAGGTCCGCCAGGCCCATCGCGTCGACTGCTCGGTCGAGGCGACCTATGAATTGTGGACAAGCGTCCTGCCCTTCGGCACCGGCTTCCGCTTCGCCGACGCGGATACGGGCGAAATCACCGGCATCGCCGACCTTCCCGCGATCGGTGTCGGCCCCGAAGGCAAGACGACGATCCACGTCATCAACCTGTTCGATTCAAGCCCGCAAGCCCTGCAGAACTATATCGATGCCGTTCAGGCGGTTTCGCTGCTCGGCCGCTTCCCCCATCCGGTGGTCGAACTGACGGATCAGCCGCTGAACGTCGCCGACCCGTCCGGCCACCTGGTGCTGATCGTTGGAACCGCGGACCGCATCCGGGATGCGCTCGGCTTCCAGCCGGACGGATCCTCAGACGGCCCGGTTTTCGACGTTATCTCCGGCAACGGCACCGTCGTCCCGATCGTGGTTGCCTCCGGCCCCGACGCATCGGCTGTCGAGGATGCGCTTGCGACGGCGTCGGAGCGGGCATCGATGGATTTCGAGGCGATTTCCGTGGTGCCGACCGGCCCCTGGTCGTCGCCGAACGCACCGCTCCTCGAACATGGCCGCAGCGTCACCTTCGCCGATCTGGGCGTCGCCACCCAGCAGTTCAGCGGCCGCCGCTACAAGACGGAATTCCTGTTTGCCCTGGCGCCGGACTTCTACGCCGAGGCCTATGGCGAGGCCATCCTCTATCTCGACGCCGCCTTCTCCCGCGATGTCGAGCCGCAAAGCCGCATCGACATCTATGTCAACGACAAGACCGCATCGACGATGCGCCTGCGGACCACCGAAGGCGCGCTGATGTCGCAGCAGCCGATCCGCATTCCGATGCAGAATTTCCGGCCCGGCCTGAACGTCCTGCGGCTGGAGGCGGTGCTGGAATCCGAAACGGACTGGGCCTGCACGCCCGGCACGACGCGCGCGCGGGACCCGCGCTTCGCCATCTTCGACACGACCCGCTTCCGGCTGCCACCCTACGCGCGCATTACCCGGCGGCCCGATCTCGCCCCCTTCGCGGCCGGCGCGTTCCCCTACGGCCTCGGCGACATGCCCACCTATGTCTCGATGGACGCCGGCGACCCTCTGTCCGTGTCGGCGGGCGGAACGCTGGCGGCCCGCCTGGCCGGCGTGCGCGGCAGGCCGCTGCCGATCGAGGTGACGAACTCGCTTGCCGCAATCGAGGGGCAGCCGGCCATTCTGGTGCAGCCCATGCACACCCTGCCGACCGGCGTGCTCAACCGGTTCGGCATCGAGCAGATCGCCGAAACCGAGCTGCCCCAGTCGCGCGACCGGCGCAACGGCGGCGCGCCGGCGAACGGCGCCCCCCGGACAGTGCAGGGCGACCGGCCGGTTTCGGCGATCCCCTCCTTCGACGGCGACAACGACGATCTGCGCTCGCAATGGCGCGATCAGGTGTCGGGAAACCTGGTCGCGCGCCTCTTCCGCGGCTTCCGGGACTGGTTCCTGGTCAATTCCGGCATCACCGGCGAGGAACTCGGCATCGATATAGACCAGTCCAAGCTGCGGTTTTCCTCCGAGGAGACCGAGATGATCATCGCCCAGGCCTCGAATTTCCGCGGCAACGCCGCCTGGACCCTGGTCACCGGCCGGTCGTCGGAGGATATCGACGCGGGCCTGCGCGACATCAGCAGCCCCTTCGTGTGGAGCGGCATCGGCGGCCGGGCGACCGAACTTGCCCGTGAAACGCATCAGGTCAGCACCGAGCCCGTCGAGACCTTCGTCTTCGTCGCGACCAGCCCGCTCGGCTTCCTCAACCTGCGCCGGATCGCCGCCAACTGGTTTTCCACGAATATCGTCGCCTTCGCCATCCTGATGGTGGCGCTGTGCGTGCTGCTCGGCGTGGCGACGACCCTGATGGTGCGAATGGGACGGAGGAACGAGTGAACGGCTATGCCCTTCGCGCGCTGCGGATCGCGGCGGTGGCGATCTGCGCCGGCCTGATGGCCTGCAACACCCTGCCCTCGTCCTTCGCCGCCGGCCTCGTCCCCGGGCCACCGCTGCGCATGTCCGTGACGTCCGCCGACTGGGAGGCCTACAAGGCCGCCTTCCTGTGGCCGGACGGGCGCATCGTCGATACCGCGAACGACAACATCTCGCACAGCGAGGGCCAGGGCTACGGCATGCTGCTGGCCGCCGCAGCCGACGACCAGGCCGCCTTCGAGCGCATCTGGGCCTTCACCAGAACGGAGCTTCTGGTGCGCGACGACGGGCTTGCCGCCTGGGTCTGGCGCCCCGAGGCGAGCCCGCACGTCACCGACGTCAACAACGCCACCGACGGCGACCTGCTGATCGCCTACGCGCTCTATCTGGCCTCCGAACGCTGGAACAACCCGATCTATCGCGAGGCCGCCCGCCGGATCTCCACGGCCATCGCCGACCTGCTCATCGTCGATATCGACGGCGGCGCCTACCTGCTGCCGGGCGCGACAGGGTTCCGCAAGCCCGAGGAGCCGGACACGATCGTCATCAATCCGTCCTATTGGGTCTTCCCCGCCCTGCGCATGCTGCAGCGGCTGGGATCGGCCGAACGCTTCGACAAGACCATGACGACGGGGCTCGAGGTCCTCGGCAAGGCCCGCTTCGGCGACCGCAAACTGCCGGCCGACTGGCTTCAGGTATCGCCGTCCGGCATCGCCCCCGATCCCGCCCGCACGCCGGTCTTCGGCTATGACGGCCTGCGCATCCCGCTTTATCTGATGCTGGCCGGCTACAACCAGCCCGCCCTCCTTCAACCCTTCTATGACGACTGGGTGCAGCGCGATCGCGGCACGCCGATGATCGTCGACCTGAACACCGGCGCGACCCGGGAGACCCCGGACGATCCCGGTTACCGGATCCTCGCCGCGCTCGTTGCCTGCGCCACCGCGGGAACGCCTATTCCTGAGGGTTTGAAGTCTTTTTCCCCGACTATGTATTATCCTTCAACCCTGCATCTATTGGGTCTGTCATTGGCAAGAGGTGGGTATCCGCAATGTTGAGCGTACCGAAATGGCGCCGGTTTCCGGCGCTATGCATCAGCGCAGCCCTCGCAGCAGGACTGCTGACGGCAGGCCCCGCGGCCGGACAGGACCAGCAGGACGCCAAGCCCGTCGCGGTCGATGAAAGCGCCCTGCGCTATTTCACGGCGCAAGGCGACATCGAGCGCATCCGCGCCGAGATCGCGCGGCTGAAGAGCCTCTATCCCGGCTGGGAACCCTCCCTGGACGTGCACGAACTGCTGTCGCAGTCCGATCCCAAGGCCCGCTATCTCTGGGACCTGTTGTCGGAGGGCAATTTCGCCGGCCTGCGCGAGGCGATCGCGACGGAGAAGGAAAGCGATCCGGAATGGGAACCGCCCGAGGCTCTGATCCGGGTGCTTGAGACCGCCGAGGCGCGCCAGCGCATGACCAATGCATCCGTTCTCGGTCAGTGGCAGACGGTCCTGCAGATTTCCAAGGCCCATCCCGAACTGTTTTCCTGCAACGAGATGTCGGCGCTGTGGAATATCGGCGAGGCCCATGCCCGCACCGGCGACCCGCAACGCGCCTTCCAGATCCACACCTACATCCTGACCAATTGCGACGATCCCGGCGCCCGTGTCGGCTCGATGCACAAGGCGATGCAGCTGCTGCCGCCGGAGCTGGTCGACGACCTGTTCAAGCTGGAACGCAAGGGGCTGAACGGCGAGGGCGAGTTCCAGGTCGTCCGCGACAACCTGATCCGCGCCTCGGTCGGCAAGGCCGCCCAGGACAAGACGGCCTTCGTGCGGCCGAACGACCTGTCCTACCTGGAGCGGCTGGCGACCCAGTCGCAGCGCGCCGGCGACGCGATCACGCTTGGCTTCTACTTCTACAGCCGCGATCAGCCCACCGATGCCGTCCGCTGGTTCGAGCGGGCGCTCGATCTGGGCGGCGAGGCCAAGGCCGCCGAAGGCCTGACCCTGGCGCTCACCCAGGCCGGCGATTACCGCCAGGCCGCCGATCTCGGCCGCAAGTGGCGCGACGCCAGCGGGGAGAACAAGGCGGCCTATCTCGGCGCCATGATCCGGCTGGTCACCTCCGAGCCACCGCCGGAACTGAGCGCCGAGGACATCGAGGACTTCTCGACCTATATGCGCCTCGCCCGCTCCGCCCAGGGCGCCCAGGCGCTCGGCTTCTATTTCCTCAACACCAAGCGCACCAGCGAGGCCGGCCCCGTCTTCCGCACCGCCCTGGAGTGGGATCCGGACCTCGAATCGGCCGCCTTCGGCCTTGCCATCACCCTGCAGCGGCTGCGCCAGTCCGACAAGCTCCGCGAGCTGGCCGCACAATGGTCGACCCGGTCCGAGCGGATCTCCAAGCTCGCCGACGAATACGACAAGGCCGTGGCCCGCGCCTCCGCTCCGGTGCGCTCGGGCGGGGCTGCGCGCAATTGCGGCTCGTCCTCGCCGGCGCCGCAATCGCTCGGGCCCAGGGATTCGGTCGCCTTCGGCTGGTGCCTGATGAACCGCAACCAGCCGAGCCAGGCGCTGGCCTATTTCGAGCGGGCGCGGTCATCGAGCGCGACCTCGGCCGAGGCAGCCTACGGCCAGGCGCTTGCCTATATGCGCACCGGACAGTCCGACAAGGCCGAAGCCGCCGCCGCCGCGATCCCCTCCTCGGACAGGCGCGCCGCCGAACTGCAGTCGACGCTCTCGACCCAGCGCACGGTCGCCGCTTATCAGGCGGGCGACTACGCCCAGGCGCTCCGCCTTCTCAATGCCAGCAGCCCGGCGATCCAGAGCGATCCGGACATGCTCGTGATCAAGGGCTGGTCGCATATGCGGCTCGGTCAGATGCGCTCGGCCGAACAGGCCTTCCGCGCCCTGCTCGACACCAACCGCCGCAAGGACGGCGCGCAGGGGCTCTACACGATCGAGCAGCGCACCAATCGCGTCCTGCTGGACTGACGCGGGACCGCATCAAGGCCTGAGCGCTTTGTGACCAGGTAGGTGCAATTCTGTTTGCGATCGGCGAGTCGATCCGTCGTCGAGACCGGCGCAGGTCGATGCGGGGCCCATGGGATTTGGGGGGCCAAGGCGGGC
>JANQKY010000031.1 GCA_028280885.1 Tepidamorphus sp.
CGGCGACTGCATGGAGGAATCGATCGACGACCTGTGCGCGATCGCCGGCGAGATCGGCCTGACCGGCACCCGGGTCTTCATGTTTCACGAGGGCCGGGACGCAATCGCCGAGCAGGCCTTCCGCGAGATCGCAAGGCTCACCAACGGTGCCTATTGCCGGTTTGACCAGGGCTCCGCGCATCACCTGCGCGAATTGCTGTCGGCGGTCGCCGTCTATGCCGCCGGTGGCCGCACCGCGCTTGTCGACTATGGCCGCAAGAGCGGCGCCGGCGCCCAGCGCCTGCTGGAGCAGCTCAAGTAAGGGAATGGAATGGGCGCATTTCTGCTCGTCCTGATCGGGACCATCATCCTCATCCTGGTGTTGCGCGCCTTCGTCGAGGCCGATCCCGGCAACCTCGCGTCGGGACTGAGGAAAGGGGCCGGCGTCATCCTGCTGCTGGCGGCGGTCGGCCTGGCGCTTGTCGGCCGCTGGGCCTTCGCGCTGCCGGCCGCCTTCGCCGGCTTCTCGCTGCTCGGCTTCGGTCGCAATCCCTTCGCCGGCATTGGCGCGCGGACGCAGCGCAGCGCCGGCCAGTCCTCGACGGTGCGCTCGCCCTGGCTCGAAATGCGGCTTGATCACGACACCGGCGAACTGGATGGCCGCGTCCTGCGCGGGCATTATTCCGGCGCGACGCTGAACGCGCTTGGCGAGGAGGATCTTCTCGACCTGCTGGCCGAACTCGACGACGGGGAGAGCCGCCAGCTACTCGAAGCGTATCTCGACCGCCGGTCGCCCGGCTGGCGTGAAGACGCTGAGGCGTATGCCGGCGCGGGGCAGGGCGGTCCTGGCGGGGCGTCCGGCGAGCGGACCGAGCGACGCGATCGGCCGCAGGGCGGTGGCGGGCCAATGACGGAAGAGGAAGCCTATCAGGTGCTTGGCGTGGCGCCGGGGGCCGACGAGACCGAAATCCGCCGCGCGCACCGGGAGCTGATGCTGAAGATGCATCCCGACCGGGGTGGGTCGACCTACCTTGCCGCGAAGATCAACGAGGCCAAGGAATTTCTGCTTCGAAGGCAGGGCCGCCGTTCCTGACCGTCTCATGGGGCTACCCTTCCTTCAGTGCCGGGCCGGAAAACAGCCGAAGGACTGACGTTTGAGCTGGGCGCAGGCCCCGCTCGCGCCGGACTGGTCAAAGCCGGCGAACCGGGCGCGCCACAGGGTCGTGCCGTTCTTCGACGTCGTCTCGGTGAACGCGGTGGCCGCCGACAAGAGCGAGGGCGCGCGGCTCTTGGCCCGGTTGAGCGCATCGATCGCCAACTGCTCCGAATTGAACGCCCCGACCTGGATGATCCAGCCGCCCCTGCTCGGCGGCGGCGAGGCGGACCCCATCTCCGTCTGTGTCGCCGCGACGGCGACCGCGGTGGGGGCTGGCGTGGGAATGGGAATGCCGGCCCTGGCGTTGCTCAAGCCGGACGCTGTGCCGGACTGGTTGACCGCTACCAGGGTTCCGGGCACCGATGTCGAGGGCACGACGATCTTCGGCACCGGCATCGTCTGCGCCGACGTCATGGAGACGGGAAGCGAGGGGTCCTCGGGTCGCGAACGCGGCAGCGGCGCGTTGGCGAACATCATCGTGCCGCCGCGCGAGGCATGTCGGATATGGGTTTCCAGCAGTTCGCGCATATGCGCGTCGCGGGTCGCCCCGCTGCGCCCGCCCATCACGACGCCGACGATATGGCGTCCGTCGCGCCGCATCGAGGAGACCAGATTGAAGCCCGAGGCGCGGATATAGCCGGTCTTCAGCCCGTCGACGCCGGCAACGCGGCCAAGCAGCTTGTTGTGGTTGCCGTAGGTCCTGCCCTTCCATTTGAACGAGCGGGTCTGGAAATAATAGTAGTATTTCGGGAACCGCCGCATCGTCTGGATCGCCAGCTTCGACATGTCGCGCGCCGTCGTGCTCTGGCCGGAATTGGGCAGGCCGTGCGGGTTGAGGAACTTGGTCTGCCGCATGCCGATCGAGTGGGCGGTACGGGTCATGCGGTTGGCGAAGCTGGACACCGAGCCGTTCAGGTTCTCCGCCACGACGACGGCGACGTCGTTCGCCGACTTGGTCACCAGCGCGCGGATCGCCTGGTCCACCGTGATCGTCTCGCCGGCCTTGATGCCGATCTTCGAGGGCGCCTGGCCGGCGGCATTGCTGGAGGCCTTGAGCGGCGTGTTCTTGGTGATCTTGCCTGCTTCCATGTCCTCGAACAGCAGGTAGATCGTCATGATCTTGGTCAGCGAGGCCGGATAGCGCCGGGAATCGGCATAACGCGAGAACAGCACCTTGCCGTTCTGCGCATCGATGACGAAGGCTGCGTATTTATCGTTGGCCAAAGCCGATTGCGGCGCCGCGACGGCGCCGATAAGGCCGCCGGCAAGCAACGCGATCGTCACCGCGCGCAGCCTCAACGCCCAAGGCCCAGCGCGAAGCACCCGGAGTACGCCGATCATGGATCGATCCCCATCCTGTCTCGCATGCACGCATCGACGTCACGTCTGGGAGGTTCCGGGGATATACCGATCCGGATACTGGCCCGGATACGGCAAAGCGGTCCGCCGCGGAACCCATGCGGCCGATCTTGGCTGGCCTTGCTACCCCATCCCGTCTTCGACACGAGCGATACTCAAAAACGTCCCAAATGCAGCTTTTCTGCGGCAAACGCCCGAAATGAGGCGATCACCGATTGGTCACAAGCGTAGCGGTGTTTGGGTTAGGAAAGCGTAAAGCGGTTGCAACGAATTCGACTGGCCGGCAGGTCCGGACACCGTGATTGCGATTGCGGCGGGGCCTTGAGGAAATCCGCGCCCTGAAAAATTGTGCAGTGCAAAAAGATTCTTGACACGCATGCTGCAATGCATATATTCCTTCCGCAACGCAACAGGGTCGAGATTGCCGACCCGAAAGGTGCTTCCCGGAATACCGACAACCGGAATACCGAAACGATCATTCACGAAGGAGACCCGCCCATGATCAACGGTTTCGAAGATTTTCAGAAGATCGGCAAAGACAACATGGACCAGGCGATGAAGAACTTCGGTTCCTTCAGCAAGGGCATGCAGACGCTGGCCACCGAAATGGCCGACTACTCCAAGAAGTCCTTCGAGGATGGCGCCGCCACCTTCGAGAAGCTGCTCGCCGCCAAGTCCGTCGACAAGGCCGTCGAGATCCAGTCCGACTTCGTCAAGACCTCCTACGAGGGCTTCGTCGCCCAGGCCACCAAGGTCGGCGAGCTCTATGCCGATCTCGCCAAGGACGCCTACAAGCCGTTCGAAGGCATGGTCGCCAAGGCCGGCAAGTAAGCCGCCTCAAAGCGAGCGTCATCAGACAGCGCCGCCTGCGTATCGGCGGCACCTCCGCGCAGTATCGTTTCGCGTCGCGTGGAGCGTCAGGGTCCGGCCGACCGGCCGGACCCTTGTTTTTTAAGGTCCTGGCTTTTAACAGCCCCATTCTCCCTTGCCGGCGGTGGCCTTGCCGTTGTCACGCACGACTGTCCGTTTCAGCGTGGGCATGGCTTCGGTTTTCAGTCCCGCCACCCCCTCAGATGTCACCCCCGCGCAGGGGGATCCAGTAAGATATTGCGTTTGCTCAGGTCTTCGATCGTGCTCCAGATGCAAGCACAGGGGGTACTGGATCTCCGATCAACTCGGGGATGACAGCTGTACAGGTTGCGGCGGGACACCACGCTCTCCCTCGTCATCCCGGAAGTCGCGACAGCGACTATCCGGGATCGGAGCACCCGGACGCCCGCCGGTGTTCTCAATCGATGGATCGATGGCTCCCCGATCCCGGCTCGGCCTGCCGGCCGTCCGGGATGACGATTGAGAGGCAGTGACCTGCTCTCCCACAGCGGCGTTTGTCGGCCCCGTCCCGGCAATCCCTGAACACAATTGCCCGATCAAGTCGGGGATGACGGCTGAATTGGTGGATGGGCAGTGCGTGTCCCACCAAGGTCGTTTGCCGAAGACGTCATGTCGGGCAATCGGTTAATCGACGTTACCGAGATTAAACCGGACAGTGATGGTTATCGCGCCGGCCCGGTATTCCGTTCTGGAAATCCGCCGCATCGATGCCTACTTTAATCGGGAACTGGAAAGGCGCGCGGCCGCGGCCTAGAATGCGGTTAACGGCCCGGGTGATTTGGGCCTGATCTGGCCTGGGCTCAAAAACAGGTGCGGACGGCGTCCGCAAGCTGTCTGTGTCGTCCAGGTGGTTGCGAAGTCAGGTGCGGGAGTGCGCGGAATAATGCAAGGATCGCTTTGGTCCGACGACGGGGAATGGCGATCGGCGCGGATGGCGCGAGACGAGGACGATGATCCGGGTGACGGCTTCGGGCTGGAAACGGTCACCAAGACGCGGCCCAAGACCAAGCGCCCGAATCTGTACCGTGTCCTGCTCCTGAACGACGACTACACGCCGATGGAGTTTGTCGTGCATGTGTTGGAGCGGTTTTTCAACAAGGGGCCCGACGAGGCCACCACGATTATGCTGCACGTCCACCAGAACGGGGTCGGCGAATGCGGTATCTATACGTATGAAGTCGCCGAAACCAAGGTGACCCAGGTCATGGATTTCGCGCGAAAGCATCAACATCCCTTACAGTGCGTTATGGAAAAGAAGTAGGATCGGTCACTTGCCATCGTTCTCGAGAAGTCTCGAACAAGCCCTGCATCGCGCGCTCGCTGTCGCCAACGAGCGCCATCATGAATACGCGACGCTGGAACACCTGCTGCTGGCCCTGGTCGACGACCAGGACGCCGCCGCCGTCATGCGCGCCTGCAATGTCGATATCGAGGCGTTGCGCAAGAACCTGAACGACTACATCGACAACGAGCTTGATAACCTGATCAACGATTCCGGCGATGATTCGAAACCGACCGCCGGCTTCCAGCGGGTCATCCAGCGCGCCGTCATCCATGTCCAGTCGTCGGGCCGCGAGGAGGTGACCGGCGCCAATGTGCTGGTCGCCATCTTCGCCGAGCGCGAGAGCCATGCCGCCTTCTTCCTGCAGGAGCAGGACATGACGCGCTACGACGCGGTCAACTATATCAGCCACGGCATCGCCAAGCGGCCCGGCTATTCGGAGACGCGCACCGTGCGCGGCGCCGAGGAGGAGACGCCGGAGGCCGAGGAGGGCGGAGAGAAGAAGAAGTCCGACGCGCTCGAGGCCTATTGCGTCAACCTGAACGACAAGGCGCGCGACGGCCGGATCGATCCGCTGATCGGCCGCGAGGCCGAATTGCAGCGCACGATCCAGGTGCTGTGCCGCCGCCAGAAGAACAATCCGCTCTATGTCGGCGATCCCGGCGTCGGCAAGACGGCGATCGCCGAGGGTCTGGCCCGCCATATCGTCAATGGCGACGTGCCGGAGGTGTTGCAGCAGGCGACCATCTTCCAGCTCGACATGGGCACGTTGCTTGCCGGCACCCGCTATCGCGGCGATTTCGAGGAGCGTCTGAAGGCGGTCGACAAGGAGATCGAGAAATATCCCGGCGCGATCATGTTCATCGACGAGACCCACACGGTGATCGGCGCCGGCGCCACCTCGGGCGGTGCGATGGACGCCTCCAACCTCCTCAAACCAGCACTTCAGAGCGGGCAGCTACGCTGCATCGGCTCGACCACCTACAAGGAATACCGCCAGCATTTCGAGAAGGATCGGGCGCTGGTGCGCCGCTTCCAGAAGATCGACGTCGCCGAGCCGACCGTGCCGGACGCCATCAAGATCCTCAAAGGCCTGAAGCCCTATTTCGAGGATTTCCACGGCATCAAATACACCAACGATGCGATCAAGTCGGCCGTCGATCTGTCGTCGCGCTACATCCACGACCGCAAGCTGCCCGACAAGGCGATCGACGTGATCGACGAGACCGGCGCCTCGCAGATGCTGCTGCCGGCCTCCAAGCGCCGCAAGTCGATCGGCGTCAGGGAGATCGAGGCAACCGTCGCGACGATGGCCCGCATCCCGCCGAAAACGGTGTCGAAATCCGATTCCGAGGTGCTCGCCAATATCAACGAGAACCTCAAACGCGTGGTGTTCGGCCAGGACAACGCGATCGGCGCGCTGGCCGCGGCGATCAAGCTTGCCCGCGCCGGCCTGCGCGAGCCCGAAAAGCCGATCGGCTCCTACCTGTTCTCCGGCCCGACCGGCGTCGGCAAGACGGAGGTCGCCAAGCAACTCGCCAACCTGCTCGGCGTCGAATTGCTGCGCTTCGACATGTCGGAATACATGGAGCGCCACACCGTCTCGCGGCTGATCGGCGCGCCGCCCGGCTATGTCGGCTTCGACCAGGGCGGCCTGTTGACCGACGGCGTCGACCAGCATCCCCATTGCGTGCTGCTGCTTGATGAGATCGAGAAGGCCCATCCCGACCTGTTCAACATCCTGTTGCAGGTGATGGACCACGGCAAGCTGACCGACCACAACGGCAAGCGCGTCGATTTCCGCAACGTCATCCTGATCATGACGACCAATGCCGGCGCCGCCGACATGGCGCGTGCGCCGATCGGTTTCGGCCGCACCAAGCGCGAGGGCGAGGACGAGGAAGCGATCACGCGGATGTTCTCGCCGGAGTTCCGCAACCGGCTCGACGCGACGATCGCCTTCGGCAACCTGCCGCCGGAGGTGGTGGCGATGGTCGTCGACAAGTTTGTGCTGCAACTGGAGGCGCAGCTGTCCGATCGCGGCGTGACGATCGAGCTGACGCCGGACGCCAACACATGGGTCGCCGAACGCGGCTATGACGAGCAGATGGGCGCCAGGCCGCTTGCCCGCGTCATTCAGGAGCACATCAAGAAGCCGCTCGCCGACGAGGTGCTGTTCGGCAAGCTGAAGGGCGGCGGCATCGTTCGCGTCATCACCCAGAAAGGCGAGGGCGGCGAGGAAGTGCTCGGCTTTGAGTTCCCCGAGCCTGAGCCCAAGCCCGCACCGCCGCCGAAATCGCGCAAGAAGGCGGCAAAGCCCAAGGCGCGGGCAAAAGACGCAAAGACGGACGGCTCCGACACGCCGGATAAGTCCGGATCCGGCGGCAGCAAGCGCGGCCCGCTCGTCCCGAAAATCCCGCTCGGCAGCGAATGACGGCGGCGTGACCGCGAGCGGTGAGCGATAGAGACGACCCAACGTCGCTCTGGCAGGCGGCCCGGGCAGGCTCCGCCCGGGCCTTCAGCGTGCCCGGCGCGGTGCTGTTCGGCTCCTTCGTCGGCTTCGGCGCGCTCGCCCGTGCCTCGGGCCTGGAGCTCGGCCAGTCGCTGTTCATGACGGCCTTCATCTGGGCGCTGCCCAGCCAGGTCGTCCTTGTCGACCAGATCGGTTCGGGCGCAGGCCTCGTCGCCTCGGCCGTCGCGGTCACGCTGACCGCGATCCGCCTGCTGCCGATGACGGTCTCGGTCCTGCCGGTGGTCGCCTCCCGGTCCCATTCGATCCCGCTGAAGATGCTGATGGCGCATTTCGTCGCCGTCACGGTGTGGATCGAGACGATGCGCCGGGTTCCGGACTTAAGCCGCGACGTTCGCGTCCCCTATTATCTCGGCCTGTCGTTCACGCTGGTCAGTATCTGCATGGTCGCCAACGCACTCGGCTTCTCCCTGTCCGGCTCGGTCGGCGTCCCGGTCGCGGCCGCGCTGGTGCTGCTGACGCCGCTTTATTTCCTGCTGTCGATGCTGACGGCGGCCAAGGCCTCGGTCGACTGGCTGGCGGTCGCCGCCGGCATCTGCCTCGGCCCGGTCTTCTACACCTACGCGCCCGGTCTCGATCTTCTCTGGACCGGCCTTGTCGGCGGCACGCTCGCCTTCGGTTTGTCGCGGCTGCGGTTCGGCAGACAGGCCAAGCGCGAGGACGCCGGCTGATGGAGGCGTGGTGGTGGCCCTATCTGTTCATCCTGCTCGCCGGCACGCTTGCGACCGATATCTGGCGCTATCTCGGTGTCGCCTTCTCCCTCCGGCTGAACGAGCAGAGCATCGTGCTCGACTGGGTGCGGGCGGTCTCGACGGCGCTGGTCGCGGGGCTCGTGGCGCGGCTTATCGTCTTTCCGCTCGGCGCGCTGGCCGAAACGTCGCTGGCAATCCGGCTTGGCGCGGTCGCGGTCGGCCTGGCGGTTTTCTTCGCGCTCAGGCGCCACATGCTCGCCGGCATCGCGGCAGGCGAAGCGGTGTTGCTGGCAGCGCTCTATCTCTATCCGTAGCCGTCCCGGCAGAGGCTGCTACGCCGACAGCGCCGCCGTCAGGGTCTCCGCCGTCTTCGCCAGCACGTCCTTGTCCTCCATCCTCGTGCCGTGCGGTTTCAGGCTCTCGCCGGCCCGGCGCGGGATGATGTGGATATGCAGGTGGAAGACGGTCTGGCCGGCGCCCGCGCCGTTGAACTGCTGGATCATGAAGCCGTCGGCGCCGAGCGCGTCGCGGATCTTCGGCGCCAGCGTCTGGACAGTGCCCATCAGCGCGCCGAGATCGTCCGTGGCGATATCGGTGAGATCCGTTGCCCGGACCTTGGGGATAACCAGCGTATGGCCGGTCGCGCGCGGCATGATGTCGAGGAAGGCGAGGCTGTGCTCGTCCTCGTAGACCTTGAAGCACGGGATCTCGCCGCGCAGGATCTTGGCGAAGATGTTCTCGTCGTCATAGGCGGCCATGGCGCGCTCCGTTTTGGCTTGTCGGCACCGGCGTAGAAGCCAGAAGCCGGTATCCGCGTCAATGCTGCGGACTGTTATCCGCGCGCGAACAGCCGGTCCGCCATCACGCCGACGCGCTGCTCGACCGCCTCGCAGGCATCAAGGATCTGGTCCTCGCGGAACCGGCGTCCGACGATCTGGACACCGACCGGCAGGTCGTTATTGAGGTTGGCGGCGATATTGCCGGCGGGCAGGCCGAGGAAGTTGATCAGCCCGGAATAGAGTGCCGATCCCAGCGTGCCGACGACGCCGTCGAGCCCCTCCGCGTCCTGGTTGTAGCGCGGCGTCGGGCCGGCCCAGAGCGGCGTCAGGATGAGCGGATACGCCTGCAGGAAGACGGTCCATTCGCGAACATAATGCGCCCGCTCGGCCATCGCCTTGAGGAGATCGTCGCCCTCATACGGCTCGAAGAAGGTGAAGTAGTTGTCGAAGACGCCGTTCAGTTCGGCGCTGCCATGCTTGCGGATTTCGGCGGCCAGAAACGTCTTGGTCTCGCCCATCAGGCAATGGCCGGCCTGGCGAGCGGCCTCGCGCGCCAGCGGCGGATCGATCTCGGTCACCTCGTAGCCGGCATCGACAAGCGCGTCGCGGGCGGTGTCCAGCGCCTTGGCAACGGCCGGGTCGAGGTCGAATTCGTACATGTTGCGGGTGAATGCAACCTTGATCGGCCCGTCCTCGGCCGGTCCCTCGAACGGCATCGGCACCATCCAGGGATCATGCGGATCGTAGTCAAGGAGCGCCTTGAAGCCGGCGCGCACGTCCTTGACCTCCCGGCAGATGACGCCTTGCACGGACATGAGCTGCGCCAGCAGGCCGCGCTCGGCCGCGGCCGACGGGTTGTAGGCCGGCACGCGGCCAAGGCCGGGCTTGACCGTGGTCGCGCCTGTCGCAGCGGAGGGAAAGCGCAGCGAGCCGCCGATATCGTTGCCGTGCGCGATCGGGCCCATGCCCGCCATCACCGCGGCCGAGGCACCGCCCGACGAGCCGCCGGCGGTTGCCCAGTCGTTCCAGGGATTGAAGGTTCGGCCATGCAACGGGTTGGTGGTCGTCATCCGGAAGGAGAATTCCGGCGTGTTGGTGCGACCGATGACGATCGCGCCGGCTTTCTTCAGGTTCTTCACCAATGGCGCATCGTCGGGCGCGATGATGTCCTTGTAGGCGGCAACGCCGTTCGGCGTCGCCCGGCCTTTCTGGTCGACATTCTCCTTGATCGTGATCGGAACCCCGTGCAGCGGCCCGATCGGTCCGGAATCCTTGAGGATTCGATCGTGCTCCGCCGCCGTCGCGATCGCTTCGTCACCAAGATCGTCGACCACGGCATTGATGGCGCCGTTGACCGCGCGCATGCGCTCCACGGTGTCGCTTACGGCCTGGGTGGCGCTCAGGTCGCCGGATGCGATGTGCTCGGCAAGGGTCGAAGCGGAAAGCTGCCAGAGGGGACGGTCGGCCACGAGTGTCTCCGGGGTTTGGGCTGTCTTCGCTGCCCGGAACGGGCAGGTCTTCCCGGTAGCATGCACCAGCTTGTCGCAACTGCGAAAGGGGGCGGCTCAAAAAATAGTTTGCGTGTAAACGAAACCGGACGGCCAGCCGAATTGTCAGTCGCCCTTGCGGAACGGCGCATAGGTTCTGAGCGCCTCGGCCTCCGCCTCGACATAGTGCTGTTCGCGCTCAAGGAAGTCGGCGATCGCCCGCCGCAGGCCCGGATCGGCGATGAAATGGGCGGAATAGGTCGTCACCGGCATGTAGCCGCGCGACAGCTTGTGCTCGCCCTGCGCGCCGGCCTCCACGAAGGTCAGGCGGTTTTCGATCGCGTGTTCGATCGCCTGGTAGTAGCAGAGCTCGAAATGCAGGAACGGGTGGTCCTCGACGCATCCCCAGTGGCGGCCGAACAGGGTCGTGTCGCCGGCGAAATTGAGCGCGCCGGCGATCCACGCACCCTCCCGGCGCGCCATCACCAGGACGATCCGGTTGGCCATGCGCGCGCCGATCTCGGAGAAGAACGCGCGGTTGAGATAGGGCCGGCCCCATTTGCGCGCGCCGGTATCCATGTAGAAGCCGTAAAAGGCGTCCCAGTGGGCTTCCGTGATGTCGGACCCGGTCAGCCGGACGATCTCGATATCGTTGGCGACCGCGCCCTTGCGCTCGCGCCGGATCGCCTTGCGCTTGCGCGACGACAAGGCGGCGAGGAAATCGTCGAACGTGTCGTAGCCGTCGTTGCGCCAGTGAAACTGCCGGTCCGTGCGCCGCAGCACACCGAGCGCGCCGAGCAGGTCCCACTCCGGCTTCAACAGGAACGTCCAGTGGATCGACGACACGTGGTGGCGCTTGCACAGCTCGATCGCCGCGGCGATCAGAAGCTGGCGGTTGAGATCGGCCTGGTCGTCGGGCCGCACCAGGAGCCGCGGGCCGGTCGCCGGCGTGAACGGCACCGAGACCTGCAGCTTCGGATAGTAGCGCCCGCCGGCCCGTTCATAGGCGTCCGCCCAGCCGTGGTCGAACACGTATTCGCCGAAGGAGTTGTTCTTCAGATAACACGGCATGGCGCCGCGCAGGCCGCCGCCCGGCCGGTCGATCACCAGATGCTGCGGCAGCCAGCCGGCCTCGGCGCCGACCGCGCCGGAGGCCTCCAGGGAGTGGAGAAACGCGTGCGTTACGAACGGGTTGCAGGTTTCTTCGGGCTCACTTCGTGAGCTTTCCGATTCATTTTGTGAAGCAGCGGAATCGATTTGTGAGGAAACACTCGGAGAGGTCGCGCAGGCATCCCAGTCTTCGGCCGGCACGTCGGAGACGCTGTCGACCACGCGCACAGCCACCGCCGCGCCATCCGGCTCGCCATCGGCTGTTGGGTCGCGATCCGCGCCGGTGCTGCGTGTGGTCATGGACTGGCGTCGATCCTCAAGGGGCGGTGCCCCGGGGGATAAATCCCTCGAAAATGATCTGGTCGGCCCAGGGCGCGACCCGCTGTTCTTCCTGCCCGGTTCGCACCGTCCAGGTCAGCACCGGCAAGCCCGGTACCCGCCGCAATAAGTTTGGCGCGAGCGCGGGAAGGTCAAGCGCATGGTAGGCGATGAACTGCGGGCGCGTGTGAAGCGCATGCAGCATATGCGTCAGGATGAACCGTCGCAGCGGCGACAGCCGGCGCGCCTCGCGGGAATCGAAGCGCGTCGCCGTAATGCCGCGCGGAATGCCGGGATGGTGTTTGCGAAAGAACGCGACCGCGCGCGGGTTGAACGACATCACGGCGACGGGCCCCTTATAGGTCCTCACGGCCGCCGCGGTCTTGGCGAAGAAGTCGGTCTGGTTGGTCCAGTCTCCCTTGATCTCGACGATGACGGGCACCCGCCCGCCGACCGCCTCGAGAAAGGCTGAAAGCGTGACGATCCGGTCGCTTGTGCCTTTGAGCGCGAGGCCCGCGAGATCCTTCGCCACAAGGGTCGACACCGGTCCGGAGCCCAAGGTGACGCGGTCAAGCGTCGCATCGTGAAACACCACCGGCTCGTCGTCGGCATCGGGCTGTATGTCGAGCTCGATCGAATAGCCGCCGGCGATCGCGGCCTCGGCGGCCGACAGCGTGTTCTCGACAATGCCTGCGTCCGCGTCGTGCAGGCCGCGATGGGCGATCGGCCGCGCTGTCAGCCAGTCCAGATCCGGCATTCCCGATCAGTCGAGGATCTCGAAGATGCCCTCGACCTCGACCGCGACGCCGAAGGGCAGGGCCGAGCTGCCGACGGCTGCCCGCGCGTGCCGGCCGTTTTCACCCAGCACCTCGACCATCAGGTCGGACGCGCCGTTGATCACTTTCGGTTGATCGCCGAAATCGCCGGTGCAGTTGACGAACCCGTTGAGCTTCAGGCAGCGCACCTTGTTCAGGTCGCCGCTTGCGATCTTCGCCTGGGCGAGCAGGTTGATCGCGCACAGCTTTGCCGCGGCCTGGCCCTGTTCGACGGAATAGGTGTCGCCGAGCTTGCCCTGATGCTCGATGCCGTTCGGCCCCATCGGCACCTGGCCGGAGACGTAGATCAGCTTGCCGGTGACGGTGAACGGCACGTAGTTGGCCGCCGGCGCCGCCGGCTCGGGAAGGGTGATGCCGAGGGCCGCGAGGCGGGATTCGACGGTGTCCGACATGGTCAGTCTCCTTGACGGTCGCGAAGGGTCTGTTCGACTGCGTTGATCACCGATTTACGCCGCCCTTGCAAGCACCGCTTTTCCACCAATATTCGCTGCTACCACTCCGGCGGTTGCCTGATGCCGCGCAAACGGCGATTCTACCGGCAACGCTCTGAACGAGGCCGACAGGAATGATTCGTTTTCAATTTCGAGCCGTCGCGCTTTCCGTAAGTCTTGCCGGCGCCGCTGTTGCCCTGACCGGCGGCATCGCGGCCGCGCAGGCGGCAATGCCCAGCGTCGTGCCGCATCGCGCGGTCTACGATCTGCAGCTCGATCCGGACCGCACCGCCAATGTTTCCGGCGACATCCGCGGCCGGCTGGTCTTCGAGGCGATCGGCAATGCCTGCGAAGGCTATACGGTGAACACCCGCTTCGTGACGGAAATCGTCAGTCCGCGCGGCGGCCTCGTCAACGACCTGCGGTCGGCCACATGGGAATCGGGCGACGGGTCGAGCTACCGCTTCATCACCCGCAACTTCCGCAATGACGAATTGGAGGACGAGACCGACGGCGCCGCCGTGCGCGCCGACGACGGCATCGCGATCGACCTCAAAGTTCCCGAGGAAGCGACGTTCTCGCTTGGATCCGAGGTGCTGTTTCCGACCCAGCACGCCCGCCACGTGCTCGACGCGGCCCTGTCGGGCGAGACGATCTTCCTCGCCGATATCTATGACGGCTCGGATACCGGCCGAAAGACCTACAACACCACGACCGTGATCGGCGCCCGCCGCCCGCCGGCGCCCGACACGCACGGGGTCGGCGATGCCGTTCTGGGGACGCTGGCAAGCTGGCCGGTGACCGTCGGCTATTTCGATCCCGCCGGCGAGGAGCCCGATACCCCGGCCTACGAGTTCAGCTACGATCTCTACGAGAACGGCGTCAGCACCCGGATCGTCCTCGACTATGGCGATTTCGCCCTGACCGGCGATCTTTCCCGGATCGAGTTCCTCGACGACGAACCCTGCCAACAGTAGACAGGCCGGCCTGTCGGGCCTGCCCGGCGGATTGGTCTGGCAGGCTAGCCTGTGCCCGGCTTGGCGCGAAAGCCGATGCCGCGCTGGACCGCGTCGCGGCCGAACTTGTCGCGCACCGCGTCGACGGCGCGTTCGGCGGCTGCCCGGCGCGCCGGACCGGTATCGATCAGGTCGGCGAGATCGGCCTCGTCGGGATCGGCGAATTCCGACACGCCGATGCCGATCAGCCGGTAGTCGGTCCCGTCCGCCGTCTCGCGCAGCATCCGCCGGCCATCCTCGAAGATCCGGTCGGCAAGCTGCGTCGGGGCGGCGAGCGTATGCGATCGGGTCACGATCCGGAAACCGGCGGTCTTCAGCTTCAGCGTGACGGTGCGCCCGCTCAGTCCGGCGGCCTTGAGCCGCCGCGACACCGTTTCGCTCAGGCGCCACAGGATCCGGGTGAGTTCCTCGGGATCGGAGATATCGGTGTTGAACGTTGTTTCCGAACTGACGCTCTTGGCCGGCCGGCTCGGCGTCACGTCGCGGGCATCCTTGCCGCGGGCAAGCCGGGCAAGCCGGATACCCTGGGCGCCATAGGCCCGCGCGAGTTCCTCTTCGGAGCGCCTCTGCAGGTCGCCGATCAGCCTGATGCCGTCGCGCGCCAGACGGGTCTGCATCGCCGCGCCGACGCCGAAGATGAGGCTGACGGGCTTCGGCCGCAGGAACTCGATCGTTTCCGCCCGTCCGATGACCGAGAATCCCCGTGGTTTGCGCAGGTCTGAGGCGATCTTCGCCAGGAAT
This sequence comes from Tepidamorphus sp., assembly GCA_028280885.1. Taxonomy (GTDB): domain Bacteria; phylum Pseudomonadota; class Alphaproteobacteria; order Rhizobiales; family Tepidamorphaceae; genus Microbaculum. The sequence continues at coordinate 14,608 of JANQKY010000031.1, forward strand.
TTGTTGTGGCTGAGCCCGACGGAGACGGTGATGCCGATCTCTTTCTCCACCTGCCGGGCGAAGTCGACGAGACTGCCCGCCGGCGGGCGCCGATGCAGCGCCTCGGTGCCGGTCAGGTCGAGAAACGCCTCGTCGATCGACATCGGCTCGACGAGCGGCGTCAGCGCCCGCATCATGGCACGGACCTCACGGCCGACGGACGCGTATTTCTCCATGTCGGGCTTGATTACGACCGCGTCGGGGCAGGCCTTCAGCGCCTTGAACATCGGCATTGCCGAACGGACGCCGTTGATGCGGGCGATATAGCAGGCGGTCGACACGACGCCGCGCGTCTCGCCGCCGACGATCACCGGCTTGTCGACAAGCGAAGGGTCGTCGCGCTTTTCGATCGCGGCGTAGAAGGCGTCGCAATCGATATGGGCGATCGCCAGGTCGAACAGCTCGGCATGGCGCACGAGCCGCGGCCCGCCGCAGGCCGGACACCGCTTGGCATCGGGCGGCGGTTCGGCCGAGCAGTCCTGGCAGAGGGCTGGTATGGGCGGCATGCGCATACTCGAACGATGATGTCGGTCTGGCCTGAGTATAGCGCGCCGGCGCCGCCGGAGGACGGGTTATTGATGGTCCCACAGCCGGGCCGCGCCGCGAACGCCGCTTGTGTCGCCAAACCGCGGCGGACGGATGTCGACGGCGGGATCGGCCGCGAAGATATGCGGCTTCATGGCCTCGGGCAGCCGGGCATAGAGATGATCAAGCTTCGACAGCCCGCCGCCCAGCACGATCACGTCGGGATCGATGATGTTGACGATCATCGCAAGTCCCCGCGCCATCCGCGAGACGTGGCGGTCGAGCGTCGCCTGGCTGCGCGGATCGGTCCGCGCGGTTGCCGCGATCTCAGGGCCCGTCAGCCGTTCTCCCGTCACCGCGTGATGGTCGCGTTCAAGCCCGCTGCCGGAAATCCAGGTCTCCACGCAGCCGCGCCGGCCGCACCAGCAGGCCGGTCCGGGCCGTTCGTCGGGTTCCGGCCAGGGCAGGGGGACATGGCCCCATTCGCCACCGATGCGGTTGGGACCGTGCAGGGGCTTGCGATCGCGGATGATGCCGCCGCCGCAGCCGGTGCCGACGATCACCCCGAACACCGTCTGCGCCCCGGCGGCAGCCCCGTCGCTTGCCTCCGACAGCGCGAAGCAGTTGGCGTCGTTTTCCATGCGCACCGGACGCTTGAGCCGGGCTTCCAGGTCCCGCGACAGCGGCTGGCCGTTCAGCCAGACGGCGTTGGAGCCCTGCATCAGCCCGGTCTTCGGCGAAAACGAGCCGGGCGTGCCGATGCCGACGGTTCCCGTGCCGATCCTCTCGGCACCGCCCGCCTGGCGCTCGAGCGCCGTCACGCTGTCGACGATTGCCGCAAGCGTCGCGTCATAATCGTCGCGCGGCGCATCGCGGCGCAGTTCGGCGACCGTCTCGTCGCGATCGCCAAGCGCGATGCCGGCGATCTTGCTGCCGCCCAGATCGATGCCGATTCTCAACTGTGGTGCGTGGCTGCTCAAGTCTTGCCGCTCTCGTCCTGTCGCCGGGTTTGGAATCACGACTGAAAGGGCGGTTGCCGCCCGCCGAGCCCGGCGCGGGCAGCGGCAACCGCACCCGGTTCAATCCCGCAATCATCGGCGAACATCAAGAGCAGGGATTCGTCGCCGAGCAGGTGATCGAGCACGCCGGCGAGGAAGCCGGGCTGGCCGGCCGCATCCCGGATCTGGTCGGGCCCGATGCCGGTCTGCGACAGGAACGCCGCAATTCGATCGGGATCGCGCGCTAGAAAGGACAGAGCGGAAAGCGCCAGGGTTTCCGCTGCCTCGCGATCGGTCACTCTCATGATGTGTACGATCTGGTTTGCTTTTATGAAAGGAATCCCTGCTAGGCCTTATATCCGATCGGCGGATGATCGAAACCCGTCGATTTGTAGAAGATCCCGGGCGCTGGGATACGGACACCGTGACAAAGAAAATCCTCATCGTGGAAGACAACGAGCTCAATATGAAGCTCTTCAACGATCTTCTCGTGGCCAACGGCTATGAAACCATTCAGACCCGCAACGGGTCGGAAGCCATGCAGCTTGCCCGCGCGCATCGCCCGGATCTGATCCTGATGGATATCCAGTTGCCCGAGGTGTCCGGCCTCGACGTCACGCGCTGGATCAAGGAAGACGACGACCTGCACACCATTCCGGTGATCGCGGTGACGGCCTTCGCCATGAAGGGCGATGAGGAGCGGATCCGCAAGGGCGGCTGCGAGGCCTATATCTCCAAGCCCATCTCGGTCGCCAAATTCGTCGAGACCGTCAAGCACTTCCTCGGCGAAGGGGCCTGACGCATGACGGCACGCGTACTGGTCGTCGAGGACATCCCGGCCAACCGGAAACTGCTCGAGGTCAAGCTGACCGCCGAGTATTTCGACGTGGTCACCGCGGCAAACGGCCACGAGGCGCTGACGATTGCCGAGACGACGCCCTGCGACATCATCCTGCTCGACGTGATGATGCCGGGGATGGACGGTTTCGAGACCTGCCGGCGCTTGAAGAAATCGCCGCAAGTACATCATGTCCCAGTGGTAATGGTCACCGCGCTCGATCAGCCGGGGGATCGGTTGAAGGGTCTGGAGGCCGGCGCCGACGACTTCATCACCAAGCCGTTCGACGACACCGCGCTGATTGCCCGGGTGCGCTCGCTGTCGCGCCTGAAGCTGGCGATGGACGAGTTGCGGATGCGCGCCGCGGGCGGCCAGCAGCTCGGCTTCGGCGATCCGCTCGCCGTCGGCATCGAGGTCAACGGCGAGGATGGGCGCGTCCTGCTGGTCGAGGACCGGGAGACGTCCGCCGAGCGGATTGTCGAGTATCTGTCCGGCCACCACGCCGTCGAAACCGAGACGAGGCCGGAGCAGGCCTTGTTCCGGATCGCCGATGGCGGGTTCGATGTGGTCGTCATCAGCCTCGATCTCGACGGCTTCGACGCGCTGCGCCTGTGCTCGCAGATGCGCTCGCTGGAGCGCACGCGCACCATGCCGATCGTCTTGCTGACCCATCCCGAGGCCAAGGGGCGGGTCATGCGCGGGCTCGATATCGGCGTGAACGACTATATTCAGCGCCCCGTCGACCGCAACGAGCTCTTGGCGCGGATCCGCACGCAGGTGAAGCGGAAGCGCTACTCCGACCGCCTGCGCGACAATGTCGAATTGTCCGTGACGATGGCTTTGACCGATCCGCTGACCGGCCTGCACAATCGCCGCTATCTGGAGGCGCATCTGGAGATGCTGGTCTCGCGCAGTCAGACGCGCGGGCAGGCCTTGTCGGCGATGATCCTCGATATCGACCACTTCAAGGCGATCAACGACACCTATGGACACAAGGTCGGTGACCGCGTGCTCACGGAGTTCGCCGATCGCGTCCGCAAGTCGATACGCGGCATCGACCTGGCCTGCCGCTTCGGTGGCGAGGAATTCGTCGTCATCATGCCGGAAACGCCGGAAACGCTTGCGATCCGGGTCGGCGAACGGATACGCCGGGCGATCGCCGAGGCGCCGTTCCGCATCGATGACCTGTCCGGTGAGATCGAAATCACCGTCAGCATCGGCGTTGCGGCCTATACCCTCACCGACAATACGCCGGACAATATTCTCAGGCGCGCCGACCAGGCTTTGTATGCCGCCAAACGGGAAGGCCGAAATCGCGTCGTCTCCCAGGCCGCCTGATGGCTGTCACCCGGGCTCGATGGGGCTCGGTGCAGGTTTGGGGATCGGGCCCACGACGGTGGCGACAGCACCGAAAAGGCTGTCGATCTTTACCTTAATCGGATATTACCTTGTAATTGCCGAAAATTGGATTGATTCTTTTCGCGGCGCGGATACGCTCATCGCCAATAGACGTGCGCGCGGTAGCTGGCAATCAAAAAGCAAGATACCGTCGCTTACAGTTCGAATACCCTACGGAATGCTCAGGTCCGCCGCATCTCCTGGGTCCGTGGGGTTAGGCTGGCCGGAGAGCGGTTAGAGTGGCCTCCTCGTATGACCCGCCTCCGGCCGGCCACCGTTTCCCAAGCAGATCCCCTTGCAATTATCACGGAAAATATTAGCCGGCGCATTGATCGTTGCGCAAGGCCATAGCGCACTCGTCGGCCTGTATCGAGGGGATGGCCGATATCGCGGCCGGGGGAATATCGGACCGTCCGGGCTCTCCGATCCCGGATATTCGCTATCGCGATGTCCGAGATGACGCGGGATAGATTGGAGTGCCGCCGCCAGCCATTCTGATGTCATTGCCGGGCTTGTCCCACTGCTGTCCGGTTTGGTGGAGCTCAGGTCTGTTATTGCCAGGGTGTGGGGCACATCTGTGCGCGGGCTTCCTTGCCCGGCCGCGGCTCCCTCACCCCGGCCCTTCGGACCGACCCTCTCCCGCCAAGGGGGAGAGGGAAAGAGCGCGCTGGATGGATTGGACAAAGTGGCACCGACATCATGTGCGGCATCGGCGTTTTCTGTCTGCTGACGGTTGCAACGACCGCACGGCCCATCAGAAGCACTCGCACCCTCTCCCCTCCGAGGGAGAGGGTCGGCCCGAAGGGCCGGGGTGGGGGTCCGTGGCACGGCCGCTCGTCGTGCCAGTCCCCCGGGATGACGCGGGAGAAATGGTGGTCCAAACGCTCATCCCTGCCGTTGCCCGACCAAGTCGGAGATGACAGCCGTGGGGGTGGCCAAGCTGAAAACAAAAGCCACGTCGCCGCTGAACCGGACAGTGGTGGACCTGTTCCGGCAATGACACGGAGGGGGAAATAGCGGGCGATACCGAGACACCGCATCCATCGTGGAAAGCAGAGTTCGGGCGCGGCAAAAGAAAAGGCACCGCCGGCCGGCGGTGCCCGAAACGTCCGATCGGATAAGCCTGACCGCGTCAGGCCGGCTTACTTGATCTTGGCTTCCTTGAACTCGACATGCTTGCGCGCCACCGGATCGTATTTGCGCACCGTCATCTTCTCGGTCATCGTGCGGGTGTTCTTCTTGGTCACGTAGAAATAGCCCGTGTCGGCGGTGCTCACGAGCCGGATCTTGACCGTGGTCGGCTTGGCCATTGTATCAGTCCCTAAGTTGGTATGTCCCGTGCGGGGATCTCGTCAAATCCGGCCGCGACCCGATCAGGGTGCAATCGGAGGATGCCCCGATTGATGCGGCATTTGGAATCCGGCCGGCAACGTAAGCGCTGCTGCGCAAAAGTCAAGGACGACCGGTCCGCATCGCAAGCCGGACGCCCGCCAGGACGGCATAGCCGCCGAACAGCGCCATCAGCACGACGAGCAGCCCGTAGGAGGGCGAAACCTGCATCGCCGCGCCGCTGGCCAGCGGTCCGACGATCATGCCGACCGCATACATCATGACGAACAGGCCGTTGGCCGACGCCAGTTCGGCACCGGAAAAGCGCGTGCCCAACGAGGTCAGCCCGACGGTGTAGAGGCCCGCCGCCATCCCGCCGGCCAGGAAGAAGACGCCGAACAGGACCGAATAGGACCCGATGAACAGGAAGACCAGGCCGATCCCGCCGCAGGCCCCGGCGGCGCACACGACCAGCAGCAGGTTCCGGTTGACCCGGTCGGCGAGCAGTCCGATCGGTATCTGTAAAAGCATGTTGCCGAGCCCGATCGCCGTGATCAGCAGGGCGGCCGCGCTCTCCGTCATGCCGATCTTGCCGCCCCACAGGGCGAGGAAGCCGAAGAAGCTCGATTCGGCGGCGCCGAACACGAAGGAGGCCAGGATCGCCGCGGGTGCGACCATCAGCAGGGCCAGCAGGCCGAAGCGGGATTTGCTGACGATCTGCGGCGCCGACGAGGAGGCCAGGCTCACGGGGATGAGGGCAAGGAGCATGATCGCAATCGCAATTGCGATCGGCAGCATACCCTGGCTGCCGGTCAGGGCGAGGATCGCCGGCCCCAGCGCGAAGCCGCCCGACAGGACGCTGCCATAGATGCCGATGATCAGGCCCCGCCGGTGTTCGGGTGCCGCGGAATTGATCCAGAATTCGCTGATCACGAAGATCACCGTGATCGCGCCGACGAGCACGAAGCGCAGCGGAAACCAGGCCCAGAACGGCGTAAACGGCAGGAGCAGCAGCGCCACGCAGCCGGCCGCGACCGACAGAAAGATCACCGTCTTCACCCCGAGCACGCGGACGAAACCCGCCGTCAGCGGCGAGGCGATCAGCCCCGCCAGTCCGGCCGACGCGGTGTTGATGCCGATCCAGAATTCCGGGATGCCGCGATGGTGCAGCATCAGCGACAGGAGCGGGATCGTCAGGCTCGTCGCGACGCCGACGACGGTAATGCAGACGATCGCGGCGGCGATGCCGCGCAGAGCGCTGCCATCCGACACCGGGCCGCTCACCTTCACGCCGTCGATGTCGGGCACCGGTCCCTCTCGCTGGCAGGAGGACTGTTCACCGTCTACAGGAGCTCGCGCCGGAAGCGCTTTCCGACCGCGTGATAGTGCGGCACCGGTCGCGACAGTGACAGGCCCCGTTCCGCTTCGATATGGGTCTGCAGCTCTTCCATGGCGACCTGGGTGATGTTCGGCAGCCTGAGCGTCTTGACGTCGGTGATGGGAACCCAGACGAGATCGCCCAGTTCATCCGTCGGGCGCTGCTCGCGGGGCAGGTCGAGGGCGATATCGGAGGCCTCCATGGCGAAGAAGCGGTTGTCGAAGCGGCGCGGCATGCGCGGCGGCGTGATCGCGCGCATGAAATAGACGAGCTTCGTCGGGTCCGGCAGGTAGCCGTGGTCGATGAAGGCGCGCCAGTCGCCGCTGACCGGCTTGTCGGTGCGGCCCGGCCGGCCGATCAGGATACCGGCCTCCTCGAAGGCCTCGCGGATGCCGGCAAGCGCGATCGCGCGGGCCCGCCGCGCGCTCGGCCGGCCGCGCATCCTGGTCATCAGCCGCTGGCAGGCTTCCGGCGCGAGTTCGGCCGCCGCCGGCGCGATGGCATCGTCTGGATCGACCCGGCCGCCGGGAAACACATAGGCGCCGGGATAGAAGACATGCTTGTCGCTGCGCCGCCCCATCAGCACATGCGGCTCACCCTTGCGGGTGTCGATGATGACGATGGAGGCCGAATCTGCCGGTTTCCGGTTCGGGTGCGTGGGTTTGAGCCACTTCTCGTTGTCCAGCCGGTCATCCATGGGAAGGGCCTGTTAGGACTGCGGTTTCGCCGGTGCGAAGCGTTCGGGATCGAGCCCGTCCCAGTCCTCGCGGCCGCCAGAGCGGGGATCGAAACCGTGCATGTAGTTGCCCCATTGCAGGCCGACGAGCGTGCCCTTGATGATCGGTAAAAGGGTGAGGCAGGCGATAAGCGTGATCAGTGTCCAGCCGACGATCTGCAGCCACATTGCCGGGGCGAACATGCGCTCGACCGTCAGGACCAGCGGCACGACGATATGGCCGACGATGACGATGGTGAAATAGGGCGGCGCGTCGTCGGCGCGCTGGTGGTGCAACTCCTCGCCGCAGTCCGGGCAGCGGTCGTTGACCTTGAGATAGGCGCGGAACAGGCGTCCGTGCCCGCAGGCCGGGCAGCGCAGGGCGGCGCCGCGCAGCATCGCGGCCTTGACGGGGCGCGGCGGCAACGTGCTGCCGGCGTCTATCTGGGGAGTGGTCGGTTGAAAAGGCATTGGGTTCCTATCGGCGTTTCTTGATCCGGTCGGCCGGTCGCTTGCGGCCGCGGCCGGACGGTCTGCCAGGGCGGCGACCAGGGGACGTCTTTCCTACATACTTGCCTTCGCTGACGATCTCAAATCGCAGCGCGCCGGCAAGCGGTACCGCCTCGACGAGCTTGACGGTGACGGGATCGCCGAGCGTGAAGGCCTCGCCGCTGCGTTCGCCGACCATGCGCCGGCCGGCCTCCTCGTAGCGATAATAGTCGTTTCCGATGGTTGCGGCGGGCACGAAGCCGTCCGCGCCGGTGTTTTCGAGCCGGATGAACAGGCCCGAGCGGGTAACACCCGTGATCCGCCCTTCGAACCGGGCGCCGATCCGGTCGGCCAGGAAATGCGCCGTCAGGCGATCGACCGTCTCCCGTTCGGCCGCCATGGCGCGGCGTTCGGTCGCAGAAATATGGGCGGCGATCTCGTCGAGCTTGGCGATTTCGCCGTCGGTCAGGCCGTCGTCGCCGAGCTTGAGCGCGCGGATCAGCGCGCGATGGACGATCAGATCGGCATAGCGGCGGATCGGCGAGGTGAAATGCGCATAGCGGCGCAGGTTGAGACCGAAATGGCCGAAATTCTCCGCCGCGTATTCCGCCTGGGCCTGGCTGCGCAGGACGACTTCGTTGACCAGCCGCTCATGTTCCGTCTCGGCGGCGCGTTTCAGGATCGCGTTGAAATGCCGCGGCAGCAGCACGCCCGACTTCGGCAGCTTCATGTCGATCGTCGCCAGGAAATCGGCAAGCGCGGCGAGTTTTTCCGGCGAGGGCGAATCGTGGACGCGGTAGAGCAGGGGCGTACGGCGTTTCTCAAGCGTCTCGGCGGCGGCCACATTGGCCAGGATCATGAAAGCCTCGATCAGCTTGTGGCTGTCGAGGCGTTCGGGCACCAGAACGCGCTCGACATGGCCGCGTTCATCGAGGATCAGCTTGCGCTCGGGGATGTCGAGTTCGAGCGGCTCGCGCTGGTCACGGGCATGGGCAACCGCGCGATAGGCGTCCCACAGCGGCCGGAGCACCGGTTCGGTAAAGGGCGCGGCGTCCGCGTCGGCGGTTCCGTCGATTGCCCCTTGCGCCTGCTCGTAGCTCAGGTTCGCGGCGATGCGGATCAGGGCGCGCAGGAAGCGGTGCTTCAGCATCCGCCCGGTGCGGTTGATCTTCAGTTCGGCGACGAGGACAGGGCGGTCCACGCCGACCTTCAGCGAGCATAGATCCGCCGACAGCGCCTCCGGCAGCATCGGCACCACGCGGTCGGGAAAGTAGGCGGAATTGCCCCGGTCCCGCGCCGAGCGGTCCAAGGCGGAGCCCGGCGTGACGTAAGACGCGACATCGGCGATCGCGACCGTGATGATGAAGCCGCCCTCGTTCTCCGGATCGGCGTCGGGGGCCGCATGGACCGCGTCGTCATGGTCCTTGGCGTCGTGCGGGTCGATCGTGATCAGCGGCAGCGCGCGAAGATCGGTCCGGCCGGCAAGATCGGCGGGCCTGGCTGCGTCCGCTTCCGCGAGCACCTCCGGGGCGAATTCAAGCGGAATGCCATGCGCCAGGATGGCGATCAGGCTCACCGCCTTCTCGCTCTTCATGTCGCCGACTGTGTCGCGGACGATCGCGCGGGGTGGTCCGAGCCGCGTGCCGCGTTTGACCTCCACGGATACGAGGTCGCCGTCCTCGGCCTCTCCGGCATCGCCCGGCGCGACGAGCAGTTCGCGGCGGTTCTTCTTGTCGACGGAATGGACGATGCCGCCACCGCCCGGCTGCGGCTCGAACACGCCGAGCACGGTGCGCGGCTGCCGGTCGAGCACCCGGACGACGCGGCCCTCATGGCGGAAGCCGCCGGCCTCGTCGGCGATCTCGCGGAGGCGCACCATCACCCGGTCGCCGACGCCGGCGACCGGCGCCCGCATCGCCCGCCGGCTCGCGGCCGGAACGATCGTGATGACCGGCGGGGCGCCGTGTGACGCCTCGTCCCAGTCGGTGGGAACCGCGATCAGGTCACCGTCCGGGTCCCGGCCGGTGATCTCGAGTTCCTCCACCGGGGCGAGATGGCCGGCCCGCTTGCCGGCGCGATTGATCGTCTTGCGCCGGCCCTCGATCAGGCCCTCGTCGGCCATTTCCCGCAGCATTCGCTTCAGCGCGATGCGGTCGGCCGACTTGACGCCGAAGGCGCGGGCGATCTCGCGTTTGCCCGCCTTGCCGGGATGGTCGCGCAGGAAGGCCAGGATCTGGTCCCGGTCGGGCAGGGCGCCCCCGTCGCCCTTCTTGTCCTTACCCTGCCGGCCCTTCACCGTCATTCTGATTTGCTGGCCGACTTGCCGGTGCTCTTCTTGGTCCGCTTCGGTTTCTTGGCCGGACCCTTCGCCGCCTTGGCGGCGAGCAGTTCGGCGGCGAGATCGAGCGTCACCGTCTCCGGATCGGTGCCCTTGGGCAGGGTCGCGTTGATCTTGCCGTCGGTCACATAGGGGCCGTAGCGGCCGGATTTCACCTCGATCGCGCCGGCGAAATCGGCATGTTCGCCAAGCGCCTTGATGGTTGCCGCCGCGCCGCGCCGCCCGCCGCGCTGCTGCTTTTCGGCCAAGGCCGCGACCGCCCGGTTCAGACCGACGGTGAACACCTCGTCGACGGAATCGAGATTGGCGTAGGTCTTTTCGTGCTGCACGAAGGGACCGTAGCGGCCGATGCCGGCATTGATCGGCTTGCCGGTCTCGGGATGGATGCCGACCTCGCGCGGCAGCGACAGATAGGCAAGCGCCTGCTCAAGCTCGATGGTGGCCGGATCGACGCCCTTGGGCAGCGAGGCGCGCTGCGGCTTGTTGCCGTTCTCGCCCTCGCCGAGCTGGGCATAGGGGCCGAAGCGGCCTGTGCGGATCGACACCTCCAGGCCGGATTTCGGATCGATGCCGAGCACCCGCGCGCCGTTTGCCAGCGCGCCCGCGGCCGCCTCGCCATTCGGCGCGGTCAGGTCGCGGGTATAGCGGCAGTCGGGATAGTTGGAACAGCCGATGAACGGCCCGTTGCGGCCGCGCTTGATCGACAGCCGGCCGCCCTCGCAGGAGGGGCAGCCGCGCGGATCGCCGCCGTCTTCCTTTACGCCGTCCTCCTTTACCGGGAACACGTACGGCCCGAGGATCTCGTTCAGCGCCTCGAAGACCTCGGAGGTCTTCAATTCGCTCGTCGCCTCGATCTCGCCGATGAAATCGCGCCAGAAATCGCGCAACACGTCCTGCCAGCCGATATCGCCATTCGATATCTGGTCGAGCTTGGTTTCCAGGTCGGCGGTGAAGTCATAGGCGACATAGCGCCGGAAGAAGCCTTCCAGGAACGCCGTGACGACCCGGCCCTTGGCCTCCGGGACCAGCCGGCGCTTGTCGAGCCGGACATATTCGCGGTCCTGCAGGACCTTCAGCGTCGCCGCATAGGTCGAGGGCCGGCCGATGCCGAGCTCTTCGAGCCGCTTGATCAGCGTCGCCTCGGTATAGCGCGGTGGCGGCTCGGTGAAGTGCTGGGTCGCGGTCGTCTTTTCGTGGTCAAGCGATTCGCCGTCCTTGACGGCCGGCAACCGCCGGTCCTCGTCGCTTTCGGCGTCGTCGTCGCGGCCCTCCTGATAGAGCGTCAGGAACCCGTCGAAGCGCTGCACGGTGCCGACCGCGCGCAGGCCGTAGGGCTTGCCGTCGGCGCCGGTCGCGGCGATTTCGACGGTCGTGCGCTCAAGCTCCGCTGATTCCATCTGGCTTGCCAGCGTCCGCTTCCAGATCAGTTCGTAGAGCCGCGCCTGGTCCTCGTCGAGCCCGCGCGCCACGTCGGCCGGACGGCGCCTGAGGTCGGTCGGCCGGATCGCCTCATGCGCCTCCTGGGCGTTCTTCGCCTTGGTGCGGTACACCCGCGGCGAAGCAGGCAGATAGCGCTCGCCATAGTCGGATCCGATGACGGAGCGGGCCTCGCCGATCGCCTCGGGCACGATCTCGACGCCATCCGTCCGCATATAGGTGATCAGGCCGACGGTCTCGCCATTGACGCTGACGCCTTCATAGAGCCGCTGGGCGGTGCGCATGGTGCGGTCGGCGGAAAAGCCGAGCTTGCGCGAGGCCTCCTGCTGCAGCGTCGAGGTCATGAAGGGCGGCTGCGGATTGCGCTTGACCGGCTTCTTGGTAACCGAGACGACGCGATAGGAGGCGCCGTCCAGCGCCGCCTTGAGCTGTTCGGCGGTCTTGCCGTCACCGATCGTCAGCTTGTCGATCTTCTTGCCGTCGGCCGAAACCAGGCGGGCCTCGAAGCCGACACCATCGGCCAGCAGGCCGGCGACGATCGACCAGTATTCCTGCGGAACGAATTTCTCGATCTCCGCTTCCCGGTCGCAAACGATTCGCAGGGCGACCGACTGGACGCGTCCGGCCGACCGGGCGCCGGGGATCTTGCGCCACAACACCGGCGACAGGGTGAAGCCGACGAGATAGTCGAGCGCCCGGCGGGCGAGATAGGCCTCGACCAGCGGCTGGTCGATCTCGCGCGGGCTGGCGATCGCGTCGAGCACCGCCTGCTTGGTGACGGCGTTGAAGACGACCCGCTCGACCGGCTTGCCCTTCAGCGCGCCCTTCTTGCGCAGCACCTCCAGCACATGCCAGGAAATCGCCTCGCCCTCGCGGTCGGGGTCGGTGGCGAGAATGACCCGGTCCGCCGATTTGACGGCCTTCGTGATCTCGGAGACCTGTTTGCTCTTCTTGGGATCGAGCTCCCAGGTCATCTCGAAGTCGTGGTCCGGCTGCACCGAACCGTCCTTCGACGGCAGGTCGCGGATATGGCCGAACGACGCCAGGACGTTGAAGTCCCTGCCGAGATACTTGTTGATCGTCTTAGCTTTCGCCGGAGACTCGACGATGACGACGTGCATGGCACCTTCCGCTGGTCCGAATGGTTGAAACGGGCGTAACGAATTCAAGCCCGCAGACGGGCGCGAAAATGGGGAATGTGACTCCTTAAGTCAAACGGCGGCGTAGCAGCACCGCAACTGACCTGCGCAAAATGCACGTATAAAGTGTGTATGCGGGTGTATTCAATTAGAGAATGAACTGTGATATCACCAACATGGTCTCAGGTATCACAATGAGCATCCTGAGAATACAACTTATTAGTGTATCACGGGGCGTTCGGGTGTGAAAGACAGTACACGTAGGGAAGGACCATCTCGCAGATCGCGTAAACGGCCTTCTGGTGAAGAGTTGCCATCCGATGTCGCCGCGACCGACTATCTTCTCGGCGTCTTGCCGGAACTCAAGCAGGTCGCCGACCGGAACGGATTGGAGGTGGCGGCCTATCTCCTTGAAATGGCGCTTGTTTCCGTCGAAGAAGAGGCCGGATCGAAGCGAGATTGACGCGATTCCGCCGGGCGGATTTGGCTGCTGGGCACCGGTTTAACGCACTTTGCCTGCGATCAGATCAGCGACACCCGCTGGCCGGGATGTCGCTCGATCCGGCCCGCCAGTTCGAGTTCGATCAGCACCAGCATCATCTGGCCGGATGTCAGCCCGGTCGCCCGTATGAGATCGTCGATGCTGACGGGGCTGGGGCCGAGCGCGTCTAGCACGGTTTGGCGGTCGGAGTCTTCGATTTCGGCGGGTTTGGGCATGGCGTCCGGTTCGGCGAAGGGGGCGGTTGGCGGCGGCAGTCTGAGGATCGGCCGCAGGACCTCCAATACATCTTCTGCGTGCCGCGTCAGCGTCGCGCCCTGGCGAATCAGGTGATTCGTGCCCTCCGATCGCGGATCGAGCGGCGATCCGGGGACGGCGAACACCTCGCGGCCCTGTTCGGCGGCGAATCGCGCCGTAATCAGGGTGCCGGAGCGGGATGCGGCTTCGACGACGATGACACCGAACGAGATGCCGGAGATGATCCGGTTGCGGCGCGGGAAGTCCTTTGCCCGGGCGACCCGGTCCGGCGGCATCTCGGTCAGGAGGGCTCCGGTCCCGCGAATCTCGCCGGCCAGGTCGATGTTTTCGGCCGGATAGAGCTTGCCCAGGCCGCCGGCCAGCACCGCGACGGTGCCACGGCCGAGTGCGGCCCGGTGCGCGGCGGTGTCGATGCCGCGTGCCAGTCCCGAGGCGATCACGAAGCCTTCACCGCCCAGGTCATGGGCGATCGTCGCGGTCAGCCTGCGGCCCAGCGCGGAGCAGTTGCGCGACCCGACGATCGCCACCATCGGCCGGCGCGTGACGGCAAGGTCGCCGCTTGCGTAGAGCAGGGGCGGGGCGCTTTCGATATCGGCAAGGCGGCGCGGATAGCCGTCCTCGCCCCAGGCGACGAGATGCGCCCCCAGCCGCTCGGCCGCCGCCAGTTCCCGCTCGGCCTCCTCGCGCCGGCAGATCCGGATTGGCCGCTTCAGGCCGCCGCGCGCCGAAAGATCGGGCAGCGCCTCGAGCGCCTCGGCGGCACCGCCGAAGCGGTTGATCAGTGTGCGGAACGTGATCGGCCCGACATTCTCCGACCGGATCAGCCGCAGCCAGTCGAGCTTCTGGTCCCGGGTCAGACCGTTCTGCTGCGTGCTCACGATTTTGCGCCGCCGATCCGCGCTTCCTCGCCGCGCAAAAGCCGGCCGATATTGGCCCGGTGGGCGTAGAAGACCAGCACGGTCAGCACCGCGAACAGCTCGGCCTGCTGCCAGTAGTCGCCGATGGCAAGAGCGACGGGCGTCAGCGCGCTGGCGACCAGCGCCGACAGCGACGAATAGCGGAACGCTGCCGCCATCGCGATCCAGACCGCGATAAAGCCGATCGCGGCGGGCCAGACGAGGCCGAGCAGGATGCCGATATAGGTGGCGACCCCCTTGCCGCCCTTGAATTTCAGCCAGACGGGAAAGAGATGGCCGAGAAAGGCGCCGAGGCCCGCGCTGACCGCGGTGTCCGGCCCGAACTGGCCGGCGATCAGCACCGCCGCGGTTCCCTTCAGGCCGTCGCCGATGAGCGTCAGCGCCGCCAGTTCCTTGCGGCCGGTGCGCAGGACGTTGGTCGCGCCGATATTGCCGGAGCCGATCTTGCGCACGTCGCCGAGACCGGCAAGCCGCGTGATGATCACGCCGAACGGGATCGAGCCGAGCAGGTAACCGAAGGCGAGTGCCGCCAGCAGGTAGGGCAGGGCAAGGCTCCAGCTGATCGGATCCGGCATGACAATAGTCCCCCTGGGGCGGGTCCCCAAAATGCGTCAGAGGGAACGGTAGTCGTAGACGGTGCGGCCTGCAACGATGGTGCGCAGCACCCGGCCCTGCATGCGGGCGTCCTCGAAGGGCGTGTTCTTGGAGCGCGACGACAGGGCACCAAGATCGACGATCCAGGGCATGTCGGCATCCAAGTGGATGACGTCGGCGGGCCGGCCGGGCTGCAGGCTGCCGCCGTTCAGGCCCAGCATCCGGGCCGGCCGGGTCGACAGCGCGTCGATCAGCCGGATCAGCGGCACGTCGTCCGAATGATAGAGCCTGAGCGCTGCGGCCAGCAGGGTTTCCAGGCCGATCGCGCCGTTCTCGGCTTCCGCGAACGGGTGCCGCTTGGTCTCGACGTCCTGCGGGTCGTGGCTTGAGACGATGACGTCGATCAGCCCGTCCGCCAGCGCCTCGACGAGGCCGCGGCGATCCTCCTCGGAGCGCAGCGGCGGCGACAGCTTGACGAAGGTGCGGTAGGCGCCGATGTCGTTTTCGTTCAGCGTCAGATTGTTGATCGAGACGCCGGCGGTGACCGGCAGGCCGCGCTCCTTGGCGCGCCTGAGGGTGGTCAGCGACCGGGCGGCCGAGAGCTGCGCTGCGTGATAGCGCCCGCCCGCAAGCCCGACGAGCTTCAGGTCGCGCGACAGCATCACGGTCTCGGCCTCGGCGGGAATGCCGGTGAGCCCGAGCCGCGTCGACATCTCGCCCTCATGCATCACGCCTTCGCCGACGAGATCGGGATCTTCCGGGTGATGAACGATCAGCGCGTCGAAATCGCGGGCATAGGTGAGCGCCCGGCGCATGGTCTGGGCGTTGGTGATCGGCCGGCGGCCATTGGTGAAGGCAACCGCGCCCGCGGCCGACAGCAGGCCGATCTCGGTGATCGCGCTGCCCTGAAGGCCCCGCGTCAGCGCGGCCATCGGACGCACCCGCACCAGCGAGGTGCCGCGCGCCAGCCGTTGCACATAGTCGACCATCGCCACGTCCTCGATCACCGGATCGGTATCGGGCATGCAGATCATGGTGGTGACGCCGCCGGCCGCCGCCGCCCGGCTTGCCGAGGCGATCGTCTCGCGGTGCTCGAAGCCCGGCTCGCCGGTGAAGACGCGCATGTCGATCAGTCCCGGCGCCACGACGCTGCCGCGCGCGTCGATCACGTCGGCGCCGGCGGGAAAGCTGTCGGGGCCCAGATGCGCGCCGACATCGGCGATCTTGCCGGCCTGGATCAGCAGCCCGCCGCGCTCGTCGCGGTCCGCGGCGGGGTCGACGATGCGGGCGTTGTAGAAGCCGATCGGCGCGACACGCTCGCGCTCGAACCGCTCGGGCGCACCCCACACCGGCTTGACGTCCCCTGGCTTTACGTTACTGGACTTGGTTTCTTCCGACACCGGGGCCTCACGCGTTCGGCAGGTTGCGGGCAAGCGCGTCGAGGACGGCCATGCGCACGGCGACGCCCATCTCGACCTGCTCGCGGATGACGCTCTGCGGCCCGTCGGCGACGTCGCTGTCGATCTCGACGCCCCGGTTCATCGGCCCCGGATGCATCACCAGCGCGTCCGGCTTGGCGAGCTTCAGCTTTTCGGCATCGAGCCCGAAATAGTGGAAATATTCCCGCACCGACGGCACCAGCGCGCCCTGCATGCGTTCGCGCTGCAGGCGCAGCATCATCACCACGTCGGCATTCTCAATTCCCGAGCGGATATCGCGAAACACCTCGACGCCGAGCCGGTCGATTGCCGTTGGCAGCAGCGTCGACGGCGCGATGACCCGCACCCGCGCGCCCATCGCGTTCAGCAACCCGATATTCGAGCGCGCCACCCGGCTGTGCAGCACATCGCCGCAGATCGCCACGACCAGCCCTTGCAGCGTGCCCTTGTGGCGGCGGATCGTCAGCGCGTCGAGCAGGGCCTGGGTCGGATGCTCATGCGCCCCGTCGCCGGCATTGACGACCGAGCAGCCGACCTTCTTGGCAAGCAGTTCGACGGCGCCGGCCGAATGATGGCGCACCACGATCAGGTCGGGATGCATCGCATGCAGCGTCACGGCGGTGTCGAGCAGGGTTTCGCCCTTCTTCACCGAGGAGGAACCGACCGACATGTTCATGACGTCGGCGCCGAGCCGCTTGCCGGCGAGTTCGAACGAGCTCTGGGTGCGCGTCGAGGCTTCGAAGAACAGGTTGATCTGGGTGCGCCCGCGCAGCGTCGACAGCTTTTTCTCGACCTGCCGGTTGAGCGCGACGAAGCCGTCGGCAAGGTCGAGCAGCCCCTCGATCTCGAAGGGGGAAAGCTGGTCTATGCCCAGCAGATGCCGATGCGGGAAGGCGATTGACGGGGTGTCGACGGAGACAGTCATCAAAGCCGTGCGTATAGGCGGAGTCTTGGCCGACGGCAAGCGCCGAGCGCGCCTTTCCCCCGATTGATTGTGATCCGGTCCGCCTTGACCGGCGTGTCCGCGCCGGCCATGGTGCGGCAAGGCGCTGTCGACGCCTCCTTGTCCGCGGAAAGGGCTGCGCCCACGGCAATTACGGTACACGGAAAGACCATCTCCTTTTTTCGGTCTGACGGCGGGCACGGACGAAACGGAAAAAGGGGCCTGCAATGGCAAACCGCGACACGCGGACGGACAATCCGTTCCGCCTCAATCTCGAACAGCAGAAGAAACGCGCTAAGGACCTCCTGAGATCGATCAGGGCAGGGGAGCCGGATGCGCTTGCGCGTTTCCGCGAACATCACCCGCGCTGCGCCGCGCTGTCGGATTCGCAGATCAGAGAGGACTTCGCCCGGCTCGCCGAGGCGCAACTCGTCATCGCCCGCGAGCTGGACGTGCCGAGCTGGCCGGCGCTCAGGCGCCATATCGGTGATATGCAGGCAAGCCGGCAGGCGATTGCGGCCGATGCGGCGCCGGACCGGGAGGTCGGGACCCTGCATATCCGTTGCGGCACCGATATCGAGCAGGGCCTGAAGGCGGCGGGGCTCACCGGCGATTTCCTCGAATACTCCAATCCGGTCTGCCAGGGACCAATCGTCGATTCGCCCGACTGGCTCGACAAGCGCATCGATTTCATCCTTAGCGCCTACGGCCCGGTGATGGGGCTTCGCGCCGATGAGGCGCGTGAGGACATTGCCAAAGCGGAAGAGGCGCTCGCGGGCGCTGCCGGGCGCTACGAGCGCGTCGTCCTGTGGTTCGAGCACGACAGCTATGACCAGTTCATCCTGGCACGCTGCCTTGCCCGTTTCGCCGAGGCCGGCGCGCCGGAGACGCTTGAGCTGATCGATATCGGCCGATTTCCGGGCGCGGAGCGATTCGTCGGCCTCGGCCAATTGCCGCCCGAGGCGCTGCGGTTGCTGTGGCAGCGGCGGCAGTCGGTCACGCCGGAGCAGCTTGAGGGCGGCGCCGCGGTCTGGGCAGCGTTACGCGCGGCCGATCCGAGTGCGCTCTGCGGCCTTGCCACACGTGGCCTGCCGGCCCTGCCGAATATGGCGGGCGCGTTGCGCCGGCATCTGCGGGAACTGCCCGCGACGCGGGATGGACTGTCGCTGACCCAGCAGATCGTGCTGACAGAGATCGGGCAGGGACCCGCTCGGATGGGTCGCATCTTCCGGGAGCTTATGCTGAAGCGCGATCCGCTGCCCTGGCTTGGCGACACGATGTTTTTCCACATCCTCGACGACATGCTGCGCGCCGAAGAACCCGCGATCCGTATCGTGAAAAAAGCAACAATCGAAGAGTGGCCGAAGCGCGAGATCGCGCTAACGGCGGCCGGCGAAGCTGTGCTCGCGAGCGACCGGGACTACATGGCGCTCAATCCGCCCGAGCGCTGGGTCGGCGGGGTGCCGATTCGGTCCGGCCGGCCGGTCTGGCGCTATGATCATGAGACGGATCGGGTCGTCCTGACCTAGATATTGGCGAGCACGGCGAGCCAGAAGGGCATCGTGATCGCCGCGCCGATGGTCTGCATGGTGATCAGTTCCGCCATCAGGTTGGCGTCGCCGCCCAGTTGCTTGGCGAGCAGATAGGCATTGGCGGCCGCCGGCACGGCAAGCGCGATGACGGCGATCGAAAGCTCGTCGCCGCTTAAGCCGAAGGCGGCCGCGTAGACCGCGCCGATCAGCGGCATGCCGATCAGCCGCAGGCCGACGCCGACGAGATGGACGGCTTTCGGCCGCCTGAGCGCGTTCACGTCGAGCCCCAGGCCGACGGCGGCGAGCGCCACGGCAAGAGCCGCCCGTCCGAAGATCTCGAGCGTCGCCTTGATGGGGCCGACGGGGACGAGCCCGGTCAGGTTGAGCGCAAGCCCGATCACGCAGGCGACGATCAGCGGATTGCGGGCAATCTCCCGGATCAGCACCAGGACCGGCGGTCGCGTCGAACTGGAAAACCGCACCAGCACGATGACGGCCATCAGGTTCAGCGCCGGCACCATCGCAACGATCGCCACCGCGACCAGCGTCAGGCCGGTCGCGCCGAACAGGCTGCCGGAAATCGCCAGCGCGATGAACGTGTTCCAGCGGGTCGCCCCCTGGAAGACGGAGGTGAAGGAGGGGCCCGACACGCCGAGCCTGCGGCTCAGCACCGGATAGAGGCATAGGCAAAGCGCGGCCATCGTCATGACCGACAGGAACAATGTCGCGCCCAGCGCCTGCCAGGGCAGGGCGCCGAAATCCGCGGTGCTGAGCGTCAGCACGATCAGGCAGGGAAACAGGACGAAATAGGCAAGCCGGTCGACGCCCGCGCGCCCGCCCGCGTCGATCAGCCCGATGCGCCCGACGAACCAGCCGACGGCGATGACGCCGAGCACGGGGATGAGGTGTTCGAAGGCGTTCGTCATGACCAGCCCCTCATGACCGGCCTGGCATCTGCGCGATGCGGTCGAGTGCGCCCTGCAGGATGTAGGCGGCGGCCATCTTGTCGACGACCGCAGCCCGCCGCGCCCGGCTGGCATCCGCCTCGATCAGCGTGCGCGTGACGGCGACCGTCGACAGCCGTTCGTCCCACAGCAGGATCGGCAGATCGATCAGGCCACCGAGATTGCGGGCGAAGGCGCGGGCGGCCTGGGCCTTCGGGCCGATGCTGCCATCCATGTTGAGCGGATAGCCGATAACGAGGCCCGATACCGCGTTATCGGCGCATAGTTTCGCGAGCGCCGGACCGTTTTCCTTGAACTTCGCCTTTTTCAAGGCGCCAAGCGGCGAGGCGATCCGCCGGCCGGCATCGCAGATCGCGATCCCGATCGTCTTCTCGCCGGGGTCTATCCCCAAAAGCGCGCCGGCGCCGGGAAGCGCGTCGCAAAAGGCATCGATGTCGGTGAACGGGGTCTGCATGGCTCTTGCCTGATGAATGTGCCGCTCTTAGCAGACTTGGAGCCCGGACACACCGGTTGTTGCCGCAGGGCGCGGGCGTATAGTAGCGGCCGACAGCCATGTCGGCACGATTTGGGTCAAGGGGAGAGGTTTACATGAAGGTTACCTGGTTTGGACATTCGGCCTTCCGCGTGGAAACGGGAAGCGCCGTCATCATGATCGATCCGTTCCTGAGCGGAAATCCGACCTGGGAGGGCAGTGTCGAAGAGGCGAGCGATGGTGCGACCCATGTCGTGCTGACCCACGGCCATGCCGACCACATCGGCGACACGGTCGAGATCTGCAAGGCGACCGGCGCGCTGCTGATCGCCAATTTCGAGATCTGCAACTATCTGGCTGCCCAGGGCGTCGAAAACATCAGCCCCGGCAATCACGGCGGCCAGCAGCACTATGACGATTTCTCCGTCGCCTTCGTCCAGGCCTGGCACTCCTCCGCCGATATCGTCGACGGTAATCTGATCTATCTCGGCAATCCGGCCGGCATCGTCGTCACCTCGAAGGCCGAGCCGGGCAAGGTGCTCTACCACACGGGCGACACCGACATCTTCTCCGACATGGCGCTGATCAACGAGATCTACAAGCCGACCATCGGCATCGTGCCGGTCGGCGACCGCTTCACCATGGGCGCCGACCTTGCCGCGATGGCCTGCAAGCGCTTCTTCGCCTTCGAGACGATCATCCCCTGCCACTACGGCACCTTCCCGATCATCGACCAGACACCGGAGAAGTTCGTCGCGGCGATGGAGGGGCACAACGTGGTCGTGGTCGAACGCGGTGTGGCGCTGGATCTGTAGCCTCCGCATCAGCCGACAATCGGTCCGGATCAGGCCGCGTGTCCCCGCGATACGCGGCCTTTCTCATGCGTGCCTGTTGACATGATACTTTATGGTATCATATTAAATGAAACCACAGGGTATCATTTAAGGGGCGATCATGACGCCGGATCCTCAGACCACCTTTCGCGCGCTCGCCGATCCCACCCGGCGGGAAATTCTTGAGCGGCTTGCCGCCGGCGACATGACGATCCGGGACGTGGCGGCGAGGTTCGAGATCACGCGGGCGGCGGTGAAGAAGCATCTCACCGTCCTGAGCGATGCCGGCCTGATCACGGTCACAGCGCGCGGCCGCGAGCGGATCAACGCCATCAACCCTGAGGGGTTCGCCCCAGTCTTCGATTGGCTCGGCTATTTCGACCAGTTCTGGGACGACCGCCTGGCCGCCCTGAAATCCGCAATCGAGAAGGACCGGCACGATGCCTGACACGACGATTCGCAAATCGATCTATCTGAAGGCCCCGAAGGAAACCGTTTGGACTTACCTGACCGATCCCGACAAGCTGGCGATCTGGTTTCACAAGCCGCAGGTCCCGCTTGAAGCCGGCAGTGACTACGAGATGTACGGCACCGAGAGCGGCAACAGGCTGTTGTGGGGCACCGTCATCGCGGCGCGGCCGTTCGACACTCTCGAATACACCTTCACCATCGGACCGATGGATGGCGCCGTCACGACTGTCCGATGGACGCTTGAGGAGGTGCCGGGCGGCACCCGCCTGTCGCTTGAGCACACCGGCCTGCCCCAGGGCGCCGAGGCCTTCGGGTTGACGCTCGCACTGTGCAAGGGCTGGGACGATCACATCGCCCGCATGCGCGCCGACATCCACGAGGCCGATAAGGCGGCTGCGTGACGGGGGGCTCAGATCGCCGTCGCCGTCCTCGGCCGCAGGCGAAGTGGAGAGCCGGGGGCGGGGAACTTGTGCGACGCGCGGCCGTGCCACGGGCCCTCACCCGGCCCTACGGGCTGCCCTCTCCCGCCAAGGGGGAGAGGGTGCGAGTGCATCTGAGAGGCCGTGCGGCGGACGCCGCCGTCGGCGGACAGAAAACTTCTATGCCGCACATGATGACGGTGCCATGGTGCCCGGTCCATCCAGCGCGCTCTTTCCCTCTCCCCCTTGGCGGGAGAGGGCGGCCCGAGGGCCGGGTGAGGGCGCCGCGGCCGAGCAAGGAATCCCGCACGCAGATGTGTCCCACACCCTGGCAACACCGGACCTGAACTTCGCAAAACCGAACACCAGAGGGACAAGCCCAGCAGTGACAGTGGAGGGGGAATGAATGCCTGGAGACCTCAGCCACCGCTTCCATCAGGGGAAACAGAGCTGACGACCACGGGACGGCTCTGGCCTCGCTGCGGCATAACGGCCGATAAGAGCGGACCCCGACCTCAGGAAACCGGACGTCCGCCCCTTGTCTCCGCAGCCCTCAGAGCTGATCGGCCGGCGTCGTGCGGATCTCCTGCCAGTTCATGTCGGCCTTGCTGATCGTGCCGGGTTCGTCGCTCAGGAACCGGTCATGGGCGCCCTGCGAGCTGTTGAGATAGAGCGTGCCGTCGACGATCTTGAAATGCTGCGGATCGATCGGGATCTTCTTGCCGAAGCTCGCGCCGGTCGCGCAGAAGCCGCCATAGGCCGGAGCATACTTCGCCGGGTCGGCGGCGAAGGCGTCGCGGTTGGCGGCCGACGAGAACTTCCAGGTGACGCCGTCATACTCGGTGGTGAACTGGTCGGAGCCCTGAACCGGCTTGCCCATCGTGTGATAGGCGACCGGGTCCGTTCCGCCGATTGCCGCGCCGTTGGCGACATAGGTCGAGACCTCGTCGGCGAAGACGGGGCTGGCAAAGGCGGCGGCGACAACGAAGCCGGTCGTGATGGCAAGGCGCCGGATGGAGAATGTCGAAAGCGTGGTCATGATAATCGTCCCTTCTCGCGTTAGAACCTGGGAGGAAATTGGTGCGCCGCGCCCGGCCTTTCCAATCACGCCGGATCACATGGCGTCACGGTGTCCGTTACCCGGTTTGCGCCGGCGCGAAACGGCGCCGCGTTGCCATTGGCGGATACCCGGTGCTATAGGCGCGGGTAGGGGCTGTTCAGCCACCCTTCCTTTAAGATCTGAAAACGCAAGGATCGCGACCATGTCGGTCGATATCGACACCGTCAAACGCATCGCCCGGCTCGCCCGCATCGCCGTCACCGAGGACGAGGCCGAGCATCTCAAGGGCGAGCTCAACACGATCCTCGGCTGGGTCGAGCAGTTGGGCGAACTCGACGTCGCCGATGTCGAGCCGATGACCAGCGTCGTCCAGGTCGACATGAAGAAGCGCGAGGACATCGTCAGCGATGGCGGCATCGCCGATCAGATCGTCGCCAACGCGCCGGAGACCGAGGACCACTATTTCGTCGTGCCGAAGGTGGTCGAATAGGCGATGTCTGCCTCGGAGATTTCGATATCCGCCGAAAGCCCGTTGCAGGACGATGTCCGCGCGCTGATCGGCGAATTGAACGAGACGCTGCTGGCGCTGTCGCCGCCCGAATACTGTTTCCACATGACAGCCGAGGAAATGGCCGGGCCGGACACCACCGTCTTCGTCGCACGGCGGGACGGCGAGGCGGTCGGCTGCGGGGCGCTGCGCCGGCATGCCGATGGGCTCGGCGAGGTCAAGCGCATGTATACCCGGCCCGCCCACCAGGGAAACCGGATCGGCGGGCGGATCCTCGACGAGATCCTCACGGTTGCTGGAGACGAAGGCCTCACCCGCCTGGTGCTGGAGACCGGCCATCGCCACGACGCGGCCTGGCGGGTCTACGAGCGGGCCGGCTTCAAGCGCTGCGGCGCGGTGCTCGACTATCCTGATTCCGATTATTCCATCTTCTATGAGAAGTCTCTTACCCCATGACCGATCTCACCGCACTGACCATTGCCGAAGCGCGCGACGGCCTCGACCGCAAGGCTTTTTCCGCCGTCGAGCTGACTGATGCCTATCTGTCCGCGATGGAGGCCGGCCGCAAGCTCAACGCCTATATCGCCGAGACGCCGGACAAGGCCCGGGAAATGGCCGCCCGGTCCGATGACCGCATCGCCAGCGGCGAGGCCGGGCCGCTCGAAGGCATTCCGCTCGGCATCAAGGATCTGTTCTGCACGCAAGGCGTCCACAGCCAGGCCTGCAGCCGCGTGCTGGACGGCTTCAAGCCGACCTACGAATCGACCATCACCGCCAATCTCTGGGCCGACGGCGCCGTCATGCTCGGCAAGCTCAACATGGACGAGTTCGCCATGGGCTCGTCGAACGAGACCTCCTGCTACGGCCCGGTGATCAATCCCTGGCGGTCCGACAGTGGCAACGCGGATCTGGTCCCCGGCGGCTCGTCAGGCGGGTCTGCCGCAGCCGTCGCCGCCTTCCTCTGCGCGGGGGCGACGGCGACCGATACCGGCGGCTCGATCCGCCAGCCCGCCGCGCTCACCGGCACCGTCGGCGTCAAGCCGACCTACGGGCGCTGCTCGCGCTGGGGCGTCGTGGCGTTTGCCTCCTCGCTCGACCAGGCCGGCCCGATCGCCCGCAGCGTCGAGGACGCGGCGATCCTGCTGAAATCCATGGCCTCGGTCGACCCCAAGGACACAACGTCGGTCGACATCGAGGTGCCGGACTACCGGGCAGCGATCGGCCGCTCGGTCAAGGGCATGAAGATCGGCATCCCGAAGGAGTACCGGATCGACGGCATGCCCGACGAGATCGAGACGATGTGGCAGCGCGGCGCGGACTGGATGCGGGAGGCCGGCGCCGAACTCGTCGAGATCTCGCTGCCGCACACCAAATACGCCCTGCCGGCCTACTATATCGTCGCACCGGCGGAGGCCTCCTCCAATCTCGCCCGTTACGACGGCGTGCGCTACGGGCTGCGGGTGGAGGGCGACGACGTCGTCGACATGTATGAGCAGTCCCGCGCCGCCGGCTTCGGCCCGGAGGTCAAGCGCCGCGTGCTGATCGGCACCTATGTGCTGTCGGCCGGCTATTACGATGCCTATTACCTCCAGGCCCAGAAGGTCCGCACGCTGATCAAGCGCGATTTCGAGACGGTCTTCGCCGACGGGATCGACGCGATCCTGACGCCGGCGACCCCGTCGGCGGCCTTCGGCGTCGCCTCGATGGCGACCGCCTCGCCGATCGAGATGTACTTGCAGGATGTCTTCACCGTGACCGTCAACATGGCCGGCCTGCCGGGCATCTCGGTGCCGGCGGGCCTGAGCGCCGACGGCCTGCCGCTCGGCCTGCAGCTGATCGGCCGGCCCTTCGACGAGGCGACCCTGTTCCAGGCCGGCCGGGTGATCGAACAGGCCGCCGGCAGCTTCGCGCCGAACCGGTGGTGGGGTGTCGGCGGCTGAGCGTCGTCATCGCGCGACGGGCGGCGGATCAGCCTTGATATTGGCTCAATCACGGCGTAATCACGGCGCCCGGATGGCCATCCGGACAGTCAGGGGATACGAGCGGGCGATGGATCGAGGCGGTAAGCGCAATATGTTTGCGCCCGGTGGCGTCGCCCTGTAGTTTCCCCGCCCAGGCGGGGCCTCCAGCGCGGCAGTAGCAACAAGAGAGTGCGGGCAGTTATCGAATGTCGGATATTTTCCGTGAAGTCGAGGAAGACGTTCGCCGGGAACAGCTGAAAAGGCTGTGGGACCGGTATGGCATCCTCGTCATCGGGGTGGCTCTGCTGATCGTGCTGGGAACGGCCGGCTATCGCGGATGGGAATGGTATTCGGCCCGCCAGGCGGCCTTCCGCGGCGCCGAGTTCTACGAGGCGATGCAGATGCAGCGCGCCGGCCAGACGGCTGAGGCCGAGGCCGCCTTCAGCGAAATCGCCGCCAGCGGCGGTGGCTTTGCCACGCTTGCCCGCCTCAGCGCGGCGGCCTCGCGGCTGGAGGCCGGCGATGCGGCCGGCGCCGTCTCGGAATATGATGCCGTTTCGAACGGCGCCGGCGTCGAGCAGGGCCTGAAGGATGTCGCGCGGATCCGCGCCGGCTACGTGCTGCTCGATGAAAACGACCGGGCCGGCGTCGAACAGCGCGTCGCGGCCCTTGCCGATGATGGCGGCCCCTGGCGCAATTCGGCCCGCGAACTGCTCGGCCTTGCCGCCTATCAGGATGGCGATCTTGAGGAGGCGACCCGCCGCTTCGACGAGATCCTCGCCGATTCCGATACGCCGCGCGACATGCGCACCCGCGCCCAGTTGATGGCGACCCTGCTTGCCGCCGAGCGCGCGCCGGCTGAACCGGACACCGCCGGCAGCGGGTCGGTCGATACCGGCGAAGACACCGGGGACGCTGCGGCCGAACAATGACGATGGCAGCCTTTTCCAGGCGGCGCGCGGCCGCGATCCTGGTCCTGACCGCGTTCGCGGTGTCGGCGTGCAGCGAGCCGCCGTCGCTCGAGGACTTCAACTTCACCGCCAATCCCTTCGCGGAAAAGGAAAAACGCCTGCCCGGCGAGCGTCGCGACGCGATCACCCAGGCAAGCGGGCTGACGGTGAGCGAGACGGCGGCCAATTCCGCGGTGAACCTGCCGGCGCCGCGCGAGGTCGCCGATTGGGCGCAGCCCGGCGGCGTCGCCTCCAACGCACCGGGCAATGCCGCGATCAACACGGGCGCGGGAACCTGGACGGTATCGGTCGCCCGGGTCGACAGGCGCAAGGGCCGCCTGACCGCCTCGCCGATCGTCTATCGCGGCCTGGCCATCGTCATGGACCAGCGCGCCAACGTCTCGGCCTACGCGCTGAACGGCGGCGGCCGCAGCTGGTCGGTCGCCCTGAAGCCGGAAAAGGAAGATAGTCCTATCTTCAATGGCGGGGTCGCGGCCGAGGGCGGCTTCGTCATCGCCGCGACCGGCTACGGCTCGGTCACGGGCCTGAGCGCGACGGATGGCGGCGTTCTCTGGTCGATGGAGCTGGGCGCGCCGGCCCGCAGCGCGCCGACGATCGCCGACGGCAAGGCCTATGTGGTCTCTTCCGACAACATCATCTACGCGATCTCGATCGATGACGGGTCGATCGCCTGGAGCTATTCGGGTATCGGCGCATCCGCCGGCGTCATCGGCAATGCCGCGCCGGCGGTGTCCGGCGGTCTGGTGATCGTGCCCTATTCGTCCGGCGAGATCCTCGCCTTCGACACCGAATCCGGCGAGCCGCGCTGGATCGACGCGATGACCGGCGCCAACCGCTTCACCGCCGTTTCGGGGTTGACCGACGTCGCGGCCGCGCCGGTCGTCTACGAGGGCGTCGTCTACGCGGTCAGCGTGTCGGGCCGGATGATCGCGGTCGGCCTGCGCGACGGCGACCGCAAATGGGCCCAGAACGTCTCCAGCAGCCACACGCCCGTGGTTGACGGCAATGCCATCTTCGTCGCAACGCTTGATGGCAAGGTGGTCGGCCTCGATCGCAACGGCGGCGCCGTGCGCTGGATCACCGATCTGTCGCAGAGCATCCAGAAGAAGGCGAAGCTGCCCAACAGCCTGGCCGGGCCGATCCTGGCCGGCGGCCAGCTCTGGGTCGCCACCGCCGACGGGCGCATGATCACGCTCGATCCCTCCACCGGCGCGGTCCTGAACACCCAGACGATCGGCAATCCTGTCTATATCAGCCCGATCACGGCGGGCGGGCGCATTCTGGTGCTCGACAACGCCGGCCGGTTGACCGCATTTTAGCCGGACCCCGATAGCCCGATACACTGGCGCGAAAGGACACCTTCGGTGGCGCGCGGCCCGAAATCTCGAAACCCGCACCCGGCACGGCCCCTGCGGGTCGCCATTGTCGGCCGGCCGAATGTCGGCAAGTCGACGCTGTTCAACCGGCTGGTCGGACGGCGGCTGGCGCTTGTCGACGACCGGCCGGGCGTGACGCGCGACCGGCGCGAGGGCGAGGCGCGGATCGGCGACCTGGCCCTGACGCTGACCGATACGGCCGGCCTTGAGGATGCCGACGACGACAGCCTCGAGGGCCGCATGCGCGCCCAGAGCGAGCAGGCGATCGCCGATGCCGATGTTATCGTGTTCCTGATCGATGCGCGCGCGGGCATCATGCCCGACGACCGGCATTTCGCCGGCCTCTTGCGCAAGTCCGGCCGTCCGGTCGTGCTGGTCGCCAACAAATGCGAGGGCGGCGCGGGCGAGGGCGGCTTCTACGACGCCTATGCGCTGGGCTTCGGCGAGCCGGTGCCGTTTTCCGCCGAACATGGCATCGGCATGGCCGACCTGATCGCAGCGCTCGAGGTGCACGCGCCCGACGAGATTGAACAGGATGCGACTGAAACACGGGAAGACGGTCCCGCCAGGATCGCTGTCGTCGGCCGTCCCAATGCCGGCAAGTCGACCCTGGTCAACCGTCTGATCGGTGAGGACCGCATGCTGACCGGGCCGGAGGCCGGGATCACCCGCGATTCGATTTCCGTCGACTGGGAATGGCGCGGCAAGCCGGTGCGGCTTGTCGATACCGCCGGGCTCCGGCGCAAGGCGCGGGTTCAGGGAAAGCTTGAAAAACTCTCCGTAAGTGATTCCCTGCGCGCTATTCGCGCCGCCGAAGTGGTCGTCCTCGTCCTCGACGAGGAGATGCCCTTCGAGAAGCAGGACCTGCAGATCGCCGACCTCGTCACCAAGGAGGCGCGCGCGCTGGTGATCGCGGTCAACAAGTGGGACCGGGTCGAGGACACGCAGGCCTGCATGGCCGAAATGCGCGAAATGGCCGACCGCCTGCTGCCGCAGGTGCGCGGCATGCCGCTGGTCGCGGTCTCGGCGCTGACGGGCCACGGCCTCGACAAGCTGATGGACGCGGTTTTCGCGATCCGCGAGCGCTGGGAGCAGCGGGTGCCGACCTCGGCGCTGAACCGCTGGTTCGCCGCGCTGATCGAGCATCACCCGCCGCCGGCGGTTGCCGGCCGCCGCATCAAGCTGCGCTACGTGACCCAGGCGACCAACCGGCCGCCGACCTTCGTTGCCTTCGGCACGCGTCCCGAAGCGCTGCCTGAATCCTACCGGCGCTACCTGCTGAACGGGTTGCGCGAGGAATTCGATCTCGTCGGCGTGCCGGTGCGCCTGCACCTGCGCAAGACGGACAACCCCTACGACAGGTCGTAGCGCCGCTCAGTCGTTGGCATCGGGCGGCAGGAAATCGACTTCGTGCTGCGCCGACAGTTCGACCACCCGCTCGACGTCTTCCAGATCGTGCAGCGCGTCGAACAGGTCCTTCAGCTTGCGCGTCGGTGACACCCAGAACAGCGCACGGGCGGGCTTGTCGGACTTGTTGAAATAGCCATGCGGGATGCCCTTGGGCATGCGCACAAGGTCGCCGGCCTTCGCCTTCGTCCAGACCCCGTCGAGCTTCAGGTCGAGTTCGCCCTCCTGGACGAGGATGAATTCGTCCTGGGTCGGGTGGACGTGAACCGGGACGAACTGGCCGGGATCGGAATTGGTCTCGAAGGCAAACGTCGTCTCGCAGATCGCCTTGGGATAGTAGGTCTGGCCGAGGATGTTCCAGACGACGCCATTATAGCCGGTGCCGTTTTCCGTGATGCCCTTTTCCAGATCGTTCGTCATCGTCTCCCCCATGGTGGGTTTGTTGTCGCTGGGTTTATTACCGCTGGGCGCAGTGTGACTGCCGCGGGGGGATTGATCAACGCCTGGCGTTGCCGAAGCCTGCGCAAATCGGACAGGGTGTGGCGTCAGGCGATCGGCCGTGGCGGCCCGGTTTCGAGCCAGCCGCCCGCCGCCACGGAATAGATCAGCCCGCTGTGCTGCTGGTCCGGCAGGACCAGATCGACGACGGCCGGGGCGATATCGCTCGGCGTCGCCTTGTCGCTCAGGTCGCGGCCCGGGTAGAGCTTTTTCAGCATCTGCGTGTTGACCTGGCCGGGGCTTAAGAGATTGACCTTGATCGGCGTCTGCCCGAGTTCGGCGGCCCAACTGCGCACCAGCGCTTCGAGCCCCGCCTTGGAGGCCGAATAGGCGGCGAGATAGGGCAGGGTGTGATGTGCCAGGCCTGAGGTGACGAACACCGCGCGGCCGGCATCCGACAGGCGCAGCAGCGGGTCGAGCGAGCGGATCAGCCGCCAGTTGGCGGTCAGGTTGACGCCGATGGTCTGGTTCCAGTCCTTTTCGCGCAGGTGGCCGGCCGGCGTCATCGCGCCGCCGATGCCGGCATTGCCGATCAGGATGTCGAGCTTGCCCCAGCGCTCATGGATGGAGGCGCCGAGCCGGTCGATCGCCGCGTAATCGGTCAGGTCGACCGGCACCAGCGTCGCCGTCGAGCCAGCCTTGCGGATCTCGTCGTCGAGGTCTTCCAGCCCGCCCACCGTCCGGGCGATCGCGATGACATGGGCGCCTTCGCGGGCAAGCGCGATCGCGGCGGCATAGCCAATGCCGCGCGAGGCGCCGGTGACGACGGCGATGCGGTTTTCCAGGCGTCTTTCGGTCATGAAGGGATTTTCAGCCCGTTTCGGCAAGCAGCGACAATTGCTGGGCGCGTTCCGCCGCGGCGACGTCGGTCAGCGGCGTGGGGTAGTCGCCGGTGAAGCAGTGATCGGTGTATTGCGGTTCGGCATCGTTGCGGCCGTTGTGGCCCATCGCCCGGTAGATGCCGTCGACCGACAGGAAGGCGAGCGAATCGGCGCCGATGAAATGGCGCATCTCCTCCAGCGACATCTTGGCGGCGAGCAGGTTGTCGCGCTCGGGCGTGTCGATGCCGTAATAGTCGGGATGGGTGATCGGCGGGCTGGCGATGCGCATATGCACCTCGCTGGCACCCGCGTCTCGCACCATCTGGACGATGCGTCCCGACGTGGTGCCCCGCACCAGGCTGTCGTCGATCAGCACGACGCGCCGCCCCTCAACCTGGCCGCGATTGACGCTGTGCTTCAGGCGCACGCCGAGCGCCCGGATCTGCTGGGTCGGCTCGATGAAGGTGCGGCCGACATAGTGGTTGCGGATGATGCCGAGCTCGAAGGGGACGCCGGAGGTCTGGGCGTAGCCGATCGCCGCCGGCACGCCGGAATCGGGCACCGGCACCACCACGTCGAAGCGGTCGTGTTCCTCGCCGGCCAGCTCGTTGCCCATGCGCTTGCGCACGTCGTAGACGCTCTTGTCGCCGACGATCGAATCCGGCCGGGCGAAATAGATGTATTCGAAGATGCAGGGCCGCTGCCGCTGCCGCTCGAAGGGGAAGTGCGATTCGATGCCGTCCTTGGAGATGACGATCACCTCGCCGTTCTCGATCTCGCGCACGTGGCGCGCGCCGATGATGTCCAGCGCGCAGGTTTCCGAGGCCAGGATCGGCGTGCCGTCGAGATCGCCGAGCACCAGCGGCCGGATGCCGAGCGGATCGCGCGCGCCGATCAGCTTCTTGTTGGACAGTGCCACCAGCGAATAGGCGCCCTCGATCTGGCGCAGCGCGTCGACGAACTTGTCGACAAGCCGCGTGCTGGCCGAGCGGGCGACCAGGTGCAGGATGATCTCGGTATCTGAGGTCGACTGGCAGATCGCCCCGTCGCGGATGAGCTTGCGGCGCAGCGTCAGCGCGTTGGTCAGGTTGCCGTTATGGCAGACCGCGATGCCGCCACCGGCGAGATCGGCGTAGAGCGGCTGAACGTTGCGCAGGAAGGTGCCGCCGGTGGTCGAATAGCGGCAATGGCCGATCGCCGCCTCGCCGGCCAGCCGCTCGATGATGGCAGCCTTGGTGAAATGGTCGCCGACCAGGCCCAGACGCCGTTCGGAATGGAACTGCTGGCCGTCGAACGTGACGATGCCGGCCGCCTCCTGGCCGCGATGCTGAAGCGCGTGCAGGCCGAGCGCGGTGAAGGCGGCGGCGTCCGTATGGCCGTAGATGCCGAAGACGCCGCACTTCTCGCGCAAGAGGTCGCCATCGTCGTCGAGAGCGGCTTCGTCCAGCGGGGCTGCATGCAAGGGGGGCGAATCACAATCGACCGCCTCGGCGGGGGCGGTCGCTTGAACCGCGTCAGGGATAGGCATGAATGACTCCGGGCCGGCTCGGCGCGTGGTGAACCCGTGCCGAATGCTATCGCAAGATGGTGGCAAAAGAGACTCTTTTCCACGCTCCGGCGGTTACGAATTCGTCACGGTCGGGACGGGCGACCTATTGGCTAGCCGCGCTCGTGCTTTGCAGGAGCTGCTCCATGCCCTGCCGGTCGGAGCGCTGATAGCCCTGATCCTGACCCGATGGCGCGATGCTGCCGGTCGTATCCTCGCCCTGCTGCGCATCGTCGGTGCTCGGCGTCGACTGGCCATCGCCGTCCGATTCCTCGCCGGTCCGGTCGCGGATCCTGTCCAGGATCGCCCGTTCCGGATCCTCCGGCAGCATGCCGATGATCGCATTGCCGGTCTGCAGCAGGATCGGCGCCGAGCGCGCCTCGCGCACCCAGGTCGGCTGGTTCTCCGGCGGCACCAGCCAGTCGAGGAACATATAGGCGATGACCACCAGCAGGAAGCCGCGGAACAGGCCGAAGATGAAGCCCAGCGTCCGGTCGAGCGCGCCGATCCGGCTGTCGAGGATGAAATCGGAAATCCGCATCGTGATGAACGACACGATGATCAGCGTGACCACGAAGATGCCGACCGCCAGCGCGATGTCGGCGAGCCAGCTTGGTTGCAGAAGGGCGCGGACGTCCTCCTGGTAGCGAGGGAAGAAGAACAGGGTCGCGGCCGCGGCCACCAC
>JANQKY010000032.1 GCA_028280885.1 Tepidamorphus sp.
GCGCGAGAGTTGGAGCCCGGTGCCGGCAAAGCCGGCAGCGGAAGCACCGCTTCCGCAGGGCGGAAACGCGATGCGTTCAAACGCATCGCCGGGAGCCGAGCGGGGGGCGGCGCGATGAACGGCCGTGCCACGCGCCCTCACCCCGGCCCTGCGGGCCGACCCTCTCCCGCCAAGGGGAGAGGGTGCGAGTGCATCTGAGAGGCCGTGCGGTGGTCGCGACCGCCGGGGCGTTAAAGACGGGATCCTTGCTTCCGCGAGTCATGATGGTGCCTATTTGCCCCGTCTCTCCAGCGCGCTTTTCCTCCCCTCGCGGGAGAGGGCGGCCCGAAGGGCCGGGTGAGGGTGAGGTACGATCCGCGTAAGCGGACGAAATGCATCGCATTTCGAGTGCCGAACGCGCGAGAGTTGGAGCCCGGTGCCGGCAAAGCCGGCAGCGGAAGCAACGCTTCCGCAGGGCGGAAACGCGATGCGTTCAAACGCATCGCTGGGAGTCGAGCGCCAGGGGGCGGCCGCGCAACGGATCCTGCATGCAGTTGCCTCCTCTGCTGTAGCGGTAACGGACCCGCGCCTCACCAAACTGATCGCCCTATCATCATAAAACTTAAGCTAACGTAATAGGTTATGGGGCCTTCGACCAAGTCGGGGATGATGGTCGAGGGGGTGCATTCTCTCTTCTGCTGTCATTGCCGGGACAAGCCCACTGCTGTCCGGCTTAAATCCGGCGACGTCGATTAACTGTTTGTCGGACAGGGCTTTTCCGGCAAATGACGGCGGCGGGACATGGACTCGCTAAACCACCAACTCGGACGTCATCAACTCCGTTTGCTTCGACGCCTGCAGTGTCTGATGCCGCCTGCCACTCCCCCTCCGTGTCATTGCCGGGCTTGTCCCCTGGGGTCATTGCCGGGCTTGTCCCGGCAATCCATGAGCACCTCCGCTGGCGATGGTGTTCATGGGTCCCCGGAACACGTCCGGGGATGACCTCCGAGGGGGTGGTCAGGCCGAAAACCAAAGCACATCCCCGCTGAACCGGACAGCAGTGGGACAAGCCCGGCAATGACATCGCGGCAGGGAGGACGGGACGCCACCCTCTCGTTCGTCATCCCGGAATTCGCGGCAGCGAATATCCGGGATCGGGGAACCCGGGTGCCCGCCGGGATTTTCCATCGATGGATCAAGGGCTCCCCGATCCCGGATCAGCCTTCGGCTGTCCGGGATGACGACGGGAGGCGGGTGCTCCCCTCTCTTCGTCCGGATCACCTTCGAGCCTTGCCGCCGAGCCCGGTGTCCTCAACGCGATCCGACCGGGCACCGCCCGCTCAAACGATGCGCGCGCCCCTACTCATCCACCCAGTCCGCGCAGCGCGGCGGTTCGGAGGTGCCCCAGGGCATGATCGGCACGGTCGAGGTGGAGTTCTTCGGGCTGCCCTCGATCAGCTTGTCGGTATAGACGACATAGACCAGCACGTTGCGCTCCTTGTCGCAGCCGCGCACGATCCGCATTTTCTTGAAGAACACCGAGCGGCGCTCGCGGAACATCTCGTCGCCCTGGTCGAAGCGCTCCGTGAAGGTGACCGGGCCAACCTGGCGGCAGGCAAGCGAGACGTCGGAGGTCTCCTCGGCGACGCCGAACATGCCGCTGATGCCGCCCTTCTCGGGCACCGTGAAGTGACAGGCAACGCCGTCGACGAGCGGATCGTCGATGCCATAGGTGGCAAGCTTGTGGTCCGGCGTCAGAAACTTCCAGACGGTCGACTTCTTGAAGATCAGGTTCGGTTCCTGCGCGGCGGCCGGAACGGCGAGGACAACGAGAAGGAGAAGGCTCGTGGCGAAGGATGAAATGCGCATGGCGGCCTCTTGACGCTTCGGCGATCGGACAATCCGGTGCCGGAGAAAAAGATAGGCGGTGCCGGCGCCGATTGCGAGGGCGGGGCCGGCTTAAGCCCGACCCCGCGCAGGTCTTCGCAGGCCGCCATGTCGACATAATGACCGCCGGACGATGGCCCCTATTGCGGCAGCGCCGAGGCCTCATACTGGGCGGCGAAGTCGGGGCTCGGCGGGATCGGCTTGATCACGTCGATCAGCACGCCGTTCGGATCGGCGGTGATGAAATGGCGCTGGCCGAACGGCTCGTCGCGCAGCGGCAACAGGATCTCAAGCCCCTTTTCCCGCGCAGCCTCATAGATCGCGTCCGGGTCTTCCACCTCAAAGTTCAGGATCAGGCTGGAGGTGCGGCCGCGGCCGGCCGGCGGGATCGTCTCGTGGTCGCGGTCGAGAACCGCCAGATTGACGCGCGCGTCCTCGGCGGACTGGAGATGGACGTACCAGTCGCTGGTGAAAACCGGGCGGAAGCGGAAGTGGTCCTGGTAGAAGGCCGCGGTGCCGGCGACGTCGGCGGTCATCACGACGGGATAGTAGTTGGTGCATTTCATGATTGATCTCCTCTTGCCGGATACATACAGTCTGTATGTGAACGGGAATTAACATACAGGCTGCATGCATGCAAGAGAAATCAAACCTCCGGCCGGACCGCCGGTCGAACAAGGCGCGCACCGAGCAGACGCGCGGCGCGCTGATGGACGCGGCGCGGGCCCTGTTCGTGGAAAAGGGCTATGCGGATACCTCGACGCCGGAGATCGTCCGGGCGGCGGGCGTGACGCGCGGCGCGCTCTATCATCATTTCGAGGACAAGCGCGATCTGTTCCGCGCGGTCGTCGCGGCGGAGGCCGGCAAGGTGGCAAGGGATATCGAGGCCGCCATCCCGCCCGGCTTGCCGGCCCGCGACGGGCTGATCGCCGGCAGCGTGGCCTATTTCGACGCGATGACGGTGTCCGGCCGGACCCGGCTGCTGCTCGTCGAGGGGCCGGCGGTGCTGGGCAATGCGGACCTGAGCGGGATCGAGGCGGATACGTCTGAAGGGTCGCTGGCCGCCGGCCTTGCGGCGGCTTTCGGCGGCCGGGTTCCGGCAAGCGTTTCACTACCGGTGCTGGCGGCGCTGCTGTCAGCCGCCTTCGACCGGGCCGCACTGGCGATTGCCGAGGGCGCCGACGCTGAAGCCTACAAGGCGACGATGGCCGCCCTGCTCGACCGGGTAATCGGCACCGACTGAAGCGTCTGCCCGAACCGGACTAGCGGCCGGACCGTTTCGCCGCCTCGACGGCCTGCTCCAGCACCGCCATGTCGCCGACATGGTTGGCAAGCAGCAGCACGAGGCGGGCGTTGAGCGATGCGCTTGCCTTGGCATCGAGGTCGCGGTGGGCATCGACGATCAGCTGAAAGGCCGCGTCGGGAGTGTCGAACCGGGCGTCGGTGATGAGCTCTGCCATTGGTCTTCTCCCTCAGGCCTTGCCCGTTGCGCGGGCGAGCGCCGCGTCGAGCCGGGCGCGATCGAAACGGCGGAACCGGGCCGTCAGATACTGGTCGGGACGCATCAGGTAGCAGGCGCCGGGCGTTGCGTCATAGCGGCTTGCGAACAGGCCGTCGGGGTCCTGAAACCCGCCGTCACCGATGGTCAGGACCGCAACGCCGTCCGGCACGTCCGGCGCCTCGCCATTTGCGACATGGATCAGCGTGAAATCGCGCGACAGGGCGTTCAGCAGCCAGACCGGGGTGCCGGCGGCATCGGTGAGCGGGGCGTCGGGCGCGGGATCGCCAAGCCGGGCTGCGCCGCCGAACGGCTCCTCGTCCGGCGTCGTCAGCGGCGAGTCGTAGTGGGCGGCGGTGTGCAGCCGGCCGGAATTGACCATCTGGCGGGCGAAGGGAAAGTCGCGGGCGAGATTGAGGACCGCGTCGCGCAGGTGCTTGTCGCCGGGGCTCTTGGGCACCAGGAAGTCGGTCGAGCGGGTCGAATGGCCGATATTGGTGTCGGCGGCCTGGATGCGTTCGAGATCATAGGTCGCAAGCAGCGACGGCCCCGCCTCGCCGCGCAGGATCATCGCCAGCTTCCAGGCGAGGTTATGGCCGTCCTCGACACCGGAATTGGCGCCGCGCGCGCCAAAGGGCGAGACCTGATGGGCCGCATCGCCGATGAAGATGACGTTGTCATAGACGAAATGTTCGTTGCGACGGCATTGGAAGGTATAGACCGAGACCCATTCCAGGTCGTAGTCGCGGCCCTCCATCATCCGGTCGAGACGGGCGCGGACGTTTTCGGGCTTTGTCTCTTCCTTGGGATCGGCGTCCCAGCCGATCTGGAAATCGACCCGCCAGACGCCGTCGGGCTGCTTGTGCAGCAGCACCGACTGGCCGCCATGGAAGGGCGGCTCGAACCAGAAGCGGCGGATCGCCGGGAAATCGGCCTTCATCTTGATGTCGGCGATCAGGAACTGGTCGCGGAAGGTCTCGCCGACGAACTCGATATCCATCAGGCGGCGCAGCGTCGAATTGGCACCGTCGGCGGCGATCAGCCAGTCGGCGGCAAGCTTGTAAGGCCCGTCCGGCGTCTCGATCTCGACCACGGCATGGTCGCCATCCTGGGTGACGCCGGTCACCTTATTGCGCCAGCGCACGGTGACGGTGTCAACGTCCTCCAGCCGCTCGACCAGGTATTTCTCCAGATAATACTGCTGGAGATTGACGAAGGCCGGCATCTTGTGGCCGGGCTCGGGCAGGAGATCGAAGTCATAGACCTCCTGGTCGTGGAAGGAGACCTTGCCGAGCTTCCAGTCGACACCCTTGTCGGCGACGGGATCGCCGACGCCGATCGTGTCGAGCACCTCCAGGCAGCGCTTGGAATAGCACAGGCCGCGCGAGCCCTCGCCGATCCGGTCGGCATCGTCGAGGATGACGACGGGGATGCCGCGCAAGCCCAAATCGATCGCGGCCGCAAGCCCGACCGGCCCGGCGCCGACAACCACCACCGGATGGCGGACCGGTGTTGCGGCATCCTGGTCGGCGTGCCGGTGATAGCCGAAACTGAACTTGGCCTTGCGCTCCTGCCCTTCAGCCATTCCTCTCCTCCCTGATCATACGGTCCGGCATTCGACGGCCGGCGACTGTCTTAAGCGATCCGTCCTTAAGCGCCCGGCTAGCCCTGCAGATCCGCCCACATCTTCGCGTCGCGCTCCGCCGTCCAGATGCGCGGGGTATCCATGCCGAGCGCCTCGTCATAGGCGCGCGAGACGTTGAACGGCAGGCAGTGCTCGTAGATCGCGTAGTCGGAAAACTTCGGATCGCATTCGGCGCGGCAAGCGTCCCAGGCCTCCTTCAGCGTCCCGCCGCCCTGGGCGATCCGGGCGACCGGACGGTAGGTCGAGCGAACGAAATCCGCGGTGTTGGTGAGCGCCTTGCCGACCATCTCCTTGCCGACAAGGGCGTCGCCGCGACCCGGCGCGATCGCCTCGACGTCATAGGCGCGGATCGCCTCCAGCGTCGTCGGCCAGTCGTTGAAATGCCCGTCGCCGCAATAGCAGGCGGAGTGGTATTCGACGATGTCGCCGGTGAACATGACGTTCTCGTCGGGCACGTGGATGACGATGTCGCCGGCGGTGTGGGCGCGGCCGAGGAAGCTCAGATCGATCCGCCGCTTGCCCAGATAGACCGTCATCCGGTCGTTGAAGGTCGCCGTCGGCCAGGTCAGCGGCGGAATGTCGGCGACGTTGTCGTATCCCATGAACAGGCGGGGAAATCGCATGAACTCGGATTCGCGATCCTCGGCACCGCGCTCGGCGACCATCGAGCGGGCCTTCTCGCTCATGATCACCGTCGGCGCCTGATAGGTCGCAGCCCCCAGCACGCGGACGGCGTGATAATGGGTGAGGACCAGATGCGAGATCGGCTTGTCGGTCACCGAGCGCACCTTTTCGATGACCTTGCCGGCCAGTTCCGGCGTCGCCTGGGCCTCGATGATCATGACGCTGTCATCGCCGATGATGACGCCCGTATTGGGATCGCCCTCGGCGGTGAAGGCCCAGAGGTCGCGGCCGATCTCGGTGAACGAGATCTGCTTTTCCGCCATGTCGCCGACGGATGCGAATTGCTTGCTCATGTGCGTTTCCTGCTTGCGTTGTCGTCGGGGTCAGGCGGGGGACTCGTATTTGGCGATTTGCTGGTCGATCGCCCCGAAGATGGAGTTGCCGTCGCCGTCCAGCATCTCGATGCGGACGCGGTCGCCGAAGGACATGAAGCCTGTCTGCGGCTTGCCGGTATCGATCGTCTCGATCATGCGGACCTCGGCGATACAGGAATAGCCGACGCCGCCCTCCGACACCGGCTTGCCGGGACCACCGTCGAGCTTGTTGGAGACGGTGCCCGATCCGACGATCGCGCCGGCGCCCAGCGGCCGGGTCTTGGCGGCGTGGGAAACCAGCGTCGGGAAGTCGAAGGTCATGTCGATATCGGCGCGCGGCTTGCCGAAGGCCTCGCCGTTCAGCTCGGTCAGCAGTTCCAGCGACACCACCTTGCCGTCCCAGGCCGCACCCAGTTCGTCCGGCGTCACGGCGACCGGCGAAAAGGCGGTCGAGGGCTTGGACTGGAAGAAGCCGAAGCCCTTGCCGAGTTCGGCGGGGATCAGATTGCGCAGGCTGACGTCGTTGACCAGCATCAGGAGCCGGATGCGGCCTGCGGCCTGGTCAGCGCTTGCGCCCATCGCCACGTCGTCGGTGATCACGGCAATTTCCGATTCCATGTCGATGCCATAGGCCTCGTCGGCGACCAGGACGGGATCGCAGGGGCCGATGAAGGAATCCGAGCCGCCCTGATACATCAGCGGATCGGTCCAGAAGGTCTTCGGCATCTCGGCGCCGCGCGCCTTGCGCACCAGCTCGACGTGATTGACATAGGCCGAGCCGTCGGCCCACTGATAGGCGCGCGGCAGCGGCGCCATGCAGGTGGCCGGATCGAAGCGCTCGCCGGCGAGCGTGCCGGCGTTCAGCTTGTAGGAGAGCGCGGCGAGCGCCGGTTCGCTATCCGTCCAGTCGTCCAGGGCCTGTTGCAGGGTCGCGGCGATATCGGCCGCGGCTATACAGCGCGTCAGATCGCGGGAGACGACGACCAGCCGGCCGTCGCGTGTTCCGTCTTTCAGTGTGGCGAGTTTCAAGGCTCTTGCTCCATGTCCGGACACCGGGTTCGGGGTCCATGGTTCGGACGCTTCATTGGCGCCGTCTTGTCATGCCGCGCGGGGGGCGGCTGAAAGCTCAACTATGCTGTCGGGATTGGTCGCCGTGGCCCGTTACCGGACGCTGACGGGGTCAGGCACATCCGCCCTGGCATCGTCGTGCGCCATTGCTCTCCTCTCCTCCCCTGCCTATTGTCCGCAAGACCTCGCGCGACGTTGCAAGTCCCGTCGATCGTTCGGGCCACCACCGGTTCGGGACATACCGTCGCAGACACACGAAAACCGATGGTGCATGATGTGCCGCTGTAATAGTTTCAGATGAAACAA
This sequence comes from Tepidamorphus sp., assembly GCA_028280885.1. Lineage (GTDB taxonomy): Bacteria > Pseudomonadota > Alphaproteobacteria > Rhizobiales > Tepidamorphaceae > Microbaculum. Next base: position 7,382 of record JANQKY010000032.1, read on the forward strand.
TTGTCAACCAAATCCAACGCCATACCCGGCGCCACCCCGGTGGCCGATGAGCCCTCGACACTCGAGCCGTTGAATCTCGAAACCTTCCTGCCCTATCGCCTGATGATGCTGGCCGAGCAGGTCAGCCAGTCGCTGTCGCGGCTCTATGGCGAGCGCTACGGATTGAGCAATCCCGAATGGCGGGTGATGGCCGCGCTCGGCCAGCACGGCACGCTGACCTCCACCGAGATCGGCCGCAACAGCCGGATGCACAAGACCAAGGTCAGCCGGGCGGTGGCGGAGCTGGAAGGCAAGGGTCTTTTGCGGCGCGAGACGAGCCGCGCCGACATGCGGGTTGCGCATCTGACGCTGACGGAGACCGGCAGCCGCACCTATTTCAGCCTGGTGCCGCTGGCGCTTCAGTTCAGCGACAAGCTCGCCGGCGGCCTGTCGGAGGCCGAACGGGACGTGCTCGAGCGCGTTCTGGCCAGCCTGATGCAGCGATCGGACGCGATCGCCAGCGATATCGAGGCGGCGCTGTCGCGGCCGCAGGCCGACACGGATTAGCGGGGATGGGTGCGCGCCGATTTCTGACAGGAACATTCGTATCCGGGGCGCTCGCCTCCGGCGTGCTCCTGTCCGGGGCGGCGACACCGGCGGCGGCGCAGAACTATCAGCTCTGCGTCAAGCTGGAAGCCCGGCTCGTGCAGCTCGACCGGCAGCGGCCCGGACGGTCGGCACCGACGCGGAACAACTACGCCAAGGTGCTCGATCAGGCCTATCGCAAGCTCTCGACCGCCCGCCAGCAGGCCCAGCGCGCCGGCTGCAGCCAGCAGCAGGGCTTTCTGTTCTTCCGCGCCCCGCGGCCGCCCCATTGCCAGCAGCACGACCGGACGATCAAGCAGATCGAGGCCAATATCCGGACGATCCGCAGCCGCGGGCGGGCCGCCGCGCCGGCCAATACCGCGACGATCAACCGCGAACGCCGCAACATCCTGACCATGCTGGGTGAAAACGGCTGCGGGCCGCAATATGCCCGCTATGCCAGGGTGCGCCAGAACAATGGCCTCGCCGGGCTGTTCCTGCGCGATTACACCCGCGATCCCTTCATGGAGCGGCGCAGCGGCCACAGCGATTTCCACGGCACCTACCGGACGATCTGTGTCAGGCAGTGCGACGGCTTCTTCTGGCCGATCAGCTTTTCCACCGTCCAGAGCCATTTCGCCCGCGACGAACAGATGTGCCGGGCAAGCTGCCCCAACCAGACCGTCAACCTCTATGTCCACAAGATGCCGGGCGAGGCGACCGACAGCGCGGTCTCGCTTGGCGGCCAGCCCTATTCGGCCGCGCCGAACGCCTTTCGCTACCGCGACGAATTCGTCGACGCGTGCAGCTGCCGGACGAATGTCCAGACGGCGGCGCTGGCGGAGCGGGTGGTCGTCACGCTGGCGGCCCGCGACGGGACGCTGCCGCAGGGCGGCGACACCGCGTCCAACCGCCGCGACCGCTGGGCCGGACTTGGGATCGACCGGTCGGGCGCGGCAAACCGGGACGCCTTCGCCGAACCGATCCGCCAGGCGATTGCCGGTTCGACCCCGATTGCCGGTTCGGCGCCGGTGCCCAGGCCGCGACCGGGCAACGAGATCCCGGTCACCGGCTCGATCGCGACGCTGACCGGCCTTGAGGATTTCGAGGCGATCACCGCGCCGCAAACGGTCGCCGGCAGCGATGGCTTGGGCGGGGGCAGATCGGGCGGGGACAAGTCGGTGCGCGTCGTCGGGCCGGGCTTCACGCTCTACCGGTCAGCCGGCGAATAGCCGCGTCCCGGCCGATCAGCGGCAACAGCGCCTTCAGTTCAGGCCCCTCCCCGGCACCGGTGAGCGCGATCCGCAGCGGCTTGAACAGCCCCCGGCCCTTGCGGCCGGTCGCAGCCTTCACCGCCGCGATCCAGTCCGCGTAGATCGTTTCATCATCGACGGCCCAGTCACCGGCAGGCAGCAGGTCGGCGGCATCGGCCAGGAAGGCGCGATCCTCGTCCGCCGGCCTTTCGGCATCGCCCGGCAACGGACCCGTCACCCGCTGCCACCATCCCGACGCGTCGGACACATGGGCGAGATTGCCCCGAACCGCCGCCCAGAACGCCGCGCCGACCGGTCCCGGCGCGATCCCCATCGCGACCAGTCGGTCACAAACGGCGTCATAGGGCAGGTCAGCGACGAGCCGGTGATTGAGACCGTCGAGTTCAGCGGGGTCGAAGGCTGCCGGCGCGCGCGACAGCCGGGCAAGGTCGATGCGGGCGGCAAGCTCCTCGAGCGAGGCGACCGGCTGCACCGCCTCCGGCGAGCCGATCAGCACGGCGAGGCTTGCCACCGCCATCGGCTCGTAACCGGCGTCGCGCAGCGACCGCAGTGACAGCGCACCGGTGCGCTTCGACAGGCCCTCGCCGCCGACCGCGGTCAGCAGATTGTGGTGGGCGAAGACCGGAACGGTCTGTCCCAGCGCCTCGAACAGTTCGACCTGCACGGCGGTGTTGGTGACGTGATCCTCGCCGCGGATGATGTGGGTGACGCCGAGATCGGCATCGTCGACGACGGAGGGCAGCGTATAGAGATAGCTGCCGTCGGCGCGGATCAGCACCGGGTCGGACAGGGCCCCGGCGGCGTAGTGCTGCGGGCCCCGGCACAGATCCTCCCAGGCGACGTCACGGTCTTCCAGCAGGAACCGCCAATGCGGCCGCCGGCCATCGGCTTGCAGCGCGGCGCGCTCGGCGCCGGTAAGGTCACGCGCGGCGCGGTCATAGACCGGCGGCAGGCCGCGGGCGCGCTGGCGCTTGCGCTTGCGATCGAGTTCGTCCGGCGTCTCGTAGCAGGCATAGAGCCGGTCGCCTGCGCGCAGGGCCTCGGCGGCGGCATCGTGCAGGGCGCGGCGCTCGGACTGGTGGACAATCACGTCGGGTTCGATCCTCAGCCAGGCGAGATCGGCGATGATCGCCTCGGCATATTCGGGCCGGCTGCGCTCCAGGTCGGTGTCGTCGAGGCGCAGGATGAAGCGGCCGCCGGTCTGTTTCGCAAACAGCCAGTTGAGCAGCGCCGTGCGGGCATTGCCGATATGCAGATAGCCGGTCGGCGAGGGGGCGAAGCGGGCGGTGACGGTCATCTGAGGGCGGTCTTGTCGTCAGACGGAATCGCGGAAGCGGTTGACGATCGGATAGCGCCGGTCGCGGCCGAAATTCTTGCGGGTGATCTTGACGCCCGGCGGCGCCTGGCGGCGCTTGTATTCGGCGACATAGAGCATGTTCTCGATCCGCGCGACGAGCGCGGGATCATGGCCGCGCTCGGCGATCTCGGCGATCGACTGATCGTTTTCGACGAGCCCCTCGAGGATATCGTCGAGCACGTCATAGGCCGGCAGCGTGTCCTGGTCGGTCTGGTCGGGCTTCAGTTCCGCCGACGGCGCCTTGGAGATGATCGCCTCGGGGATAACGATACCCCCCGGCCCCAGACAGCCCTTCGGCCGGTTGGCGTTGCGCCAGGCGGCGAGGCGGTAGACCTCGGTCTTGTAGAGATCCTTGATGGGGTTGAAGCCGCCGTTCATGTCGCCGTAGAGCGTCGAGTAGCCGACCGAGATCTCCGACTTGTTGCCGGTGGTCACCACCATCGGCCCGAATTTGTTGGAGATCGCCATCAGGATGGTGCCGCGCGCCCGCGACTGGAGGTTCTCCTCCGTGACGCCGGCCGGCATCCCGTCGAACATCGAGGCGAGCGCGGTCGTGAAGCCGTCCACGGCATCGACGATCGGCACCGTGTCGTAGCGCACGCCGAGCGCCTCGGCACATTTTGAGGCATCGGCGAGCGAGGCGTTCGAGGTATAGAGATAGGGCAGCATCACGCACTGGACCCGGTCTGAGCCCAGCGCGTCGACGGCCATTGCCGCGCAGATCGCCGAATCGATGCCCCCCGACAGGCCGAGCACGATGCCGGGAAAGCCCGTCTTCTCGACATAATCGCGCAGGCCCTGCACGCAGGTGAGCCACATCAGCGTGTCGTTGTCTTCAAGGGTCGCCATCGGCCCGTCGACACAATGCCAGCCGGCATCGCCGCGCACCCAGCGTGTCAGGCAGACAGTCGCCTCGAAGGCCGGCATCTGGAAGGCCAGCGTGCAATCGGACTGCAGGGCGAAGGAGGCGCCGTCGAACACCAGTTCGTCCTGGCCGCCGAGCTGGTTGACATAGATCAGCGGCAGCCGCGATTCGGTGACGCGCTGGACGGCGATGTTGAGGCGCAGGTCGTGCTTGAACTTCCACCAGGGCGAGCCGTTCGGCACGATCAGCAGTTCGGCACCGGTCTCCTCCAGGCACTCCACGACCTCGTCGCCCCAGATGTCCTCGCAGATCGGGATGCCGAGACGAACGCCGCGAAACGGCACCGGTCCCGGCAATGGTCCGGCCGCATAGACCCGCTTTTCGTCGAAGGGACCGTAATTGGGCAGATCGACCTTGAACCGGGTCGCGGACACCCGACCCCCGTCGAGCAGGCAATACGCATTGTAGACCGACATGTCCTCGGCCCAGGGCGCACCGATCAGCACCGCCGGGCCGCCGTCGGCGGTTTCGGCGGCCAGTTCTTCCACCGCCTCGCGGCATTCGGCGATGAAGGCGGGCCTGAGGACGAGATCCTCCGGCGGATAGCCGGACAGGAACAGTTCGGAGAAGACGACCAGGTCCGCGCCGCGTTCAGCCGCCTGCCCGCGCGCTTGCCGGGCAAGCGCGAGATTGCCGGCGACATCTCCAACGGTTGGATTGAGTTGCGCGCAGGCTATTGCCAGTTCATTGACCATCGTTGCGACCTCGCCGCCATGCCGTCCGCCCGCACCCTTCCCGCGGTGCCGGCCCGAACCCGTCCGGCGGACATGCCCTAACCGTTTGCCGTTTCGAACAGATCGGGCCGCCGCGCCTTCAGCCGGAAGATGGCGACCGCCGATTTCGAATCGGTGATGTCGCCGTTTTCGGCCATGCGGCCTATCTCCGACATAGGCAATTCGTGGACCTCGATCAATTCCGCTTCCTCGTCGAGCCCGCCGGTCGCCGACGATGGCGGTGTCGAATAGCGGCCCCAAAAGAGCTCGACGCATTCGCGCACCAGACCCGGCGAGGCATAGGACTTGCCGAGCGCCTCGATATCGCCGATCGCGACGCCGGCCTCCTCCTCGGCCTCGCGCGCGGCACAGATGCGCGGTGCTTCATCGTCGAGCAGCCCGGCGGGAATCTCCCACAGCCACCCGCTCTCGCCGTCGAGAAGCGGGGCGACGCGGAACTGACGGATCAGGATCCCGGTGCGGCGACCGGGATCGACCGGCAGGATCGCCGCGGCATGGCCATGGAAATGGATCTCGCGATCCATCCGCACGGTGCGGCCCTTCCACTCGGCCTGAAGCGTGTAGCGGTCGACCCTGATGAAGCCGCGGAACAGCGGCACTTCCGCGACGATCCGCGGCTTTGTGTTCGCAGCGCTCACGGATGCCTCCCATGCCACCGAAGCGGATCAGACCTCTTCGGAGGCCTGTTCAAGAGCCCTCCGGCTCGGGTGTTCAAGAGCCTTCCGGCTCGGGCTCGATCGCATAGACCGGCAAGCCGTCGCAGAGGTCGTAGTAGTCGCCCTTCTCGGCGGCATACATGTGCAACGCCGCCTTCAGGCCGGTCGGCTCGTCGATCGTCCCGGCCATCACCGAGACGGTATCGGCGCCGATGCGCTGCCAGAACATCAGCGAGCCGCAGATCCGGCAGAACTTGCGCACCGCGTCCGGCGTCGCCTGCCATTCCGACAGGCACTCGGCGCCGGAGACGGTCACGTCGTCGATCGGGACCGATGTCGCGGCGACATAGTTGGTGGTCTGCCGCCGACAGCTTTCGCAATGGCAGTAGAACACCTCGCGCACGGGACCGCGCAGTTCAAACGACACGGCCCCGCAGGCGCATTTTCCGGTGCGAACCTCGCTCATCGGCTGGGTCAGAACCCGACCACCGCACCGGCCGCCGCGACGTCCGGCCGAGGCGCAAGCGCGCGCGCCTGTTTCAGGTTGTCGGCGACCAGGAAGGCCAGTTCCAGCGCCTGGTCGGCATTGAGCCGGGGGTCGCAGAAGGTGTGATAGCGGTCCGACAGGTCGGCCTCCGAGATCGCATGGGCGCCGCCGGTGCATTCGGTGACGTTCTGGCCGGTCATCTCGATATGGATGCCGCCGGCATGCGTCCCCTCGGCCTGGTGGACGGCGAAGAAGCCGCGCACCTCCTCGAGGATCCGATCGAACGGCCGCGTCTTGTAGCCGGTCGCCGCCTTGATCGTGTTGCCGTGCATCGGATCGCACGACCAGACGACCTTGCGGCCCTCCCGCTCGACGGCCTGGATCAGGCCCGGCAGGTGGTCGGCGAGCTTCTCGGCGCCGAAGCGGCAGATCAGGGTGAGCCGACCCGCCTCGTTGTCGGGATTGAGCGCATCGATCAGCCGCAGCATGTCGTCAGGCTCGAGCGAGGGGCCGCATTTCATGCCGATCGGGTTCCTGATGCCCCGGAAGAATTCGATATGGGCATGGTCGAGCTGGCGCGTCCGGTCGCCGATCCACAGCATGTGGCCGGAGGTGTCGTACCACTCCCCGCTGGTTGAATCGACGCGGGTCATCGCCTGCTCGTAGCCGAGCAGCAGGCCTTCGTGGCTGGTGAAGAAATCCGTCGACCGGAATTGCGGCGTCGCGTCGGCATCGACGCCGCAGGCGCGCATGAAGTCGAGCGCCTCGGAAATCCGGTCGGCGATCTCCCTGTAATGGTGCCCCTGCGGCGAGTTGCCGACGAAGCCGAGCGTCCAGGAATGGACATGCTCGAGATTGGCGTAGCCGCCCTGGGCGAACGCGCGCAGCAGGTTCTGCGTGGCCGCCGACTGGCGATAGGCCATCAGCATGCGCTGGGGATCGGGAATGCGGTCGGCCTCGGTGAAGTCCGGGCCGTTGATGATGTCGCCGCGATAGCTCGGCAGTTCCGCGTCGCCCTGCTTTTCGGTCGGCGCGGAGCGCGGCTTGGCGAACTGGCCGCCGATCCGCCCGACCTTCACCACCGGCATCGCCGCGGCATAGGTCAGCACCACCGCCATCTGCAGGAACACCCGGAAGAAATCGCGGATGTTGTCGGCGTGGTGCTCGGCGAAGCTTTCGGCGCAATCGCCACCCTGGAGGAGGAATCCGTTGCCGCCTGCGACGCGAGCGAGCTGCTCCTTCAGCGCGCGCGCCTCGCCTGCAAACACCAGCGGGGGAAATCGCGAAAGCGTCGCCTCGACCTCGCTAAGGGCCTCAGGGTCGGGATATTCGGGGACCTGAACGATCGGCTTCGACCGCCAGCTCTCGGGGCTCCAGGCTTTCGACATGACACTACCAGACTGTTCCAGATGAAATCGGCATGGTTCGCTTAGGGACAGGCGGCTCACCGAAACCGTCCGGTTGCGTCTTTGTCCCGTGGCGAGCGCGGGTTATACACACTCATGCCTTGACTGGCCAGAGGATCCGGTCCGGTGATCGGGATCGGCGCCCTGGGCCAGGGGCACGTCGCCAGCGGCAGGGCTCGTCATGCGAACCGAACACCGCCATTCCACCGACGCGATCGCCGAACGGCTGGCGCGCGGGCCGAAGGTCAACTACCTGCGCGACTGGGTCTATGGCGGCATCGACGGCGCCGTCACCACATTCGCCATCGTCGCCGGCGCGGTCGGCGCCGACCTGTCGACCCGGGTCGTGCTGATCCTCGGTGTCGCCAACCTGATCGCCGACGGGTTTTCGATGGCGGCGGCGAACTATTCCGGCACGCGGGCCGAAATCGAGGACTACGAGCGGCTGCGCGACATGGAGGAGCGGCATGTCGCGCTCTATCCCGAGGGCGAGCGGCAGGAAATCCGGCAGATCTTTCACAACAAGGGCTTTCGCGGCGGCCAGCTCGACACGCTTGTCGAGCTGATCACATCGCGCAAGGACCACTGGATCGACACGATGCTGACCGAAGAGCACGGCCTTGCACCGATCCAGCGCTCGCCGTGGACCGCCGCCGCCTCGACCTTCGCCGCCTTCGTGATCTGCGGGGCGGTGCCGCTCGTTCCCTACGCCCTGGGCCTTACCGGCAGCGCCGTGACCGCGACGGCGGGGACCGCACTCGTCTTCCTTCTGATCGGCTCGGTCAAGAGCCTCTGGTCGACCGTGTCGTGGTGGCGCTCCGGCCTCGAAACGCTTGTGATCGGCATGGCAGCGGCGGGGCTTGCCTATGCCGTCGGGCGCCTTCTGGAGGGGATTCTCTAGAAGATGCCCGCTTCCACAGACAGGATCGGCCGCAAGGCGCTGGCGGCGCTGTCCGACGACGCCGTGGTCGCGATGATCGAAACGGCTGAGCCGGACGACAGCGCCCGCTTGTTGCGCAGACTGCCGCCACGCCGGCGTGGCGCGATCCTGGCGCGGATTGCCGGCGACCTGCGCGACGACATCGCGGACCTGTCGCCCTATCCCGACACGGTCGCCGGCGGGCTGATGAACACCCGCTACGCCGACCTCGATGCGACGATGACCTGCGGCGACGCGATCCGCCAGCTCGCGTCAGAGGACCGGGCGGAAACCGTCAACATCGCCTTCGTGGTCGATGGCGACCACATCTTGCTGGGCTCCGTCAGCCTGCGCACCCTGATCAAGGCGAACAGATCAACCCCGGTCGGCGCAGTGATGGATCGCGACGTCGACGCCGTCGACGTGAACACGCCCACTGAGACCGCCGCCCGCGTCCTGTCCCACAGCGGGCGCCCGTTTCTGCCCGTCGTCGATCGCGACAACCGGCTGGTCGGGATCCTGTCCTTCCGCGATGCCTTCGCCGAACTCGAGGAGGCGGCATCCGAGGACATGCAGCGCTTCACCGCGGTGACGGGACCGACCGGCCCCGGCTATCTCGACCTGTCGGTGTGGCGTGACTTCCTGCGCCGGGCACCGTGGGTGCTGAGCCTGGCGATCGCGGGCCTGATGGCGGGCTATGTCGTGCATGTCTACGAGGCCGCGCTCGAGGCGTTGGTGATCCTGGCGCTCTACATGCCGATGGTCGCCGATACGGGCGGCAATGTCGGCACCCAGACCTCCGGGCTTCTGATCCGGGCGATCGCCACCGGCGAGATAACGCTCAGGAACGGCCCGACGATCCTGTGGCGCGAATTCCGCATCGGCATCCTGCTCGCCGCGATGCTGTTCGCCTTCGCCTTCCTCAAGGTCGTGTTCCTGTCCAACAATGCCGACGTGCCGTTCGGCCTGTCGCTGGAGATGATCGCGGTTGCGATCGGCATCGCGATCAGCGTTCAGGTCGTCTCCTCGGTCCTGCTTGGCGCGGTCCTGCCGATCGTCGCCATGGCGCTGCGGCTCGACCCGGCCGTCATGGCCGGCCCGGCGCTGACGACCAGCGTCGATGCGACAGGACTGGTAATCTATTTCGTCCTGACGACGACGATCCTGGGGATTTGACGCAACACTTAAAAGAAAGGCGTCTACGCGCCCTAAGCCGCCACGGGCGGCTCGTCGCCGGACGTTAAGTCCATGTCGAGACTGACACGCTCATACAGCACCACCGGCTTCTTCCTGTGGTCTTCTTCGACAAGCTCCAACAGGCCGAAGCGCTGCATTTTGTGGAGGGTTCGGGACAGATTGGACACCTCGCGCCCAGAGAGATCCGCCAGTTCCTGCAGCGATTGCGGCTGAGCGCGCCGGATTGTTTCAAGCAGCAGAATGTTCTTCTGCGATACGACCTTGGCAAAAGACTCCAGCGAGGAAAACCAGACGCGCGGTTCATCCGCGGACGGTGTCAACTCACCGCGCGCGATCGCGATCGTGCGCTCGCGAACGACGCTCCGCGGCGCAATTCCGATATGCAGGACCCGTTCCTCACTCATGAATACCGTTCTCCTTAAGATGTCTTTCAACGTCATTCCAGAAATCTTCCAGAAGATCGCTCGGGCCCCTTGGCGCGTAGGCGAAGACCCTCTCCCCCCGGTGGACATGATCAAACGCGATCGGCGTCGCGGATTTGCGGCTGGGACCGCTTGTCAGTTTTGGGCGGTGTGCGTTGTCATAGCCCAGCACGCGCTTCCCGCCTGGCTTATGCAAGGTAAGTGCATACCGAATACCATGCGGGCGACCCGCGCTTTGCTCTACGCGTCCCACCTTCATCGAAACCCAGTACCCGCCGCCGACCTCGATTGTGTGCGCATCAAGGTTGAGAAGGGTCTCAAGCTCCAATTCTGACCCAGGCTTCCACTGCACCTTATCAGACTATGATAACCTGATTCTGGAGGCTATAGGCATACCACTAATTTTCGCTCCCACTCCTCGGTGGGCCGCCGTTCCGACGTCGTAAAACAGGCCTGGGACCGGCGCATATCCGGCTTCATGGGCCGGCAGAATCCGCCATACTGTCCTGAGCATCGCACCGTCCTGGCCTCTAACTCAGCTGGCGCGGCGAAAACAGTCGATCGGAGATCCGGCCCCATGAAATCGGCCTTTGCCTCGATAGCGGCACTGCTGATTTCCGTTTTCATCCTGCTGGTCGGCTCCGGCCTGCAGGCGACGCTCGTTCCGCTGGCGGCCAACGAGTATGGCTTTGCCGACGTGCTGATCGGCGTGATCGGCTCGTCCTACTTCGTCGGCATGATGATCGGCTGCTTCACCGCGCCCTGGCTGATCAGCCGGACGGGCCATATCCGCGCCTTCGCCGCCTGCACGGCGCTGACGACGGGGGCGGCGATCTTCTATGCGCTGGCCGTCGATCCGATCGTCTGGAACGTCCTGCGCTGCCTGACCGGCGCCTGTCTGGCGATCCTCTATGCGACCATCGAGAGCTGGCTGAACGACAAGACGGACAATGCCTCTCGCGGCAGCGTGCTGGCCACCTACAACGTCATCAACTATGCCGGCATGGCGACCGGCCAGCAGTTCCTGCGGCTGTTCCCGCCGGCCGGCTTCCAGCTCTTCTCGGTCAGCGCCCTGCTCATCTCGCTTGCCGCGATCCCGATCGCGCTGACCCGCTCGCCCTCGCCGCCGGTGCCGCAGTCACCGCGCCTGAAGATCCGCTGGCTGATCGCCCTGTCGCCGGTCAGCGTCGTGTGTGCGCTGGTGATGGGCATGACGATTGGCTCACTGTGGACGCTCGGCCCGCTCTTTGCGACCCTGAAGGGCCTGTCCGCCACCGATGCCGGCGGCTTCGTCAGCGCCGCGATGATCGGTGCGGTGACGGTGCTGTGGCCGGCGGGCTGGCTGTCGGACAGGGTCGATCGCCGCGCCGTCATCGTCGGGTGCTGCTTTGTCGCAGCGCTTGCCGGCGCCGGCCTTGCGATTTCTCCCGACAAGGCCCGCTGGCTTCTGTTCGCACTTGCCTTCCTCTATGGCGCAAGCGCCCTGCCCGTCTATGCGCTGAGCTCCGCCCATGCCGCCGATCATGCCGAACCGGGCGAGATGGTGCAGGTATCGACCGGCATGATCCTGACCTTCACCACCGGCGCCGTCGCCGGGCCGACAGTGGCGGCGACGCTGATGGAATTCACGATCCCCGGCGCGATGTTCGTGATGACCGCCAGCCTGCATGTCGGGCTTGCGTTGTTCGTCCTCTACCGCCTGACGCGACGGGCGCCGGTGCCGCTTGACGAGCGCGAGCCCTTCGTGCCCGTGCCGCGAACATCGCCGGCCGTCTCCGAACTCGATCCGCGGCTGCCGCCGGAGCCCGACGAAGCCGACACCGCCGCGCAGGACAACGCGGTCGAAAAGCCCGAAAATCCGCCATAGCCGGCGAACTCAGACTGGCAACACGCTGCGTCTGCGTGCACACTTGCCCGATGAGCACGCCGGAGCCGAGCTTCACGATCGGGATCGAGGAGGAATATCTTCTCGTCGACCGCCTGACCCGCGACGTGGCGATCGATCCGCCGCGCGCGCTGATGGACCGCTGCGAAGCGGTTCTGGCAAAGCAGGTGACGCCGGAATTCCTGCGCTGCCAGATCGAGGTCGGCACCGGCGTGCACACCAGGCTCGAGGCGGCGGCCAGGGAGCTCGCCCACCTGCGCACGTCGATCGCCGACGTCGCCGGCGATTTCGGCCTGGCGCCGATCGCCGCCTCCACCCATCCCTTCGCCCATTGGAGCGAGCAGCAGCACACCGACGGGCCGCGCTACAACACGATCGCCAAGGACATGCAGGTCGTCGTGCGGCGGCTTCTGATCTGCGGCATGCATGTGCATGTCGCCATCGAGGACGATGCGCTGCGCATCGATCTGTTCAACCAGCTCTGCTACTTCCTGCCGCATATCCTGGCGCTGACCACGTCCTCGCCGTTCTGGCAGGGCCGCGACACGGGGCTGAAATCCTACCGGCTGTCGGTGTTCAACGAATTGCCGCGCACCGGCCTGCCCGAGCTGTTCGTCAGCGACTACGAATACCGCCGCACCGTCGACGTGCTGGTGCAGGCCGGCGTCATCGAGGACGGCACCAAGGTCTGGTGGGACCTCAGGCCGTCAGCCCGGTTTCCGACGCTGGAGATGCGCATCGCCGATGTCTGCACGCGGCTCGACGATGCGGTGGCGGTGGCGGCGCTGTTCCGCTGCGTAGCTCGAATGCTGTGGCGGCTGCGGCGCGAGAACCAGCGCTGGCGGAACTATTCGCGCTTCCTGATCAACGAGAACCGCTGGCTTGCCCAGCGCCATGGCATCGAGGGCCGGCTCATCGATTTCGGCAAGGGCAGCACGGCCGCGTTCGGCGACCTGCTGGAGGAGGTGATCGAACTGGTCCGCGAGGACGCCGATTTCTTCGGCTGTACCGCCGCGATCGAGCATCTGAGAGCGATCGCGTCGGAAGGCACCTCCGCCGACCGCCAGCTGGCGATCTACTACAAGGGCCTGGAGGACGGCCTCGACCCGTCCGAAGCGATGAAGCAGGTCGTCGACTGGCTGATCGGCGAGACGGTGAGCGGCTTGCCGGAAGCGCGAGAGGCTGCGTCTGGCGCATAACAAGCAGGACGGCTAGAACGGGACTGTCCCGCCGCTCACAGCGACCCGCCGTCCCGTGCCCGATCCCGCTTCCGCCCTCACCCTGCCGCGCATCATCGCCCTGTCGGTCGCGCGCGTCTTCCTGTTCGCGACCTTCATGTCGGTGGCCGCCGCCATTCCGCTGCTCACCGTCGAGTGGGGCATCAGCGCGGCCGGCGCCGGCGCGATCGTCACCAGCTTCACCATCGGCTACGCGGTGTCGCTGTTCGTCTTCGCCTGGGCGACCGATCATTACGGCGCCAAGCGGATGGCCTATCTGTCAGCCTGGGCCGCCGCGATCACGAGCCTCGCCTTCGGCCTGTTCGCCCGCGACTGGTGGAGCGCGTTCATCCTGTACGGCATCGCCGGCCTTGCCCAGGGCGGGGTCTATACGCCGCTGATCGTGCTGTTCGCCGACGAGGCGCCGGCGGACAAGCGCGGCAACGCGATGGGCTGGCTGATCGCCTCGACCTCGGTCGGCTATGCCGCCTCGCTTGCCACTGTGGGCATCGGCATCGCGCTCGGCGGCTGGAAGCTCGGCTTCATCCTGTCCGGCATCCTGCCGACAATTGGCGCGGTCCTGCTGATCTGGTTCATGCGGCCGCTCGAAAACCGCATCCATGACCGCTCGGGCGATCTCAGGGTGCGCGACGAACTCCTGCACAACCGCGAGGCCGGGCTGCTGGTCGCCGGTTATACCGCGCACACCTGGGAACTGCTCGGCATGTGGGCCTGGATCCCGGCCTTCATCGCGGCAAGCTTTGCGATCGCCGGTGCGGGAACCGAAAGCGCAACCGTCTCCGGCGCGCTGTTTTCCGGCATCCTGCATCTGTTCGGGGCGGTCGCGGCCTTCGCCATGGGGCGGCTGTCGGACCGCACCGGCCGCAAGCCCGTGCTGATCGCCGTGGCGCTGATAGCGGCGCTGATGTCGTTTGGGATCGGCTGGCTGGTCGCCACCCCGCCGGCCCTGCTGATCCCGATCGCCTTTCTTTACGCCTTCATGTGCCTGGGCGATTCCCCCGTCCTGTCGATCGCACTCGCCGAGGTGGTTCGGCCGGGCTATCTGGGCGCGGTGCTCGGCTGGCGCGGGCTGTTCGGATTCGGCGCGGGCGCGATCTCGCCGATCGTGTTCGGCGCCGTCCTCGACCTGACCAACGCAGCCGGTTCAACGCCGACGCTATGGGGACCGGCCTTCATGCTGCTGGGAGCCGGCGGCGTGATCGCGACGGGCTGCGCGCTGGCGCTCAGGCCGGCGCGCAATCCTTAAGCTCGGCAAACCCACCGGGCGTCTGGATACCTATCCAGGCGGCGCGTACTGAATTCTCGCGCCGTAAAAGGCTTCATGCGTGCCCATACAGACCCCGAACATATACATGTACTTCTCCGTATTGATCCTCTCGCCAAGTATATATTTCGCTTTTACGCGGGCACCGTCGCTGTTTGCGATCGTCCTGCGCAGCACTGCGGAACCGGCACCGTTCTTGATCTTCACCTTGTTGATCTCGAACCGAAAATCATCGGGTACGCCGCTCCTGAAATAGACCCAGAGCTTTCTGATCAAGGATCCGTGTGGCAGGTGAAGCTCGTTGTTATAGCAGCCGACACCCGTCAGTTCGCCGGTCGACCAGTCGAGGTGGAAATTGGCGACTTCAGCGGACTCGTCGCTGTCGGGGCCAAACCCGGCCGGATGGAGGGTCAGGTTGTCGGCCGACGATGGCTGGGGCGCAAATACCGCGAAAAGCCCCATCACCGCGACGGCCGCGGTCAGGCTGCGTCGAATTCCCGTGGTCTTCCCGATGGTCTTCCCAATGATCTTCCCAATGATCTTCATAGCACTCTCCTGAGCGGATGTTCGATCCGCCTCCAGATTACGCCAAGGGACCTCGCTTGGCACGCGGGAAAAGCGGCGGTGCCGCCGCTACTCCGCCGCTTCCGCCACCCATTGCCGGGTCGGCGTGCGCATGGTGACCAGTTCCTCCGCGGCGCTTGGATGCACGGCGACGGTTGAATCGAACTGCGCCTTGGTCGCGCCGATCTTGACCAGGATGCCGATCACCTGGATCAGCTCGCCGGAATCCGGGCCCATCAGGTGGCAGCCGACGACCCGGTCCGTTTCGGCATCGACGATCAGCTTCATCAGCATTTTCTCGGTCGCGTCGGTCAATGTCAGCTTCATCGGCCGGAACTCGGACAGGTAGATATCGACCGCCCGGCACTGCTCGCGCGCTTCCGCCTCGCTCAGGCCGACCGTGCCGATCTCCGGCGTCGAGAAGACCGCCGTGGGGATCGTCGTGTGGTCAATCGCGATGGGATTGTCATTGAACACGGTCTCGGCGAAGGCATGGCCCTCGCGGATCGCCACCGGGGTCAGCGCCACGCGGTCGGTGACGTCGCCGACGGCATAGATCGACGGCACCGAGGTGCGGCTGTATTCGTCGACCACGACATGGCCGTTCCAGCCGAGCTTGACGCCGGCCTCGGCAAGGCCCAGCCCCTCGATATTGGGGCCGCGGCCGATCGCGAACATGATCTTGTCGGCTTCCAGGCTGCGGCCCTGCCTGGTGTGGCCGATGAGGCCGCCATCGGTCTCCTCGATGCGGGTGAAGGTGTCCTGGGTGATGACGGTGATGCCGCGCGCGGCCATGTCGGCATGCAGCTTGGCGCGCAGGTCGTCGTCGAAGCCGCGCAGGATCTCCTCGCCGCGATAGATCAGCGTCGTCTCGGCGCCGAGGCCGTTGAAGATGCCGGCGAACTCCACCGCGATATAGCCGCCGCCCGCGACGACGACCCGATCGGGCAACGTGTCGAGATGGAACGCCTCGTTGGAGGTGATGACATGCTCGATGCCGGGCAGCGCGCGGTCGTAGTTGGGATGGCCGCCGGTGGCGATCAGGATGTATTTCGCGGTCACCTCGCGGCGCTGGCCGGCCAGATGCACCGCGTTCGGGCCGAGCACCGAGGCCCGGGTCTTGAAGATCTCGACGCCGGAGGCCTCCAGGTTGCGGCGGTAGATGCCTTCGAGCCGGTCGATCTCGCGGTCCTTGTTGGCGATCAGCGTCGCCCAGTCGAAGCGCGTTTCCGGCACCGTCCAGCCGAAGCCCGCCGCCTCCTCGAACTCGTCGGGAAAGCGGCTCGCATAGACCAGCAGCTTTTTGGGCACGCAGCCGCGAATGACGCAGGTCCCGCCGATGCGGTATTCCTCGGCGATGGCGACCCGGGCGCCGAAGCCCGCGGCAATCCGCGCAGCCCGCACGCCGCCGGAGCCCGCGCCGATGACAAACAGGTCGAAATCGTAGTCAGCCATAGTCTTCGTTACCTTGTATTTTCGCGGGGTCTTTTCGCGGGTCCTTCCCGAAGGACATCAATCGATGACCCGAATGCCGCCCGGCCCTGCTATCACCGCGCCCGAGCACAGGCCAATGAACAAACCGTGGTCGACGACCCCGGGTAGCGCCGACAGGGCCGCGGCCAGCGCGTCCGGATCGTGGATGGCGCCGAGATCGCAGTCATAGATAAGGTTGGCGTTGTCGGTGCGAAAGGGCGCGTCGGCAGAGCCGGGCCGCAGGTGCAGCACCGGGTCGAGGCCGAGGTCGACGAGCGCACGCCGGATCGCCAGCGCCGTTGCCCGGTGGCCGAAGGGCACGACCTCGACGGGCAGCGGAAAGTGGCCGAGCCGGTCGACCAGCTTGCTGTCGTCGGCGACCACCAGCATGCGCGCAGACGCGCCCGCGACGATCTTCTCGCGCAACAGCGCCCCGCCGCCGCCCTTGATCAGCCGCAGCTCGGGATCGATCTCGTCGGCCCCGTCGACGGTCAGGTCGAGTTCCGGCGTATCGTCGAGATTGGTGAGCGGCACGCCATGCTCGACCGCCAGCCGCTGGGTCGCCTGCGAGGTCGGCACGCCGACCACGTCGAGGTGGCCGGACCGCACCCGCTCGCCGAGCAGTTCGACGAAGTGCCTGGCCGTCGAGCCCGTGCCGAGCCCGAGCCGCATGCCGGAGGTGACGAAGGCCAGCGCCCGCTCGGCGGCCCGTCGTTTGTGGTCGTCTGCGCTCATGCCGGATCCCCGTGGTCTGAAGGCCGGGAGCGGGCGCCGTCAACGGCCGCCCCGCCCGGACCGTTCCCCTCCTTTGCCAGATCGCCGCATGGGCCCGCAAGGGGGCCTTCGGAGGTAGTGGCCCCAAAGGGGAGCGAAACCAGCGGTAGCCGGCGCCGGGTCATTCGCCGGTCGAACCGGCGATTATTACACAAGCGCCACAAAAGCATCATGGAACCAAAACACTGAAGGCCTAGGGCCCGGTGCAGGTAGTCGTGATGCGCGGGCGTTGCGGGCGCCGCCCGCCTTGAAGGCCCGTCCGGCCCGGCGGATCCCCCGTTAGCTCTGCCGCAGGCATCTCTACCGCTCTCGTATCTGTTTTCGGTTAGGAAGGATCGAACATGCGCCTTATCTTGACGTTCGCACTCTCCGCGGCCCTTGCCGCGGGCGCCGTCGGAACCGTCGCGCAAGCCGGCGAGCCGGCTTCGCCCGAACGCTACTGGTCGAAATGGCTCCGCGCGCCTGTCCATCTCGGACCGCGCCCGGCCTATCTCGTCGACAAGATGGCCAAGGGGCCGCTGAAGCGCGAGCTCAAGCGGTGCGATCTCAGCAACATCAAGCCCTCGAAGTTCTCGATCGGCCATCGCGGCGCGCCGCTGCAGTTTCCCGAGCACACCCGCGAATCCTACCTGGCCGCGGCCCGCACCGGCGCCGGCATCCTGGAATGCGACGTGACCTTCACCAAGGATGGCGAACTGGTCTGCCGGCATTCGCAGTGCGACCTGCACACCACCACCAATATCCTGGCGACGCCGCTTGCCAATACCTGCGAGCAGGGCTTCCAGCCGGCCGAATTCGACAGCGGCGGCAACATGACGTCGCCGGCCTCGGCCAAGTGCTGCACCAGCGGCCTGACGCTTGAACAGTTCCTGTCGCTGAAGGGCAAGATGGACGCACGCGACTCGGCGGCCACGACCGTTGAAGCGTATCTGGGCGGCACCGCCGACTTCCGCACCGATCTCTATGCGACCGGCGGCACGCTCCTGTCGCACAAGCAGAGCGTCAAGCTGTTCCGCAGGCTCGGCACCAAGATGACGCCGGAACTGAAAGGCGCGGACCGGGAGGTCGGCTTCGGCGAGTCCGGGTTTACTCAGGAAACCTATGCCGCGCGGATGATCCAGGACTATATCGACCTTGGCATCCATCCCAGGCACGTCTATCCGCAGTCCTTCAACATCAACGATGTGCTGCAGTGGATCGACGAGACGCCGGGCTACGGCAAGCGCGCGGTGTTCCTGGACGGCAACGGCCAGGCCAATTCGGCCAACAACCCACCGGAAGTCGGCGACTTCACCGCCCTGCTCGACCAGGGGGTCAACATCATCGCGCCGCCGATGCCGGTGCTGCTGACGCTTGACGGCGGCAGCAAGATCGTTCCCTCGACCTATGCCAGGAACGCCAACACGGCCGGCATGAAGATCATCTCCTGGACCACCGAGCGGTCCGGCCGAATCGTCGAGGACGTGCAGAACGGCAGCCAGGGCTTCTATTACGGCACCACCCTCGCCGGCCTTGAAAGCGATGGCGACATCCTGACGACCATCGACGTGCTGGCCCGTGATGTCGGCATCATCGGCCTGTTCTCCGACTGGCCGGCGACGACGACCTTCTACGCCAATTGCGTCAAGCACTGAGCTTCAGGCACGCACGGCAAACAAAAAGGGCGCCGGGAAACCGGCGCCCTTCGTTTTGCCTGCGAGAGCCTGCCCGCTCAGGCGGTCGACGCTCAGCGGTCGACGCCGCCCATCAGCATGTATTTGATGTCGACGAACTCTTCCATGCCGTAATGCGAGCCCTCGCGGCCGAGGCCGGATTCCTTGACGCCGCCGAACGGCGCGACCTCGGTGGAGATGATGCCCTCGTTGATGCCGACGATGCCGTAGTCGAGCGCCTCGCCGACCCGCCAGACACGGCCGATGTCGCGGGAATAGAAATAGGCGGCCAGGCCGAACTCGGTGTCGTTGGCCATCTGAACGACCTCGTCCTCGCTGTCGAACTTGTAAAGCGGGGCGACCGGGCCGAAGGTCTCCTCGCGCGTCACCAGCATCTTGGTCGTGACGTTCTTCAGGACCGTCGGCTCGAAGAAATTGCCGCCGAGCGCGTGGCGCTTGCCGCCGGTGACGATCTCGGCGCCGAGGCCGACGGCGTTCTGGATATGCTCCTCGACCTTGGCGATCGCGGCCTCGTTGATGAGCGGGCCTTGAGCGACACCGACCTCGACGCCGTTGCCGACCTTCATCTTCAGGACTTCACCGGCCAGTTTCTCGGCAAAGGCGTCATAAACGCCCGCCTGCACATAGATCCGGTTGGCGCAGACGCAGGTCTGGCCGGCATTGCGGAACTTCGAGGCCATCGCCCCCTCGACCGCCTTGTCGAGATCGGCGTCGTCGAAGACGATGAAGGGCGCGTTGCCGCCGAGTTCCATGCCGACCCGCTTCACCGTCGAGGCGGACTGTTCCATCAACAGCTTGCCGATCTCGGTGGAGCCGGTGAAGGTCAGCACGCGCACCGTCGGGTTTGAAGTCATCTCGCCGCCGATCGCCGACGCCTTGCCGGTGACGATATTGATGACGCCGGCGGGAATGCCGGCACGGGCACCCAGTTCGGCGAGCGCCAGGGCGGTCAGCGGGGTTTCGCCGGCCGGCTTGCAGACCGCCGTGCAGCCGGCGGCGAGCGCCGGGCCGAGCTTGCGGGTAATCATCGCGGCGGGGAAGTTCCAGGGCGTGATCGCGGCGATGACGCCGGCGGCCTGCTTGACCACGACGATGCGCGCATCGGCGCGGTGGCTCGGGATGACGTCGCCATAGAGGCGCTTGGCCTCCTCGGCGAAAAACTCGATGAAGGAGGCGGCATAGACCACCTCGCCGGCGGCCTCGGCCAGCGGCTTGCCCTGCTCGGTCGTCATGATCAGAGCGAGGTCATCCTTGTTCTCGATCATCAGATCGAACCAGCGGCGCAGGATATTGGCCCGCTCCTTGGCGGTCTTCGCCGCCCAGGGCTTGAAGGCGGCGTCGGCATGGGCGATCGCGGCGCGGGTCTCCTCGGCGCCGAAATGCGGCACCCTGGTGATCTCCTCGCCGGTCGCCGGATTGGTGACGGCAATCGCGCCATCGCCGACCCATTCCCCGTTGACGAAGCACTGTGATTTCAGAAGCGAAGGGTCGTTGAGCTGCATGGCGGCCTCCCGTTTTCAACCGCGACGTGGACGCGGACGCTGATCATGAATGTCGTGGAGGCTCCCTAGCACGGCGCACCGGCGTTTGCCATGCATCGGGCGCATGCTGGGAAAGACTATGCGGGATCTACGCCGTGTAGATGGCTTCCGTGACCGGATCGATCAGGGTGGCGGGGCCGGACCGGCGGTTGACACCGAGCCATTCGGCCATCGCGCCGCGGCGGCGATCGGGGCCGAAATAGGTCTCCACGTCGACGAAACCGCGCCGATCGTTGCGCACTGCCTGAACCCGCTCGCGCAGCGACCGCGGCGAAAAGGGCGCGGCGAGAAATTCATCGACACCGGCATCGCGGACCGCCGTCACGGCCGTCTTCGTCGCCTGGTCGAGGATCGCGACGATCGGCAGATAGGGAAAGGGAAAGGTTCCGCGCGCCCGGATCATGCCGCACAGTTCGAGCACAATGCGATTGTCGGCGGGGACGCGTACGAACAGAACGTCCGGCGCACCCTTGCTGCGGATCCGCGCGAGGATCGCCTTGATGTCGGAGAACACCGCGACCTCGCCGACCTGCGCCGAGGTGGCTGCCGACTTGAACAACCGGATCTGATATTCGGCGCTGTCGAAGAGGAACAGCGACAGATGCCGGAAATCGGTCTCGCCGACAGTATCGGTCTCAGGGGTACTCATGACCGTGACCTCCCAGCTTGGCGGCGACGCGGCGCGCAATCCGGCCCCGCGGCCTCAAGCCCAAAATTCGACATTTTACCGGAAAGCGATCAGGCCGCGCTGCGCAGCCTGGTCAGTTGCAGCACCTTGCCGGCCGTCTGCTCGTCGAGATTGCGCCACGCCTCGATCATCCGGTCCTTCATGCTCTCGGGCAGGTTGAGCCGGCGGCAGCGCATCTGCGCCACGATCGCGACAGCCGCCTCCGACAGGTCCAGCGCGCGCATCAGGATGACGATGGAATCATGGTCGATCTTGAACATGTTGCTCAGGACGACGCTCTCCTTCAGACGGGCGAACTCCGCCAGCAGCAGCGCCATGTTCTGATAGCGATCCTCCCGCCCCAAAAGGATGACGGCGCCATCGAGATCCAACAGGCCGTCGCGGATCTGGACGACCATTCCCTTCGTCTGCAGTCGCCGCTTGGCCTGCTCCAGACGCATCGTCCTGGCCTTCTCGTCCGCCGTGGCAAACAGGTCGGCAGCCTGTTCGGGGTTCTCGTCGATCAGGCCGACGAGGCGGGCGCGGTGTTCGTCCGGCAGGATCGTGAGCACCTTCTCGACAAAGGCGACGGGCATATCGGCCCGATAGGAAATGGCGGCCTGCAGGTCGGGGTCGGAGGCCGCCTTGTCGATGATCCGTTCATAGGAGGTGTCGGACAGGTCGGCGCCGAGATTGCCGGTCACCGAGCAGACGACTTCGCTTTCGCCGCGTTCGACGAGGACGTCGGTCACCTTGGTCGACAGCCGCGATCGCTTGGAAATCGCCAGCAGATGGCCCTGCGACTTGCGTTCGGCGAGATCGACCAGTGTGTCGTCGTCGAACAGCGGGCTGCCCGTGAGCACCGGCCCGGCCACCGCTATCTCGTCGTCCTCGGCAAGGCGCAGATGCAGATCGCCGGTCGAGCGGTCGCAGTCGGCGATCTTGTTGGACAGTTCGACGCGACCGTCGAGATCGACAAGGTCGAGCAGATCGCCGATGACCTCCCCGAACAGGACAAGCTCGCGATCGCTGTAGTCCTGTTCTCCGTCGATGAAGAGATCGGCCATCGAGCGGAGCAGTTCACGGCGCTTTTCGCCCGATGTCTCCTTGGCCAGGGTCAGAAGCGATGCCATCATTACGTGATTTCCCCAACGTCTATTGCGACCCGAAATATAGTTAGGCGCATTTAAGGTCGGGTTAATCGGGGACCGCCTGCAACCGCCGTCAGGCGCAATCGGAGATTGTGGTAAAGGACTTGTTTCCAGGCGTAGGAAAGCCCTGCCGCCGGGTTCCCCGCGGGCCAAATCGGATCGCGGCCGGAACGGAACGAACCGTCAGGCGGCGGACTGGTGCACGGCGTGGCAGGCCATGGTGAAGGTCATCGCCCGCTTGGCCGTCGACGTATCGAGCTCACGCCAGCTCTTGAGCATGTGCTCGCGCATCGAATTAGGAAGGTTGAGGCGCCGGCACCTGAGATTCGCCAACGATCCGACCGCCTCCTCGCCCATGTCCAGGGTGCGCAGCAGAACCACCACCGGCGCGACATTGACGCGCAGGATGGCGCCCGCGACCAGCGATTCCTCGACATTGGCGAATTCGGCCAGAACCATCGCGAGGTCGAGAACCCGGTCGTTCTCGGCCAGCGACATGACCACCTGATCGAGGGTCGCCTCCTTGAAGCGGACCTGCTGGATGAGCCCCTTGGCTTCGAGGCGCTGGATCGCGCGGCCGAGCTTCTTCTTGTTGGCCAGCGTGGCCGCCTTGCTGAAAATCGCCGACACCGCGTCGCGGTCGAGCGAAATCAGCGCGGAAAGCCGCGCCCTGGCGTCATCGGGCAGCATCGCGAGGATGCGATCGGCGGCCGCCCGCGGCATGTCGGCGCGATAGGACAGCGCGTTCATCAGGCGCGCATCCTCCGGGGCGGCGTCGGCGAGCGCGCAGAAGCCCTGTTCGGAGAAGCGCGCGCCCAGGTTCTCCGTGACCACCTGCAGCACCGTCGCGTCGCCCTTATCGACCAGGATGTCGGTTACCGCCTCGCTGAGCCTGTCGCGGCCGGCGATCGCCTTCAGATGCGATTGGCCCTTCTGGCCGGCGATATCGATGAGCGTATCGTCATCGAGCAGTCTGGATTTGCGCAGCACCGGGCCGGCCACATCGATCTCGCCCTCGGCAAGACGGCAATGCATCGCCTGGCCGGTATGCGGCGCGACCGCGACCCGCTCGGCGAATTCCGACCGGGTGCCCGTATCGACCTGCTTGAGCAGTGCGCCGAGCACATCGGTGAACAGGAACAGCAACCGGTCGCTATAGGGTTCGGCGTCGTCCAGAAACATGTCCGACAGCGACCGCAACAGGTCCCGCCGGCCGGCCGGTGTCGGATTTCTCGACAGCTTGATTAGATCATCGATCATTCGGGTGCCCGATGCGAGTTGACGCGCTGCCAAATGGCGCTTTGCCGCGGTGTTTCCGCCGGCTGTCGCATCCTGCCGCACAGGCGTAAAACAATCGTCCTCATCGTCGTTAAGGCTTGAGGCGAAGTTTAGGAAAATTGCGCGAAAGGCCCGGATGGGCCTGGAGCAAGCTGTGATCAGCTAGGGCCGGTCTGCCCCGATCCCGCTCGTTCCGCCTCGGGCGCCCCGTCAGGGTCCGGCCAGACCGATCCCTTGCGGGCCGGTAAATCGATATCCGGCGACGCTGCGGCAGTCTTCGACTCATCGGCCCGCTCAGGGTCCGGCCCGGTCTCGGCCTTGGCAGCCTTTGCCTTAACCTCACCGGTCCGGCCCGGCTCGCCCCGCGCCACGTCACTGCCCTTTACCTTCAGAAAAGCCGGTAACACCGGCTCCTCTTCCTCACCCGCCGCACCAGCCTCCGGCGCCGTCGGCTTGGCGGATGGGGTTTTGGCCGCAGGGGCTGTCGGCGGCGAGGGTCGCGGCTGCGGCGCGGCGACCGGGTCCGGTGATGCAGCCCCCCGCCGATCCGGATCGACGCGATCCAGCGCCGGCTCTCTTGCGCCAAGGTTCCGCGGGGCGCTTTGCGGATCGCGCGGCTGGTCGCCCTGGCGGGCGGGAGCCGGCGACCCCGTGGCAGGTGCAGGCGGGGCAGGCGCGACAGGCGCGGCGCTGGGACCGGTCCTGATCGGCGCCGATTGGGGGGCGGGCGATTGGGGAGCAGGCGCCTGGGGCGCGGGCACCCGGGACGTGGGCGACAGTGGGGCCGGTGCCGGTTGCGCGGGCGCCGGCTCGGGCGAAACGGGCTTCGGCGTCGCGGGCGCACGCCGGCGAAACGGCGCGAACAGGTCCGGCCGGCCGCGCTTTTCCGCCCGGATCGGCTCGGGCTCCGCGCCCTCCCTGATGCCCAGCGGCACCGTCAGCCGGCCCGCCGCGGCCGCCCAGAGCGCTGCACCCGCGCCGATCAGCAGCACGGTGCCGGTCGCATAGAGGCGCAGCAGTTCAAAGGGCTGCAGCGGCGTGGTGACGCCGGAGCGGCCGAGGCGGACGCCGGGATCGGGCAGGCCTGGCAGCACCCAGAACTGCACCATCGCCAGGATGACAAGCGGCAGGCCGATCGGCAGGACCATCGCGGTGAAGGCTGTCCATTTGGCAAGCGCCGTCGCGCGGTGGCCGAGAAACGTCCGCCAGATCGTCAGCACGGCCAGCAGCGGAACGAGATAGAGCGCAAGCAGCAGGACGAAGGCGACGCGGGTAAAGCCGGCGCCCAGGCGCGGCGCGGGATCCTGGCCGGACGCGGCGACCAGCGAATCGAGCGCGACGCTCATCTGGCCGATCAGGTCGGGGGCCTGCAGCAGCGAAATCCGCAGGTCGCCGATCGAATAGGCGCCGGTGAAGCAGGCGATCAGCACCAGGATGGCGCAGCTCAGGACCGGCCGCAGCAGGAAGAACCGGGCCGGCTCCCAGCCCGCGACGATCGAGAGCGGCGCAACCGAGGCGGCATCGAGCGGCTGGCCGACCGCGGTCGTGTAGACATCGCGGGCGCGGCGGCCGTCGGTCTCGAAATCGACCTCGTCGCCCTTGCGCGGCGAGCGGCGGTCGCGCCAGTCGGTGAGCGGAAACGCATAGCGGCCGCCGTCCTCGCCACGCAGGACGACCATGCCGGCCTCGGCGTCATACCCGAGTATCTTTCCCTTCATCGGACTCCCCTCCCGGATTATGTCCTCGGAATGAGCCCCTGCCCCGACGAAAAAACCGGCGCGCCCGGCACTTCGGTCTACCCGCCCGGCATCAAAACCGAATCAGGTGAAGAACTGGTATCACACACCCGCCTTGCCGCTCCATATGCTATAGGCGCCCCGCTCCAACCCTTCAAACGGCCCCGATCCCTCACAGCCCGCCCGGAGTTCGCCCATGTCCGCACCCATCGTCGTGTTCGATCTCGACGGCACCCTCGTCGATACCGCACCGGACCTGCTCGGCACGCTCGCCGTGGTGCTGAGCGAATTCGGCTATCCGGCGATCGACACGCCTGACGAGCGGGCGATCATCGGCCAGGGCTCGCGCAGGATGATCGACTTCGCGCTCGACGCGCTCGGGGCGGACGCGGCGGCCGCCGATCTGGAGGCGATGCATCTGCGGTTCCTCGACCATTACGGCGAGAACGTCGCGGTGCAGTCACGGCCGTTCCCGTCCGTGCCCGAGACGCTCGACCGGCTGGCGAAGGCCGGCGCCACCCTTGCGATCTGCACCAACAAATACGAGGCGATGTCCGTCAAGCTGATGGACGCGCTCGGACTGACCGACCGGTTCGCGGCCATCGTCGGCGCCGATAGCCTTCCCGTGCGCAAGCCCGATCCGGGCCACCTCACCGGCACCATCGAACGGGCCGGCGGCGATCCCGCCCGCGCCGTGATGATCGGCGACAGCCGGACCGATATCGACACCGCCAAGGCCGCTGGCATCCCGGTCATCGCGGTCGATTTCGGCTATACGGACGTTCCTGTCGGCGACCTCGGCCCCGACCACGTCATCTCGCATTATGACGAACTCTACGATCTGGCCGTCCGCCATATCGGCCTTGAGTGATACCCGGCGGGGCGCGCGCTACTGTCCGGTTTAGTCTTGGGAACGTCGATTAACCGATTGTCTGGCATTGCATTTTGGGCAAACGACGGTGGCGGGACATGGATTCACTCAACGGCCAACTCAGCCATCATCAACTCTGTTTTCCTCCACGGAAGCGGTGTTTGATGTCACCCGCCATTCCCCTCCGTGTCATTGCCGGGCTTGTCCCGGCAATCCATGAACACAGGGGCCAGCGCCCATTCTAACGGCGGTGGTCATGGATCCTCGGAACAAGTCCGAGGATGACTGCCGAGGGGGAGGCCGGGCTGAAAACCAAAGCCCCGTCCACGCTGAACCGGACAGTAGTGCGGGTGGCGGGGGTGTTTCGTTCACCGCGCCGCTTGACTTGATCGGGCACCGGTCCTTATATCCCCGCCTTGGCGGGCGATTAGCTCAGTTGGTAGAGCACAGTGTTCACATCGCTGGGGTCACTGGTTCAAGTCCAGTATCGCCCACCATTGATTTATCTCGCGGCTGTTCCTCGCTACGCTCGGGCCTCCGACGGGGCGGCCTGACCGGCCGGCGCGCGGTCGCGCTTGCGAGCCCTTCGGGCTCGGGGAGATTTCTTCATATCTCACGGCTGTTCCTCGCTGCGCTCGGGCCTCCGATGGGGCGGCCAATGATGGCCGGCGCGCGGTCGCGCTTGCGAGCCCTTCGGGCTCGGGTGGGGGGAGCATCGCCGGCTCCGCTGGTTTCATTCGATAGAATTCAGGCTTGTCGATCTGGTTCAGGGGCTCAGGTCGCCCTTTGTCGCCTGACCAATCGCCGCCACAGGGGCGTCTGGCTCAGCAGCAGGAAGACGAAGGCGACCGACAGCACCAGCGAGATCGGGTTCGAGACGAAGTCCCACAGGAACGTGCCGACATCGTTGCGGGCGCCGATCATGGCGCGGCGATAGTTCGCGTCCATCATCGGGCCGAGGATGACGCCGAGAATGATCGGCGCGACCGGGAAGCCGTAGTGCTTCAGGACATAGCCGAAAACGCCGAAGCCGAGCATCCAGTAGATATGCGCCGGGTTGTTCTGGATCGCATAGGCGCCGACCGCCGACAGGACGATGATCAGCGGGATCAGGATGGCGCGCGGGCACTCGACGATCTTGGTGAAGACGCGGATGCCGGTCAGCCCGAAGATCAGCAGAAACAGGTTGGCAAGGCCGAGATTGCCGACCGTGAACCAGAACAGATGCGGCGTTTCGGTGAGCAGCAGCGGCCCGGGCTTCAGCCCGTGGATGAACAGCGCGCCGATGATCACGGCGGTCACCGCGTCGCCCGGAATGCCCAGCGTCAGCATCGGCACGAAGGCGCCGCCGACGGCTGCGTTGTTGGCGGCCTCCGGGGCGACGAGACCGGCCTTGTTGCCCTGGCCAAACGGCGGATCGGGATTGCGCGTCGTCCGCTTGGCATCGTCATAGGCCAGCAGCGCTGCGATATCGCCGCCGGTGCCGGGCAAGGCGCCGATCACCGTGCCGATGCCGGAGGCGCGCAGGGCGAGCCAGAAATAGCGCTTGATGTCGGACAGGCGCGGGATGATCCGGTCGACCCGCTGCTTCAGCGCCGGCAGGTCGAGATTGTGGACCTGCGACAGCGCCTCGGCGACGCCGAAGAAGCCGATCATGGCGACGATATAGGGAATGCCGCCCATCAGCGTGATCGAGCCGAAGGTGAAGCGGCCCTCCGCCGTCATCGGGTCGAGCCCGACCATGCCGATCAGGACGCCGAGCCCGCCGGCGAAGACGCCCTTGGCGAAACTGTCGCCCGACAGCGCGCCGATCAGCAGGATGCCGATCATGCCGAGCAGCAAATAGTCGCGCGACTGGAAGCGGATGGCGAAATCGGAAATGACCGGCGCGAAGAAGGCAAGCGCCAGGATACCGATGATGCCGCCGAGGACGGACATCACGGTGGTGAGCCCGATCGCCTCGCCCGCCTCGCCGCGCTTGGCCAGCGGATAGCCGTCGAGCGCGGTGGCGATGGCGCTCGGGGCGCCCGGGATGTTGAACAGGATCGCGGTGCGCGCGCCGCCATACACGCCGCCGACGAAGACGCCCGCGATCAGCGCCAGCGCCTCGTTGACCGGCCATTTGAAGGTGAACGAGATCAGGATCGAGGCGGCCATCGTCACCGACAGGCCGGGGATCGCGCCGACATAGATGCCGGCAAGCGTGCCCGCGCCCGTGATCAGCAGGAGCCACGGGTCGAACCAGGACAGGGTGAGATAGCCGAGGCTTTCCATCATCGTCCGGACCTAGAAGAGACCGGGAAACAGCGTGCCGCGCGGCAGGACGACCTGGAACAGCGTCCGGAAGATCAGATAGATGCCGCCGAGCGAGGCCGCACTCAGCACCAGCGCGACCAGCGGTCCGCGCCGCCACATCACCCAGAAGGCGGAAAACAGGAACAGCGCGGAGGCCGCGACGAAGCCGAACAGCGGCAGCGCGATCACATAGGCCAGCACCAGCGCGACCATCATGACGAGCCGGGCGGGAAGTGCCTCTGCCAGGAAATCGCGTAAGGTCGAGCCGCTCGCCGGCGCCGGCAGGTCCTTGCGCAGGACGCCGCGCAGGACGAAGAGCGAGCTGACCAGCATCGTCGCGGAGGCAAGCATCGGGAAGACGCCGGGCTCGCTCAAGCCGCTGAAGCCGGAGATCGCGTGGGACTGCCAGAAGGCGAGAGCCGCGAACACCACCAGCAGAATGGCGAAGGTGGCCTCGCCGCGTATGCGGACGGACTGAGCGGTCATGATCCTGATCGAAAACGGGACGTCGTCAGGCCGGGCGGATCCGATCCGCCCGGCCTCAATCAAAACGGCACGTGCCCGTCAGGGCCGCGGAATGCCGATCGTTTCCGGATTGACCTTGGCCGCGCCCGTGTCCTGCAGCGCCCAGGCGGTCACCTGCTGCCATTTCTTCAGGAACTCGGCGGCCTCGTCACCGGAGATGTTCATGACGATGTTGCCCTTGTTGGCCATCAGCGTCTGGAACTCGTCGCTGTTGGCTGCGACATCGAAGGCCTCGACCAGCTTGGCCTTGACGTCGTCCGGCACCTCGGCGCGCACGAACACGCCGTAGAACGGGCCCCAGGGCAGGAACTTCGCCATGCCCGGCAGCGCGTCGGTGATCGCCGGCACCTCGGGAAGCGTGTCGACCGGCTCGGTATTGACCACGGCCAGAACGCGCATGTTGCCGGCCTTGACCTGCTCGGCTGCCGCCGAAATGCCGGACGGCATGAAATCGACCTCGCCGCCGAGCATGGCGGTCAGGCCCGGGCCCTCGCCGTCGAAGGGAATGGCGATGACATCGAAATCGGTGGAGTTCGCGATCAGCGCCGAGATCGTGCTGGGCAGGCCGCCCGGTCCGGTCGAGCCCATCTTGACGCTGCCCGGATTGGCCTTGATGTCGGCCAGCAGCTCTTCCATCGTTTTGTACTTGGAATCGGCCGGAACCGCGATCACGGCGACGCCGCGGCCGAGGATGTTGACGGGATAGAACGAGGAATAGTCGAGCTTCGAGACGCCCATCACCGGGTGAAGCTGCGGGTTTTCCGCGCCATAGAGGAACGTATAGCCATCGGCTGGCGCGGCGTTGACGAAGGCCGTCGAGATGGCGCCGGCGCCGCCGGACTTGTTCAGAACGACGATCGGCTTGCCGAGCGCCTCTTCGGCGGCCGGATTGGCCGCGCGCGCGACCGTGTCGGTCGCTCCGCCGGCGCCCCACATGACGACGCCGAGAACCTCACGCTCGGGATAGTCGGCAAGGGCCGCACCGCTCAGCGCAACCAGTCCAAAAGCCGCCCCCAACACAAAACGGAACATGCAATCCTCCCTTCATAAGTGCTTTAGGCGCGAACTAATGCACGGTTTGCCGCGCGAATGAAAGGTTCGGGCGCAATCGTTTTGGACTTTTCCGGCCGGCCCGGCGGGCGGGCGATGCAGCGACACGCGTCGATGCCTGGCCACGACCGGCTTGACCTCACCACCGATACGGGCGATCCACGCGGCCTGATCGGCAGGCTGCCGCATAATGCGCATCCAGGAGACCGGAATGACACCAGGGGCAAGCTACACCTTCACGCACGCGATCTGCCGCAGGCCGGGCCTGAGCGTCGCGCGCGGCCTTCGCGATGCCGATACCGGCGACCCCTCGCCCGAGGCCTTCGCGCGCGAGCACGCGGCTTATGTCGCCGCACTTGAGGCGACCGGGGCCGAGGTGACGGTGCTCGAGCCGCTGGAGGCCTTTCCCGATTCCGTCTTCGTCGAGGATCCCGCCCTGTGCGTCGCCGGCGCCGCGATCCTCCTGCGACCGGGCGCGCCGTCGCGGTTCGGCGAGCGGGAGGCGGCGCGGGCGGCGCTGTCGGCGCATTTCGACACGGTGATCGACCTGCCCGAGGGCGGTTTCGTCGATGGCGGCGATATCCTGGTGACCGACCGGGAGGCGCTTGTCGGCCTGTCGGCACGGACCGACGAGGCCGGTGTCGAAGACCTCAAGATCATCCTCGACGGCCTCGGCGTGCCGCTGCGCATCGTCCGCACGCCGCCGGAGATCCTGCATTTCAAGACCGAATGCGGCTTGCTCGACGACGACACGGTGTTCGCCACCCGCGCGCTGATCGCGACGGGCTGCTTTGCCGGATACAGCCTGATCGAGTGCCCCGAGGGCGAGGAAGGCGCGGCCAACCTGATCCGCTTCAACGACCAGGTGCTGGTCAGTGAGGGCTATCCCGAAACGGTCCGGATGCTGCGCGCGGCGGGCTTTTCGGTAACGGTGCTGTCGACCCGCGAGGCGGCCAGGGTGGATGGCGGGCTGTCCTGCATGTCGCTCAGGTTTTCGAGCCGCTAGCGGCTGTCAACCGCGCACGGCGCATGGCGCCCTTTTCCACCGTTTCGATTGCAATTACCGTCCAAACGGGCAAAAGGACGGGGCAAACGCGCGCAATCGCTTGCATACGTGCACGGGAACCCTAGAAATAGGCTTCAAGCAAACTCCGCATCATGGCGGCAATTCACGCTTTCGATGCGCATCCAGAACCACAGCGGACAGGACGGAACCGGCATGCTCGATAAACGGCAATTCTACATCAACGGTGCGTGGGTCGACCCGGCGGCGAAGAACGACTGCGACGTCATCGATCCCTCCAACGAAGAGCCCTGCGCGGTCATCTCGCTGGGCGGCCAGGCAGATACCGACGCAGCGGTGGCAGCGGCCAACGCGGCCTTCGAGGGCTGGGCGGAGACGCCGGCTGCCGAGCGGATCGGCCTGGTCAAGAAGGTCCTCGACGTCTACACCGCCCGGGCCGGCGAGATGGCCGAGGCGATGAGCCTGGAAATGGGCGCGCCGATCGATTTCGCCAAGACCGCGCAGGTTGGCGCGGGAAGCTGGCACATCTCCAATTTCCTGAAAGTGGCCGAGACCTTCCAGTTCGACCAGATGCTCGGCGATCACGCCCCCTCGAACCGGATCCTCTACGAGCCGATCGGCGTCGTCGGCATGATCACGCCGTGGAACTGGCCGATGAACCAGGTGACGCTGAAGGTCATCCCGGCGATGATCGCCGGCTGCACGATGGTCTTGAAGCCGTCGGAAGTGGCGCCGCTGTCGTCCTACCTGTTCGCCGAGTTCATGGACGAGGCGGGCGTGCCGGCCGGCGTCTTCAACCTGGTCAACGGCGATGGCGCGGGCGTCGGCACGCAGCTGTCGGTTCATCCCGACGTCGCGATGATCTCGTTTACCGGCTCGACCCGGGCCGGCACCGCGATCACCAAGAATGCCGCCGATAGCTTAAAGCGCGTCAGCCTGGAACTCGGCGGCAAGGGCGCCAACCTGATCTTCGCCGATGCCGACGACAAGGCGGTCAAGCGGGGTGCCCGGCACTGCTTCCAGAATTCCGGCCAGTCGTGCAACGCGCCGACCCGGATGCTGGTGCAGCGCGACGTCTATGACGACGCGATCGCGATCGCCCGCGAGACGGCCGAGGCAACCGCGGTCGGCCCGGCCAGCCAGTCCGGCCGGCATATCGGCCCGGTGGTCAGCGAGATCCAGTTCGACAAGATCCAGGGCCTGATCCAGACCGGCATCGACGAGGGCGCCCGCCTGGTCACCGGCGGCACGGGCCGGCCCGACGGCATGAACCGCGGCTATTACGTGCGGCCCACCGTGTTCGCCGACGTCAACAACGACATGACGATCGCGCGGGAGGAGATCTTCGGGCCGGTGCTGTCGATCATCCCCTTCGAGACGGAAGAGGAAGCGGTCCAGATCGCCAACGACACGCCCTATGGTCTGACCAACTATCTGCAGACCCAGGACGCCGACCGGCTGACGCGCGTCTCGCGCAAGCTGCGGGCCGGCATGGTCGAGATGAACGGCGACGGCCTCGGCGCCGGCAGCCCGTTCGGCGGCATGAAGCATTCCGGCAACGGCCGCGAGGGCGGCATCTGGGGCCTGGAGGACTTCCTCGAGGTCAAGGCGGTCAGCGGCTGGCCGGCCTGATCGGCGCGGTTGATGCCGTACCAAGCATGATGCAAGGCCCGCCCTCCGGCGGGCCTTGTTGCTTGTCGCCCGCCCGCAACAAGCATCTCACAAAACAAACACACAGGGATCGGGGAACTGGCACGATGAACGGCCGTGCCACGCGCCCTCACCCCGGCCCTTCGGGCCGACCCTCTCCCGCCAAGGGGGAGAGGGTGCGAGTGCATCTGAGATGCCGTGCGGTGGTCGCGACCGTCAACGGACAGAAAACGCCTATACCGCACATGATGTCAGTGCCTATTTGCCCGATCCGTCCAGCGCGCTCTTTCCCTCTCCCCCTTGGCGGGAGAGGGCGGCCCGAAGGGCCGGGTGAGGGCGCCGCGGTCGTGCAAGGAATCCTGTGCGCACATGTGTCCCGCGTCCCAGCAGGCCCTCCTTGGACGCGGCGGCGGTCAGGAGCCACCCCACCGCCCGCGCAAATGCCCTAACAGCCCCTAATCGCCCTGCCCTTTGAATTCCGCGAACAGTTCGGCGAGGATCCGCCGCGTGCTCTCGCCGATGGCCGAATAGGCCGCATCGGTCAGGTTGGCGAGCGAGACGCGGGCCGAGGCGTCGACGACCTCGAAACCGTTGCCGGGCAACAGCACGACGCTCGTTTCAGAAGCCAACCGGAACAGGAACTCGGTGCCGCGCTCGCCCTCGGCGAGCCAGCGGGCGAAGGCCTCGCCATAGAGTTCGCCGCCCAGGTGCTGCAGATCGATCAGATAGTAGTAGCGGACGTCGTTCTCGCTGATCGCAGGGGGAATGCCGACATGCAGGCATAGCGTCTTGTAGCGATGCCGGATCAACTGCTTCGCAGAGGCCTTGTAGCGCTCCTCGATATCCATCAGGCCGTTCAGCGCGAACAGCACCATCTGGAGCTGCTGCGGTGTCGACAGCCCGGCGGTGTGGTTGAGCGCGACGGCGCGGCTGTCGGCGACCAGCCGGTCGATGAAGCGCAGGTCGTCCGGGGCGTTGGTGAGCGAGGAATAGCGCTTGGCAAGCGCCTTCCTGTCGCTTTCCGGCAGCGCCCGCAACGCGGCATCGAGGGCGTTGTCCTTATGCAGCGCGATGACGCCGAGCCGCCAGCCGGTCGCGCCGAAATATTTCGAGAACGAATAGACGCACAGCGTGTTCGCCGGGCATTTGGCGAACAGCGAGACGAAATCATCGGCGAAGGTGCCGTAGACGTCGTCGGTGACGACATAGAGATCCGGCCGCCGGGTGGTGATCAGGGCGGCGATCCGGTCGAGGCATTCCGTCGACAGTTTGGCCGATGGCGGATTGCTGGGATTGACCAGGCAGAAGACCTTGACGGCGGGATCGGCGAGCTTCTCAAGCTCGTCGTCGGGAAGCTGCCAGTCCGCCTCCGGGTCCATCCGCACGTCGACCACCTCAAGCCCGTAATCGGGCAGCGGCGGGATTTCGAGATAGGGCGAGAAGATCGGCGTGGCGAGCGCCACCTTGTCGCCGGGGTGAACGAGGTGATTGGCCTTCAGGGTCTGGAAGATATAGGTCATCGCCGCCGTTCCGCCTTCGGTGGCAAACAGCGAGAAGGCGCCGGTCGAGGGGACCTGACCGTACATCTCCTTGCGCAGGTAGGCTGCGACGATCGCCTCGGCATTGACGAGCATGCGCGGCGGAACGGGATAGTTGCAGCCCAGATAGGCGCCGACCATCTCGGCCAAGACGTCGGCGGGATCAAGGCCAAGCTGGTCCTTCACATAGGACAGGGCCCGGCGCAGGAACGCCACGCCATGGGTGTCGGCGTGGCGGTGGGCGAAGATCTCGAACCGCAGGTCGATGCCATCGGCCTCCGGCAGGCCGCCGAAGCCGCTGTCGAGATAGGAGTAGGAGCGTTCGGCCTCCTCCAGCGCGAACTCGCCGAGCCGCAGGAAGGCGCGGCGCGGCAGGGTCGCCAGGAAGTTCGGGTTGCCCCGCCCGGCATTCAGCATCATCCGGTCCGCGTCCGACCGGGCGATCGCGATCAGCTTGTCCTTGAGTTCGAAGGGGCTTAGCTGGGCGTATTCGCCATAATCCTGATGTGTCATCCTCTACTCCTCAAGGGGTCTCAAGGGTTCACGGCGATCACCCCGACGATGATCGGCCCCCACAGCGTCAGGAAGACGTTCGCCACCGCATAGGTGACCGTGAAGGGGACGACGGGGGTGGCGTTGCCGGCCTTGTCCAGAAGCGCCGCGAAGCCCGGATTGGCGCTGCGGCCGCCGACCAGGCAGCCCAGCGCCTCGATCGGATTGCGGATGCGCAGCACGTAGTAGGAGAAATAGAACACGACCACCTGCGGAATGAGCGTGACGCCGACGCCCAGCAGGAACAGCGTCAGGCCGTGCTGCTGCATGGTCGTGATCGCCTGCGGGCCGGCCGACAGCCCGACCACGCCGACGAAAACGGCGAGGCCGAAATCGCGCAGGAAGTTCGACGCCCCCGGCGGCAGCGCGGCGAAGCGGGGATGGGTGCTGCGCAGCCAGCCGAACAACAGGCCCGACAACAGGCAGCCGCCGCCGGTGCCGATGGTGACGGGGATACCGGCGATGCGGAACTGGATCAGGCCGATCAGCATGCCCAGCGCCATGCCGATGCCGAAGAAGATGAAGTCGGTCACCGCGGCCGCGCTGATCCGGTAGCCGATCAGCTTTTGCGCCGTGTCGAGATCCGCCGGCGCGCCGGTCAGGATCAGTTCGTCGCCCTTGTGCAGTTCCACGTCGGGCAGGACGGGAAGATCGCGGCCGAGCCGCCTTGCGCCGATCAGATAGGCGCCGCGCCGATTGTCGCTGCGCAACTCGCCGTGCAGGTCGTCGATGGTGCGGCCGGCCAGCGCCGGGCTGGTCAGGACGAGATCGCGGTTCTCCTCGACCACGGACATGCCCGCCGGCGGCGGGGCTTCCGGCCCGAAAAACAGGCGGGCCTGATGCAGGTCGTCGGTCTCGCCGGTCACGACGACGTCGTCGCCGGCCTGCAGCGCCTGAACCTCGGCTGCCGGCAGCGTCTTGCCGGCGCGCGTGACCGCTTCGATATCGGCGCCGGAAATGGACCCGTCGGCATCGGCAATCGACTTGCCGACCGCGGCGCTGCCATCGGCAAGCGTGTAGATCCGCGTATCGACCCGGCGAACCGCCTCGTACTGCCCCGGTTCCAGCTCGGCCTTGCCGCCGGACATCCGCTGGGCCAGCTTCCTGGCCTCCTCGCGGACATCCCAGCCCATGACGGTGGGAAAAAACCAGGAGACCATGATGATCGGTCCGAGCGAGCCGAAGATGTAGCAGACGGCATAGCCGACCGCGACATTGGTCTGCATCTGCTTGATCTCGGCCGCCGAGACGTCGAGCCGGGCGATCGCGTCGCCGGCCGTGCCGATGATCGCCGACTGGGTCAGGCCGCCCGCCGCCAAGCCCGCCGCCGTGCCGCGATCCAGGCCAAACAGCCAGGCCGCGGCCAGCACGCAGATGAGCCCGACCAGGCACATCGCGAACGCCGATACCAGCTCGTTCAGCGATTTCAGGTTGAGCGCCCGGAAGAACTGCGGCCCGCCCTGGAAACCGACGGCATAGATGAACAGGGCGAAGAAGACGGTCTTGATGCCGGCGTCGATGTGGATGTCGAGCTGGCCGACCACGACGCCGACGATCAGGGTGCCGGCAATCCCGCCCAGGACAAATCGGCCGATCGTCAGCTTGCCGACCAGATAGCCGATCGCCACCGTCAGAAAAAGCGCAAGCAGCGGCGCGGCATCGAAGAGCTTGTCGAGGATATCCATCATGAACCAGCATATAACAGCATTGGATTTCAGAATTGTACTGGATCAATCTAGTCGATTTTGGCAATTCCGAACCGCGTTGAGGCGGTTTTCGGTGCCGGGCCGCCGCGATGAACGCGAATCCCTTAGCCGGCGCGACCGGCCGGCCGCCCAACGCGCAGCGTGATATCGGCACCCACCTGCCCCGGCGTGATATTTTCGTCACAGCTGACGCGTTCCTGCATCACGAATAAGCGAGACCCAGGGTCGGCCAGTTGATTTTTAACCGTCTGTGAAAGAAAAATTCCCTCCATAGGAACTGCCCGGCGAATCAGGCGCCGGTTTCGGGAATTCTGGCTTTTCTGAGGACACGCACGCATGAAACGCCGTTTGTTTGCTCTGTTGGGTATCGCGGTCGCCCTGGTCATCGGCACCGTCGAGATTGCACGCGCGGAAATCGATCCGCTGACCGGCCGGCGGCTGGAAAGCGGCGGCGTCTGGGCCTATACGCCCATTCCGCGCAAGATCGTGAACTTCAACGATAAATACGCACCGGGTACGATCGTGGTGAACACCCCGGAGCGGCGCCTTTATCTGATCACCGAAAAGGGCAAGGCAATCCGCTACGGCATCGGCGTCGGCCGCGAGGGCTTCCAGTTCTCGGGCACCTACAACCTGACGCGCAAGGCGGAATGGCCGAGCTGGACGCCACCCGCGGAGATGCGCCGCCGCCAGCCGGGACTGCCGAAATTCATGCCGGGCGGCCCGCAGAATCCGATGGGCGCGCGGGCACTCTATATCGGCTCGACGCTGTACCGCATCCACGGCACCAACGCCAACTGGAGCATCGGCCGCGACCTGTCTTCGGGCTGCATCCGGATGCTCAATG
Source organism: Tepidamorphus sp. (assembly GCA_028280885.1). GTDB lineage: Bacteria > Pseudomonadota > Alphaproteobacteria > Rhizobiales > Tepidamorphaceae > Microbaculum. Next base: position 44,625 of record JANQKY010000032.1, read on the forward strand.
ACGATGTCATCGATCTCTACAACCGCGTGAAGGTCGGCACCCGGATCGTCGTCATCCAATAGGTTTTCATCAAGACTTTAACGAATGGGCCCGAGGCAACACGGGCGGGGCAACCTGGGGATGGGAGGCCGGAGCGGACCGCTCCGGCCTCCTTCCTTTTTCGGGGTCCGTTTACGTCTCAGGACCGCCCAAGCCTACAGCGCTTTGTGACTAGGTAGGTGCAATTCTGTTTGCGATCGGCGAGTCGATCCGTCGTCGAGACCGGCGCAGGTCGATGCGGGGCCCATGGGATTTGGGGGGCCAAGGCGGGC
>JANQKY010000073.1 GCA_028280885.1 Tepidamorphus sp.
ACGTCGATTAAGCGCTTGTCTGGTATAACATTTTCGGCAAACGACGGTAGCGGGACGCGGACTCGCCACCGTCGTTTGCCGAAAACGCCAGGTCAGGCAATCGGGTAACCGACGTCGCCGGAGTTAAACCGGACAGTGGTGGAGCGGATTGGGGAAGCGGGTCTGCGCGCGCCTCTCAGCGGGGCCTCAAACCGTCCAGAAAGACCGTCATCAGGGTTGCCTCGGCACCGTCGAGCGGATCGGCGGAGGGGGCGGGGTCTTCACCATCCCCCAGCACGGCCCTGACCTGCACGTCGAAATCGGCGTAGTGCTGTGTCGTCGCCCAGATCATGAAGATCAGGTGGACCGGGTCGGCATGGTTGAGCCGGCCCGCCTCGATCCAGCCGCGGATGACACAGGCCTTGCGGTCGACCAGGTCCTTCAGCGGTCCGCGCAGGAATTCGCCGATGACCGGCGCCCCGTGCAGGATCTCGTTGGCGAACAGGCGCGAGGCCTCCGGCATGTCGCGGCTCAGGTCGAGTTTCAGGCGAATGTATTTCGAGATTTCCGCGATCGGATCACCATCCGCGTCGAGTTCCTCCAGCGGCGCCAGCCACGTCTCCAGGATCGCTTCGAGAACGGCCCGGTAAATGTCCTGCTTGCGGCGGAAATAGTAGAGCAGGTTCGGCTTCGACATGCCCGCCTTTTCGGCGATCTGGTCAAGCGTCGACCCGCGAAAGCCATAGGCCGAAAACACGTCGAGCGCCGCGTCGAGAATGATCTTGCGGTTGATCTCCTGAATGCGCGTTCGCGGCTTGCCGCCACTCTTTCGGCCATCTGGCAGCGGACCTGTCATTGCCGTTTCGGCCTCCGGTTACAGCGAGCGGATCGACGGCCGCGCGCGTGGCGGGCCGCTCGTTTCCGGCTGATCCGGACCACCCTTGGCGCCGATGCCGCGCAGGATGATCTCGACGACATTCGTCTTCGCCTCGGCGAACTGGTCGTCCGACAGCGGCGCGCCGCCGTTCAGGGTCGCGATCTGGTGGCCGAAATCGGCGTAGTGCTGGGTCGTCGCCCAGATCATGTAGAGCAGATATTCCGGATTGATCGGCGCGATCCTGCCGGTATCGATCCAGCGCTGGATGACGGCGACACGCGTGTCGGTCCACTCCCGGAGCGTCGTCTCCAGATAGTCCTGGATCACCGGCGCCCGGTGCAGGATCTCGTTTGCCCAGACCTTCGAGCCCATCGGATGGGCCCGTGAGATATCCATCTTCTCGTTGATGTAGCGGGTCAGCGCCTCGACGGGATCGTCGCTTTCATCGAAGGATTCCGCCGAGCGCAGCCAGATATTGAAGATATCGTCGACGACGCGCCGGTAGAGCGCCAGCTTGGTCGGAAAATAATAATGCAGATTGGCCTTCGGCAGCCCGGCCCGCTCGGCGATCATCGCCGTGGTCGCGCCCTTGAAACCGTATTCGGCGAACACCGCCTCGGCCGCCTTCAGGATCGCCGCCTCGTTTTCCTGGCGCACGCCGCCGCGGTTATCGGGTTTGCGGGTATCGGGCCTGGATCCCGCCGCCCGTTTCGTGTTTGCCGCCTGCCTGTGCATAAAAGCCGCTTTCCGGTCCAAATTTTGGTCTTGACCATTTGGTCAGGTGGCCCTAGCGTTCAATCTTGACCACTTGGTCAACTCTGGCAGATTCCGACCGCCCTGGCAATAAAGCGGCTCTCGATCCGCGCGGGCGCGTCGGCATGGTGCCGGATTGCGGCCGGCGAGGGGCTTCGCGCCCCGGCGTCCGGCCGAACAGGAGGGGAGGAGTTCATGGACAGGATTTCCAACGCCATCGGTGCGTCCTTGGCGCCGTCGGCGAGCGAGCGCGTGGCCGCGGTGTTCAACCCGGCGACCGGCGAACAGGTGGCCGAACTGCCCCTTTCGACCGTTGCCGAGGTCGACGCGGCGGTTGCTGCCGCCAAGGCCGCCGCGCCCGAGTGGGGCCGCACGCCGCCCTTGAAGCGCGCCCGCATCATGTTCAAGTTCAAGGAACTGCTCGACCGCCATGCCGAGGATCTCGCCCGCGCGATCTCGCGCGAACACGGCAAGACCCATGACGATGCGCTCGGCGAGGTGACCCGCGGCATCGAGGTGGTCGAATTCGCCTGCGGCATCCCGCATCTGCTGAAGGGTGAGTACAGCCGCAATGTCGGCCCCGACATCGATTCCTATTCCGACCGCCAGCCGCTGGGCGTCGTTGCCGGCATCACGCCGTTCAACTTCCCCGCCATGGTGCCGATGTGGATGTATCCGGTCGCGATCGCCTGCGGCAACACCTTCGTCTTGAAGCCGTCGGAGCGCGACCCCTCCGCGCCGATGCTCGCCTATGAGCTGTTCCGCGAGGCCGGACTGCCCGACGGTGTTCTGAATATTGTCCACGGCGACAAGGAGGCCGTCGACGCGATCCTCGACCATCCCGACATCAAGGCCGTCAGCTTCGTCGGCTCCACGCCGATCGCCCAATATGTCTATTCGCGCGGCACCGCGGCCGGCAAGCGCGTTCAGGCGCTCGGCGGGGCCAAGAACCACATGATCGTCATGCCCGACGCCGATATCGACAAGGCCGCCGACGCGCTGATGGGCGCCGGCTATGGGTCTGCCGGCGAGCGCTGCATGGCGGTCTCGGTCGCCGTGCCGATCGGCGAGGAGACGGCAGGCAAGCTCGTCGAGACGCTGATCCCGAAGGTCCGGGCGCTGAAGATCGGCCCCTCGACCGATCCCGACGCCGAGATGGGGCCGCTGGTCACCGAGCAGCATCTGAACAAGGTGCTCGGCCTGATCGACAAGGGCGTCGAGGAGGGGGCTGATCTCGTCGTCGACGGGCGCGGCTTCACGCTGCAGGGCTATGAGAACGGCTATTTCGTCGGCGGCTCGCTGTTCGACAAGGTGACGCCGGAGATGGAGATCTACAAGCAGGAGATCTTCGGGCCGGTGCTGTCGGTGCTGCGGGCGCAGTCCTTCGGCGAGGCGGTCGATCTGATCAACCGCCATGAGTATGGCAACGGCACGGCGATCTTCACCCGGGACGGCGATGCCGCGCGCGCCTTCGCCGACGGCATCGAGGTCGGCATGGTCGGCGTCAACGTGCCGATCCCGGTGCCGGTCGCCTATCATTCCTTCGGCGGCTGGAAGCGCTCGCTGTTTGGCGATCATTCGATCTACGGCCCGGAGGGCGTGCGCTTCTACACCCGCCTGAAGACGGTGACGACCCGCTGGCCGGGCGGCATCAAGGACGGGGCGGCCTTCGCGTTTCCGACGATGAACTAAAGGGGGACCATGGTGACGGGCGGCGTCGCGGTTTACAGCGATATCGCCGCGCCTTTTGGCGCGAGCCGCAGGCGAGCGTCTGGCCGTCTCAACACGCGTGACGGGGGCGATCCGAGCCGCGCCGTCACGGTAAAACCGGCAGGCGCCGGGGCTCCCCGATCCCGGCTCGGCCTTGCGGCCGTCCGGGATGACGAGGGAGGGGTTGGTCTGTATCGCACCCTCTCCCTCGTCATCCCGGCCGCAGGCCCACGGGTCTGCGCGAAGCGCTGCCCGAGGATAAACTCCGCCGGAGAGCCGGGATCGGGGAACCCCGACGCCAACCAATTGACACACCAGGAAGGGACCGGACCCGGTCCGATTGGGAGAAACGATCCATGACCACACCGGCGGACAATCTGCGCATCAACGGCGAGCGCCTCTGGGACACGCTGATGGAGATGGCCAAGATCGGCCCGGGCGTGCGCGGCGGCAACAACCGGCTGACGCTGACCGACGACGACAAGAAGTCGCGTGAGCTGTTCATCTCGTGGTGCGAGGGCGCCGGCTGCACCACGACCTTCGATTCCATGGGCAACATCTTCGCCCGCCGCGAGGGCACCGATCCCTCGCTGCCGCCGGTGATGGTCGGCTCGCACCTCGACACCCAGCCGACCGGCGGCAAGTTCGACGGTGTGCTCGGCGTTCTGTCGGGCCTCGAGGTCATCCGCACGCTGAATGATCTCGGCATCCGGACGAAGCACCCGATCGAGGTCGTCGACTGGACCAACGAGGAGGGCTCGCGCTTTGCGCCCGCGATGATCTCGTCCGGCGTCTTCGCCGGCGCCTATACCCAGGAGGAGGCCTATGCGTTGACCGACAAGGACGGCCTGACCTTCGGCGACGAACTGAAGCGCATCGGCTTCGTCGGCGAGGAAAAAGTCGGCACGCGGCCGCTCAAGGCGTTCTTCGAACTGCATATCGAGCAGGGCCCGATCCTCGAGGCCGAGGGCCTCGATGTCGGCGTCGTCACCCATGGCCAGGGCCAGCGCTGGTTCGACATCACGCTCACCGGCTTCGAGAGCCATGCCGGCACGACGCCGATGCCGCGCAGGCGCGATGCGCTCTTGGGCGCTTCGAAGCTCGTCCAGGCGGTCAACGAGATCGCCCTTGAGAATGCCCCGCACGCGGTCGGCACGGTCGGCATGCTCGACCTCTATCCCGGCTCGCGCAACGTCATTCCGGGCTCCGTCTCGATGACGGTCGACTTCCGCCACCCCGACGACGCGGTGTTGAAGTCTATGGCCGATGCGATGAAGGCGCGCCTTGCCGCGATCTGCGCCGAGGGCAAGCTCAGCGAGGAGACGAAGGAAGTCTTCTACTACGCCCCGGTCGCCTTCGACGAGACTTGCGTCGGCGCCGTGCGGCGCGCGGCCGAGCGGCTTGGCTACAAGCATCGCGACATCGTTTCGGGCGCCGGTCATGACGCCTGCTACATCGCCCGCGTCGCGCCGACCTCGATGGTCTTCTGCCCCTGCGTCGACGGCATCAGCCACAACGAGGACGAGGACATTTCGATGGAATGGGCCAAGGCCGGCACCGACGTGCTGTTCCACGCGGTGGTCGAGACGGCGGAGATCGTGGAGTGATGACTGAGACTACAGGAAACCATCTATCGCCGACGAGTGCGGCAAAGTGGTATGACCTATTGAAAAAAATTTTCTCTGATATTCGCGGCCAGAAATATAAAAGTAAGAATGAAAAATTGAAAAGATATCGCGATTTATACAATGCGATTTCAAATATAAATAAAGATTACATTTCTATTTTTCAAAATTTTGTTGACGATATTATGCTGTTAGACCGGGAGGGGGATCTGGAGAGCATCAAGAAGAATTTCCTAGCGAAAAGGAGTCGAAAATCATCGGATCGAACTTTAAGTAAGCAGTATGCTAGATCATATCTCAATTTATGTGAGGATATAGCGGAAAAGAGGTTTTTCGCAGCAATTATAATCTATTTTTATTATGAATCGGATGGAACGTTTTATAATTTTGATGATGAAATATTAGATGTGTACATCTGGTCGGCTGGTGAAAGAGGCGGGCTGTATGGTTGGGATTCAGCTTCCACCTCATTTTGGGGTATTATTCGATGTGAGGATGATCCAGAAATAGTGGCTCTTGAAGCAAAGAAGGTAATAGAGTCAATTGGCATTAGATTTGCGGTGGTTGAGCGGAAGTACTCCGAGTTAGAAGGTTGTTGGCGTCATTCGAAAGAACCGATAACTACAAAGATATCGAAACTCATCCTCAACCAGAAAAATAACGAGAAGATGACGGATGTTGAGCGGTTCGATGGGTAGTTTCCGGAGCAACAAGTGCTGGATATCGGCTTTTATAGCCTAGTTGAAATGAGGAGAACACCATGTCGACAGTCATCAAGGGCGGTACGGTCGTCACCGCCGATCTGACCTACCAGGCCGATATCCTGGTCGAGGCCGGCAAGATCGCCGGGATCGGGCCGAACCTCTCCGGCGACACGGTTCTCGACGCAACGGGCTGCTACATCATGCCCGGCGGCATCGATCCGCATACCCATCTCGAAATGCCCTTCATGGGCACTTATTCCTCCGACGATTTCGAAAGCGGCACGCGCGCGGCGTTGTCGGGCGGCACCACCATGGTCGTCGACTTCGCGCTGCCGGCGCCCGACCAGTCGCTGCTCGAAGCGATCCAAATGTGGGACAACAAGTCGACGCGGGCCAATTGCGACTACTCCTTCCACATGGCGATCACCTGGTGGGGCGAGCAGGTCTTCAACGAGATGGAGACCGTCGTCCGCGACAAGGGCATCAACACGTTCAAGCATTTCATGGCCTACAAGGGCGCGCTGATGGTGGACGACGACGAGATGTTCGCCTCCTTCCAGCGCTGCGCCGAACTCGGCGCCCTGCCGCTCGTCCATGCCGAGAACGGCGACGTCGTCGCCCAGCTTCAGGCCAAGCTGATGGCGGAGGGCAACAACGGGCCGGAGGCGCATGCCTATTCGCGGCCGGCCGAGGTCGAGGGCGAGGCGACCAACCGCGCCATCATGATCGCCGACATGGCCGGCGTGCCGGTCTATATCGTCCACACCTCCTGCGAACAGGCGCACGAGGCGATCCGCCGGGCCCGGCAGAAGGGCATCCGCGCCTATGGCGAGCCGCTGATCCAGCATCTGACGCTGGATGAAAGCGAATATTCCAATCCCGACTGGGACCACGCGGCCCGGCGGGTGATGTCGCCGCCGTTCCGCGACAAGAAGCATCAGGATTCGCTCTGGGCGGGTCTCGCCGCCGGCTCCCTGCAGGTCGTAGCCACCGACCACTGCGCCTTCACCACCGAGCAGAAGCGCTACGGCGTCGGCGATTTCACCAAGATCCCCAACGGCACCGGCGGTCTGGAGGACCGCATGCCGATGCTGTGGACATATGGTGTGGAAACCGGCCGGCTGACGATGAACGAGTTCGTCGCCGTGACGTCGACGAATATCGCCAAGATCCTCAACGTCTATCCGCAGAAGGGCGCGCTGCTGGAAGGCTCGGACGCCGATATCGTCGTCTGGGATCCGGCGAAGGAAAAGACGATCTCGGTTGCGACCCAGCAATCGGCGATCGACTACAACGTCTTCGAGGGCAAGCAGGTGAAGGGCCTGCCGCGCTATGTGATGACCCGCGGGGTGGTGTCGATCGAGGACGGCGACATAAAGACCCGCGAGGGCCACGGCCAGTTCGTCGCCCGCGAGCCGTTCCAGGCCGTCAACACCGCGCTGTCGACCTGGAAGGAACTGACCGCGCCGCGCAAGATCGAGCGCCGCGGCATTCCGGCAAGCGGCGTTTGAGGGAAGGCCGGCGATGCCTGCCACCACACTCCGCAACCGCGTCACGCGTCATCACTGCGACCGACAGGGTGGCGCGGGCCGATGAGCGAAGCCGCATCCGTCGTCTCCGCCAAGGGGCTTAGCCTCACCTTCGAGACCGCCGACGGGCCCGTGCACGCGCTGTCGAATGTCGATCTCGACATTGAACGCGGCGAGTTTGTCTCCTTTATCGGCCCCTCCGGCTGCGGCAAGACCACGCTGCTGCGCGTCATCGCCGATCTCGAGCAGCCGACCGGCGGCGCGATCACGGTGAACGGGGTCAGCCCGCACGCGGCCCGCTCGGCGCGTGCCTATGGCTATGTGTTCCAGGCCGCGGCGCTTTATCCCTGGCGCTCGATCGCCCGCAACGTCGCCCTGCCGCTGGAGATCATGGGCGTGCCGAAGGTGGAGCAGAGGGAGCGCGTCGCCCGCAATCTCGATCTCGTCAACCTGACCGGCTTCGAGGGCAAGTTCCCCTGGCAATTGTCGGGCGGCATGCAGCAGCGCGCCTCGATCGCCCGGGCGCTGTCCTTCGATCCGGATCTCCTGTTGATGGACGAGCCGTTCGGCGCGCTCGACGAGATCGTCCGCGATCATTTGAACGAGCAGCTTCTCAAGCTCTGGGACAAGACCGAGAAGACGGTGGTCTTCGTGACCCACTCGATCCCCGAGGCGGTGTTCCTGTCGACGCGCATCGTTGTCATGTCGCCGCGGCCGGGGCGGGTGCACGACATCGTCACCTCCGATTTGCCGCGCGACCGCACGCTCGACATCCGCGAGACGCCGGAATTCCTGGAAATCGCCCATCGCGTGCGCGAGGGGTTGAGAGCGGGGCATTCCTATGAGGATTGAACCGGCGTTCGAACTGGGGTTGCGGCCGGTATCGGTTTGGCCGGCATCGAGCCGGCCAAACCGATGTCCCCTCACCCCGACCCTCTCCCGCAAGGGGAGAGGGGGCGATAGCTGTACGGTGGGCGGAACAACAGATCCACCTTGCTGCTTGGGAATGCGTTTAAAGCCACCTGGCACGGTGGCCGCACTCCCTCTCCCCTCGCGGGAGAGGGCTGGGGTGAGGGGGGCCGCCCGCAGGGCGGCTTCGATGGCGCCGGAGGCGGCATCGAAACAACGGTCTGTCTTCAACCCCGCAGGCTCGGAGGTTCTCCGATCCCGGCTCGCCCCGCGGCCGTCCGGGATGACGAGCGATGGGTCCGTGCTCGCTCGGCGAGGCCCCAGATGAGCAAGCGCGCCGGCGAGACCAACGTCTTTGTCCACCGGGTCTTCCCCGTCCTCGTCGTCGTCGCCGCCATCGTCGCGATCTGGTATGTCGCCGCCGTCCTGCTGAACGCGCCGTTCCAGCGCGAGGCCTTCGCCCGCGCCGATCAGGCCTATACGACCGGCGACCTGATCTCCGCGACGCTCAACCAGGAGCGCCCGGTCCTGCCCGCGCCGCACCAGGTCGGGCAGGAACTCCACAAGACCGTCTTCCTGATCAAGCCGTCGTCGAAGCGCAGCCTGATCTATCACGGCTGGATCACGCTCTCCTCGACGCTGCTCGGCTTCGCGCTCGGCACCCTGCTCGGCATTGTGCTGGCGGTGGCGATCGTTCACAGCCGCACCATGTCGAAATCGCTGATGCCGTGGATCATCGCCTCGCAGACGATCCCGATCCTGGCGATCGCGCCGATGATCATCGTCGTCCTGAACGCGATCGGTCTGTCCGGCCTCCTGCCCAAGGCGATGATCTCGACCTATCTGAGCTTCTTTCCCGTCACCGTCGGCGTGGTGAAGGGGCTGCGCTCGCCCGACCCGATCCATCTCGACCTGATGCGCACCTATTCGGCGAGCCAGGCGCAGGTGTTCTGGAAGCTGCGCTGGCCCTCCTCGGTGCCGTTCCTGTTCGCCTCGATGAAGATCGCGATCGCCATCTCGCTGGTCGGCGCCATCGTCGGCGAACTGCCGACCGGCGCCGTGGCCGGCCTCGGCGCGCGGCTCCTGGCCGGCTCCTACTATGGCCAGACGGTGCAGATCTGGTCGGCGCTGATCGCGGCCGCGATCATGGCCGCCGTGCTCGTCACCCTCGTCGGCATCGTCAACCGCTATGTGTTGCGGGCGATGGGGATGGCGCACCAATGAGACTGCCGCCGCTCCTGATCGCTTCCGTCATCCTGGCGCTTGCCGCAACGCTGCTGCCGGCCGCCGGCGAGGGCGCCGAGGCGGTGGTGAGCCTGACGCTGGCGGGCGCTGCCGTCGTCATCGCCGGCGGTCTGTCGATCGCCATCCCCGCCGCCACCATCCCGCTGACCCTGCTGGGTGCCCATTTCGCCGCCTGGCGGCTCGTCGCGGCGGCCGGGCCGCTATCGGGACATGCCGGCACCGGCTTCTGGTGCCTGGTGATCGCAAGCTGGCTGATGGCCTGGCAACTCGCCAACGCGCTGTCGGCGCTGGAGCCCAGGCAGGTCGCTCTGCGGCGGCTGGTCAGCCTCGCCGTCCCGGTGCTGTTCGGCGTGTGGATCCTGATCCTGTGGCAGCTGATCGTGCGCGGCTTTGCCATTCCGCAGGTGCTGCTGCCCGCGCCGGACCAGATCTGGGCGCGGTTGACGAGTGAAGTGCCCACGCTCTGGGCCGATTTCCAGCAGACCTTCCTGAAGGCCGTGCTGATCGGCTACGCGCTCGGCTGCGGCTCGGGCTTCGTCGTCGCGATCCTGGTCGACCGGGTGCCTTTCTTAAGGCGCGGCCTCCTGCCGATCGGCAATCTGGTCTCGGCCCTGCCGATCGTCGGCATCGCCCCGATCATGGTCATGTGGTTCGGTTTCGACTGGCCCTCGAAGGCCGCCGTCGTCGTGGTGATGACCTTCTTCCCGATGCTGGTGAACACGGTCGCGGGTCTCGCCGCCGCGGGCGCCATGGAGCGCGACCTGATGCGCACCTACGCGGCCGGCTACTGGCAGTCGCTGATCAAGCTCAGGCTTCCCGCCGCCCTGCCGTTCATCTTCACCGCGCTGAAGATCAATTCGACGCTGGCGCTGATCGGCGCCATCGTCGCTGAATTTTTCGGAACGCCCATCGTGGGAATGGGCTTCCGCATCTCGACCGAGGTCGGCCGCATGAATGTCGACATGGTTTGGGCGGAGATCGCGGTCGCCGCCCTGGCCGGCTCGGTTTTTTACGCGCTGGTCGCGCTCATCGAGCGGGCCTTTACGTTCTGGCATCCGTCCTACCGCTGAGATTTGGACAAACGGGACGGACGGGCCCCAATCCGGAGGAGTGAAATGAAAAAACTGCTAATCGCAACCGCAGCCGCCGCGCTCGCCTTCGCCGCCGCCCCCGCGCTGGCCAAGGACAAGGTGGTTCTGCAGCTCAAATGGGTGACCCAGGCTCAGTTCGCCGGCTATTACGTCGCCCAGGACAAGGGCTTCTACGACGAGGCGGGTCTCGACGTCGAGATCAAGCCGGGCGGCCCGGACATCGCCCCGCCGCAGGTGATCGCCGGCGGCGGCGCCGACGTCATCATCGACTGGATGCCGTCTGCGCTCGCCTCGCGCGAGAAGGGCGTGCCGCTCGTCAACATCGCCCAGCCGTTCAAGCGGTCTGGCATGATGCTCACCTGCCGCAAGGATTCCGGCATCGAGACGCCGGAGGATTTCCGCGGCAAGACGCTCGGCGTCTGGTTCTTCGGCAACGAGTATCCGTTCCTGTCCTGGATGAGCCAGCTCGGCATCCCGACCGATGGTGGCGAGGATGGCGTCACGGTGCTGAAGCAGGGCTTCAACGTCGATCCGATCCTGCAGAAGCAGGCCGACTGCATCTCGACCATGACCTATAACGAGTACTGGCAGATCATCGACGCCGGCATGACGCCGGAGGAACTGATCGTCTTCAAATACGAGGACCAGGGCGTCTCGACCATGGAGGACGGCCTCTATGTCATCGAGAGCAAGCTGAAGGAGCCGGAATTCGTCGACGTCATGGCCCGCTTCGTCAAGGCCTCGATGAAGGGCTGGGACTATGCCCGCGAACATCCGGAGGAGGCCGCGATGATCGTTCTCGACAACGATGCGACCGGCGCCCAGACCGAGAAGCATCAGGTCCGCATGATGGGTGAGATCAACAAGCTGACCGAGGGCTCGGACGGCACGCTCGACCCCGCCGATCACGACCGCACGGTCAACACACTGCTGCAGGGCGGCTCGGACCCGGTCATCACCAAGAAGCCCGAGGGCTCCTGGTCGCATGCGGTGACCGACAAGATGAAGTCGATGTGACGCGGCTTGCGTTTTGAGGTGGACGAGGGGGCTTCGGGCCCCCTCGTTTCGTTTTTGGGGGGGAGGGTCTCATCCTTGTTGTCCTAGCACCCAAGTCGAGCGCCGGCCGCGCAGCGGCTTCGAGAGCGCCGGAGGCGCTATCGAACCAGCGCACGTCGCCACCTCGCACTGTCCTCTGCCGGGATGACGCGGCTAAGACCAGGGCAGAACCACAACCGCCGAAGAAACCATCCCGCCCTTCTGACGCACTGTATACATTGACCCGGGCCGCCTTATCCGATAGCCGCTCGGGGGCGCTCCAGAAACGCAGCGTCCATCCCCAGCGAGGTGATCCTTGCAATCCACCGCCGATCCGATATCCCGCACACGCGCCCCGGCCGGGCTCGTCGTCGCAGCCTTCGTGCTGATGCTGTCGTCGACCTATGGCCAGACCTATTTCATCGCCGTCTTCGCGCCCGACATCAAGCGCGTCTTCGGCCTGAGCGACGGTGGTTTCGGGTCGATCTACACGGTCGCCACCATCGCCAGCGCGGCGACGCTCATCTGGGTCGGCAAGTTCGCCGACCAGTACCGCATCCGGGTGCTGGCAAGCGGTGTGATGGTCGCTCTTGCCGGCATGTGCCTGGCCATGGCGCTGGTGCCGGTCATATGGCTGCTCGCGCCGATCCTGATGGGCCTGCGCCTGTTCGGGCAGGGCCTGTCCACGCATCTCGCGATCACCGGCGTCGGCCGCTGGTACAGGCGCCGGCGCGGCCGGATGATGTCGGTCTCCGTCCTCGGCTTTTCCACCGGCGAGGCGGTGCTGCCCTTCACCGCCGTCGTGCTGATCGGGGCGATCGGCTGGCGCGAGACCTGGCTGGTCTCGGCGGCGTTCGTCCTGCTGGTGTCGCTGCCGCTGGTGCTCATTTTCCTGCGCAGAGAACCGGCGCCGGACGCGGTGGTGGAGGACGGTCCGGAGGAGACCGCGCGCGTGCGCGACTGGACGCGGGCCGAGGTGATGCGCAGCCCGGTGTTCCACGCCGTCGTCGCCGGCGTCGTCTCGCCGGCCTTCGTGTTCACCGGCGTCTTCTTCCACCAGGCCTATCTGGTCGAGGCGAAGGGCTGGACCCTGGTCTGGTATACGAGCTGGTTTCCCGCCTACGCCGTCGCAAGCGTGCTGACGGCGATCGGCACCGGCTTCGTCGTCGACCGCATCGGCGCGCGCCGGCTTTTACCGCTGTTCCTGCTGCCGATGTGCCTGGGCGTGCTCGTTCTTGCCCTGTCGGATTCGCGCTACGCGGTGCCGGCCTTCATGCTGCTCGCCGCCGGTACCGCCGGCAGTTCCAACACGCTGCTCGGCGCCCTGTGGGCGGAATTGTTCGGGACCCGCCATCTCGGCGCGATCCGCTCGGTCGCGGTGGCAGCCCAGGTCTTCGCAACGGCGCTGGCGCCGGGCCTGATCGGTATCCTGCTCGATCTCGGCGTCTCGATCGAAGCCCAGTTCCTGGCGATGGTCGCCTACGGCCTGCTCGCCTCGCTCGGCCTGGCGCTTCTGGGCCCGAGGCTGAACCGCATCGCCGGCGCGGCAATCGCCTGACGCAGGCGTTGCAATCGGTATCATCCTCGAAACTGGGCATAACTTCGAGAACAGGGGTGATCATGGCGGGCAATTGGTTCATAGAAACTGGTTAGCCCCAAAACAGTTTGGATTCCTCCCCATGGATAACGTCACCGTCGTCGATCACCCGCTCGTCCAGCACAAGCTGACCCTGCTGCGCGACAAGAACCGCTCGACCGCCGGGTTCCGCCGGCTGATCAAGGAGGTCGCCCTGTTCCTCGGCTACGAGGTGACCCGCGACCTGCCGATGACGAGGGAGCATATCGAGACGCCGGTGGCGGAGATGGAGGCGCCCAAGCTGATGGGCAAGAAGCTCGTCTTCGCCTCCATTCTGCGCGCCGGCGAGGGCATGATCGAGGCGCTGATCGAACTGGTGCCGTCGGCCCGCATCGCCCATGTCGGCCTGTATCGCGATCCCGACACGCTGCAGCCGGTGCAGTATTACTTCAAGGCGCCCGACGATATCGCCGACCGGCTGGTGATCGTCGTCGACCCGATGCTGGCGACCGGCAATTCGGTCTCGCACGCAATCCAGCTTTTGAAGGACGAGGGCGCCAACAACCTGCGGCTGCTCTGCCTGCTGGCGGCGCCCGAGGGCATCGCGGCCATGCAGGAGCGCCACCCCGACGTGCCGATCGTTACCGCGGCGATCGACAGCCACCTGAACGACCACGGCTATATCGTGCCGGGCCTCGGCGATGCCGGCGACCGGATGTTCGGGACGAAGTAGCGGCGTGCCGGCCGCCCGTCACACCGCGACGCCAAGCGCCGCGGTCGCCGCCCGGTCGATCGCGCGGTAGATCTGCGGCCTGAGCGCGCCGCGGGTTACCTCGCAGCCGTCCTTGAAGATCGCAAACAGCACGTTCGGCGACCAGGTCGCGGCAATCGCCAGCACGGTGTCGCCGTCAAACGCGGTCCGCGGCGGGACGAGGTTGAGCTTGTCGATCCAGATTTCCGCAGCCTCGCCATCGATATCCATCAATACCGAGGCATGGCCACGGGCGCTCAGGGCCCGAATCCGGTCGCGCGTCAGGTCGAGGCTGGACGGGCAGGTGGAGGTCGCAGCGGGCGCATCAACGGCCGGTCCGTCGGGCGTCTCGGCACGCACACCGGAGACGGGCAGGGCGGCAAGCACCGGCAGGGCGAATGCCGCGGTGATCGCGGCAAGGGCAAATCGCCTTGTCCGGTTGCGCGCTGCGGGGGCGAAAGGAGCGGCTTCACGTCCCGTTTCGCGGGGGGTCGCAAGGGCGTCGGTCGACATGGTCTGCCTCCATCGAGAGCGCCCCGTCCTATGATTCGAGATAGGCCGAAACGGCCCTGCCGCAAGCGCATGGCTGCTTCACGCCACGCTCAATTGCCCGTTTTCCGGCCGCGAGCAGGAGGGTCCGGCGCGGCCGCAAAGACGCCCGTCAGGCCTGGTTAAGTCCCAGTTCCCGCTGCCTTTTCTTCGTCAGGCCAAGCGACACGATGCGGTGGGATTCGGTGAGATAGAGCTTGAGATCGTCGTCGCCGAGGCCGGGCTCGGCATAGTCCTGGATCCATTTCATGCCGCGCGAGGCAAGATACGGCGCCGGCCTCAGGCCCGGCTGTTCGGCCAGGATTTCGTAGGACAGCGGGCTCACCTTGAAGGTGAAGGCCGGCCGGTCGTCGGCCCAGCCGCCGATCGCGAAGACCTTGCCTCCGACCTTCCAGACATGCGCGCCGCCCCATTGCACCACATGGGTGGTCGCGGGCAGGGCGCCGCAGAAGGCGTTGAACTCGTCATAGGTCATTTAGGCGGTCCACTCCGGGAGGGTGACGGTTTCGCAGACGGTCGCATTCGCGCCGCTTCTTGCCAAGCCGGGATCGGCCACCGGCCCTATTCTGGCGCATCAACCGGAAGCCCCCCTTCTTGGAGCCCCCCGATGCGCTTTCCGAACCTGTTCAAGCCGATCGATATCGGTCCCAAGCGTTTGAAGCACCGCCTGAATTTCGGCGCGCACACGGCCAATATGTCGGTTGAGGGCCTGCCGAGCGACCGCCATGTCGCCTATTATCGCGAGCGCGCCATCGGCGGGGCGGCGATGATCGTCGTCGAGCCGGTGCCGGTCCATGCCGCCGCCGTCTTCAAGCGCGGCTGCTTCCGGGCGAACGATGATTCCATCATCCCGCATTTCGCCAGGATCATCGAGGCCTGCAAGCCGCACGGCCCGGTGATGATCCAGCAGCTCCTGCATATCGGCGCCCATGGCGACTACGACAATTCCTATCACGCCAACTGGTCGCCGTCGGGCTTCCCGAGCTACCACGATTCCGACGGCAGCCACGCGATGTCGGAGGACGAGATCGAGGAGACGATCGAGGCCTTCGTCGCCGCCGCCCTGCGCGCCCGGGCGTCCGGCTTCGACGGCATCGAGATCTTTGCAGCCTATAACGCCCTGGTCGATCAGTTCTGGTCGCCGATCACCAATACCCGCACCGATCGCTGGGGCGGCAGCCTGGAAAACCGGCTGCGGTTTTCAGCCGAGATCCTCGACCGCATCCGCAATCGCGCGGGCCCCGACTTCGTCACCGGCATGGCGATCACCGGCGACGACCGCATGCCCGGCGGCCTCGGGCCCGAACAGATGGCCGAAATCGCCGCCTGGCACGACGCGCGCGGGCTTGCCGACTACATCTCGGTGGGCACCGGCAGCTATTACGACTTCTCGGCGCTGATCCCGACGGTGTTCTATCCCGACCGCTTCGGGCCGACCAACGCCGAGGTGATCAAGGCGGCGGTCAGCCGCATCAAGATCCAGGCCGAAAGCCATATCCGCACCCCGGAGACCGCCGACAACGTCATCGCCTCGGGCCAGGCCGACATGGTCTCGATCGTGCGCGGCCAGATCGCCGATCCGCATATGGCGGCAAAGGCGATGGCAGACCGCGCCGACGACATCCGCCCCTGCATCTCTTGCAACCAGATGTGCTGGGGCCGGCGGTCGCGGGACTATGCGATTTCCTGTCTCGTCAACCCGTCCGTCGGGCGGGAGGGCGAGTGGGGCGGCGACCGCTTCGTGCCGGCGGAAAAACCGAAGACCATCCTCGTCGTCGGCGGCGGCCCGGCCGGGCTGGAGGCTGCCCGCGCCGCCGCCGAGCGCGGCCATCGCGTGACGCTTGCAGAAGCCTCCGACAAGCTCGGCGGCCAGTTCCGCCTTGCCGGCCTGCAGCCGCGCCGTGCCCAGATCCTCGACCTGATCGACTGGTACGAGCGGCAATTGAACAGGCTGCAAGTGAAGCTGCTCTACAACACACCGGTCGGGCCGGACGAGGTGGCCGAGATCGGCGCCGATCTCGTCATCGCGGCGACCGGCTCGCAGCCCGCCGAGACCGGTTTCCAGCGGATGTTCCCGAGCCGCAAGACGTTGCCCGGCATCGACAAGGGCAATGTCCACTCCGCCGAGGCCGTGATGAGCCGGGCCGCCCGCCTCGGCGAGCGCGTGCTGGTGCTGGACGAGGGCGGCGCCTGGAAGGGCTGCGGCACGGCCTGGCATCTCGCCGAGCAGGGCCACACGGTTACGCTTGCAACGCCCGATCCGATCATCGGCAAGGAATTGCAGCGCACCTCGGCGGATTTTCCGCTGCGTTCGAAGCTGAAGACGCTCGGTGCGGAAATGCTGATCAACACCTGCGTCGGCGAATGGCATGGCGATGCCGCGACGCTGGTCGATATCCTCGACATGTCGGAGGCGCGCCGGCCGTTCGATTCACTCGTGCTGGCGCTGACCAATGTCGCCGAGGACTGGCTTGCCTCGGAACTGAAATCCGCCGGCGTCCCGGTCGTCAGCGTCGGCGATGCGCTCGCGCCGCGCCATGCGCCGGCGGCGACCTATGAGGGGCGGGCCGCGGCGTTGGCGCTCTGAGCGGCTAATGACCGCCGTCAGGCCGTGTGGTCCGATTGCGCCTCAAGGCCTGCTGCGGCAAAGGCGACGACGCGGTCGACGAGGGCGTCGGCATCGTCGAGCGCGAGCGGCGCGCCGGACAAGGCCTCCAGCCGGCGCAGGTCGTGATAGAGCGAATGCAGCGCGCCCATGGCGAAGTGAAACCGCCATAGCAATTCATCGCGCGGAAGCGCGGGCAGCGCCTGGGCGAGCGCATCGACGAAGCGTTGCAGATGCGCCACGTCGCGCTCGATCATCGCCCGCATCTCGTCTGGCCCGTCAAGGGCTGCGCGGGCGACGAACTGCATGTAGATCGACCGGCCGCCGGCGGCGGGATGCGACAGCGACGATCCGGTCCGCAAGGTCGCCCGGATCGGCGGCGTGAACAGGGCATGCAGGATCGCCCGTACGGTCGGTGTCCCGCCGCCGGCCTCGGCCGTGGCCGCGCGCAGCAGGCGGGCGCGTTCGCGGTTGATCGCCCCGCTGCCGCGCCGGAACACCTCCAGCAGCAACTGGTCCTTCGAGCCGAAATGGTAGTTGACGGCGGCGAGATTGACGCCGGCGCGCGCCGTCAGCGCCCGCATGGTGACGCCCGAATAGCCATGCTCGACGAACATCGCTTCGGCGGTGTCGAGGATCAGGGTCCGGGTCTCGTCTCCCCTGGGGCTTAAACGGGGGCTTAGCCGGGGGCTCGCCCCATCTTTGCGGTGGGACGCGGAGCGCGCGCCCCGCCGCGTGTCCATGCTCACACCATATAGACGTCGCCCGATCCGCCGGTCCTGGCCGGATCGGTATTCTGATACTTGCGCAGTTCCAGCCGCGCCATCTGGTTGCGATGCACCTCGTCGGGGCCGTCGACGATCCGGCAGACGCGGGCATAGGCATAGGCGTTCGCCATGATGTGGTCGGTGACGCCGCCGCCGCCGAAGGCCTGGATCGCCCAGTCGATCACCTGGCAGGCCGCCTTCGGCGCCGCCACCTTGATCATGGCGATCTCCATGCGCGCTTCCTTGTTGCCGACCGTGTCCATCATATAGGCCGCCTTCAGGGTCAGAAGCCGCGCCTGGTCGAGCAGGCTGCGCGATTCGGCGATCCGCTCCGACCAGATCGACTGCCGGGCGATCGGTCCGCCGAAGGCCTCGCGGTCCTCAAGCCGCCGGCAGGCCCGCTCCAGCGCCCGTTCGGCGACGCCGATGATGCGCATGCAGTGATGGATGCGCCCCGGGCCAAGCCGCCCCTGGGCGATCTCGAAGCCGCGCCCCTCGCCAAGCAGGATGTTGGAGGCCGGCACGCGGACATTGTCGAAGGTCATCTCCATGTGCCCGTGCGGCGCATCGTCGAAGCCGAAGACGGGCAGGTGGCGGATCGTGGTGATGCCCGGATGCGGCAGCGGCACCAGGATCATCGACTGCTGGCGGTGCCGGTCCGGATTGTCCGGATCGGTCTTGCCCATCAGGATCAGGATGCGGCAGCGCGGGTCGCCGGCGCCCGACGTCCACCATTTGCGGCCGTTGATGACATAGTCGTCGCCGTCGCGGCGGATTTCCGTCTGGATGTTGGTGGCATCGGAAGACGCGACGGCAGGCTCTGTCATCGAGAAGCCGGAGCGGATCTCGCCGGCAAGCAAAGGCTTAAGCCACTTTTCCTTGTGCTCGGGCGACCCGTAGCGGACCAGCACCTCCATATTGCCGGTATCGGGCGCCGAGCAGTTGAAGATCTCCGGGGCGAAATGGCTGCGGCCCATGATCTCGGCCAGCGGGGCGTATTCGAGGTTCGACAGGCCCGCGCCCGCGTCCGATTCGGGCAGGAACAGGTTCCACAGGCCCTCGTCGCGGGCGACCGCCTTCAATTCCTCAAGCTTCGGCAGCACCTTCCAGCGGTCGCCGCCTTCGTCGATCTCCGCATAAAGCGCCGGCTCGTTGGGATAGACATGCTCGGCCATGAAGCTGAGCAGGCGCTCGCGCAATTCCTTGGTTCGGGGACTGTAGTCGAAATCCATCTCTCTCTCCTCGGCCGCTATCGGTCCGGCAGGCGTCCTGCCTCTTTCGATGTCTCTCTGTACAATGGATACTAATTCAAACGCGCGTTTGAATCAAACACCTGTTTGAGTTAAATTCGCGATGCGGATCGAAATCGTTTCGGGAGTGGCGAAGGGCTGCGCTATGGCTGTGCCGCGATTGAGCTCCGGCCGGAGGGCGGGCAGGCGAGCGAGGGGAGTGCAGACATGTCGAGGGAACCGGCAAGGCCGATCGTAACCCTGGCGGAGCTGCTGGCCATGGCCGGCGCGTTTTCGCGGCAGTCGGACTGGACGGTGATCGATCAGGCGATGATCGATGAATTCGCCGACATGATTGACGATCACCAGTTCATCCATGTCGATCCGGAGCGGGCCCGGCAGACGCCGTTCGGCGGGACGGTGGCGCACGGGTTTCTGTCGCTGTCGGTGATGGGCGGGCTTGCCGGCGCGCTCGTCCCGGCGCTCGATAATCAGACGATGAGCATCAATTACGGCTTCGACCGCATCCGATTCGTCGCCCCGGTGCGATCGGGAGGCCGGGTGCGCGCCGATGTGTCGCTCGTTGACGCGAACGTGAACGACAAGGGCTATGTCGCCCTGACCTACGCCTGCGCCCTGCAGGTGGAGGGCGAAGACAGGCCGGCGATCGCCGCGGACTGGCTGGTGCGGCTGTATTTTTCCGATCCGTGATCGCCTCGCGGTCACCGCCGTCTTGAACGCCCCCCGTTCCGGCGGCGCCCCGCGCCCGCTACTCTGGAATTATTCGATAGTTCTCCCTATACTGTCGGCATGTCCCCCGCCCAGGTCGCGCGCACGATTTCAATCCGCGACCCTGATAGAGGCTCGACACATGCGTCTGACCAAACAGACCGGATATGCTCTTAGAATTTTGATCCAGTGCGCCCTGAACGAGGGGCGGTCTTCGACCGTGGCCGAGGTCGCCCGTCAGCAGCACATCACGGAGCACAACGTTTTCAAGATCGTACCGATCCTCGTCGAAGGCGGTTTTCTCGAGACGTCGCGCGGCCGCGGCGGCGGCATCCGCCTGGCCAAGACGGCCGATGAGATTCGCATCGGCGACGTCGTCCGGGTGACCGAGGAAACCCATATCCAGGCCGACTGCTTCGGCGGTGGCGCCGACTGCGCCATCCGGCCGGTCGCGCCGATCAACCGGATCCTCGGCGACGCGCTCGGCGCTTTCGTCGAGGTGCTCGATCAGCACACGCTGGCCGATATCGTCAGCGCCCGCCCCGTGATGGGCGGCGGCAATCCCGTGCTCGAGGCGCTCGCCCCGATTTCCTGACGACCCTTTCCTCACGCCCCTTTCCAGACGCCCCTATTTCCAGACGGCGGCGCCTGCCTGTAAACCGATTGAATGGATTATGGCGCCCGGATCGGATTTCGGTCCGTGTCCGGCCATGTTCGTCCTGGCCGCGCATACCCGCTATCGCCGGCATGCGGTTGGCCTTGCCGTTACGGTGACCTATAACCGTTGCCGGAACACAGGCAGGTATCAGTACGGAGATCGGGTATGACGGCATGCATCGTCGGCTGGGCGCATTCGCCCTTTGGCAAGCTCGAGGGCGAGAGCGTCGAATCGCTGATCGTCGCGGTTGCGGGCGATGCCCTTGCACATGCAGGTATCGCGCCCGGCGATGTCGACGAGATCGTGCTCGGCCATTTCAACGGCGGCTTCTCCGCCCAGGACTTCACCGCCTCGCTGATCCTGCAGGCAAGCGACGATCTGCGCTTCAAGCCGGCGACCCGGGTCGAGAATGCCTGCGCCACGGGCTCGGCCGCCGTGCATCAGGGCATCAAGACGATCCGGGCCGGCACCGCGAAGGTGGTGCTGGTCGTCGGCGTCGAGCAGATGACCGCGACGCCGGGACCGGAAATCGGCAACATCCTGCTCAAGGCCTCCTACCTGCCCGAGGACGGCGATACGCCGGCGGGCTTTGCCGGCGTGTTCGGCAAGATCGCCCATAACTATTTCCAGCGCTGGGGCGATCAGTCCGATGCGCTGGCCAAGATCGCCGCCAAGAACCACAGGAACGGCGTCAACAACCCCTACGCCCAGATGCGCAAGGATCTCGGCTACGATTTCTGCCGCACCGAGAGCGAGAAGAACCCCTATGTCGCCGGTCCGCTGAAGCGCACCGACTGCTCGCTGGTCTCCGACGGCGCCGCCGCGCTCGTGCTGGCGGATACGCAGACCGCGTTGCAACTCGACTGGGCGATCGCCTTCCGGGCCGCCGCCCATGTCCAGGATTTCCTGCCGATGTCGAAGCGCGACATCCTGAAGTTCGAGGGCGGCGCAGAGGCCTGGCGCCGCGCGCTCGCAGAGGCCGGCGTCGCAATCGACGATCTGTCCTTCGTCGAGACGCATGACTGTTTCACCATTGCCGAACTGATCGAGTACGAGGCGATGGGACTTGCCGCCGAAGGCCAGGGCGCGGCGGTCGCGCTGGAAGGCCAGACCGAGATCGGCGGCCGGCTGCCGGTCAATCCCTCCGGCGGCCTGAAGGCGAAGGGCCATCCGATCGGCGCGACCGGCGTCTCCATGCACGCGCTCACCGCCATGCAGCTTACCGGCACGGCGCCCGAGGGCATGCAGGTCGACGGCGCAACGCTTGGCGGCATCTTCAACATGGGCGGCGCGGCGGTCGCCAACTATGTCTCGGTGCTCGAGCGCATCAAGTAGTCGATCCGGATCGGCGCGGACAGGCTGCGCGCCGTCAGCCGACCCGGTTCCCCGAAATCGTCAGCTCCGGATAGGCGTCCGCGCCACCCGTGGCGAGATCGCCGGTGACGACCTCCTCCCAGCGCGTGCCGACGATTGCCGCCTGCGTTATCTCAGACATCACGTTGTCGGTGATGGCCGTGTTGCGGATGCCCTCGACCACCGAGACCATGAAGCCGTAGGGCGCGCCACGGACGATATTGTTCGCCGCGGCGACGTTGCGCAGATAGGGCCCGTAGCCGAGCGCGAAACCGGCCTGTTCCGCGTTTTCGACGACGTTGCCGGTCACCGCCGTGTCGCCGGCGGCATAAATGCCGACACCGCGCCGCTCCGGCAGGTCGCCGATCCGCAGGTTGCGGACGAGATTGCCCGAAACGGTCGCCAGATGGCCGTTTTCGTTGAGATTGGTGACGGACAGCCCGGTAAGCGCGGTGTCGACGATGTTGTCGGCGACGACGGCGCCGGTGAAGCCGAACTCGACATAGAGCGCCACTTCGCCGAGATCGGCGCATTGGTTGCCGGTGACCATCACATTGGTGCCGGCATTGACCCGGACGGCCGAATAGGCGCAGTCGCTGATCCGGTTTCCCGAAACCGTGACGCCGCCGCCGCGAAACACCAGGATGCCGTTGCCGTATTGCCCGCTTCCCCCGGAGCGGTTGTGGATGCCGGTAACCCGATTGCCGGAAATCCGGGCGCCGTCATGCTGCTGCGTCGATTGCCAGACCAGGATGCCGTTGTCGCCGCAATCGGTGACCTCGTTATCGACGATGTCGAGATCGCGCCCGTCAAGCGAGAACACGGCGCCGTCGCGCGCATTGGCGATCCGGCAGCCGGCGATCCGTCCGCCGCAGCGGTTAAGCGCGATACCGTTCGACCAGCTGTTCTCGACCACGCAGGCCCGCAGGTCGACCCGCGCGACATCGTCGAAGACGAGGAGGCCGTCGGCATCGCCCGTGTCGCGGGCAACGCCGTCGAAGACGACGCCGTCAAGCAGGACGATATCCGTGCCGCGCGCGGTGGCGAGCGGGCCGGTTCCGTTGAGGACCAGCCGCGACGCGCCGGGAACGCCGGAGATCCGCGTGCCGTTGCCAAGATCCAGGCCGCTTGCCAGATAGCGGCCCGGCGGCAGCAGCAGCGGCGTTTCGGCGACCCGCGTCGCATCGATCGCCCGCTGCAGCGCCGCGCTCTGATCGGTGTCGGAATTCGCCATGATGCCGTAGTGGGCCGCATCGACGCCGAGGCCTTGCGCAAAGGCGTCGGCCGGCCCGATGACCGGAACGGCGCCGAACGCTGCCGCGCCCGCGAGCATCCGGCGGCGGGATATCCGTTCGCTCATGTCCTCACGCCCCGACCTGTCATCGGCTGCCCGTTTCCCTTGCAGACCTATAGCGCGGGGACGGCGGTTCGACCAAATCGTGCGATCCGCTCATGGGAGGCCACCGCCTTGCGCATTCGACATGGAGGGGACGAGCACGTAATCCGTGTGCCCTGAACAGGGCAACCCGAAGGGAATCAGAAATGGATGAGATCAGGGACAAGGTCGTGGTGCTCACGGGTGCGAGCCGGGGCATTGGCGCAGCCGCCGCCCGCGACTTCGCGGCGATGGGGGCAAAGCTCGTGCTCGTGGCGCGCAGCGGGGCGGAGATTTCGGCCCTGGCCGACGAGATCACCGCCTCGGGCGGCGCGGCGATCGCCCGCACCGGCGACGTCACGGTCTTCGCGGACATGGAGGCCGCCGTCGGCACGGCGCTTGCGCAGTTCGGCCGCCTCGATGTCCTCGTCAACAATGCCGGCGTCATCGAGCCGATCGCCCGGCTGGGCGAGTCCGACCCGGATGCCTGGTCGCATGCTGCCGATATCAACTACAAGGGCGTCTATAACGGCCTGCGCGCGGCGATCCCGCCGATGTGCGAGCAGGGCGCAGGCGTCATCGTCAACGTCTCGTCGGGCGCCGCCACCAGCCCGCTGGAGGGCTGGAGCCACTACTGTTCGTCGAAGGCCGCCGCGCTGATGCTGACCCGCTGCGCGGATGCGGAATATCGCGACGCCGGCATCCGCGTCGTCGGCATGAGCCCCGGTACGGTCGCAACCGACATGCAGGTCCGGATCAAGGCCTCGGGCGTCAACCCGGTGAGCCAGCTCGATCCCGCCGTGCATATTCCCGCCGACTGGGCGGCGCGGGCGATCGTCTGGCTGTGCACGCAGGCGGCGGCGGATTTCGCCGGGACCGATCTCAGCCTGCGCGACGAGACCAACCGCCGCCGGATCGGGTTGATCGAATAGAGCCCGGAGCAGGGGAGGACCCTCAGGAGCCGTCCTCGACGCTCTCCAGGTTTTGCATCAGCCGGGCGAGCATGCCGGTGAGCTGGACCACCTCGGCTTCGGTAAACCCGTTAAGCAGCCGCTTCTGCAGGCCAAGCGAGACGGGCAGGATGTCCGCGTGCAGCGCGTGCCCCGCCTCCGTCAGGCGCCAGGTGCGGCTCAGGGCATGGCGCTGCGGCCGGTTCGGCACCGCCAGGCCGGCTTTTTCCAGCCGTCCGAAGGCGCGGCTGACGGCCGCCTTGTCGATGCCGATGACCCGGCTCGCATGGCCGACGGTCGCATCGGGCTCGCGGGTCAGCATGACCAGCATCCGCCAGTCGACGACGCCGATGCCGAAGCGGTCCTGATAGATCCGCGCCGCGGTCCGCGTATAGCGATTGGCGGCGAACACCAGCGCGACGGAGGGCGAGCGCGAGAAGCTGAGCGTCGTCCGCGTCTCGCCCCGGCCCTCGTCGTCGGGCGGGTGGTCGACGCAGACCAGAAACATGTCGTCTGAAAGCGCTGGTGAAAGATCCGGCATTGTCGGTCCCCTGCTGCGGCCACGGCCGGAGTGGCTTCGCGATATCAGAATTGCTGTTGACTCGGCAACACTCCTGCGGCATCTGTTGACTTGACAACAGAAAGATAGCGGCAGCCGGGTATCCGGTACCGTGCACAGGAGGAGGAGACGATGACGCGTTTGACGTCGTCCTGGGACATTCCCGACGTTGCGGCGCCGGTCTCGGATTTCGGCAAGACCTACCGGCCGTTCGCGCATGAGGGCATGTATGATTTCTTCAAGGCCGCGCGGCGCGAGGAGCCGGTCTTCTATTGCCCGGAGATCGGCTACTGGGTGGTGACGCGGCGCAAGGACATCCTGCCGATCTTCCGCGATCCCGACCGCTTCTCCGCCTCGATCGCGCTCTCCCCCGTCACGCCCTTTCCCGACGCGATGGTGCGCTATCTGCAGGAAAACGGCTTCGGCGCCGAGCAGACGCAGGTCAATTGCGACCGTCCCAAGCACACCCGCGTCCGCCAGGTGGCCGCGCAGTTCCTCAACATGAAGGTGTTCCACTCCTACGAGCCGCAGATCCGCGCGCTCGTCACCGACTATGTCGAGGGGCTGAAAGGCCGCAACCGGGTCGATATCGTCGATGCGATGACCTACGAGCTGCCCGCCCGGGTGCTGTTCCTTTTGATGGGCATTCCCGATTCGGAGGCCCGCAAGATCAAGGAATGGGCCGACAACCGCCTGCTGATGACCTTCGGCAAGCTCAGCGAGGCGGAACTTCTGGAGGCCGGCAAGGGGCTGCTCGATTTCTGGAAATACTGCCAGCGCATGATCGAGGACCGGCAGGCTGAGCCCAGGAACGACTATGCCAGCAAGCTGCTGGAGGTGCGCGACGGCGACGATTCCGTCCTCACTCTGAACGAGGCCGCCTCGCTGGTCTTCGGCGTCCTGCTCGCCGGCCACGAGACGACCACCAACGGGCTCAACAACGTCCTCCTGGAACTGTTGCGTCACCGCGATCAGTGGGAGCGGCTCGTCGCCGAGCCCGATCTGATCCCGAATGCGGTCGAGGAGGGCCTGCGCTTTTCCTCCTCCGTCATCGCCTGGCGCCGCCGGGCGCTCGAGGATGTCGAGATCGGCGGCGTGGCGATCCCGAAGGGCTCGAACATCCTGGTCGCGCTCGGCTCGGCCAATCACGACGAGAGCCAGTTTGAGGACCCGGAGGTCTTCGACGTTGCCCGCAAGAACGCCCGCGAGCACATCGCCTTTGGCAACGGCATCCATTTCTGCATCGGCGCGCCGCTGGCCCGCCTGGAGATCCGCATCGTCCTGGAAACGCTGACGAAGACCTTCCCGAACATGCGGCTGGTCCCCCAGCAGCGGCTCGACTGGGTTGAGACGATCGCCTTCCGCGGACCGGTGCGGCTGATGGTCGACCTGGAGGGGTAGGGCGGCGTCAGCCTCCCTTGCGGCCGACCAGATAGGCCGTCGCGATCCGGCCCTTGCCCTTGACGTCGACCTCGCCGCGCGGCTCGATCACGAAGCGGTCGGCGAGCCGCTCCGCGAGGTCGCCGGGGACCTGGATCCGACCCGGTTCGCCGGTCGATTCCATCCGGGCCGCCAGGTTCACCGCGTCGCCCCACAGGTCATAGGCGAACTTGCGGTTGCCGATCACGCCGGCGACGATCGAGCCGGAATTGATGCCGATGCGCACCTGCACCGGATTGCCCGTCCCCGGTTCGCGGATATGGGAGACCGCGTCCTGGATCTCGAGCGCCAGGTCGGCGATCGTGCCATCGGGATCGGCGAGCGGCGCGGGGACGCCCGCGACCGCCATATAGGCATCGCCGATCGTCTTGATCTTCTCCACGCCGTGGCGGGCGACCAGCGCGTCGATCGCGTTGAACACCTCGTTCAGCATCGCCACCACCTCGGCCGGCCGCAACCGCCCGGACATCTGCGTGAAGCCGACGATATCGGCGAACAGGATCGCCACGCGGTCATGGTCGTCGGCGATCATGCCCTCGGTTTCCTTGAGCCGGTCCGCGATCGGCTCGGGCAGGATGTTCAGGAGCAGCCGTTCGCTCTCGTCATAGGCGCTTGCCAGCTCTTTCTCCGCCCGCGCCGAGGCACGGATGAAGGGCAGCACCATGATCAGCACGAAGACCGGCCAGGTGATGATCGACGTGACGATCAAACGGTTCACCTCCCCCGGCGGGATCGTATAGACCGGCGGCGTATTGAGCGCGTACCAGGTAATGATACTCGCGCTCGCCAGCGTCGCGATGGTCATCAGGATGGAAAAGCGCATGCCGTAGAACGGCTGGATGAACAACAGGATCGGAACCAGGAAGGCGTAGTTCTGGAAGCCGAAACCCGGGCCCACGCAGATCATCGCCGCAATCCCGTGCAGGGTCACTTCGCCGAGCGCGCCCCAATAGGCGATCCGGTAGCGGCCGGCCCGCAGCAGGAACAGCGCGGCGATGAACAGCGCCACGCTGCCGATATTGAAGATCGCCATGAAGGTGACGCCGTTATAGGCGAACAGAAAGATCGAGAGGAGATGCCCCAGTCCGGCCGCGACGTAGAAGATCTTCCAGTAGACGTAGTAGCGGACCATCTCCTGCGGCACGTTGGACGGCACCGACGTGATCCGCTTGATGATTTCCGGTCTCTGATCGGCAGCGACTGACACGTCTGGTCTCCTGATCTGCAAGGCAACCGGCGGCAAGGCCGCAAAAACCCCTTGCCTCAACGGTAACACCCTGTCCGTCCGATTGGTCGCTTGTCAATACGACAAAATTTATCAAATTGTCTTACTCCGGTATGGAAACCGGCCGTGGCGGATCGGGAAAGCGGCTCGCCGTGCCGCAATCATATTGCCCCCTTGCGCCGTCCGGCCTATCTATGGTCGCCGGACGGGGGCGGCCGCGATCAGGTCCGCTTACAGGAGATCCCCTGACCGGAACCCGCACGAGGAGGGACATCATGGCTTTTGAATTGCCCGATCTGCCGTATGCCTATGACGCGCTGGCGCCATACATGTCGGCGGAAACACTGGAGTTTCACCACGACAAGCATCACCTTGCCTATGTCAACAACGGCAACAACCTGCTGCAGGGCAGCGAGTGGGAGGGCCAGAGCCTCGAGGACATCGTCAAGGGCTCGTTCGGCAAGAATGCCGGCCTGTTCAACAATGCCGGCCAGCATTACAACCACCTGCATTTCTGGAACTGGATGAAGCCCGGCGGCGGCGGCAGCAAGCTGCCCGGCGCGCTGGAAGCGGCGATCGAGTCCGATCTCGGCGGCTATGACAAGTTCCGCGAGGCCTTCGTCAATGCCGGCGTCACCCAGTTCGGCTCCGGCTGGAGCTGGCTTGCGGTGAAGGACGGCAAGCTCGAGGTCATGAAGACCGCGAACGGTGAAAATCCGCTCGTCCACGGCGCGACGCCGATCCTGGGCTGCGACGTCTGGGAGCATTCCTACTATATCGACTACCGCAACCGGCGCCCGGACTATCTGGCCGCCTGGGTCGATCATCTGATCAACTGGGAGTATGTCGAATCCCTGTTCGAGCAGGCGACCTGACGATCGCCGGATCGATGAGCGAATGCAGAAGCGGGGCTCCGGCCCCGCTTTTTTTGTCGCGTTTCGGCGCCGACCTTCATGGCGCTGATGAAATGGTCTGGCATCCCTGATCGCTCTGGCCGATGTTTGCTGCCGGAGTGTTGCTGATTGCAAGCGGGAGGGAAGGGCGAATGCTGTCGATCTACACTGCGGGCGAGGCGGGCCTGGAAGCCGTCGCCGATCCCGGTTCGGTCGAGACCCTGCCCGACACCGCCGTGTGGATCGACCTGCTCGATCCGGACGCGCGGGACGAGGCGCGTGTCGAGGCCTGGCTGGGGATCGATGTTCCGACCCGCGAGGAGATGCAGGAAATCGAGATTTCCAGCCGGATCTACGAGGAGGACGGCGCGGTCTTCATGACGGTGCTGTCGCTGCTCAATGCCGACAGGCGCGACGTCAGCACGACCGACGTCACCTTCATCCTGAAGGACCGCTATCTCGTCACCGTGCGCCATGACGAACCGCAGCCGCTGCGCCAGTTTCTCCAGCGCGCCCCGAAATTCGGACCCGCCGGCCGCGACTGCCATTTCGTCTTCGTCAGCCTGATCGAGGCTTTCATCGACCGGATCGCCGACGTGCTCGAGCAGGCCGGCCTCAGCGCCGACACCATCGCCGGCCGGATCTTCCGGCACGAGGCAAATGACGGCAAGCCGATGGACAACAAGGATTTCAAGGACATCGTTGCCGCGATCGGCCGGGCCGGCGACCTTGCCTCCAAGGCCCGCGAGAGCCTGGTGACGATCTCGCGCGCGCTCGTCTTCCTGTCGACCGGGCCGGCGGCGATCCGCGTCTCGAAGGATGTCCGGGTCCATATCAAGACGGCGATCCGCGACGCCAACCAGCTTTCCGATCATGCCAGCTATTCCGCCAACAAGGCCGTCTTCCTGCTCGACGCGACGGTTGGCCTGATCAATATCGAGCAGACCAATATCATCAAGATCTTCTCGGTCGCCGCGGTCGCCATGATGCCGCCGACGATGATCGCCTCGATCTACGGCATGAATTTCCAGTTCATGCCCGAGCTACACGCCGTCTGGGGCTACCCGGTCTCCCTCATCGTGATGATCCTCTCGGCCGTGGCGCCCTATGTCTATTTCAAGCGGAAGGGCTGGCTTTAGGGGGTGAAGGCGAGCTTCTGCCTATCAAGCGTCATCCCGGAATTCGCGATAGCGAATATCCGGGATCGGAGAACCGAGGCGGTTCGAAGTTCTCTCGGCCTCGATATCCAGCACCGACACGGGCTCTCCGATCCCGGCTCGGCCTGACGGCCGTCCGGGATGACGAGCGAAAGGGGATACCGTAACGCAACTGCTGACGGGCCCTCACCCGGCTCGCTTGCGCTCGCCACCCTCTCCCGCCAAGGGGGAGAGGGTCCGTGCCACCGGCCGCTTTCCCGCAAACTCTACCTCTTTCCGAAAAGAAGAGAGGGGAGAACGAAGGTGCCGCGAGACTCTTACCCTCTCCCCCTTGGCGGGAGAGGGTGGCCCGAAGGGCCGGGTGAGGGCACGTCAGCGCCTGCTGCTGGCCACCGGCCGCAAATCAAAGCCCCGTCCCCGCTGAACCGGACAGCAGCGGCTCGCATATGCCCCCCGACAAAGACCATTGCGGCAGGCGCGCTTTGGTCGCAGGATAGGCTTGAACGCAGGTTTCATGCATTACGAACGCGCCGCCGGCGCGGCTTGAGTATTTTTATGACGGGGCGTAGCGGCATACCGCAATCCCGTGTGGCATTTCCTCGGTTCTGCATTGGAGGTCACCGTGACCCGCAACAGCCGCCGTTCTACTTTTCCCCGTTCGCCTTTCACCACAAGCAGACAGGTCCGGGAGGCTCTCCAGGCGGGAATCTCCCGTCGCGCCTTCCTGTCCGGCCTGATGGCGGCCGGCGGCGCCACCCTTGCGAGCGATTTCAGCCTTGCCCAATCGGAGACGACCCCGGACACCACGGACAAGGAGGCGCTGGAAGGGATGGCGGTCGAGGGCGAGACGCCGGACTACACCCTTGTCGCCAGGTTCGCGACCTACGAAATCGATCTTCTCTATGGTGTCGATGCCGACGGCAAGCCCGATCCGGCCGGTTCCCGTCTTAAGCAGGGCAAGTTCAAGTTCATGACCCGCAGTTGGGCCGACGACGGGGTTCTGGACGACAACTATCTCGGACCGCTCCTGGAAATGCAGCCGGGCAAGGCTTTCCACATCCTGGTCAAGAACGAGCTGTTCGAAACGGGCGACTACGCCGACTACGGCCCGCCCGAGCCGACCATCGACGGCTGGCGTCCGGTCATCGACCAGAAGAGCGGGCCATCGGTGTTCCTGCATGAAGACCAGCCGCTCGGCATGCCCTTCTTCAACACCTGCACGCCGGCCTCCCCGGCCGACGCCTTTGACGTGGACTGGGAGAACGTGCCGAAGAACTTCAACTGGACCAACCTGCATGTGCATGGGCTGGAGGTCGATCCGCACCTGTTCGAGCCGCAGGGTACGTCCGACCCGAAGGCCGGCTACATAACGATCAAGCCGGGCGAGGAGAAGCTGTATCGCTTCGCCCTGCCGGACCTGCATCCCACCGGCACGTTCTGGTATCACCCGCACCGCCACAACTCAGTCGCCATCCAGGCCTGGGGCGGGCTTGCCGGCATGCTGATGGTGCGCGGGCTCTATGACGAGGAAATCAAGGCGAACGGCATCACGGTGGAGGTGCCTTTCGTTGTCCACGATCCGCACTATCGTATCGAGAGATACCCGGATGGAGACGAACCGGGCATCGCCAAGGTCGGCGGCTTCCTGGAAAACCAGAACGGGGAGAGTGACTATTGCTACACCGTCTCCGGCAGGTTCCAGCCGACCTATACCTTCAAGCGTAACCAGATTGTTCTGCTCCGCCATTTGACGGCGACTGTCGAGAACACCGCCTGCTTCCGTATCGTGCCGGCGCCGGGCACGCGCTCACCGCTGGCGACCGAAGGCGTCGAGGGCGAAAATTATCCCTTCTACATGATTGCATCCGACGGCATTGCCTTCGGCGAAGTGGTCAGGAAGGACACGATGATCACGGGTGGCGGCGAGCGCCACGACCTGCTGCTGAGTTTCGATGAACCGGGTGAATACTGGGTGTTGAGCGATGGACTTGACACGGTGCAGTTCTTCGGCACCGGACCGCGCGATCAATTGCTCGCCAGGATCGTGATCACCGAGGAAGACGGCGGCCAACCGCTATCCCAGATTGAAGAGATGAACTTTACGCCGGGTATCCCGAAAGAAGGGCCGCCCGGGATGGCGAAGATCCAGCCGTCCGAAATCACCCGTCGTCGGCATTTCGTCTTCGATATCGATGGCGATACCTGCCGGCTTCCCTATCAACAGTTCCGCATCAATGATGTGGTCTACGCGACCGACAAGGTCGATTTCGAGATCGAGCAGGGCACCGTCGAGGAGTGGGTGCTCATCAACCCGACCGGCGGCGTGCATCCCTTCCACGTTCACGTCAACGCCTTCCAGGTCAAGGAAGCCTATTCCGCCCAGGTGCCTGATCCCAAACTGGTCGGCGCCGACGTCGCCAAGGTCCAGGCCCGCATCGATGCCTTCCGCCATATCGACCATCCCGACCAGTGGCGCGACACGATGATCATCCCGCCCAAGGGCTATCTCAGGGTCTGGACCCGGATCTATTCCGAGCGCGTCGGCAAGACCGTTCTGCATTGCCATTTCCTGGCGCACGAGGAGACGGCGATGATCCAGAATTTCCTGATCACGCCGAAAGCCGGGAACAAGGGTTGAACGGCGCAGCCGTTATGCCTCTCCCAAATGCCGGACACGGAGGTCCTCATGTCGTGTTTGCCCGGAATTAGCCCGAACGCCGGGCTTGCTGCCGCGCTGATGGTGTTGGTGGCTTCGGCCGCACACGCCGCCGAAACCGACTACTGCCGCGCCATCTCCGAGGCCGACGCGGACAAGCTCAAAGGCCGCGCGGCGGTCGTCACCGATATCGACGGCGTCCTCGGCCGCTACATCCTCTATGATTACGGCCCGACCAACGGGTTCTTCCTCGACAAGGCGATCGCCTATCCGCGCGAGGACGCGGCCCTGATGCTCAACATCTATCACCGCCGCGGCTATGCCATCGTCTATATGGCCGGCCGGCCGCGCCAGATGACGGTCAACGGCAAGTCGATGTGCGATGCGTCGCTCGACTGGCTGACGGAAAACGGCTTTCCCACCGAACCGGGCGACACGGTGCTGCTGCTGCGCGACGGTGACCGGTCGGTCGTAGACGCCGATGATCCCGGCCAGGCAATGGCCGAGTGGATGGGATCGAACGGCACCGACCTGTTCATTTCATTCGTCGACGACGTGAAATCGCAATTCAATGTCACGCCGGCCTATGGATATGTCGACTCAAGCGTCATTTCAGATGCTTTCATCGAGATCGGTGTGAAGCCGAAAAATATCTTCACCATCGGCAACAAGGGCGTTACCCGCCTTGGCTATCGCGGCACTACGCCGATCGTCGGCGAAGATGCCAATGACGGCTTTGCCGATCATGTGAAATCCTTCGTTATCCCCGAAGTGTCGAGCGTGAGATGAGACCAATCGGCAAACCCCTGGCATCCGTCCTTCTCGCCGGAGTGACGGCCATCCTGGCGGCGCAGGCCAACGCCGATCCGCTAGACGACATGCTCGGTTGCTGGGTCAGCGAAGCGTTCACGCCGACCTCGCTGCTGAAAGACGCATCGGATCCGGCGAGTGCCTCGGTGACGATTGAGAAGATGTGGCTGTCCTTCGACCGGATCGCCGGAACGGAGTATCTGGTCCTCGGCCATATCTACGAATGGGACGAGGCCGGCACCTACGTCCTCGGGCCGACCTATCAGAACGGCGCCTACAATCCGGTCGACGACGTGCTCACCTTCGGGTTCCCGCAAGGCGGGCTCGACCATGTGACGCAATCGGCGCCGGACGAACTGCTCTACGTCCACACCAAGTCGGCGGCGCTGTCGGCGATGTCGGTCAGGCAACTCAAGCGCATCGACTGCGCGGACGCGGCGACCCTGGAACGCGACCTGCTGGCCAGACAGAAAGCCCTGAAATAACAAGTCACTTAACCAAACCTGCATGCTCCGGAAGCTATATACGCCGGTCGGCATTTCGTTGACTGCGCAACGATAAAAGTTGACTGGTCAACATATCCTCCCTACGATGCGAGGCCAGAAGAGGGAGCACCCCTCGGCAATAGGCGAAATCGCCACATCTGCCTGTCCGGCAAAGGGAGGAAGACATGACAAGCCTCACGCGTCGCGCCGTATTCGGTGTCGCGTCCGCCGCTGCGGTCGCGCCCATCGCCGCGCCTTTCATCACCCCCTCGGCCCGTGCCGCGTCCGGCGCGAAGCCGCATATCTGTCTCGTTCACGGTGCCTGGCATGGCGCCTGGGCCTGGACCCGGCTGATGCCGCTCCTGATCGAGGCAGGCTATACGGTTTCCGCTCCGGATCTGTCCGGCCTGGGCGCCAATTCGCATCGCCAGGCACCGGAGATCGGACTGCATGTGCACGGCCAGGACGTGCTCAACCACCTGTATTTCAACGATCTCGACAATGTCGCGGTGGTCGGCCACTCCTATGGCGGCTGCGTCCTGTCGGAGGCGCTCGCCGGCGACGGCGACAAACGGATCACCCACGCGATCTACCTGGATGCGCTGGTCCCTGGCGACGGCGACGCCCTTGCCACCTTCGTTCCCGAGCAGGTCCGCGGCAATTTCGAGAAGGCCGCCGAGGCCGGCGGGATGATCCCGCCGCGGCCGCCTGAATTGTGGGAAAAGATGTGGGGCCTCACCGGCGAAACGGCGGACTTCGCCGGCCCGCGCCTGCGCCCGATGTCGGCCCGCTGCTTCGTCGAGCCGGTCCAGGGCGATCCGTTCCGGGACGACGTCAAATACACGTTCCAGCGCTGCACCCAGAACATCAATCCGCTGTTTGAGATGTTCTCCGAGAAGACCAAGGCCGATCCGCGCTTTGCCCATGCCGAGATCGACGGGCATCACGACGTCATGGTGATCGATCCGCCGTTGATGCGTGATGCGCTGATCAGCGCGCTTTGACGGTTCCGGGGCGATTGCCCGAACGATTACTGACTGGCGCGGTCCTCAACGGACCGCGCCATCAAAAGACCGCACCAAGCGTGAAGCCGACGACGAGGGCATCGTCGATGTCGGACTTGCCGTCCGGGTCGATGATGTACTGAATGTCCGGCTGCAGGTAGACCGCCGGCAGGAGCTGGGCGCGGTAGTTCACTTCGAGCACCGTTTCGCTGCCCTGACCGGCCAGCCGGTCGCTGAAGACGCCGTTGGCGAACACGAACGAGGCCGTATCCAGCGGCCTGCCGGGCAACAGCCCGACATAGCTCAGGCCGCCGGCGGTCATGAATTCCAGTTCGTTGACATCCGGCGGCGAGTAGCTCAGCGCGAGCCAGGCCCACAGCCCCTGCGACTTGTCGTCGGCCTCGGCAAACAGCATCTGTTCGCCCATCGCCCAGGCCGCCCAGGTCGCGCCCTCGTCGGCGCCGGTCGCCAGGTTGGTATGGGTCTCACCGTCTACATAGCCGCCGAACTTGTAGGTGCCCGGCAGCCCGGGACGCGCGGCGCGACTGCCCAGATTGAACCCGAACTCAGCCAGCCCCAGCAGCGCGGACCCGTCCGGAATGCCGAACTCGACGCCGTGGTCGTTCAAGTCGAAGAAATCCGGATAGACCTGATAGCCGCCAACCTGGGCATACCAGGCCTCGCCGGGCTTCACCTTGATCCGGCCGCCCCAGGTCGAGAACGGATAGGAGGGAAAGTTGATGTTGACGGAGCCGACGAACGGGTTGCCGCAGATGGCCTGATTGAGCGACGTGCAGGCGCGCGACAGGGTCGCGAAATCGTCGCCGGCATTGATGCGGCCGCCGACGATCTCCGTCGTGTCGCCGAACATCTCGGCGGCGACCGCCGCGTTGACCAGGCGTGTCACGCCATTGGAGTTCGAAGAGGACGACACCTGAACCCCGAGCAGATTGCCGACATAATTCGGGCTCAGGCTCGGCGTGCGGGCGATCGACTGAAACGAGGCCTGAAGGTAGATCCGCTCCTCGATGCCGAACAGCCGCTGAAAGTCGACGAAGGCGGCCGCGCCCAGGGTGGTGATGAGGCTCGCCCCGCCCTCCCGCTCGCCGCCGACCGGATTGGCCGCGAACTGGTTCGACGTCGCCAGCCCGAAGGAAATGCCCTTCAGCTCGAGTTCGTCGCGGATGCCGCCCCAGCTTCCCAGGATGTTGTCCGATTGCAGGTCGCCGGACAGCCAGCCCCACTCCTGGCCCGGCGTCCAGGTTCCCGGATGCAGCCAGGGCGTATCCGTCTGCAGCCCGGCCGTGTCCCATTTGGCGGGATTGTAGTGATCGGACTGGATCCACGGATTGATATCGGCCAGTGCCGGCACCGCCGGGATGATCAGCGACATCGCAAGCAGGGCACCGCGCGCCGGCATCCGGCCCGGACGTCGTGACGGATGCGCTGCCCGCGTCGTGCGATCCATCCACGCCTTCATTCCAGGCCTCCCGTCGGTTCGGGCCGTAACGGCCCGTCCGGGCGTTTGCATGCGGGCGTTTGCAATGGCCCGCTTTCGGCCGACCGGTCCGGAGCAGCCGGAACGGGCCGGTCAGCTATGCGCCCAGTCCCAATACATCTCCCGCGCCTTCTGATAGACCGGACCGGGCTGCAGGTCGCGATCCTCGTAGCGGGTAATTGGCAGGAGCTTGGCGTAATTTCCCGTCGAGAACAACTCGTCGGCTTCCAGCAGTTCGCTTGCCGCGATGACGCGCTCGAACACCCGATAGCCGGCCGCCCGCAGCAAGGCGATGACGCGCTGGCGGGTGACGCCGTTCAGGAAGGTACCGTTGGGATAGGGCGTGTGGACATCGCCGTCCTTGGCGAAGAACAGGTTGGCGGTGGCAAGCTCGGCGACATTGCCGAGCGCGTCACACACAACCGCATTCATGTAGCCGCGGGAATTGGCCTGGAGAAGCGCCCGGGCGGAATTGGGGTAGAGGCAGGCCGCCTTGGCGTTGACCGGGGCCTGTTCCAGCGTCGGCCGGCGGAAGGACGACAGGCAGGCCGAGAAGCCGGCGTCCTCCGGCATCGGCGTATCGTAGATCGACAGGCAGAAGCGGGTCGAGTCCGGTGCCGGCGCCACGCCGACATAGCTGCCCTGGTCGGCCCAGTACATCGGCCGGATATAGACCTCCGCGTCCTTGTCGAAGCGGGCCAATCCGTCGCGGGCGAGCTCGAGGATCTCCTCCGAGCGATGGGTCGGCGCAAGGCCGAGCGCCTCGGCCGAGCGGTTGACGCGCTCGCAATGCCGGTCGAGGTCCGGCGCGACCCCCTCGAAGCCGCGCGCGCCGTCGAACACGCAGGAGCCCTGCCAGATGCCGTGGTTGCGCGGGCCGATGATCCCCGGATTGCCCTCCACCCAGGCCCCGTCGACAAAGCTCCAGGTTTTCGACCACTCCGCCATCCCGCATCTCCTCGTTTGTTTCGGTGTCCGTTTGCCGCGTCTGGGCGTGCGCGCCTGGGGCGCCACCCTGGACGTCACCCAAGGGCGCCACATCGAACGCGCTTCGTACTGTTTCGTCAATCGCCGGGGCGTCGTCAATCGCCCGACGTGTCGGGAAACGCGGATCGTCCACTGCCATCGCAAAGCCGACCGTTCCACAGTACAGAACGGTCAGTCACGCTGGTTTGACTTGTCTCGGTCGCCACATTTTCGGAAGGTTCCCCTGCGATACGGTGTCGCGACCTGATTTGGAGGAGATGGGAATGAAGCATTTGCTTTTCGCGGGAACGACGATCGCCTTGCTGACGGCGACCGCGGCGTCCTGGGCGGCGATGGATCCGATTGCGACCCGCCAGGCCGTCATGAAGGATAATGGCGCGGCGATCGGCACGCTCGCCAAGATGGCGAAGGGAGAGATGGACTTCGACGCAACCGCCGCAAACCTGTCCGTGCGGGTCCTCTATAGCGGTGCGGCCGGCTTC
Organism: Tepidamorphus sp.; assembly: GCA_028280885.1. Taxonomy (GTDB): domain Bacteria; phylum Pseudomonadota; class Alphaproteobacteria; order Rhizobiales; family Tepidamorphaceae; genus Microbaculum. The sequence continues at coordinate 37,196 of JANQKY010000073.1, forward strand.
ACCAGCCTGTTCCCGGCCGGCAGCGAGACCGGCGGCGAAACGGAAGCCAGCCCGAAGATCTGGGAAGACATGGCCGGCTTCGAGGCCAAGAACGATGATCTTCTCAATGCCGCAGCCTCGATAAAGGCGACCCCGATCGCCGATCTCGACGGCGTCAAGGCCGCGCTGGGCGCGCTCGGCAAGACCTGCCAGAGCTGTCACGAAGCCTATCGTATTAAAAAGAACTAGTTCGCCTGCTATGATCAGAGCATGTTGAAACGTGTCCTGATCGTTCTGATTGCGCTCGCCCTTATCGGGGCGGGCGCGTTCTGGCTGGTAACGATGCCGCGCCCCCTGACCGCGGCGGACCTTCCCGACCATCAGCCGGATCTGGAAAACGGCCGCTACATGTTCTTCGCCGGCGGCTGCGCGTCCTGCCATGCGACGTCGGGCGGCGACGATCCGTTTCATCTGGGCGGCGGCCTGGAGTTGAAGTCGCCCTTCGGCAGCTTCTATGCGCCCAATATCTCGCCCGATCCGGAGGACGGGATCGGCGGCTGGTCGACGCTCGATTTCGTCAATGCCATGCAGAAGGGCCTGTCGCCGGAGCTTGAGAACTACTATCCCTCCTTTCCCTACACGTCCTATCAGCGTATGCGGCCGCAGGACGTGATCGATCTGAAGGGTTTCCTCGATACGCTCGATCCGGTGACCAGTTCGGTGCCCGATCACGCCCTGCCGTTCCCCTTCAACATCCGCCGCACGCTCGGCGGCTGGAAGCTGCTGTTTCTGGACGGCAAACAGTTCGAGCCGGATCCCGACCTCACCGACGAGATCAATCGCGGCGGCTATCTCGTTACCGGCCCCGGCCACTGCGCGGAGTGCCACACGCCGCGCGACATGCTCGGCGGGCTCGAACGGAGCGAATGGCTGGTCGGCGGCCCCAATCCGGAGGGCGAGGGGCGGGTGCCGGGCATCGCCGCGGCCGATCTCGACGACTGGTCGCAGGGCGATCTCGCCTATGCGCTGGAATCCGGCTTCACGCCGACCTTCGATTCGCTCGGCGGCAGCATGGCGGCGGTGATCCGAAACACGTCACAACTGACCGCCGAGGATCGCAACGCCATTGCCGCCTATCTGAAGAGCGCGCAGGCGCAGGAAACGCTCCGCTAGGAGTGGAGGCCGCCTCATGCGGGCGCATCGATGACATTCGTCAAAGTCGCTTTGCTCCTCGTCATTTTCGTCGATGTGATGGGGCAGGGATTGATCTTTCCGATCATCAACACCCTGATCATGGACCCGAAGACCCCGTTCCTGCCGTCATCGACGACGGCGTCCGCGCGATCCTTCGACTACGGCCTGATCATGGCCGTGTTCTATATCGGCTGGTTCCTGGGCGCGGCTTACATCTCCAAGCTGTCCGACATGATCGGTCGCAAGAGGGCGATCCTGATCTGTCTTGCCGGTGCGTTTCTTGGCTATGTCCTGACGATCCTCGCGCTGGTCTATAGTTCCTTCTGGCTGCTCGTCCTGGGGCGCGCGATCACCGGCTTCACCGCCGGCAACCAGCCGATCGCGCAGGCAGCCCTTGTCGATATCAGTCGTGACGTATCGGACCGGGCGCGCAACATGGGCCTTGCCACCGCCGCGCTCAGCGGTGGCCTGATCGCCGGGCCGATCATCGGCGGCGTCCTGTCGGACCACGCGATCATCGGCAGTCTGGCATCGCTGCAACTGCCGTTCTACGTTGCCGCCGCCCTGATTGCCGCGACCGCGGTGCTGATCGCGACCGCCTATTCCGATGCCGACCAGCCGCGCAAGCCGTTCCGCTTCGAGCCCTGGGAGATCTTCCTCATCCTGTGGCGGGTCCGCAAACGCCCGGACATCATGCGGATCTCGGTGATCTTCTTCCTGTTCGAATTCGCGCTTCTGACCTTCTACATCTTCATGGACGCCTATCTGACCGAGCGGTTCGGGACCGGAACCTTCGGAACGGCGATGGCGATGCTCACCTTCGGCGCCTGCGTTGCCGTCAGCGGCAGCGTTCTGGTGCCCTTCCTCGGTGCGCGAATGACGTTTCGCTCCACCGTCTATGTCACCCAGGCGCTGATCGGCCTTGCCTGCCTCGCCCTCATCGTGACGCCGGGCGGTGTCGTGAGCTACCTGCCGATCGCGCTGATCGGCTTTGCCTTCGGTGTCGGCTATCCCGCCCTGTTGTCGATGTATTCGCTGAGCGCGGCCGAGGACGAGCAGGGCTGGGTAATGGGCGTCAATATCGCCTTGTCGACGCTTGGGTCGGCGATGACGTCGCTGATCGGCGGTGAGGCGATGGCAATCGAGGTGCGGCTGCCGTTCCTCTATGCGGCCGGGGTATCGCTCCTGTCGCTTTTGCTGATCGGCTTGCTCTGGCGAATGCCCAAGGTCCGCAGGATCGCGGCGTTGCGCCCGGCTGCGGCGCAGGAGCCGGCCGAAGCCGGGTCCGGTTAGCAAGCACTGGCGGCCGGTTCGAAGCGAGGGGAATGCCATGTCGATTGCCAAACTGGCCCTGATGCTCGTGGTCTTTGTCGACCTGATGGGCCAGGGGCTGATCTTTCCGATCATCAATACGCTGATGCTGGACACCGACCGGGCCTTCCTGCCGGCGGGAACCTCCACGGCCGCCCGCCATTTCGACTACGGCATCGTCATGGCGGTGTTCTACGTCGCCTGGTTCTTCGGCGCCGCCTATATCTCGCGGGTATCGGACATGATCGGCCGCAAGCCGGCGATCATGGTCTGCCTGGTCGGCGGGTTTGCCGGCTACGGGCTGACCATCCTGGCCCTTATGTACAATTCGCTATGGCTTTTGATCCTCGGCCGGGCGATCACCGGCTTCACCGCCGGCAATCAGCCGGTGGTGCAGGCCGCCGTTGTCGACCTGAGCGAAAACGACGCCGACCGCGCCCGCAACATGGGCTATTACATGGTGGCGGGAAGCGCCGGCCTGATCGCCGGGCCGCTGATCGGCGGATTGCTGTCGGACACGGCCCTGCTCGGCTCCTACGCCTCGCTGCAACTGCCGTTCTATGTCGCCGCCGGCCTGATCGCCCTGACCGCGCTGCTGGTGGTCGTCACCTATAGCGACGCCGGCCAGCCCCGGCAGCCCTTCCGGTTCGAGCCGCTGGAGATCTTCCTCGTCCTGTGGCGCGTCACCCAGCGGCCGGTGGTGCTGCGCATCGCGATCGTCTTCTTCGTCTTCGAGATCGTCCTGAACGCCTTCTACATCTTCATGGACACCTATATGAGCACGCATTTCGGCTATGGCACCCTGGGCACCTCGATGGCCATGCTGGCCTTCGGCGCCTGCCTTGCCTTTTCCGGCGCGTTCCTGGTGCCTTACCTGAGTTCGCGGGTCACGCTGCGGGCCATGGTCGGCGTATCCCAGGCGATCATCGGCCTGTGCTGCCTGGCTTTCGTCCTCGTGCCCTCGGGCCTGCTGAGTTTCGTGCCGATCGTGCTGATCGGCCTTGCCTTCGGTGTCGGCTACCCGATTTTGCTGACGATTTTCTCGCTTTGCGTCGGCGAGGAAGAGCAGGGCTGGGTGATGGGCGTATCGACGGCCCTGTTCACGCTCGGCGCGGCGCTGACCTCGCTGATCGGCGGCGAGGCGATGGGGGTTGAGGCGCGACTGCCCTTCCTTGGCGCAGCCGCCCTGTCGATCGTGTCCCTGCTGGCGATCCGGGTTCTCTGGTCTTTCCCCGGGGTACAGGCGATCGTCAGCCGGCGCCCTGAGGCAAAGCCGGCAGCCGAAATCGAGGCGTGAGCGGTCGGTGCCGGTCGGCACCGTCCGTTGGTTCGAGATCGCCTCCGGCGCTCTCGAAGCCGCCCTGCGGGCGGAGTGGGGAACCCTGGCACGGCCCGTGCCAGCCAACGAGATGCGGAGCATTTCGAGCGCCGGGCATCGACTACAAGGGCACAGGTTCCTCCAGACGATCCTCTCGCCCCGGCATCATTGCAGCGTGTCGCGGCACCTCATGATTCCCCCGCCAGCGCGCCGATGACCCGGACCCAGGACCGGGTGCCCCTATGGAAGCTCGACAGGTTGTACTTCTCGTTCGGCGAGTGGATGGCGTCGTCGTCGAGGCCGAACCCGACCAGGATCGAGTCGAGGCCGAGCGTGTCCTTGAAGCCGCCGACGATCGGGATCGAGCCGCCGCAGCCCATGAACACAGGCGCCTTGCCGAACTCCGCCTCCAGCGCGCCGGCGACCTTGGCGACCTCCGGCCGCGACAGGTCGGCCTCCAGCGGCGGACCGCCGCCGAGCACCTTGAATTCCACCGTGCAATCGGCCGGCACGCGGGCGCGCACGAAATCGCGGAAGGCCTCGCGGATCACCGCCTCGTCCTGCTGGCCGACCAGCCGGAACGAGACCTTCGCCGACGCCTTGGAAGGCACGATCGTCTTCGAGCCCTCGCCGGTATAGCCGCCGATGATACCGTTGACGTCGCAGGTCGGCCGCGACCAGATCTGTTCCAGCACGCTGCGGTCTGCTTCGCCGGCGGGCACCGACAGGCCGACATCGCCGAGAAACGACGCCGCGTCGAAATCGAGCGCGTCCCACTGCGCCTTGACCGCTTCGGGCAGTTCCGGAACGCCGTCATAGAAGCCGGGGATCTGGATCCGGCCGGCATCGTCGTGCAGATCGGCGAGGATCCGCGCCAGCACCCGGATCGGATTGCGCGCCGGCCCGCCATACATGCCCGAATGCAGGTCGCGGTCGGGTCCGGTGATGAAGACCTCGTCCTTCATCATGCCGCGCAGCATGGTGGTGATCGCCGGCGTCTCCGCGTCCCACATGCCGGTGTCGCAGACCAGCGCCACATCGGCGATCAGTTCGTCCTTGTGCGCGGCCATGAACGGGCCGATGCTCTCCGAGCCGGATTCCTCCTCCCCCTCGATCAGGACGGTAATGGCGATCGGCAGCGATCCGTTCGCCGCCAGCCAGGCCCGGCAAGCCTCGACGAAGGTCATGAACTGGCCCTTGTCGTCATCGGCGCCGCGCGCGACGATCTGCTTGCCCGTCGGCGTGTCGACCAGTTGCGGCTCGAAGGGCGGCGAGGTCCACAAGTCCAGCGGGTCGGCCGGCTGCACGTCGTAATGGCCATAGAACAGCACATGGGGAACGGTGCCGTCCGGTTTCGCCCCGCCATGGCCGACCACCATCGGCTTGCCGATCGTCTCGCGGGCGTCTGCCTTAAAGCCGAGGCCGCGAAGCTGCTTAACGACCCAGTCGGCCGCCTTCCGGCAGTCCGCGTCATGGGCCGGATCCGTCGAGATCGAGGGAATGCGAATGAGCTCGAACAGCCGGTCGAGGCTCTGATCGAGCCCGGTATCGACGGCGGCCAGCGCGGATTCGGTGGCGGTCATGGCTTAAGGTCTCCGAAGGGTGGGGATCTGTAGTCAGTCGAATAGCACCGATATCCGATTGGTTCCAACCGGGGGCGACACCGCATCGAGCCTGGAAGTCGCGCTCGACGCCGTTTATAGAAACGCCGTCCCGGCCGCGCAATCGGCGCCTTGTGTCCGCTCCGCTTGCATGCAGAATGAGCGCCGAACCGTGATCGACGCACCAATGCCCGGGCCGCAAGGAGGCTGTGATGGATGAACTTCTCGGATTGATCGAATCGAATGTCGGTATCGACAGGGAAACGGCGCAGAAGGCCGTGGAGATCATTATCGGCTTTCTCAAGCAGGCCGGCCCCGAGGACAAGGTGGCGGAGCTGATGGACAAGCTGCCCGGCGCCGATGCGATCGAAACGCCAGGCGGCGGCATGCTCGGCGGCATGGGCGGGATGATGGGCGCCATGGCGGCGTTCAATTCGCTGACGTCCGCCGGCCTCGACATGGGCCAGATCCAGGGTGTCGTGAAGCAGCTCGTCGGCTTTGCCAAGCAGCATGCCGGCGACGAACTCGTCGACGAGGTCATGGCGTCGATTCCCGGTATCAGCCAGTTTACGTAAGGTCCCTGCGGGGCCGCCCGGCGGCCTATACGCATGTCTTACATCCAATTGAGAGTGGCACTTGTCTGCGGGCTATGGCACTAAACAGCCTGAATTCGTGTTTCGGCAATGGAATTTGGGCGAGCCCGTTTTATGGACGAATTGCAACTGACCGCCGGTTTCCCCCCGGCGGACGCCTCACGATGGCTCGGTCTGGTCGAGAAGGTTCTGGCCGGCCGCGGGGGCCCCTCTTCGGCCAGATCCACCGACGATCCGCTGAAGGCGCTTGAGACGCCGACGCCGGACGGCTTTTCCATAAAGCCGCTCTATCGTCAGGACGGACCCGGCCGGCAGATCCCCTCGAACCGCGCGATGCCCGGCCGCTGGACGGTGTTCCAGCGCGTCGATCATCCCGATGTCGACGTCGCCAACCATCTGGCACGCGCCGATCTCGACGGCGGTGCGGACGGTCTGGAACTGATCTTCCCCGGGTCCAACCGGACGGTCGGCTTCGGTATCCACGCCGAATCGCTCGACGATATCGACCGGTTGCTCGCCGACATCGATCTGGCCGCGACACCGCTTCGGATCGATGCGGGCTATGAATCGCGGTTCGCCGTGGCCTTCATCGCAGCCCTCATCGAACGCCGCGGCATCGATCCCGCAGCGGTCGAGATCACCGTCATGTCCGATCCGATCGCCAACATGATGTCGCAGGGCATGCTGCGCTACGACATGGAGCGGGTGACCGGCTATCGCGACGATATCCTCAAGGCCTGCGCCAGGCGCGGGCTGACGGTCGGCATCAATCCGATCGATGCCCGGCTGGTGCACGGGGCGGGCGGGTCCACGGCCCAGGAACTGGCCTATGCGATGTCGCGCGGCATCGAGATGCTGCGCACCCGCGAACGGCACGGCTACGACCTGGAGCGTGTCGCAAGATCGATGATCTGCGCCATGTCGCTCGACGCCGATCAGTTCACGACGATGGCCAAGCTGCGCGCGGTGCGGCGACTGTGGTCGCGCATCTTGCAGGCCTGCGATCTGCCCGACGTGCCCCTGCGCCTGCATGGCCAGGCCGCCTGGCGGATGATGGCCAGGACCGACCCCTGGGTGAACATCCTGCGCAACGCTGTCGCGGCGGCGGCCGGCGGGCTCGGCGGGGTCGATTCCATGACGCTGGTGCCCTTCACCATGCCGCTCGGGCTGCCCGATGCCTTCGCCAGGCGCATCGCGCGCAACACGCAACTGGTGCTGATCGAGGAATCCGGTCTCGGCCATGTCCAGGACCCGGCCGCCGGCTCGGGCTATGTCGAGGCGCTGACGGATCGGCTCTGCGAGGCGGCCTGGGGCCTCTTCCAGGAGGTCGAGCGCGAGGGCGGGCTGCAGAAGAGCCTGGCCGCCGGCGCCTTCCAGGCGCGCGTGGCGCAGGCGGCCGCCGACAGGGCGCGCCAGGTCGCGACCCGCAAGGCGCCGATCCTGGGGGTCTCCGAATTTCCGCTCCTGAAGGAGGTGCCGGCCCGCGTGCTGTCGCCGGCGGTTACCTCGATCAGCGATTCAGGCCAGGTTCTCGACCTGCCGGCGCCGGGCGACGGGCGCCACTCCGAGGCGATGATCGCCGAGGCGCTGTCGGGCGCCACCTTCGCCGACTTCGCGGTGACCGCCGATACGGCGGTCCAGCAGGTCGCGCCGCTGACGGCGGAACGGTCCGCCGAGCCCTTCGAGCGGCTGCGCGCGGCAAGCGATCGCCGCTACGACGAAAGCGGCCATCGTCCGGCCGTCTATCTGGCGACGATCGGCACGCCGGCCGCGTTTTCGGCCCGGGCCGGCTTTGCCGAGAACGCCTTTGCCGCAGGCGGCATTCAGGCGGCCGGCGGCGCCGGGTCCGTCGCCATCGATGCCCTGGCTGAACGGTTCGAACAATCCGGCGCGGACATCGCCTGCATCTGCGGAACCGACAAGGCCTACGCGGAGGAGGCCGAGGTGATGGCGCGCACGCTGAAATCGGCCGGCGCGCGCATGGTGCTGCTGGCCGGACGGCCCGGCGACAGGCAAGCGGACTGGCAGGCCGCCGGCATCGATTCCTTCCTCTACGCCGGATGCGATATACTGGCCCGCCTTGAGGCCGTCCACGCTGCGATCGGACTGCGCGGCGAGGCGGTGCTGGCGGCCGGGAGCGAAAGACTATGAGCCGGATACCCGACTTTTCCCAGATGCCCCTGGCAACGCCTGATCAGCGGGCGCAGGAGGCTGCCTCCGGTGCGCACGGCGCCGCCTGGCAGACGCCGGAGGGCATCGCCGTCAAGCCGGCCTACGGTCCGGACGACCGCGACGGCCTTGACTTCCTGCAATCGTGGCCGGGCATCGCGCCCTATCTGCGCGGCCCCTATCCGACCATGTATCGCACCAGGCCCTGGACGATCCGCCAGTATGCCGGCTTCTCGACGGCGGAGGAGTCCAACGCCTTCTACCGGCGCAACCTGGCGGCCGGCCAGAAGGGCCTGTCGATCGCCTTCGATCTGGCCACCCATCGTGGCTATGATTCCGACAATCCGCGTGTCACCGGCGATGTCGGCATGGCCGGCGTGGCGATCGATTCGATCTACGACATGCGCATCCTGTTCGACCACATCCCGCTCGATGCGATGAGCGTGTCGATGACCATGAACGGCGCGGTGCTGCCGATCATGGCGCTCTATATCGTCGCGGCGGAAGAGCAGGGCGTGCCGAGCGAGAAGCTCACCGGCACGATCCAGAACGACATCCTCAAGGAGTTCATGGTCCGCAACACCTATATCTATCCGCCGCGGCCATCGATGAAGATCGTTTCCGACATCTTCGCCTTCACCTCCCAGAAGATGCCGAAATTCAATTCGATCTCGATCTCCGGCTACCACATGCAGGAGGCCGGCGCGACGGCGGACCTGGAACTTGCCTATACGCTCGCCGACGGGGTGGAATACCTGCGCGCCGGCATCGAGGCGGGCATGTCGGTCGACACGTTCGCGCCGCGGCTGTCCTTCTTCTTCGCGATCGGCATGAACTATTTCATGGAGATCGCCAAGCTGCGCGCCGCCCGCCTGCTCTGGGCGAAGCTGGTCAAGCCGTTCGATCCGCAAAACGAAAAGTCGCTGGCGCTCCGCACCCATTGCCAGACCTCGGGCTGGAGCCTGACCGCGCAGGATGTCTTCAACAACGTCACCCGCACCTGCATCGAGGCGATGGCGGCGACGCAGGGCCACACCCAGTCGCTGCACACCAATGCGCTCGACGAGGCGCTGGCGCTGCCGACCGATTTCTCCGCCCGCATCGCCCGCAACACCCAGCTCCTGCTGCAGCAGGAGGCCGGCACCAACCGGGTGATCGACCCCTGGGGCGGGTCCTATTATGTCGAGCGCCTGACCCACGATCTCGCCGCCCGCGCCTGGACCCATATCGAGGAGGTCGAACAGATCGGCGGCATGGCCAAGGCGATCGAGGCGGGCCTGCCGAAGCTGAAGATCGAGGAGGCGGCCGCCCGCACCCAGGCGCGTATCGATTCCGGCCGCCAGACCGTGGTCGGCGTCAATCGCTGGAAGCCGGAGGAGGAGGCCGAGATCGACATCCTCAAGGTCGACAACTCGGCGGTCCGCGACAAGCAGATCGAGAAGCTCAAGGCCCTGCGCGCCGAGCGCGACCCGGGCGCCGTCGATGGTGCCTTGAAGGCGCTGGGCCACTGCGCCCGCACCGGTGAGGGCAACCTGCTGGCGCTGGCGGTCGAGGCGGCGCGGGCGAAGGCGACCGTCGGCGAGATTTCCAGCGCGCTGGAAGCCGAATGGGGTCGCCACCAGGCCGAGATCCAGGCGATTTCCGGCGTCTACAAACAGGAGGTCGGGCAGATGGACGAAGCCGTGAGCCGTGTCCAGAAGATGGCCGAAACCTTCGAACGGGATGAGGGCCGCCGGCCGCGCATCCTGGTCGCCAAGATGGGCCAGGACGGCCATGATCGCGGCCAGAAGGTGATCGCCTCGGCCTTCGCGGATCTCGGCTTCGACGTCGATATCGGCCCGCTTTTCGCAACGCCCGAGGAGGCGGCGCGTCAGGCGGTCGAGAACGATGTCCACATCATCGGTGCCTCGTCGCTTGCCGCCGGCCATCTGACGCTCGTTCCGGCGCTGAAGAAGGCACTCACCGATGCCGGTCGCGGCGACATCATGATCGTGGTGGGCGGTGTCATCCCGCCGCAGGATTTCGAGGCGCTGAAAGCCGCCGGCGCCACCGCGATCTTCCCGCCCGGCACGGTGATCGCGGATGCGGCGATCGAACTGATCGCGGAACTGAACCGGCGCCTGGGCCACGACCCGGCCGAGGCAGCGGAGTAGGGCGGCGGTTCACGGGGACGCAGAGAGGGGGCGGCCGCTCTATCCCTCCCAGAGCTCCGTTCCGGGATAAAACTGCGACCAGGCAAACCAGAACGCCTGATGGCTGCCCAGATCGGACCCGTCCGCATCGACGGCCCTGATGCCGCCCGCATCGAGCTTCAGGCGAACGTTCTCGAAGGCGATCTCGTCGCCGTTCATCAGCGCCACGAACGCCTTGCTGCGCTGGAACGCCACCGGCTTGCCGGACGCGGTGATCACGCCGATGACATCCTCGTGCACCGGCAGCCGCGGGTCGACATCGCCGACGGGAAAGATCGGGCCGTTCGCGTCCCGGGTGTTGCGGAAATCGAAGTCGCGGCCAAGGGCCAGGTCCTCGACCAGCACCGTGGTCTCCGGGTGGGCCGCCTTCCACCGGCCCCAGTCGGTGGTCACCACCGTGGCCTGTTTCAGCTTCAGGTTCTTCTCAGCCAACGGTCCGGTCACCGCATCGCCCCGGAACGTATCGAACACCGAATAGGTATTGACGTCGTACATCACCTTGTTGGAGCGGATGAGCAGGCCTGAGGTGCGCAGGACCGGCCGCTCGACGCCGTCGGGCAGGTCGTCGGTGAAATAGGCCTGCGCGGCGCCGCACAACGTGCAGTAGGGGATGCCGAGATGCCGGCCTCCCAGCGTGTCGTTGACCATCTCGCGGACTTCCATGATGCGCCTTGGATAGGCCCGGTATTCGCCGTTCACCTCAATGCCGAAGACGATATCGTCGTCCTTCAGCCAGGTCGCCTCGTCCGCCGTGCTCACCGCCGGATTGTCGGCGGCGGGAATGCAGTTGCAGGGTTCGTCCGTCGTGTCATAGGCGCGGTCGTCGATCAGCACGCCGCCCCAGGACACATGTCGCCAGTCGATATCGCCTTCCACGAAGATCCTGTCCCAGCCGGGCACGACGCTGGTGAAGATCGCCCGTTTCACTGTCAGGTAGTCAGGCGGCGCGGGAATGTCCCAGGCGATCAGATGGTCCGTCACGATCCCCCATGAATTCACCTGTGGCATGTCCTTGCCCAGCAAGTGCGAGGCGGCGGCGGTCAGGAGCGCGTTCAACTGGGGCTGCGTGATGAAACGCATCAGGTCGGTGATCATCCAGACGATGCGCGGATCCTTTGCCTCGACGATCTCCCCCAGCGCGGTTGTCTGCGCTTCGCCCCAGGTGCCGTTCTCCATGCTGTCGACAAAGGCCGCCTGCACGGCCGCCTGCAACCCCTCCGGCAACGGGCCGTCCGGTATAGCCGGCGGCGTGCCGAAGCGCTCGACCACGTAGTCCGGCAGCGGTGCGCCGTCCTTGGCCCGCGCGTCGCCGGGCCAGACCAGCGACAGTGCCGCCACCAGCGATGCGACTAGGGTGATGCGAAATCGGGAGCGGGATTGGACTGGCGGTGCCATCGGGGTGGCCTTTCGCTTGCCTGTTTCATCCTCGCGCGCAGTCCGGCAGGAAACGCGCGCCATCACGGCATTTGGGACCGCAGGGCGCGGCGGCGCCAATCACGATTCATCAGTGTTCGGTGAAGGGGGGCGGATCGCGGCCGGTGGGTGGCTTTACCGCGCGTTGACTTAAGCGTTCCGGGTGCTTATCTGGGCCATATAACGACGGAGTTTTTATGTCCCGGTAAGGTGGGGCGGCCGGATGGCCCCCCGATGCAAGACACCGCCTGATCAACACCGCGCCCTGTGCGGTGGACGCTGTCCTGCGCCTGTCCAACGGCACACCTTCAAGCCCCGGATCGCGCCGGGGCCGGAACATGAAAGTCCACCAAAATGACACGGGACTATTCCCGCTTTTTGCCGCCGGCCGGCGTGTCTGCGCCTGCGCGCGCGCCGCTTCAATCGCTCGGCTGGCAGCATTTCTTCGCACAGCAGACGAGCATCGAAACCATCGCCGAAACCCCGCCGGTCCGCGTCGTGGAAGTGCACCGCAACGGGTTGCATGTGCGCGGCGATCGCGTCGACGCGCTGATTCCGCCAGGACCCAGCGCCACGGTCGGCGATTGGCTGCTCTACGACGCAGACCGACCCGCCGCCAGCCGGGTTCTCCAGCGCAAGAGCCTGTTCAAGCGGCGGGCGCCGGGCACCGGCCGCGATGTGCAACTGATCGCCGCCAATGTCGATACGGCCTTCGTCGTCTCCTCCTGCAACCAGGACTTCAACGTGGCGCGGCTGGAGCGCTATATCGCGCTGGCCTTCGAGGCCGATGTCACCCCGGTTGTCGTGCTCACCAAAACCGATCTGTGCGCGGATATCTCCGCCTATGTCGCGGCGGCGGTGGCGATTTCGGACCGGGTCGCGGTCGTCGCGCTCGACGCAACGGGTGCCGAGCCGGCGGACAAGCTCGCCGACTGGTGCAGGCCCGGCCAGACGGTGGTGTTCCTGGGCTCGTCGGGGGTCGGCAAGTCGACGCTGATCAACGCCCTGTGCGGGGCCGACGACATTGCGACCGGCGCGATCCGGGAGGACGACGCCAAGGGCCGGCACACGACGACACGCCGGCAACTGCACGTCACGCCGCAGGGCTGCGCGGTGCTGGATACGCCGGGCATGCGCGAGCTTCAGCTTGCCGATGCCGGACAGGGCATCGCCGATGTGTTTGCCGATCTGGCCGACCTGGCCGCGCGGTGCCGTTTCGGCGACTGCAGCCACGAGACCGAACCGGGCTGCGCGATCCTGGAAGCTCTGGATAAGGGCACGATCGATCCCTCGCGACTGGCGCGCTGGCGCAAGCTTGCCGCCGAAGACCGCTTCAATTCGGCCACGCTCGCCGAACGCCGGGCAAAGGACAAGGCGTTCGGCAGGATGGTGCGTGCCGTCATGGACCACAAGCGGCAGTCGCGGCGATGACGGCGGGCCGTCGTCCGGACTGACTGCCGAAACAACAGGCCGCCTCCCGACGGGGCGGCCTGTTATCGGCGATATAGGCTGCACGGCACCCGTCTATAGCGGTGTCTTTTTCGCGCGATACAACACCTCGCCCTGAAACAGCCGTCGCGCGGTCCGGTAGAGGGTCGCCCGCTCGATATGGGGGCCGTCCGGCGTTTGGCTGACTTCGGCGTCGACCAGTGTGACGCCGGAGGGATGGCCGATCCGGATCTCGTTGCGCGCGCTGTCGGAACCGGCCTCGGCCGCGATCGTGGCGGCGATCGTGTCGGGGATCCGGCATGCCGCCGCAAGGCACAATGCGCCGGTGACCGGGATTGCCCGGTGCGGGCGGCCCATCGAGATCATCCGGCACGCGATGTCCTGGTCAGCCGCCTCTAGCACCGCCCCGGACAGAAGCGGCGCGGCCGCAGGCGCGGCGAGCAATGCGATCTTCGGCTGGCTTTGCTGCCGGGCGGCTTGCGAACGGTCGGCAGACACGCCCATGCGCACCGAGGCCGCTTGCCGGACGTCTTCCAGCCTGGCGAGCAGGCTGGCGTTTCGCTCGATATCCTCCGGCGTTTCGGTGCCCGAAAGGCCGAAGTCGGATGCGCGTACGAAGACACTCGGATTGGTGGCGTCGACAAGGCTTGCCTCGACCGCAGACGCGCCGTCGATTTCGATCAGATCGATGGCGTTGCCGGTGGGCAGAACGCCGCGTGTCCGCGCTCCACCGGGGTCGAGAAAGTCGAGCCGGATCGCAGCCCCGCTGCCGGACACCCCGTCGATCCGAAAGTCGCCATCGACTTCGGCACGTCCCTTGGCGACCATGAAGCGGGCGTGAATGATCTTCCTGGTGTTGGTGTTGTGGATGCGGACCGTTGCCGGTCCGTCGTCGGGGCAGGGAACAAGGCCTTCATCGATGGCGAACGGTCCGATCGCAGACGTCATGTTGCCGCAATTGCCGGCGAAATCGACACAGGCGTCCCGCGGCGAGACCTGGCAGAAGGTGAAATCGACATCGGCGTCGGGACGGGTCGGCGGCCCGATGACACAGACCTTCGACAAGGAGGAGATGCCGCCGCCCATTCCGTCGAGTTGGCGTCCGTATTCATCCGGCGAGCCCATCGCCGCAAGAAAGATGTCGGCCCACTTTTCGCGGTCGGCCGGCAGGTCTTCGAGATGGAACATGAGGGCCTTTGACGTACCGCCCCGCATGAACACACATCTGAGAGCTTGCTGTCGCATGGTTCGAGACGCCCTTGTCCGGATCCGATGGTCCCGATCCTATTGCACCGCGCCGGGTTTGTCGGAAGCCGATTTATGGGAGTGATGCCGCGATGAGGTGCTCATGAATTGCGGCATAATAGCATCCTTCGGCCCCCGCCACCCCGTCGCCTGCCGCCACACCAACCACCAGGGCCGCAACGAACCCCGTACAGGGAACGTTCACACTGGGCATGGAATACTCCTGACCGGTCGGCCCCGCCGCGTTAGACGTACGAAAGGCGTGGCTGCGATGACGGCTAACTTTAAAGGGCATGCCGTATGGATACCGTGCCGTGATACTGGCACAGTAGGCCGGCGGTCGATGGCGAAGACGAGCGGGCTGGAGGACAGGCGATGCGATACGGATTGGCGGTTTCGGCGGGGATGAGTGCGGCGCTGATGCTCTCGGCGCTGATGCTCTCAGCGCCGGGAGCCGGCGCCCAGAACGGTGCGCAGAATGGCGCGCGCATGGATATCGAGCTCGGCCCGCCGCTGCTGCTTGAGGATATCTCGCCGGCCGCCGAGATCCGCATCGCCATCCCCCGCGCCGCCGAAATGGTGCCGCCGCTGTTTCGCCTGGTGCTGGATGGCGCCAAGAGCGGCATGGCCGAGTTCAAGCGCGAGGCGCAGACCGAATACAAGGCCGCCAAGGGCGAAAAGGACTTTCACTGGTTCACCTGGTCCTACGACCTGAGCTACCTGGAGACCTATGCCCGCGCACCGCTTTACAGCCTGCTCGAAAGCCAGGATTCCTTCACCGGCGGCGCCCATGGCAACACGACGCTCTACGCGATCAATTTCGATACGCGGACGGCCGCCCCCTTCGGGCTCTACGAGCTGTTCGACGACATCAGCGACAATTCGCCCGTCCTGAAGGCGATCCAGGCCTATGTGAAGACGGATCTCGGCAGGCAGAAGAAGGCCCGCATGGGCGCGGAGTATTACGATCCGGCCTCGCTCGACGACGTCAAGGCGACCGCCGACATGTTCCGGGTGTTCACGCTGCTGCCCGCCGCCGATCAGCCGCGCGCGTCGGGCATCGTCATCCACTTCGCGCCTTACGAGGTCGGCGCCTATGCCGAGGGCATGTATTCCGTCCTCGTCCCGGTCTCGGTCTTCCAGACGCATCTGAAGGAGGACTTCGCGGGCTTCTTCGGCGGCAAGCCGGTCAAGCTGGAACCGGTGATGAGCTGGGAGTCGCCTCGCGCCGTGGTCTATACCGCGAAGCCGAAGCCCGATGCCAAAGTGTCCTCGCCGGTCGCCGTGTCGGGCGAGGCGCCGGCCTACTGGTTCTTCGAGGGCGGCGCGCCGGTCGAGGTGCGCGACGACACCGGCAAGGTGCTCGGCAAGGGCATCGTCCGCTGGAAACCGGCCGCCGCCACCAGCGGCATCGCCGTCGGCATGGTGCCCTATTCCGGCAAGGTCAAGTTCAAGAAACCGAAGACGGAGGCCGGATCGGTGGTGATCGGCATGGAGCGGGAGACGACCGGCGCCAGGAAATCGGCCGAGGAGGTCGGGATCTACGTGACGTTCAAAGGGTCCGGCAAGGGCTCTCGCAAGTGATCCGAATCTATCGGCGACGCTGATTGCCCCGATTTGCGCCCGCTGATGGCCCCGACTTGCACCCGCCGGAGGCCCCGGCTTGCACCCGCCGGAGGCATTGTGTACCGCTCTCGGGCTCCTGTGCCCGGATGCTTCGGGTTCGACACCAGCGTATGAGAACGGATTGTTATGCGTTTGACGGACTACCTGCGGCGCCTGCCGCTCGGCGCCCTTGCGCCGCTTCTGGCCTTGATGCTTGCCGCCTGTGGCGGCGAGGAGCCGCTTTCGGCAACGGCCGTCGTGCCGGTGTCCTATGCGATCACCCCCCAGTCGGCCGGCCCGATCACGGTGGAGACGGCCTATTCGGCGGCGACCATGCGCAAGCTGTTCCCTGACGAACGCATCGACGTGATCTCGACGGCCGACGAGGACGGGGTCGTCAACGCTTTGACCGTCTTCTCCGACGGCTTGCAGGTGATGATGGTCGTGCCCGACGGATCCGGCCGCAGGATCAAGTCGGTCCACGGATCGGGCCTCGCGGTCGCGGGCCCCAATGGCGAGCGGCTCGGCATGACCTTCCGCCAGGCCGGCCTTGATCGCGGCAATTGCACGGTCGGCACCGGTCCCTGGCTCGGCATGGCGGTCTGCCCGGCGCCCGGAACGCCGAACATCCGGCTGGTCTTCGACAATGGCGGCTGGACCGGCGCGCCGACCGAGCTTGCGCCCGCCTCCAGCCTGGCGAACGGGAAATTGCAGCGGATCGTCTGGGTTCCGATCCGTTCGGCCTGACCGGGACACGCCGATGACCGATCCCGCCCGTGATATCGCAACGCTGCCCGGCGGACTGTCGGTGGCCGAGGCCGTCGAGCGGCTGCGCGCGGGCGACCGGGCGATGCTGGCCCGGGCCATCACGCTGGTCGAATCGCGTAAACCCGAGCACCGGCGGCTGGCCGCCGCCCTCCTGCAGGCGCTGCTGCCGCTCACCGGCAAGGCCTGGCGTATCGGCATCACCGGCGTGCCCGGCGTCGGCAAGTCGACGACGATCGACCAGCTTGGCATCAACCTGACCGGCGCCGGCCACAAGGTGGCGGTGCTGGCGGTCGATCCGTCCTCGTCGCGCAGCGGCGGCTCGATCCTCGGCGACAAGACGCGCATGGCCCGGCTGGCCGTCGATCCGGACGCCTTCATCCGCCCCTCGCCGAGCGCCGGTACGCTTGGCGGCGTCGCCGCCCGCACCCGCGAGACCATGCTGGTCTGCGAGGCGGCCGGCTTCGACGTCGTGATCGTCGAGACGGTCGGCACCGGCCAGTCGGAAACGGCGGTCGCCGACATGGTCGACGTCTTCGTGGTGCTGGCGCTGCCGGGCGCGGGCGATGAATTGCAGGGCATCAAGAAGGGCATTCTCGAGATCGCCGACATCATCGCCGTCAACAAGGCCGATGGCGACAATGCCGGCCGCGCGCGCATCGCCGCCGGTGAATATCTCGCCGCGATGCGCATCCTGACCCCGCAAAGCCGCGACTGGACCCCGCCGGTGCTGGCCGTCTCGGGGCTTGCCAATATCGGCCTCGACGATCTGTGGGCCCGGATTGGCGAGCATCGCGAGGCGATGCGCGGCAGCGGCGCCTTCGCGGCGCGCCGCTCCGCCCAGCAGGTCAAGTGGATGTGGGCGATGCTGGAGGAGCGGCTGCTCGGGCGGTTGCGCGCCGACCGGGCGATTTCGGAGCGCCTCGATGCGCTCGAGACCCAGGTCCGCGCCGGCGCACTCGCCCCGACGGCAGCGGTCGAGGAGATCGCCCCGCTGCTGGGGGTGTGAGGCCGAATGCCAAGACCCCGCATCCTCGCTACCGGCTTTTCCGCCTTTCCCGGCGCCCGGCGCAATCCCACCGAGATGTTGATCGGCGGCCTCGACATCCGCTGCCTGGCGCGGCGCCTCGATATCGATCTCGCGACAACGATCCTGCCGACGGAATACCGCGCCGTCGACGACCTGCTGCCGCGCCTATGGGCCGATATCCGGCCCGATGCGGTTGTGCATTTCGGGTTGCATGGCCGGGCCGGGCGGGTGCGCGTCGAAGAGCGCGCGGCGAACTACATCCGGACAACGCCGGACGCGGCGGGCAGGCGGCCGGACCGGATCGCCATCGAGCCGGGCGGTCCGCTCTATCGAAGCGCGAGGATTCCGGTAACGCGACTGGTCACCGCCCTCAAGCGCGATCGCCTCGCGGCGACCGCCTCAAACGACGCCGGTGGCTATCTGTGCAACTACGCGCTCTATCGCTCGCTCGAACGGGCAGGGCCGGGCGCGATCGTCGGCTTCGTCCACGTGCCCTGGCCGGCGGAGGAACGCGCGCCGAATGCGCCGGCCCGCAGGCCGTCATTGGCTGACCTTGCGGTCGCGGTGGAGTGCACCCTCCGCACGGCCGCGATGGCCGTACGGAACGGGTAACGGGCCGGCCCGAACAGGCCAGCCGCCAGCCGGACGAGCTGCTAGCCCGTCTCAGAAGAATGCCTGCAGGCCGGTCTGGGCGCGGCCGAGGATCAGCGCATGGACGTCATGCGTGCCTTCATAGGTGTTGACCGTTTCCAGGTTCGCCATGTGACGCATGACGTGGAACTCGTCGGCGATGCCGTTGCCGCCATGCATGTCGCGCGACAGCCGGGCGATGTCGAGCGCCTTGCCGCAATTGTTGCGCTTGACGATCGAGATCATCTCCGGCGCCATCCGGCCCTCGTCCATCAGGCGGCCGACGCGCAGCGCGCCCTGCAGGCCGAGCGTGATTTCCGTCTGCATGTCGGCGAGCTTCTTCTGGATGAGCTGGGTCTGGGCGAGCGGCCGGCCGAACTGCTTGCGGTCGAGCGTGTATTGCCGGGCGGCGTGCCAGCAGAATTCGGCAGCGCCCAGCGAGCCCCAGGAAATGCCGTAGCGGGCCCGGTTGAGGCAGCCGAACGGGCCCTTCAGGCCCGACACGTTCGGCAGCAGGTTCTCTTCGGGCACCTCGACGCCGTCCATGACGATCTCGCCGGTGGTCGAGGCGCGCAAGGACAGCTTGCCCTCGATCTTCGGCGTCGACAGGCCGGCCATGCCGCGCTCCAGGATGAAGCCACGGATCTTGTTGTCATGGGCCTCCGACTTCGCCCAGACCACCATCACATCGGCAAAGGGAGAGTTGGAGATCCACATCTTCGCGCCGGTCAGCCTGTAGCCGCCGTCGATCTTCTCGGCCCGCGTCACCATGCCGCCGGGATCGGAGCCGTGGTCGGGCTCGGTCAGGCCGAAGCAGCCGACCCATTCGCCCGAGGCGAGCTTGGGCAGATACTTCTTGCGCTGATTCTCGTCGCCATAGGCATAGATCGGATACATCACCAGCGAGGCCTGCACGCTCATCATCGAGCGATAGCCGGAATCGACCCGCTCGATCTCGCGGGCGACCAGGCCATAGGACACGTAGTTCGCGCCGACGCCGCCATACTCCTCGGGGATCGTCACGCCGAGCAGGCCGAGTTCACCCATTTCGGCGAAGATCGACGTATCGGCGATCTCGTTGCGATAGGCCTCCAGCACCCGCGGCATCAGCTTGTCCTGGGCATAGGCCTCGGCCGTGTCGCGGATCATCCGCTCGTCTTCATTCAACTGATCGTCGAGCAGAAACGGGTCGTCCCAGACGAAGGCGGCATAGCCGCCGGAGGCTGGCTGTTCGGAAGAGGCAATGGACATCGCGTTATCCCTGGGCTGGATCCTCGGATCGTGACTTCACGCTCTGGCGGACTTTCTAGCCCACCGCGGCGCTGTTGGCGAGACGGCCGGAGGCGCCGATCGTCTCAGGCATCCCACAGACCTGGGCCCAGATTTGGGTACAGATCTGGCGCCTGAACACGGGTTCGACCAGTCCGGCCACCCGCCAGAAGCTTTAAGTTTAAAATAAGTATAGGGCCCGCGACTCGGTTTGTCACGCGCTTCGTGACGTGCGATGTCGGCCTGGGTGTATCCCATCCGGAACCGTGTCGGGGCAGGGGGCTCCATGCGGCGGGACGGGCGAGGGAGGGATCACGGCCGGTTCGACGCGCCGCCGACATCTTCCGGCGCGATCGCCACCGTCTTGATGACCGCATGGCAGGCAAGGCCGGGGGCGAGCCCCATCGCCTCGGCCGAGCGCCGGGTGATGCGCGCGAGGATCGCACCGGCCGGCGTCCTGAGCGACACGATCGTTCCGGGGCCATCGCCGAAGCGGATCGTCTCGACCGTTCCCGGCAGGATGTTGAGCGCCGACAGGCCGTCCGGTTCGCCGCGCGACAGGAGGACGTCCTGTGCGGCGATGCGGATGCGGATGCGCCGGCCCGGCGGGTGGGCGTTCCTTGGCAAGAACAGCGGAATGCCGCCGGCATCGAGTTCGGTAAGCCCGTCCTCGTGATGGCGCTTAACCGTCGCGGTCAACACGGCGCCGGCGGCGCGAACACCGGCCGGCGTCACCATCGGATCGCCCAGCACGTCGGCCGCCGGGCCCTGCCGGACGACCTTGCCGTCCGAAAGCGCGATCACCGTGGTCGCCAGCCGCGCCACCTCGGCGGCGGTGTGGCTGACATAGAGGATCGGGATCTCGGTCTCGTCGCGCAGGCGCTCGAAATAGGGCAGGATCTCCGCCTTGCGGGCCTCATCGAGCGAGGACAGCGGCTCGTCGGCAAGCAGCAGGCCGGGGCCGGCCAAAAGCGCCCGGCCGATCGCCACCCGCTGCTTCTCGCCGCCCGACAGCATGCCCGGCCGCCGCGTTAGCAAATGGGAGAGCCCCAGCATGTCGACGACCTGGTCGAAATCCGGCCGCCCCGTAGGCTTTGGTGCGACACGATGCTTGGGCGCGAACCAGCGTCCGTAGCGCAGGTTCTGGCTGACGCTCATGTGCGGAAACAGCCGGCCTTCCTGGAACACATAGCCGATCCGCCGTTTGTGGGCGGGAAGGCAAACGCCGCGTTCGGTATCGAGCAGCACGCGCTCGCCGATCGAAATCCGGCCGCCCTGCGGCTTCAACAGGCCGGCGACCGCGTTGATGATCGTCGTCTTGCCGGAGCCGGACCGGCCGAACAGCACGGTGACGCCCGGCGGGGCGTCGAAGGCGGCGTCAAGGGCGAAACCGCCGAAATCATGCGCCAGTCTGACGGTAAGGTTCATGCGCCCGCCACCCGTCTGGCGATCCGCCGCGAGACGGTCTCGGAGAGAAACAGCGCCCCTGTCGCGACGATGATCGAGATGATGACCAGGGTCACCGCCGAGGAGCCGCCGCCGGGCACCTGCAGGAAGGCGTAGATCGCGGTCGGGATCGTCTGCGTCTGGCCTGGAATGTTGGAAACGAAGGTGATGGTGGCGCCGAACTCGCCCATCGCCTTGGCAAACGCCAGGAGCGCGCCGGCGATGACGCCCGGCAGGATCAGCGGCAGGGTGATCGTCACGAAGACCCATGGCGCCGGGGCGCCGAGCGTCGCGCCGGCCTGTTCGAGCTTCGGATCGACCGCCTCGATCGACAGCCGGATCGCCCGCACCATCAGCGGAAAGGCCATCACGCCGGCGGCCAGCGCCGCGCCGGTCCAGCGGAAGGCGAAGACGATGCCGATCTCTTCCAACAGGCTGCCGACCGGCCCGCGCGTGCCGAAGGTGATCAGCAGGAGATAGCCGGTGACGACCGGCGGCAACACCAGCGGCAGGTGGACCAGCACGTTCAGCGCCTGCTTGCCCGGAAAGGACCAGCGGGCGAGCGCATAGGCGGTCAGGATCCCGAGCGGCAGGCTGCACACCGTCGCCCAGACCGACACGCGCAGCGACAGCGCAACCGCGCTCCATTCCTCGGGGCTCAGCCAGTCCATGGGCAAAGTCTATCCCGGATCGCGAAAGCCGTGCCGCGCAAAAATCGCCCGCGCCGCCGGTTCGCGCAAAAAGGCCAGGAAACGCGCCGTCTCGGGCCTCGCTACATCCTTGACGGCGGCGGCGGGATAGACGATCGGCGGATGGGAACCCGCCGGAAACGTGCCGACCACCGACACGCCGTCCTCCGCGCCGGCATCGGTGGCATAGACGATACCGAGCGGCGCGGCGCCGGTCGCGACCAGCGCCAGCGCCGTGCGGACATTGTCGGTCTGCGCGATCTTCGCCGACACCGCGTCCCACTGCCCGAGCGACTTGAGCGCTGCCTTGCCATAGATCCCCGCCGGCACCGCATCGACCAGCGCCATCGCCAGCCTGTCGTCGCCGATCAGCGCGTCGAGCGCCGGATCGCCGCTCAGGTCGATGGCCGGAGCCTCCGCTCCGCTCGCGATCATCACCAGCGTGTTGCCGGCAAGGTCGAACCGGCTGTCGGCGTCGATCAGCCCGTCCTGTTCCAAAAGGTCCATCCAGTCGGGATTGGCGGAGATGAAGATATCGGCCGGCGCGCCATGCCGGATCTGCCGGGCGAGGACGGAGGACCCGGCAAAGGACATCACGATCCCGGTGCCGGTCTGCCGCTCATATGTTTCGCCGATCTCGTCGAGCGCGTTCTTCAGGCTCGCCGCGGCGAACACGGTGAGGGAATCGGCCCGCGCCGGCAGCGCGCCGAAGGTCATGGCCGTCGCGACGGCAAGGGCGAAGGCCGCGGCGAGGCGGTTGCGGCGTTTGCGATGCGGCACGTCCTGGGTCTCCGGCACGGTAGGGTCGGCGCGGCGGACTATCGCAAACCGCCGATAGACGGCGCAAGCATTGTCGCCCGGTCGACTGGCCGGGCCGGTCCGGGCATCGCCGGGATTTCAAACAATGGAATTTTCGCTACACTTTGCCCCGGACGTTCGGGCTCCCGCGTGTTTGGATGCGCCCGTTGATAGTGTCGAGCAAGATTGCAGGAGCAGACCGGATGAGATTGCCGGTATTACGCATAGCCGCGCTGATGGCCTCGTTTGTGGCCCCGGGCGCCGCCCAGGCGGGCACGCTGCAGGATGTTGTAGCGCGCGACGAATTGAACTGTGGTGTCAGCATCGGCCTCAAGGGCTTTTCCTACCAGCATCCGGAGGGGCATTGGAGCGGTCTGGATGTCGACGTCTGCCGCGCCGTGGCCGCGGCCGTTCTCGGTGATCCGGACAAGGTCGCCTATACGCCGCTGACACCGAAAGAGCGGTTCACCACCCTGCAATCGGGTGATGTCGATCTACTGTCGCGCAACACCACCTGGACGCTCCTGCGCGACGCCGCCCTTGAACTGAATTTCGCCGGCGTCACCTTCTACGACGGCCAGGGCTTCATGGTGCGCGAGGATCTCGGGCTGACGAGTGCGCTGGAACTGGATGGCGCCACCATCTGCGTACCGATCGGCACGACGACGGAACTCAACCTGCACGACTACTTCAAGGCGCATCGCATGGAATTGCGGGCGCTGCGCAAGGAGAACACGCCCGACGTCGCCGAAGCCTACGAGCGTGGCGATTGCGATGCGATGACCAGTGACCGCTCCGGCCTGGCCTCGTTCCGCAGTCAGTTCGAAGATCCCGGCGCCCACATTCTGCTGCCGGAGGTGATCTCCAAGGAACCGTTAGGCCCGGTCGTGCGGCATGGTGACGATCAATGGTTCGATATTGTCAAATGGACCATATACCTGCTGCTCCAGGGCGAGGAATCCGGCGTGACATCCGAAAATGTCGACGAGATGCGCGCGTCCGATGATCCCACCGTTCAACGCATGCTGGGTGTTTCAGGTGATTTGGGCCGACAACTGGGCCTGCCGGACGATTGGGGCTATCAGGTTCTCAAACAGATCGGCAATTATGGCGAGATCTACGACCGGTCCGTCGGCCCCCAGACGCCGGTCAATCTCCCGCGCGGTCTCAATGCGCTATGGATCGACGGGGGATTGATGTATCCGATGCCGATCAGATAGGCTTTGCCCCTTCCGGCCGACTGCTTCAGCACCAATCGGCGTTGGATATCCGGCAGACCGGCGCGGCTGGTCCCATTCGGCGTGGGGGCGTGGTCCATGGTGCGGAGCGATGTGACCCGGCCGCAGCGCACGGCGCTTGGTATCGGGCTGATCCTCGGGTCCGTCCTGCTGATGGCTTTCTCCGACGCGGTCGTCAAGCGCGTCAGCGCCGATCTGACGGTCTGGCAGGTCTTCGCGGTGCGCTCGGCCTTCGCCATTCCGGTGATCTGTCTTCTCATGAGGTCGGCGCGGATCGGCCTGCGGATGCGCGCGCCGGGCTGGGCGATCCTGCGCAGCGTCCTGCTCGTCCTCACCTGGCTTGCCTTCTACGCTTCGCTGCCGGTGCTCGATCTGTCGGTCGCAGCCGTTGCCGTCTACACCAATCCGATCATCACGGCGCTTCTGTCGGCGCTGTTGATCGGCGAGCCCGTCACCGCGCGGCGCTGGGTGGGCGTCTTTCTGGGATTTCTCGGCGTCGTGGTGATCCTCAGGCCGGGCAGTGACGCGTTTTCCTGGTTCGTGCTGCTGCCGCTGCTTGCCGCGGTCCTGTATTCGCTCGCCATGGTGATCACCCGCGTCAAGTGCCAGGAGGAGGCGCCGCTGGGGCTTGCGTTGGTCCTGAACCTGGCCTTCGCCATAACCGGCCTTGTCGCCGCCGCGCTGCTTGCCGCAATCGACCTGCCCACGGGCCTGGCAGCCGCGCATCCGTTCCTGTTCGCCGACAGGGGCATGTTCGGACTGGAGGGGATGGGTTTGCGGGACTTTGCCGTCATGGCCGGGCTTGCGGCCCTGTCGATTGTCTATTTCGTCGGGGTCGCGCGCGCCTATCAGGTCGCCGAACCCTCCCTCGTCGCCGTCTTCGACTATGCCTATCTGATCTCGGCCGCGTTCTGGGGCTTCGTCTTCTTCGCCGAGCGGCCGGATGCGCTGACGGTGGCCGGCATGGTGCTGATCACGGCCGCCGGCCTCACGGTCGCAAGCCGCCGGCCGCGACGACGCGCGCGCCGGTGACGGAGGTCAGTCGGGCCTAGCCGGCCTTGCCCGCGACCTTCAGCGCGAAGGAATAGGCAAGTGCGACTTCCTTCAGCCGGTCGAAGCGGCCCGACGCGCCGGCATGGCCGGCCTCCATGTTGGTCCTGAGCAGGATCATCGGATCCTCCCGCGTGGTCGCCCTGAGCTTTGCCACCCACTTGGCCGGCTCCCAATAGGTCACCCGCGGATCGGTCAGGCCGCACAGCGCCAGGATGTTGGGATAGGCCTGTTCGGTGACGTTGTCATAGGGGCTGTAGCCGGCGATCGTGTCATAGGCCTCCGGGCTTGCGATCGGGTTGCCCCATTCCGGCCATTCCGGCGGCGTCAGCGGCAGCGTGTCGTCGAGCATGGTGGCGAGCACGTCGACGAAGGGCACCTCCGCGACGATGCCCAGAAACAGGTCCGGCGCCATATTGGCGACCGCGCCCATCAGCATGCCGCCGGCCGAGCCGCCATGGGCGACGATCCGCGCCCGCGACGTGACATTCTCCCTGGCGAGGAACTCGCCGGCCGAAATGAAGTCCCTGAACGTGTTGGTCTTCTTCTCCGCCTTGCCGTCGGTATACCAGCGATAGCCCTTGTCCTTGCCGCCGCGGATATGGGCGATCGCATAGACGAAGCCGCGATCGACCAGCGACAGGCAGTTGGTGTTGAAGGCGGCGGGGATCGAGATGCCGTAGGAGCCGTAGCCGTAGAGCAGGCAGGGCGCGGTGCCGTCGAGAGCCGTGTCCTTGTGATGGATCAGCGACACCGGTACCGTCTCGCCGTCATGGCCCGGCGCCATCAGCCGGCGGGTGACGTAGTTCTCCGGATCGTGGCCGCTCGGCACTTCCTGGATCTTGCGCAATACCCGCTCGCGGCTCTCCACATCATAGTCGAACACCTCGGTGGGCGTGCGCATCGAGGAATAGTTGAAGCGGATCCGCGTCGTATCGAATTCATAGCCATGGGTCAGGCCGAGCGAATAGGCCTCCTCCTCGAAGGCGATCGCGTGTTCGGCGCCGTCGGCGAAGCGGTGGATGACGATGCGCGGCAGGCCGTCCTCGCGTTCCAGCCGCACCATGTGGTCGCGGTAGCACACGCAGTCGAGGATCAGCCGGCCCGGCTTGTGGGCGACGAGGTCGGTCCAGGTCTCGGGTCCGGGAGAAGCGATCGGCGCGGTGACGATCTTGAAGTCCTCGGCGCCCTTATCGTTGGTGAGGATGACCAGCCGGTCGTCATGATGCTCGACCCGGTATTCGACATGCGGCCGGCGCGCGGCGACGAGGACGGGCGCGCTTTCGGGCCGGTCGGCGGGAACGAGCCGGATCTCGGCGCTCTCGTGGTCATAGGCGTTGATGGTGATGAAGCGGCCCGACTGGGTCTCGCCGACGCCGACGAAAAAGCCCGGATCGGCCTCCTCGTAGATGACGGTGTCGTCGGCCGGATCGGTGCCGATCTGATGGCGCAACACCCGGGTCGGCCTGTGGTTGTCGTCGAGCCAGGTGTAGAACAGGAACCGGCTGTCGGCCGACCAGACGGCGCTGCCCGTGGTCCGCTCGATCTCGTCGTCGAGGTCTTCGCCCGTGGCGAGATCGCGGATGCGAAGCGTGTAGAATTCCGAGCCCTTCTCGTCGACGGCATAGGCGAGCTTGCCGTGGTCCGGGCTGTGCTCGGTGCCGCCGAGCCGGAAATAGGCCTTGCCGGCGGCCATGAAATCGGCGTCAAGCAGCACGGTCTCCGCGCCCGTCCCCGTTTCGGCGTCCTGGCGTGTCTTGCGCACGATCAGCGGATGCTGCGCGCCGGTCTCGTAGCGCAGGTAGTAGGCATAGGGGCCGTCGGGGGAGGGGACGGAGGAATCGTCTTCCTTGATGCGCCCGCGCATCTCGGTGAACAGGTGCTCCTGCAGCGCCTCGGTATGGCTGAGCTGTTCGGCGGTGAAGGCGTTTTCGGCCTCCAGATAGGCGCGGATATCGGCGTCGAGCACGCTCGGGTCGTGCATCACCTGCTGCCAGTTCTCGTCCTTCAGCCAGGCGTAGGGGTCGACGCGCTCCCGGCCGTGATGCTCGGTGCGCTGAAGCCTGCGGTCTGCGATCGGTGCGGGCATTGTGGGGGCTCGCTAATGCGGTGGGTCGAAATGCGTCTCCCGCATGTAGCGAGCCGGCGGAGTGTCAGCAAGGGGCGTGGCGGTCAGGCGGGCCTGTGCTCCCGGGCATCATCGCGGCGATGAACCGGCATTTGCCGTCGCCGGGCCGCCGGAGGGCTGACACGATGAACGGCCGTGCCACGGGCCCTCACCCCGGCCCTCCGGGCCGACCCTCTCCCGCCAAGAGGGAGAGGGTGCGAGTGCATCTGATGGGCCGTGCGGTGGTCGCGACCGCCGGCGGACAGAAAACGCCGATACCGCACATGATGTCGGTGCCAATGTGCCCGATCCGTCCAGCGCGCTCTTACCCTCTCCCCCTTGGCGGGAGAGGGCGGCCCGAAGGGCCGGGGTGAGGGAGCCGCGGCCGGGCAAGGAACCCTACGTGCAGATGTTCCCCGCGCCCTGGCAATTAAACCGGACAGCAGTGGAACAAGTCCGGGCATGACATCCGAGGGGGTGGCGAGGATGAAAACAAAAGGCCCCGTCCCCGCTGAACCGGACAGCAGTGGGGCACGTCCAGGCGTGACAGCCGAAGAGCGCACGCGCCTCTCAGACGCCGTCCGCTGACTGGATCGGGGAGCCTGACACCTCTCGACACCAGGGCGCGAACGAGGTTACGCGCCGCCATCCTTCTTCAGCGCATGCCCGTTCAGGCAGTAGCGCTGGCCGGTCGGCTGCGGGCCGTCGGGGAAGACGTGGCCGAGATGCGCTTCGCAGGTCGCGCAACGCACTTCCACGCGGCGCATGAACCAGGAGCGGTCCTCGTGTTCGCTCACCGCGCCATCGGCGATCGGCTTATAGAAGCTCGGCCAGCCGGTGCCCGAATCGTATTTCGTCGCCGCGTCGAAGAGCGGCGCCCCGCAGCAGATGCAATGATAGGTGCCGGGCGACTTGTCGTCCCAGTAGGGCCCGGTAAAGGCGCGCTCGGTGCCGTGCTCGCGGGTGATGCGATACTGCTCGGGCGTCAGTTGATCGCGCCACTCCTGATCGGTCTTCGACACTTTCGGTTTCGTCGCGGGCTCGGACATCACGATTCTCGCATTTCGCCTGGACTTTGATTCGAACGGATATCGGTCGGATTAGCCCGTTGCCAAGCCTAACCTGGGGATATACGGGATTTTAATCGGTTTTGATTGACCTGGGCAGGCGCATATCTATGTTCGTCCGGAGCGATTGAGGGGTCTTTGGGGGGACATGATCGTGATTGACTATGCGGCAGCCGGTCCGGCGCCGTGTCCGGTATGCCCAGGTGGGAGCGAGGCCCTGGAATGCGGCTGATCGTGCTGTCAGCTTCCCTGTTTGTGTTCTGGTTCCTGCTGTCGGGGGAAACGAAGACGCTGCTGCTGTTCTTCGGCGTGGTCTCGGTCGCCGTCTCCGTGGCGTTCGCCTGGCGCCTCGATGTCGTTGATTCGGAAAGCTTTCCGGTCGGCAAGGCGGTCGGCGGCATCACCTACTGGCCGTGGCTGATGGTCGAGATCGTCAAGTCGGCGATCGACGTCGCCAAGGTCATCGTCAATCCGAAGCTGCCGATCTCGCCGAGCCTGATCCGCGTCCCCTCCCATCAGAAGACGCCGGTCGGCATCACCACATTCGCCAATTCGATCACCCTGACGCCGGGGACGATTTCCGCCGTGGTGCTGGAGAATCGCCACGAGATTCTCGTCCACGCGCTGACCGATGACGGGGTCGAGGGGCTGGAGGACGGCGAGATGGATCGCCGGGTCTCCGATTTCGAGGGTGGGGCTTAAGTGTTCGTCGTCGCCGCAATCGCCGTCCTGATCGCGCTTGGCCTCGCCGTCATCCGCGCCATCGCCGGGCCGACCGTGTTCGACCGCATGGTCGCCGCCAATGCCGTCGGCAATGGCGCGATCCTGCTGCTGGCCGTCGTCGGCTTCCTGACCGGGCGTCCGGAATTCCTCGATCTCGGCATCCTCTACGCCCTGCTCAACATCGTCGGCACCCTTGCCGTGCTCAAGTTCTTCCGCTTCGGCTCGCTGGGCCATCGCGGCGGCGAGGAGCCCAAGGCATGAGCGTCGATCTGATCCTCGATATCGCCAGCACCATCCTGATCGTCGCCGGCAGCGCGTTCTACGTCATCGGTGCGATCGGCCTCATTCGCATGCCCGACGTCTTCACCCGCATGCATGCCGCCTCGGTCAGCGACACCCTCGGCGTCGGCCTTCTGATCCTCGGCATGATCCTGCAGGCGGGCTTCAGCCTGGTGACCGTCAAGCTCCTGTTCATCCTGGCGATCTTCTTTTTCACCGGGCCGCTGGCCACGCACGCGCTGGCGCGCGGCGCGCTTGCCGTTGGGCTGAAACCGGTGCTGTTCGACAAGAACCGCGTTCCCCGAACGAAGCCACTCGCCCTGATCGGCGACTTCACCACCGTCCAGCAGGTCTCGTCGCCGGCCCATGCCGCCGGCCTCGAGGAAGCGGATCAGGCAGCGATCGATGCCCCGTCCCCGATGCGGGACGAGCCTGGGAAGGGCCGGTGATGGAAGCGTTCATCAACATGGTGCTGTTGACGATGATGGCCGCGTCCGTGGTGGCGCTCGTGCGGATGCGCAACCTGTTCGCCGTCGTCATCCTGTTCTCCGTTTACAGCTTCCTGATGGCGAGCGTCCTGGTCGTGCTCGACGCGCCCGACGTCGCCATGACCGAAGCCGCCGTCGGCTCGGGCGTGTCGACCGTTTTGTTCCTGGCCGCCCTCTATCTCACCAAGACGGAGGAGGCGCAGCCGCGCCACTCGCCGCTTCTGCCGATGTTCGTGGCCGTCGTCGTCGGCGCGGCCCTGGTCTACGGCACCTATGACATGCCGCCCTTCGGCGCCGCCGACACGCCGGTCAACACCCATGTCGGCGCCCAGTATCCCGGCCGCACGCCCGCCGAGATCGACATTCCCAACGTCGTCTCCGCGGTGCTGGCCAGCTATCGCGGCTTCGACACGCTCGGCGAGGTCCTGGTCGTGTTCACCGCGGCGATCGGCGTGCTGCTGCTGCTCCGCCGCAACAAGCGCCGGCCCGGGGATGCGTCGGAAGAAGCGGGGCCAGATAGAGCGGGGATGGAGGACTAGACCATGCGCCTCGATGTCGTCCTTCGCGTCGTCGTCAAGCTGCTGCTGCCGTTCATCCTGGTGTTCGGCTTCTTCGTGCAGTTTCACGGCGAAATCAGCCCCGGCGGCGGGTTCCAGGCCGGCGTCATCGTCGGCGCCGGGCTGATCCTCTACGCCATCATGTTCGGCCTCGATCTGGCGATGCGGGTGGTGTCGGTCCGCGCCGTCGAGAAGCTGGTCTGTCTCGGCGTGCTGCTCTACATGGGAACGGGCTTTGCCGGCATGCTCCTGGGCGGCAATTTCCTCGACTACAACGTGCTGTCCTATGACCCGATCAAGGGGCAGCATCTGGGTATCATCCTGATCGAACTGGGCGTTCTGTTCACCGTCGCCGGCACCATGGTGGCGATCTTCTACGCCTTTGCGGGGCGCGAGAAATGAACGGGTTGGTCTCCAGCATCCTCGAGCACTACAACCAGTGGGTCACCATCTTCCTGATGGTGGCCGGTCTCTACGTGGTCGTCGCCCGCGGCAACATGGTCAAGAAGCTGGTCGGCCTGTCCGTCTTCCAGACGTCGGTCTACCTGCTCTACATCTCGCCGGGCAAGATCCTCGGCGGCACCGCGCCGATCCTCATCGATGACCCGAACGCGGTTTATTCCAATCCGCTTCCCCACGTTCTGATCCTGACCGCGATCGTCGTCGGGCTTGCCACCATCGCGCTCGGCCTCGGTCTCGTCGTGCGCATCAACGAGGTCTACGGAACCGTCGAGGAAGACGAGATCTTCGAGCGGAGCGACGACGAATGATCTCAACGCAACTGCTGGACCAGCTGCCGGCACTCCAGGTCTGCCTGCCGCTTGCCGGCGCGGCCCTGTGCGCGCTGATAGACCGGCGCTACATCGCCTGGGTCCTGACGACCCTGATCTCGTTCGCGATGCCCGTCATCGCCGTGATGATGCTGATCCAGGTGATGACGGTCGGGCCGATCTCCTATGCCTTCGGCGGCTGGGAGCCGCCGTTTGGCATCGAATACCGGGTCGACGTCGTCAACGGCTTCCTGCTCGTGCTGATCTCGGTGATGGGCGCGATCATCATGCCCTATGCGCTGCGCAGCGTCGCAGCCGAGATCGCGCGCAACAAGCAGGCCTGGTTCTACTGCATGTATCTGCTCTGCCTTGCCGGCCTGCTCGGCATGGCGATCACGGCGGATGCCTTCAACGCCTTCGTCTTCATGGAGATCTCGTCGCTGTCGATGTATGTGCTGATCGCGCTGGGCCGCGACAAGCGGGCGCTGGTGGCGGCCTATCAGTACCTGATCCTCGGCACCATCGGCGCGACCCTCTATGTCATCGGCGTCGGCCTGCTCTTCGCCATGACCGGTACGCTCAATTTCGGCGACATGGCCGAGCGCATCGTCGCCGTCGAGCAGTCGCGGCCGGTGCTGGCCGCCCTTGCCTTCATCACGGTCGGGATGTGCCTGAAGCTGGCGCTGTTCCCGCTGCATGTCTGGCTGCCGAACGCCTATACCGGCGCCCCGTCGGTCGCCACCGCCTTCATCGCCTCCACCGCCACCAAGGTCGCCGTCTACCTGCTGCTGCGCTTCTATTTCTCGATCTTCGGGGCGGCCTTCGTCTTCGAAGACCTGCCTGTGACGCCGATCCTGCTGGTGATGTCGGTCGCCGCCATGTTCGCCGCCTCGATCGTCGCGATCTTCCAGGGCAACGTGAAGCGGATGCTGGCCTATTCCTCGGTCGCGCAGATGGGCTACATCACGCTCGGCATCGCGCTGGCGACGCCCATCGGGCTCACCGGCGGCATCGTCCACCTGTTCAACCACGCGCTGATGAAGGGCGCACTGTTCATGGCGCTCGGCTGCGTTGCGCTCAGGATCGGCGGCTGCCGGCTCGATGCGATGGCCGGCATCGGCCGGCGCATGCCCATCACCATGGCTGCCTTCGTGATTGCCGGCCTGTCGCTGATCGGCGTGCCCGGCACCGTCGGCTTCGTCTCCAAATGGTATCTGGCGCTCGGCGCCATCGAGGCCGGCTGGTGGTGGCTTGCCTTCCTGATCGTCGGCAGTTCGCTCCTGGCCGTCGTCTATATCGGCCGGGTCGTCGAGGTCGCCTGGTTCCGGGCGCCGACCGGGACAGCGGCGGAGGCGACCGACCCGCCGCTGTCGATGCTGATCCCGACCTGGATCCTGGCGGCCGCCTGCATCGCCTTCGGGCTTGACGCGGGCTTCACCGCGGGCGTCGCTGCTGAGGCCGCCGACGCACTGTTTGCGGGGCTCAGGCAATGACGTCGAGCGATCTCATCCTCTACGCGCTGGCGATCCCGTTCGTTACCGCGATCCTGATCCCGCTCGCCCACCGGGTGCCCAACCTGCGCGAGGCGATCACACTTGTGGGCGCCGGCGGGCTGTTCGTCACGGTGATGATGATCCTTGGCCGGGTGCTGGCCGGCGAACGGCCCTCGCTCGGGCCCGTCGAGGTCATGCCGCGGCTGGAGATCGGCTTCAATGTCGAGCCGCTCGGCATGATCTTCGCCTGCGTCGCCTCGACGCTGTGGGTGATCAACTCGATCTATTCGATCGGCTACATGCGCGGCAACAACGAGCCGCGCCAGACCTCGTTCTATGTCTGTTTCGGCGTCTCGCTGGGCGCCACCATGGGCATCGCCTTCTCGGCCAACCTGTTCACGCTGTTCCTGTTCTACGAGCTGCTGACGCTCGTCACCTATCCACTGGTCACGCACAAGGGCAACGAGAACGCCATGAAGGCGGGCCGGGTCTATCTGATGCTGCTGATCGGCACGTCGATGCTGCTGCTCTTGCCGGCGATCGTCTGGACCGGCTTCCTGGCCGGTACGCTCGACTTCACGCCCGGCGGCATCCTGGCGGGCAACGCCTCTCCGGCGCTGATTGGCGTTCTCGCCTTCCTGTTCGTCTACGGCATCGGCAAGGCGGCCGTGATGCCGGTGCATTTCTGGCTGCCCGCCGCGATGGTCGCGCCGACCCCGGTCAGCGCGCTCCTGCATGCGGTCGCCGTCGTCAAGGCCGGCGTGTTCACCGTCACCAAGGTGGTGGTCTATATCTTCGGCATCGACGTGCTGGCGTCCGCCGGCACCGTCGACTGGATGCTGTGGGTCTCCGGCGGCACCATCCTGCTCGCCTCGCTGGTCGCGCTCAGGCAGGACAACCTCAAGCGCCGGCTCGCCTTTTCCACCGTCAGCCAGCTCTCCTACGTGGTGATGGCGGCCGCCATCCTGGCGCCGATCTCGCTGGTCGGCGCGGCCGTCCACATTGCCGCCCACGCGGTCAGCAAGATCACCCTCTTCTTTGCCGCAGGTTCCGTCTATACCGCCGCCCACGTCACCGAGATCTCGCAGATGAAGGGGATCGGCCGGCGCATGCCCTGGACGATGGTCGCATTCGCCATCGGCGCGCTGTCGATGATCGGCGTGCCGCCGACCGCCGGCTTCCTGGGCAAGTGGTTCATCCTGCAGGGCGCCTACGAGACCGAGAAATGGATCGCGGTGGGCGTCGTCATCCTGTCGACCGGGCTGAACGCGGCCTATTTCCTGCCGATCGTCTTTTCCGCCTTCTTCGAAAAGGAGCGGCCGGAGCATGTCGGCGAGCACGGTGACCATGGCGAGGCGCCGCTGCCGATCGTCATTGCCCTGACGCTGACCGCGATCGGGACCGTGGCGCTGTTCCTGTTCCCCGACACCCTGGTGTTTCTTGCCCAATCCATGGTGGATGGGGGTGCGATGGTGGAGGGCGTGCCCGATCCGGACATGCTTGCCGATCCGGGTGGGGTCGGTTCGGATACGGCTGTCGGAACCGAAGCGGCGCCGGCTGAGGAGGAGGCGCAATGAAGGACACGGATCCCTGGCTCGCGCGGCCATCCTCGATCCGCCTGATGTGGTGGATCTTCGCCGGATTGCTGATCGTGCTCGGCCTCGCCGATGCTGGCGTCAAGCAATACAATCACTTCGGCGTCGAGGGCATTTTCGGCTTCGGCGCCTGGTTCGGCTTCCTGTCGGCCTTCGTCATGGTGATCATCGCCAAGGTGCTGGCCGCCCTGCTGAAGCGCCCGGACGATTATTACGGTCGGGACGGCAACGATGATTGAGACTGTCTTCCCGCCCGGCCTGATCCTGTTTCTCGGCGCCTTCCTGCTGCCGGTCCTGTCTGGCCATATCCGCTCGGTCGTCGCGCTGGCGCTGCCGCTGATCGCCTTGTTCCTGGTCTGGAGCGTGCCCGACGGGGCGGCGCTGACGATCCACTGGTTCGGCTACGAGCTTGTGCCCGTGCAGGGCGACGCGCTCGCCCGCCTGTTCGGCACGGTGTTCACGCTGATGGCCTTTGCCGGCGGCCTGTTCGCGCTGCATCGCGACAACCGGTTCGAGCTGGCGGCGGCCTATGCCTATGCGGGCGCCTCGGTCGGTGTCGTCTTCGCCGGCGATCTGCTCACCGTCTTCGTGTTCTGGGAGCTGATGGCGCTCGCCTCGACCTTCGTCATCTGGTGCGCTGGCCCGAGCGCCTGGGGCGCGAGCCTGCGCTACGCCATCATCCATCTTATCGGCGGCGTCGTGCTGATGGCCGGCATCGCAGCCCATGTCGTCGCCACCGGCTCGGTCGCCTTCACCGCCATGGAGCTCGGCTCGATCGGCACCTGGCTGATCCTGATCGGCTTCCTGATCAATGTCGGCGCGCCGCCCGTCTCCGCCTGGGTGCCGGACGCCTATCCCTCCGCCTCCTGGAGCGGTGCGGTATTCCTGTCGGCCTTCACCACCAAGACGGCGGTGCTGGTGCTGATGCGCGGCTTTCCCGGCACCGAGATGCTGATCTGGGTCGGGCTCTATATGATCTTCTACGGGATCATCTACGCGATCCTGGAAAACGACATGCGCCGCATCCTGTGCTACTCGATCGTCAATCAGGTCGGCTTCATGGTCGTTGGCATCGGCATCGGCACCGAGATGGCGATGAACGGGGTAGCGGCGCACGCGTTTGCCCATATCGTCTACAAGGCGCTGCTCCTGATGTCGGCGGGCTCCGTGCTCTACGCCACCGGCAAGAGCAAGACGACGGAACTCGGCGGCCTGTTCCGGTCGATGCCGGTGACGACGATCTGCGGCATCGTCGGCGCCCTGTCGATCTCCGCCTTCCCGCTGACGTCGGGCTTCGTCGCCAAATCGATGATCCTGCAGGGCGCGATCGACGCGCACATGGCGCTGGTCTTCTTCGGCCTGACGACCGCGTCGGCCTGCGCCTTCCTCTATGTCGGCCTGAATTTCCCGTGGTTCACCTTCTTCGACCGGGATTCAGGTCTCCGGCCCAAGGATCCGCCGGCCAACATGACGATCGCCATGTGGCTGTTGGTGGCGCTGTGCATCGGCATCGGCGTCGCGCCGGGCCTGTTCTACGAGCTGATGCCCTATCCGGTCGACTACAAGCCCTACACGACCGCGCATGTCGTGCTGCAACTGCAGCTTCTGCTGTTCTCCGGCCTCGTCTTCTTCCTGCTCCTCAAGCAGTTGCGCCATACCCCGACGATCACGCTCGACTTCGACTGGTTCTGGCGCGGGCTTGGCCGGGCGCTCGGCCGGGAGTTCGACGGGCTGTCGGTCACCGCCTGGGAGCGCCTGACCGGGCGGATGCTGGAGGCCGCGCGGCGCTTCGTCGCCGGCATCTACCGCCATCATGGCCCGCAGGGCATTCTGGCGCGCGGCTGGCCGACCGGCCTTATGACGCTCTGGGCGACGCTGCTGCTCGCCGCCTGGCTGATCGCTTACTATGTCTGACCGCAGACCGGCGCGGTTCTGTAATTATCGGCCCTGCTTCGGCCCAGCCCTGTAATTATCGGGCCGGTTTCGGCCCAGTCCTGTAGTTATCGGGCCGGTTTCGGCCCAGTCCTGTAATTATCGGGCCGGTTTCGGCCCGACGCGGGCGGTCTTGCAAGACGCCCTCGGCCGCCATCCCTGGCCAACGAGCTCAGCGGAAACGCCGGGGAGACGCCGGCTTGATTCTGACTCTCCGGCAGGGCGCCGGATTCACTGACCGGGTATTTGGCCGTACTGGCCGAGGAGTCACTTCCGGAATTGGTGTTCAGGATTTCGTGAGATCTTATACAAATCACCGAAATAACTTTCAGCACTATGGTTGCGTTCAATTTGCAACTATATTATGTAAATTCCAGTCCGACGAGCCCTCCGATGATTCGGCATAGGTTCCGGCACCCGACCGGTAAAATCGTGTCATCGCTGATTGTGCAGTCGTTGACATATTGCACCGGATTTGAGAACCAGACTGAAAAGAGTATAGAAACAAATGGAACAGGCTACTCCCAAGACAGAGCTGATCGATCTCGCCGCCGATGTCGTATCGGCCTATGTCAGCAACAATACTGTCCCCACCAGCGATCTCGCCGCGTTGATTGGCGATGTCCATCAGGCCTTGGTCAAGGCGTCGACCGGCGCCATGGAACCCGTCAAGGAAGAGCTCAAGCCGGCGGTGCCGGTGCGTCGCTCGGTGACGCCCGACTACATCGTCTGCCTGGAAGACGGCAAGAAATTCAAATCGCTCAAGCGCCACCTGCGCACGCACTATGACCTGTCTCCGGAGGAATACCGCGAGAAGTGGGGTCTGGCGCCCGACTATCCGATGGTCGCGCCCAACTATGCCGCCGCGCGGTCGGCTCTGGCCAAGAAGATGGGGCTGGGGCAGAGGCGCCGCCGCAAGTAAGGCCCGAGCAAGTAAGGCCCGGTTCGCATCCGGCGCCGTCCGGCCCGCACTTCGGGGTGCGATGCGGGCGGCGGCGCCGGAGCTTTATATCCGCAGGCCGCTTTATCCCGACCGGCCTATCGCGGCCTCGTTGCGCCCAGCGCAGGTCGATGCGGTGACGTGCGTCCCGCCCGTGCGGGGCGCAAGCGTCTTCGCTCGGCCGCGATCGCCTGCATCAGCGCGATGTGCCGGTTGATGTCGTAGCTCCAGTGGCCCGCGCGGCCGCGTTGGCGTTCGTGTCGCAGGGCCCGCATAAGTCTCGCGACGATCGTCCGGGCAACAGCCGGATCATCGCTGTCGAGTTCCTGACGCGTTGCCCGCGCCAGGCCGGGCAGATGGCGTCTGCGGTCATAGGCGACTTCTCCGGCGCGCACCGCCGATGAAAGAGATCGGGCAACCACCTGTCCGGTCGCCTCCCCACCACCTGCCGTATCGCTACCTGCCGTCTGTCCACCCGCCTTCCATATGTCGGCCCGGTGCCTGACAGCGGCACCCGTGCCGTGTCCGGGCGGACGGGCAGCCTCCCCTGACTTTCGTTCTGATCTTCCAGGGGCATCGTTCCGCCCTTCGGCGATGCCTTGCCCCGTCTTGCCCTGTGACACGAGCGGTCCTCCAGTCCTGCGCCACAGGATAGGGGGACTATCCGACTTGTGAATAAATTCACATCTAATAGTTGCATAAATGGTTTAGTTACGGGCAATTAACCTCATTACGGGTGAAATCTATGCACGCTCAGTTTTTACACGTTAGAAATGGGAGAATAAATTCCTAGTTCCGTAGTGCCGGACAGAGGTAGACATGACAGCTTTCGATCGAGGACAATCAAATACACGGAATGATTGTATTAAACCGCCGTCAAAAACGGGGATATACGCTGGTTCCGTGCTACAGGATGATCCCTGTCTGATGGATATACTGTCTCAGAAGGTCGCGCGCAGTTTTCGCGTCCGCAGAGCCAGCATTTTCGCGTCGGACCGGTGTTCGGCCAGGGAATCGCTGGCACGTCACTCGGCGATGTATCTGATGCATGTCGTCTTCGGCTGCTCCTATACCGATATCGCCGAACGGTTCCAGCGCCACCGCACCAGCGTCCTGTACGCCTGTCGCAAGGTCGAGGACCGTCGTGACGACCAGGCCTTCGATGCCCGCATTTCGCGGCTGGAACAAACCCTTCGCACCTTCAGGCGGGACGGCTGATGCAAACGGCCGCGGACCGGCGGTTCGCCGCCCGCGCCCGCCGGGTCTTGACCGCGCTGGCGCCGGAGGGACGGCGGCTCAGCGCACGCGACGATGGCAGCTATGCGCTCTTTTCCGGCACCGACCGCGCCCCGAAACTGGTTGTCGATCAGGCTCTTGCCGAAGCGCTGATACGACGTGACTGGCTGCGGGCGGATGGAGGCGCGGACCTCGTCCCGACCGCGGCGGGCTACGCCTTCCTGCGCCGCGCGGCCGCTCCGGACGATCCCTGGCGCGGCCAGCATCTGGTCGTCGAAGAGACCGTGCAGACCGATGCGGACGGCCGCCGCCGCCGGCGCAGCCAGGTGGTCAACGAAAGTCCGCTGGCGTGGCTGCGTCGCCGGCGTGGGCCCGGCGGCAAACCGCTTTTGAGTGACGCGCAGTTTCGCGCCGGCGAACGGCTGCGCGCCGAGTTCGAGCGCGGGCAGCTCAATCCGCGTGTCACCGCCGACTGGTCCGGCCAGCCCGGCGGCAAGGGGCGGCGTGGGCCCGAGAGCGGCGCCGTCGAACTTCTGCAATCTGCCCTTGCCGCCCGCGGCCGGGTCGATAAGGCGCTGCAGGCCATCGGCCCCGAGCTCGGCTCGCTGCTGGTCGATGTCTGCTGTTTTCTGACGGGGCTTGAGGATGCCGAAGCGCGGCGCGGCTGGCCGCGCCGGTCCGCCAAGGTCGTTCTCGTAATCGGCCTTGACCGGCTCGCCGAACACTATGGCTATGCCGACGCGGCGATCGGCGCCCCGCATGGCGGCGGGATCGTGCATTGGGGCGACAGCTCCTTCCGCCCGGCGCTGAACGGTGATTAGGCAGACCGGAACGGGCTGTTATCCCTGCCGCTTGAGCGCCAGGGCTGCGTCGGCGCGGATGCGGCCGACCATCGCGGTCAGGCCGTTCGAGCGCTGGGCGGTCAGATGGTCGCGCAGGCCGAGTGTTTCGAAGGTCTGAGCGGCGTCGATCGCCAGGATCTCGCTGGCCGTCCGGCCCGAATAGAGCGCGTGCAGGATCGCGATCAGGCCGCGCACGATCAGCGCGTCGCTGTCGCCGACGAAGCTCAGCCGCGGATTCCCGTTCCCCGAGCTGCCATTACCGGAACCACCCGGATCCCGCTCCCAGGTCGTGGCGAGCCAGACCTGGCTGACGCAGCCCTCGACCTTGTTGGCCGGCGTCCGGTCGCCGTCGGCCAGCGGCGCGAGCGTCCTGCCCAGCTCGATGACGTAGCGATAGCGGTCTTCCCAATCATCGAGAAACGCGAAGTCGTCGATGATCGTATCGATCGATTGGATCTGGTCTGTGTCGGTCATGGCCGCGGATATAGCGCTGAATGGCGGCGCTGCCAAACCACATTGTGCCGGGCGCTCCCGATCGCAGCATATCGGCCGCTTGAGGCCGGTCGCATGTGGCGCGGGATAGGGCAGGGGGAGGAGGGACCGGCCGCGAACGGCGAAGGGCAGGACGCCATCCGCGGCCGGATCACGCGGGCGAGCGCCCGGTGACCTGTTTTATATGTCTGCGAACCGGGGCGGTCCGATCTCCTGATCCGGGAACGGTCAGCTGCTGGTATCGGCGGAGGCCAGATGCCCGGAGTCGTGCTGCGGGTTGTGTAATGCGGCTTCCGAGCCCTGCCAGGGAATGTCGCGGTCAGACGCGTTCAGCGTGTCGGTGCCGGTGATGGCCGTGCGATCGTCGCCCAGGTCGAGTTCGGCGAGATACTCATACAGCATCTTCGCGCCGTGCTGCGCCTTCTGGGTAAACACCTCAAGCGCCTCCGATCCGGTTTCGCAGGTTTCCGGATTGCGGGCGCAGAAGCCGGCCAGGTCCGACACGGTGCTGCGCGCCGCCGTTATCGCCTCGCTGGCCGAGAGGTCGGTTCCGGCATCGCCATCGTCGCGTTGCGCGTCCCCGATCGGGATCAGCAGCACGACGATGGACAGCCAGAACGCGGTCCGAATGAGAAACATGGCTCTGCCCTTTGCCTCCAACGCGTTTTCGCGTCGATTGAGAGGCATCCTGGCACACAAGCGTTGTGATCGGATTTGGCAATTGCGGAAAATTTGAACGAACTGGTTAAGCGCCCCGGCTCGCCACGGGATCTGCCACCATGCCCCGCCAAGGGGCCTGCCATCATGCCCGCTGTTGGGCCCGCCATCGCGGTTGTCGTCGCGGCTGCCGTCACGCGGGGGCGCGCTTCGACGCCTCATCTTATCGTGTCGTTAACCCTGATGAAATCGAGGCGCGGTTCCGGCCCGTGCGCCCGGCGCGCGGCGGCCCGGTTTAGGGTTCCCTTAAGGGGGCTCTGGAAAGATCGCCGACACCGCAGATCGGCGTGTCCCGGCCGTGAACCCCGCCCAGCCGTGAACCCGGTCGGCTGTCGTGTAAGTTTTGCCGCGCCATGTGGCTGGAGTACCGCGTGCGTCTATCTCATCTGCCATCGCCCCTGTTCCGTGTCGCCGCCTCGATGGTGCATGACGATGTGCGCGGCGACCCGGTTCGTGCCGCCTTCCATGCGCGCTTCATCGCCACGCGCCTGATCGGCGGACTGGCGGCCGTGCTTGCCCTGCCGGTCTATCTGGCGGTGTGGGGCGCGCCCAGCCTGCTTGCGGCGATCTGCTTCG
This sequence comes from Tepidamorphus sp., assembly GCA_028280885.1. GTDB lineage: Bacteria > Pseudomonadota > Alphaproteobacteria > Rhizobiales > Tepidamorphaceae > Microbaculum. Next base: position 77,994 of record JANQKY010000073.1, read on the forward strand.
GCTGGCTCGCAGCCCCGCTGGCAACGGCGCTCTATCTGTCGAAGACCGGCCGCTTCGCCGTCGCCCATCTTCTGTCGGCGGCGACCCTTGCCGGACTGGTGATTTTCGTTTCCGCATTGACCGGCGGCTTGGCCTCGCCGTTCCTGCCCTGGCTGATCGCGGTGCCCGCCGAGGCCGCGTTGTCGGGTTCGGCCCGGATCGTACTGATGGCGATGGCGGTCGCTGCCGCCTCCCTGCTCGGCCTCGGCGCCGGCGAGGCGGCGGGCCTGGTCTCGGGCGTCGCGGCAACGGCCTTTCCCGCCTGGGCGTTCGGCCTCCTGGGAACGCTGCCGACGCTGGTCTATGCCGGTGTGCTGGTGGCGCAGGCCGGCGGCCTGCCGCTGCGCCTGGCGCAGGACGAACACACGGCGCGTGCCCGGCTGCATCGCCTGCTGGGAGCGGCCGGCGACCTGATCGTGATCGCGCGGCGCAACGGCAACGTCACCTTCGCGACCGCGGGTGGACAGAACGACCCGGATCTGGCCGGATCGGATGCGCTTGGCGGCGACGGGCTGTTCAACCGGGTCCATGTCGCCGACCGGCCCGCCTATCTGAAGGCGCTCGACGATGCCGCCCAGGGCGAAACCGTCTGCACCGAAATTCGTGTCGCAGCCCTTGGCACCGGTGAGGGCTTCGGTGGCGATGGTTTTGGGGGCGGCGGTTTCGGCTGGGTCGAGATCCGCTGCCGCCCGCTGCCGTCGGCGGGGCCCGGATCGCCGGATATCGTTGCGGTGATCAACCGGATCGAAACCCGCAAGCAGGCCGAGGGGGCGCTGCAAACGGCCCGCGAACAGGCCGAGCGCGCCAGCATCGCCAAGGGCCGGTTCCTGGCCAGCATGAGCCACGAACTGCGCACGCCCCTGAACGCGATCATCGGATTTTCGGAAATTCTCAAGGGCGCTTCGGCGCCTCAACCGGAGCCGTCGGCAGACACCGCCGGGATAACGCTGACGCCCGAAAAGCAGCATGAATACGCCGCCCTCATCCATGACAGCGGCCTGCATCTGCTCGAACTGGTCAACGACGTGCTGGACATGTCGAAGATCGAGACCGGGCATTTCGAGATCTTCCCCGAGCCCTTCGAGGCGAGCGACCTGATCGCAAGCTGCTGCAAGCTGGTCGGCGCGCAGGCCGCCGAGGCCGGTCTGCGTATCGAGACCGACCTGCCACACACGCCCTTCGAGATCCATGCCGACCGGCGGGCCTGCAAGCAGATCCTGCTCAATCTCCTGTCCAACGCGGTCAAGTTTTCCGAACCGGGCGGCCGCATCGTCGCCGGGACCTATCCCGACGGCGCCGGTTCCGCCTTCTATGTCGCCGATGAGGGCATCGGCATCGCGCAGACCGACATCGCCCGGCTCGGCGCGCCCTTCGTGCAGCTCAACGATTCCTACAGCCGCCGACACCAGGGCACCGGCCTCGGCCTGTCGGTCGTCAAGGGACTGGTCGGACTGCATGCCGGTCAGATGCGGATCGAAAGCGAGGTCGGACGCGGCACGCGCATCACCATTCACTTGCCGCATTGTCCGGTGGAAACCGGCGCGGACGGGAAAGCGGTCGCCGCAATCGTGCCGGACCGCGCGATCGATGCCGCGATCGATCCGGCGATGGACTCCATGATTGACGCCTCTGGGCCGATCCGCATGAGCGCGTAAGGGAAACGGGTGTAGCGGGATGATTGGCAGGTTGCTCGGTGTCCTCCTTCGCAATCCGACGGGCGTGCTCGCCGCCGGCGCGGTGGCGGTTGCCTGGGGGGCGATATCCGTCAATGCGGTCTTCCTCCAGGACGGTCCGCATCCGGCGCCCTTCCTGACCGGCGAGACGACGACCGCCAGCCTGCCCGAACCGAAGCCGGTCCGGGTCTCGACGATCGATCCGGCCCGCGTGCCGAACGAGCAGGAGCGCATCGCCGCCGAACGCCGGGCCCGGCTGACGCGCGACCTGCAGGGCGAACTGGCGGCCCGCAATTTCTACAATGGCGGCCTCGACGGCCGCTACGGCCCGCAGACCGAAGCGGCGATCCTGTCCTATGAACAGGCCGCCGGCCTTCAGATAACCGGCGCGGTGACCGACGAATTGCTGGCGCATGTGCGCCTGTCGACATTGATGGCGCCGCCGCAGCCGCGGCGAAACCCGTTGCGCGACTATGCCGATACCGCGCCGGTGCAGACGGTGGCACTGCAGACGGGGGCACTGCAGACGGGGGCACTGCGTCCCGCCGAGACGCCCGCCAATGCTGGTGATCCCGCCGGCGATCCTGTCGACGATCCTGTCGGGGACCTGTTGTCGCGCGCCGACAGTGACCCGGTGACGACGGCAACCCTTGAGCCCGCGCCGCTTCCCGCCGCCGGTTCCGGCAACCCGCCGGCGAGCGATGGTTCAGCGACGCCCGCGCCCGATCCGGACCCGCAGATCGTCGCCGTCCAGGAGATCCTCGCCGATCTCGGCTATGCGCCGGGCTCCATCGACGGCTTCATCGGGCCGGCGACCAAGCGGGCGATCGAGGATTTCGAGATCGACCGTGGCCTCGACATGACCGGCCGCATCACGCCGGCGCTCCTGCAGGAACTGACCGCCGTCAGCGGGGTTCCGTTTACCTGATCCGGGTTTGTTAAGGGGGATGGCGGGAGGTTCGAGATCGCCTCCGGCGCTCTCGAAGCCGCCCTGCGGGCGGCCCCCCACCCCGACCCTCCCCCACAAGGGGGGAGGGAGTGTTACCGCCGTGCCATGTGGCCTTAAAACCTCTCCAAGAAGAAAGCGGATCAAATTACCCACATGCCGCGCGGCTATCGCCCCCTCCCCCTTGTGGGGGAGGGTCGGGGTGGGGGGTGAGGCACGGTCCGCGCAAGCGGACGAAACGCATCGCGTTTCGAGTGCCGAACGCGCGAGACCCTAGTCGAGCGCAGGGTAATCGCCTTGGCCGGCTCGATGCCGGTCAAAGCGATACCGGCCCCAGGTCCGATAGCGTCTCCCGCGCCTCTGCTGCTATACGAGGAGGCCGGTTCGGCGGAAAACAAGAGGCGAAGTGCGTGCGGCTTAAATCGGCTATCTGGGTGTCTGCCTATGTGCGGCGCCTGTCGGGCGAGGGCATTCCCGTCGCCGTCGTGCGGCGCGGCGCCGAGGAGGCGGGCGCGATCTTCGTCAAGGTCGCCCGGCTCGACGGCTCAGCCGACATCTATGCGCCCGCCCCGCAGGCGGTGTTCGATGAGGACGGTCCGCCGGACCGCCGCTGGGTCAGGGCGACCGGGCCCGAGCCGGTACCCGAACAGGACGCCGAGGACTATCTGGCCCGACAGTTTCGCTTCGATTCCGACCTCTGGGTCGTCGAGGTGGAAGACCGTGGCGGCCGTCACCTGCTGGAGACGGTGGAGGGTTAGCCTTCTATCGACCCCGTCCGGCGCGTGATGCGGTCGCGCAGGCTTTCCACGCGTCGCGATCCGGCCGTTTCCGGCCGCCGCGTATCGCCAGGGCGGGTAACGGCGGGCTCGTGGCGTGCCGCCGGACGTGTCTTTGCCTCGCCCGCGCGCCACAGGTCGACGATGAAGCGGGCCATTGCCGGGGTCTGCGTCTCCGTCAGGCCGGCGAGCCGGCGCAGGGTCGGATAGGAGCGCCCCGCCTCCGGCACGGTCAGGAGCAGGATTCCGGTCGCCGTCTTCGCCCCGATTCCCGCGGCGTTGAGCGCCACGGCAAGCGCTTCGCCGGTGCGGTCGGCGACGATCCGCTCGCCCAGCGCCGGCGGCAGGTCGGTGTGCTCGGCGATCCGGTGCGCCAGCGCGGCCCGCTCGCCGCGCGCGGCAAGCCCGAACAGGGCGTCTCCCAATCCGTCAGGCGCCCCCTCGGGCGCCCCGTCCGGCGCTCCTCCCGCATCCGGTGTCTCGGCATCCGATCTGGCCGGGTGCCGCAGGTCCATCCGGTCGAGGATCCGGATCCGCGCATCGGCATCGACGATCCAGAACAGCCGCGCCAGGGCGGCATCCGACAGGCTCGCCCGATCGATCAGCCGGTGGGCGGACGAGCAGCCAAGGCCCGCAACGCCGGCGAGCTGTTCGCACAGCGGCTCGTCGAGCCAGTCCGCGTGGTTGCGCAACAGCGAATCGGCGATCACCGGATCGCGGCGGGCGACGAGCGTTGCGACGAGACGCGGATCCAGAACCCTGCGCTCGGCGATCGCCCGCGTCTTCTCCGCTTCCTCCTCCTCGGCGATCCTGATGAGATCGACAAGGCCGATCGCCTCGCTGTGGCGCAGCATGGGAACCGCGACGACGGGCACGTCGTCGGCGAGAAGGGCGGCGACCCGCTCCGGCAGATGGCCGCACGACGACAGGCGCCGCGCCACGTCGGCCCTGAGCCTGAGGCCGACTCTCGGCAGATGGGCGGTCATCAGTTCTTCGAAATGATCGGGAAGCCGCTGCCCGTCCTGCTGCTGGCCGTCCCGGCGTTGGTCAGCTAAACGGGCGCTTTCCACCGCAAGCTCGGTCAGGGTGGTGACGGCGGTTTCGCGAACGGCATCGGTCTCGATGCCGCGCTCGGAAATGAGGTCGGTGAGGGCGCTGTGAAAGCGGGACTGGAACACGTCCGGCATGGCGGGTCCGTTGCTTGCAATGGGCTGCGCGCCCCGGCCGGCTCCCGCGCGCGGGCACCGGCTTGAGGACACGGTCCGTTTCGTCGCCGACAGATTAGTCGCCAGCCGTTAGCGAACTGTTAACCCTACCGAACCGTTAATACGCCCGTTCGGCGAAGCGGCGCCAAATGGGGGTCCGGTACGTCTGAGGGTGGTTTGGCATCACCATCACCGGTCCGGGCGGGGCGTCGGGCCGATCGCTCCGATTGGGGAGATCAGCGATGGCAGCGGTGCTGCAATTCCATACGGAAATCCGCCGGGCCCGGCGCGGCAGCCGGCGCGACACCGGGGGCGGCCGGGTTCGGGCCGACGGTGAGACGGGCGGCGAGACGGGCAAGGTCATCATCTTTCCGGGCGTGCGGGTTGAGCGGAACGGGCTTGATCTGGCCCATCGGCGGGTCCGGATCGGATCCGCCAAACCGGGATCCGCCAAACCGGGATCCGGCGAGTCCGGCCCGGCCGAGGAGGCCTGACCGGCCCTTGTCGGGCGATTGCGGGAGGCCTTGATGGGCGCGCGGTTCCATTTGGCGCGGGATCTGCCGGCTTACGGCAGGCGCGTGGCCGGACTGCTGATGCTCGTCGTCTTCCTGGCCGGTTGCGCCGCCGAGCAGGGCGATTTCGGCCGGCCCGTCAACAACTACGTCAACGACACCCTGCTGCCGGAGATCGGCGACCGCATGGCCCGCCAGCGCGGCGAGCCGGTGTCGGATTTCATGCTGACCGATGACGAGAAGGAGCTGCGCGCGCGCTCCTATCGCTTCATCATGCCGATCCACCGCGACGCCTTTCGCGCCCGCAACGAGGTGGAATGGGTGCGTACCCGGATCTGGCCCGATTCGCTCTATCGGCCCGACCCGACGCTCTACTACCGGCTGATGCGCAAGGACGACTTCCAGTCGAACTATGGCCGCTGGAATGCGATCCTCGACGACATAACCGCCGACATTCCGCTGATCCAGCCCTATTATGTGGTCTGGCAAGAGGTCTGCCAGGCCGATCTGCAGCGCCTCGGCGCGCTGAACCGGACTGCCGGCCTGACGTCGCACGAGTTTGACGACGCCGAGGCCCGGGTCTGGGAGAACCGCCGGGTCGCCGATTGGGCCGTCGCCGCCCTGCGCTGGCGCATCGAATCCTATGACTACGCGATCCAGCGCACCGAGATCGAGATCCCGACGGGCGATGCCGAGCTGGAGGCCGCAATCGCGCTCGACCGGCTGGCCGCGGAGGTCGACTGGCTGCAGGCCGCCGTCAACGACCCGACCTGCGGCGGCGGCGGCGTTCCCGTCACCAAGGGCGGCTGGCAGGAGATCGATGGACCGGTCTACAAGCGATAGGGCCAGCGCAAACCGGGCAGCGTAGATGCGGATCCGGGACACCTTGCGCGAGGCGATCCTGCATGGCCGCGAGCCGCCGCCGGCCGAAGCGATCGCGCGCCGCGAAAACTACCGCTGGATCGTCGTCGGCTGCGTGTGCATCGGCGCCTTCATGGGCCAGCTCGACGCCAGCATCGCGCAATTGATGCTGCCGCGTCTGGAAAAGGTCTTCGACGTCCGCCTGAGCACGGTAAGCTGGGTGCCGATTGCCTATCTCCTGGCGATGGCGGGCTTCCTGCCGATCTTCGGCCGGCTCGCCGACCTGGTCGGGCGCAAGCTGATCTATGTCGCGGGCGCCGTCCTGTTCGTCGCGGGCTCGCTGGTCAGCGGCTTCGCGCCGAACCTGGAGATCCTGATCGCCGGCCGCGTGGTGCAGGGCATCTCGGCTGCGATGATGTCGGCGAATTCGGTCGCCATCCTGATCGCCGCCGCGGGGCCCGAGCAGCGCGGCCGGGCGATCGGCATCCTGGCCGCCGCGCAGGCCGCGGGCCTGAGCCTTGGTCCCGCGATCGGCGGCTTCCTCGTCGACAGTTTCGACTGGCGCTGGGTGTTCTTCATCTTCGTGCCGATCGCGGCACTCGCCGGCCTGTTCGGCTGGTTCGTCATTCCCGCCACCAAGATCGCCCGGCCCGGCGGCCGGTTCGACCGGACCGGCGCGCTGCTCCTGGTGCCGGCGCTCGCCGCCCTGCTGGTCGCGGTCAACCAGGCGCATGCCTGGGGCCTGCTGTCGCCCTGGATCCTGGCGAGCGCCGCCGCAGCGCTTGTGCTGCTGGCCGTCTTCTTCCGCACCCAGATGCGCCTTGCCGAGCCGCTGATCGATATCGACCTGCTGCGCCGGCCGGGCTTTGCGAGCGGCAATGTCGGCGCCATGCTGAGCTTTGCCATGCTGTTCGGCGTGTTCTTCCTGATGCCCTTCGTGCTGATCCGCGCCTATGGCGACAGCGCTTTCGAGGCCGGCCTGCGGCTGATCCTCGTGCCGGTCGCGCTCAGCCTGATCGCGCCGGTGAGCGGCGCCCTCTACGACCGGATCGGCGCGCGGGCGCTCAAGGTTACGGGCATGGTGGTCGCCACGCTGGCGCTTGTCGTGCTGCATGTCGCAATGGACGGCGAGGCGGCGAGCCTGCCGGTGGTGATGGCCGCGCTTGCCCTGATCGGGCTCGGGCAGGGCCTGTTCACCGCGCCGAACAATTCCGCGATCATGGCCGCCGCGCCTGCCCATCTCACCGGCGAGGCGGGCAGCCTCGTCAATGTCAGCCGCACGCTCGGCACGAGCTTCGGCGTCGCGCTCACCGCCTCCGTCCTGTCGTGGCGGGTGACGCTCCTGTCGGGCGAGGCCGGCCGCACCGTCGGCGTGGCGCCGGACAAGATCGCGATGGCCGCGAGCCAGACCGTGCTCCTGCTGGCCGCCTTCGCCGCGCTTGCCGCGCTGGTGTCGCTGGTCGGGCGCAGGGGAGGGCGGGCGAGGGGCGAGCGTGGGATCTGAGGTCGCACCGGGCTCGGGGCGCCGGGCCTCAAGACATAAACAACCACGAGGCGCCCGGGTTCCCCGATCCCGGCTCAGCCTCCGGCTGTCCGGGATGACGAGGGAGGGGTTGGCGCCCTGTTGTCCGCACTCTCTGTGTCATTACCGGGTTTGTCCCACTGGTGTCCCCACCGCGTTGTGATTGCCGGGCTTGTCCCCCTAGTGTCATTGCCAGGACAAGTCCACTGCTGTCCGGTTCAGCGATACCGGGCTTTGATTTTCAGCCCGGCCACCTCCTCGGCTGTCATGCCCGGAACAAGCCCGGCAATGACACTGAGGGGAATGGCGGGCGATACCAGACACCGCTTTCGTTGAGGCAAACGGAGTTGATGACGTCCGAGTTGGTGGTTTAGCGAGTGCGTATCCCGCCGCCGTGGTTCGCCGAAAATGCTATACCAGACAAACGGTTAATCGACGTCGCCGGAATTAAACCGGACAGTAGTGGAACACGTCCGGGGATGACGTCAGAGGGGATGGAAGCGTCGAAGCATAAACATACCTCTCCCTCGTCATCCCGGAATTCGCGATAGCGAATATCCGGGATCGGGGAGCCCGGGCGTTTCGAGGTCCCTTCATCGGTGAAGCCGGCACCGACACGGGCGCCACGATCCCTGTTCTCGCCTCTCACGGCGCCTCGAGCGGCCACATCGCGATGTGATCCTCAAGGTCCGCCTCCGCGATGTCCTGCTCGCGCACGGTGCGCCCGCGCACCGAGATGCCGGCTGCGTGCACCGTTTCCGGATCGCCCGACACCAGCGGATGCCACCAGTAGAGATCCTCGCCCTCGGCGACCAGCCGGTAGGCGCAGGTCGGCGGCAGCCAGGCGAGCGCTGGAAGCGTTTCCGGCGTCAGCGCCACGCAATCGGGCACGCGGGCGGTGCGGTTGTCGTAATCCGTGCAGCGGCAGGTTTGCCTGTCGAGCAGGGCACAGGCGATGTCGGTGTACCAGATCTCGGCCGTGTCCTCGTCCTCGAGCTTCATCAGGCAACACCGCGCGCAGCCGTCGCACAGCGATTCCCACTCGGCGCGGGTCATCTGGCTGAGGGATTTGGTTTTCCAGAAGGGGGGCATGGCGAGCGATGGGACAGGTCTGCCAGCGGTCTGCGGGCCGGTATCGCGAACTCTAGCACCGAAACGGGCACCCGTTAATCATGGCCGGAAAACCTTTCAAACCACCGTGACCTTAATCACACGTAACTTGCGTTTCCGCGACAAACCGGGACATTAAGTGACGTATGGCAAAGTGTGATCGTGATATAGGATAGTCGGCTCGGCAACCGGCCCCGAGCCGCGTCGAGCCGATATGTGCCGCAAGTTCGGAGTAGAGTGAAGCGTGCGCGACCCCTTTGAAGGTCAGAAGAAGAGCGGAGTGTGGACGCGCTTCCGGCGGCGGATGCTGGAGGCGGATTCGGCCATCGACGCCTTCTTCTATTCGATCCTCTCGGGCATCGGGCGCGCCTACGAGGCCTATTCGGCCCGGCTCGAACGCTTCAACATCAAGGGCTGGCGGCGCGGCATCGTCGAGGTCACCTCCGACGGCCTGACCATGGGCATGGGCGGTGCGGTGCTGATGCTGGCGCTCGCCATTCCCGCCTTCGACGAGACCTCCGACGACTGGCTCACCCAGGCGCAGTATTCGGTCACCTTCCTCGACCGCTACGGCAACGAGATCGGCAAGCGCGGCATCCTGCACAACGATTCGGTGCCGCTGGAGGAAATCCCCGATCACATGATCAAGGCGACGCTCGCCACCGAGGACCGGCGCTTCTACGAGCATTTCGGCATCGACGTGATGGGCACCTTCCGCGCCATGGTCGAGAACATGCGCGCCAACACGGTGGTGCAGGGCGGCTCGTCGCTCTCCCAGCAGCTTGCCAAGAACCTGTTCCTGTCGAACGAGCGGACCATCGAGCGCAAGATCAAGGAAGCCTTCCTGGCGATGTGGCTTGAGACCCATCTGACCAAGAACGAGATCCTCAAGCTCTATCTCGACCGCGCCTATATGGGCGGCGGCACCTTCGGGGTCGACGCGGCCTCGCAGTTCTATTTCGGCAAGTCGGTGCGCGACATCAATCTCGCCGAGGCCGCGATGCTGGCCGGCCTGTTCAAGGCGCCGGGCCGCTACGCCCCGCATATCGACTTACCGGCTGCCCGCGGCCGCGCCAACACGGTGCTGCAGAACCTGGTCGAGGCGGGCTTCATGACCGAGGGCCAGATTTTCGCCGCCCGCCGCAACCCGGCAACGCCGGTCGACCGGTCGGACTATGCCGCGCCCGACTATTTCCTCGACTGGGCCTTCGACGAGGTCAAGCGGCTCGCCGGCGGCCGCTCCTTCGTGCTGACCGCCAAGACCACCGTCGACATGACGCTGCAGCGGGTCGCCGAGGACGCGGTCGAATCGAACCTGCGCCAATACGGCAAGCAATATGGCGCGACGCAAGCCGCGATGGCGATGGCCGATCTCGACGGCGCGGTGCGCGCCATGGTCGGCGGCCGCGACTATGGCGAGAGCCAGTTCAACCGGGCGACCTCGGCGCTGCGCCAGCCCGGCTCCTCCTTCAAGCCCTATGTCTACGCCACCGCGCTGACCAACGGCTATACGCCGCAATCGATCGTGCCCGACGCGCCGATCACCATCGGCGGCTGGTCGCCGCAGAACTACACGCGGCGCTATCGCGGCAACATCTCGCTGACGACGGCGCTGCAATATTCGGTCAACACGGTGGCCGTGCGGCTTGCCCATTCGATCGGCCGCCAGAAGGTGGTCGATACGGCGGTGGCAATGGGCGTCAGGACGCCGCTGAAGATCTCCAAGTCGCTGCCGCTGGGCGCTTCTGAGGTGACGGTGCTCGACCAGCTTGCGGGCTACGGCACGCTTGCCTCGGGCGGGCGCCAGATGACGCCGTTCGCCATTGTCGACCTGCGCGACAGCGAGGGCAACGTCATCTACCGGCACAGCCGCGACGCACCGCCGCGCCGGCAGGCGATCCCGCCGGAGGCCGCCTCCAACCTGAACCGCATGCTCTATGAGGCCGCCAATCGCGGCACCGGCCGGCGCTCGCTGTTCGACACCGCGCCGATTGCCGGCAAGACCGGCACCACCAACGCCTATCGCGACGGCTGGTATTGCGCCTATACCGGCAACTATGTCGCCACCATCTGGGTCGGCAATGACGATTTCCGCTCGACCCGGCGGATGACCGGCGGCAGCCTGCCGGCGATGACCTGGAAGAAGTTGATGAGCTATGCCCATAACGGCATCGAGATCAAGCCGATCCCGGGCGTCGGCGGCGTGCCCGACCAGCCGGTTCTGATCGCCGATGCGCAGGCCGCGGCGGCCGAGGGCGGCCCGGCGCTGGCGGAATCGCTGATCCTGTCGAAGGAATCGGAGAACCTGCTGTTCGAGATCGAGCGGCTGATGCGCCAGGCCGAGAAGCTCGAAGCCAAGGCGCCGCCCGGCCCGTCGGCGGAAATCCGCGCGCGCGAAAGCGGCACGGTCGCCTGGCGCGCCGAACCGGCGCCCGAGGCTGAGCTGGAGCCGCAGGTCGAGGATGCCGAGCCGGAACAGGTGGTCGAGATCACCATCCGCGAGGACGGCTCGAAATCAATCGAGCGCGGTGTCGAATAGAAGGTGGTTGCGGCGGTTTGCGGCACGTCTTTCGGGGCAGGCGCTCATGTTCGAGAGAGGCATTGCGTGGCGCCCGGCCGCCCCGGTTTGCTCTGTTCCCTTCGTGCCATCCCGCGCCTGTATCGGTTTGACCGGCATCGAACCGGTCAAGGCGATTTCCCCTCACCCCGACCCTCTCCCGCAAGGGGAGAGGGGGCGACAGCTGCACGGCACCAGGGAAATTTGATCCGCCTTTCTGTTTGCGAGGCGCTACAGCCGTGCGGCACAGCGGTGGCACTCCCTCTCCCCCTTGGCGGGAGAGGGTGGCCCGAGGTCCGAACCGGATAGATAGTAAACAGACTGGACCGGATAGATGGTTGACAGGTTTCTTGTCGGCAAAGGGAGGTTTTGCCGATGCCATTCAGGGAGAC
>JANQKY010000098.1 GCA_028280885.1 Tepidamorphus sp.
CCGCCCGTCCCGAAGGGCTTGTCTGCGCCGGGCGGATTTGCGCCAATGCCGGCGCCTAGCCGCTCGGCCGTATCGACGGATACGCCCTTCGCGACTAAGCTTGGCCCTGACGCAAATCCACTCCGTCAGAATGCAGCTGATTTATCGCCCGATGCTCTAGGGCTGCCGATTCATGATCATGCCGCCGGCCTGGTCGTAGAGCCCGATCATCACATGCATCTGCAGGATCATGTCGGTGAGGTCGTCCGGGGAGGGCGCCGCCCGCTCGAACAGGCGCAGCAGGATGGCGCGGCGCTGCTCGAGATAGGCATTGACGATGCGGTCGCCGTCTTCCGACACGGCATAGGTCATGTTCTTGCGCGAATTGCCGCGTTTCTCGATCAGGCCAAGCTGCCCGAGCTTCTTCAGCCCGTACTGGATGTTGGCAAGGTCGTCGCGATGCAGCAGCCGGGCGATCTCCATCACGCCCTTCGGCGTGCCGTTCATGTGGATGACATGCAGCACGGAGGCTTCCGTGTTGGACAACGGCACATCGGCGACCGATCCCAGGCAGTCCCGCCGCCAGCGCGCGAAGGCCGCGCCGAGGTGCCAGATCGCATATTCGAACTCGGAGAGCTTCGCCTCATGGTCCATCGGCTCCTGGCTCTCGCTCCGGTCCGCTGCGCCGCGCTTGCTGGTATCGACCATTCCGACTTAAACCCCTCCGATATGGGCCCGACAGGATGTCCATAGCGTCCGAACAAGAAACAATGAACCGCGAAAGTCAACGCGACGACCCGCCGGACAGCGTCTACGGACTGCTGCGCCATCAGGCCGGCCGGTTCGCCGACAGCGATCTTCTGGTGCTTCCCGACGCGGTGCGCGCGCTCTGGTCGGCCGACCGGTCCACCTGGACCTATCGCGACATGCTGGCGCAAGTCGATGCCCTTGCGGCGCGCTATGCCAAGGCCGGCTATGGGCCCGGCCACCGGGTGGCGCTGCTGTTGGAAAACCGGCCGCAGCATTTCCGGCACTGGTTGGCGCTCAATGCGCTCGGCGCCAGTGTCGTGCCGGTCAATCCCGACTATACGCCTGACGAGCTCTCCTACCTCCTGGAGCACAGCGAGGCGGACCTGCTCGTCCATCTGCCCGAGCGCCGCGAGCAGGCGAGGGGGCCGGCCAGCGGCGTCGGCGTTCCCGTGATCGTGGATGACGAGACCCTCCTGCCGGCGCCACGCCACAAGGCGGCGGTGTTCGAGGCGCCGGATGCCGATACCGAATGCGCCCTGATCTACACCTCCGGCACCACCGGCCGACCGAAGGGCTGTCTCCTGTCGAATGCCTACTTTCTCGGCTGGTGCGACTGGTATGCCGCCCAGCGCGGCCGCATCTCGCTTGAAACCGGGCGGGAACGGCTGATGACGCCGCTGCCGGCCTTTCACGTCAACGCCATGGGCAATTCCTTCCTCGGCATGCTCGGCACCGGCGGCGCGCAGATCATCGTCGATAGGTTCCATCCGCGCTCCTGGTGGCAAATGGCGGTGGAGACGCGCGCGACCTGCTTTCACTATCTCGGCGTCATGCCGGCGATCCTGCTGGCGATCCCGCCGGGTGCCGACGATACCGCCCATGGCCTGCGCTTCGGCATGGGCGGTGGTGTGCACCCCGACCATCACGCCGCCTTCGAGGCCCGCTTCGGCGTGCCGCTGCTGGAAGGCTGGGCGATGACGGAGACCGGCGGCGCCGGCATCCTGTGCGCCGCCGAGGAGCCGCGTCATGTCGGCAGGCGCTGTCTGGGCCGGCCCGACCGCCCCGGGCCGGCGATGGAGGCCCGGCTGATCGATGACGACGGCGCGGCTGTGGCCGATGGCGAACCCGGAGAGCTCGTGCTGCGGGCTGCCGGTCCCGATCCGAGGCGCCGCTTCTTTTCCGGCTACCTGAAGGACGACGCGGCGACCGAGGCGGTCTGGGCCGGCGGCTGGCTCAACACCGGCGACATCATGCGCCGCGACGGCGACGGCAATCTCTTTTTCGTCGACCGCAAGAAGAACATCATCCGGCGCTCCGGCGAGAACATCGCCGCGATCGAGGTCGAGGCGGCGATCGCCGCCCATGCCGAAGTAAGTCAGGTCGCCGTCGTCGCGGTCGCCGATCCGATGCGCGGCGAGGAGGTGCTGGCCGCGATCGTTCCAGTCGGAGACGGCCCGGTCGGGCCCGACGAAGCGCTTGCCCGCCGCATCCTCGATCATTGCACCGACCGGCTCGCCTATTACAAGCTGCCCGGCTACATCGCCTTTCTCGATGCCCTGCCGACCACCTCGACGCAGAAGATCCGCAAGGCCGATCTCGGCCCGCTTGCCGAAGACCCGGCGTCGCATCCCGGCTGCGTCGACCTGCGCGACGACAAGCAGGCAAGGCGGGTGCGATGACCGGCAGGGCCGCCACATCAAGGCGCCGGGGCTATGACGGGGTCGTGCTCTGCGTCCCGCAGTCCGTGGCCTATCAGCGCTATTCGGATTTCGGCGCCCACCGGTTCTTCGGCCAGGTGCTGAAGGCCATGCTCGAGGAGTCCGGGCTTGGCAAGGACAGGATCGACGGCCTGTGCGTCTCAAGCTTCTCGCTCGCCCCCGACAATGCCGTCGGCGTCGCCGACCAGCTTGGCCTGTCGCTCACCTGGCTCGACGACATCCCGTTCGGCGGGGCAAGCGCGATCGTCGCGCTGCGCCGGGCCGCCCGGGCGGTGCAGGCGGGCGATGCCGATATCGTCGCCTGCCTGGCGGCCGACACCAATCACGCCGACTCATTTCGCCGCAACACGGCGTCCTTCAGCCTGTTCTCGCAGGACGCGGTCTACCCTTACGGCTCCGGCGGACCGAATGCCAGCTTCGCCTTCCTGACCGATCACTACATGCGGACCTATGGCGCGGCGGCTGAGGATTTCGGCGCGATCTGCATCGCCCAGCGCGACAATGCGGCGGCCAATCCGGGCGCCCTGTTCCGCACGCCGCTGACCATGGAGGCCTATCTGGCCGCTCCGATGATCGCCGATCCGGTGCGCCTCTATGACTGCGTCATGCCGTGCGCGGGCGCCGAGGGCTTCTTCGTCATGCGCGAGGAGATAGCAGTCGACAAAGGCTTCCCCTTCGCCCGCCTGCTGGCGGCGAGCGAGCAGCACAATCCGTTTCCAGGCGATCCCGTCCAGATCCGCGGCGGCTGGGCGCGCGATGGCGACGCGCTGTTCGATCAGGCCGGCATCGGCCGCGGCGATATCGACTTCCTGCAGGCCTATGACGATTATCCGGTCATCGTGATGCTGCAGATCGAGGATCTCGGCTTCTGCGGCAAGGGCGAGGCAAGCGCGTTCATCGCCGACCATGATCTGAGGACCACCGGCTCCTTCCCCCTGAACACCTCCGGCGGCCAGCTTTCGGTCGGCCAGGCGGGCGCTGCCGGCGGCTTTCTCGGCCTGGTCGAGGCGATCCGGCAGCTGACCGGCCGGACCAGCGGGGCCAGCGTCAAGGCGCCGCGGGCCGGGCTCGTCAGCGGCTTCGGCATGATCAACTACGATCGCGGCCTGTGCTCCGGCGCCGCCATCCTGGCGGAGGCGTGATGTCCGGAGTGTACTCCAAACCGGTATCGGGGCCGATCGAACCCGTAGCGATGACGCCGCCGCAGCCGGGCAGTCCGGCCGGGCAGGCCTTGTCCGCGCGCTTGGCCGCCGGCCGCCTGGAGATGCAGGTCTGTACGGCCTGCGGGCGGGTTCAGTATCCAGCCCGCGAACTCTGCGCGTCCTGCCTGTCGACCGACCTCGACTGGCGAGCGCAGGACGGCCTCGGCACGCTGATCGCCACGACGGTCGTGAGGCGGCCCTATGATCCCGCATTCCAGTCCCGGCCGCTGGTGCGGATCGGCCTGATCCGCCTCGATACGGAGGTGACCGTGATCGCCTTTCTCGACGAGCACTGCCCGCCGCCGCGCGAGCGCGTGCGGATCGTCGCCCTGTCCGACCCGGCCGGGTCTGACGGCGCGGGGCACGGCTTGCTGGTGGCGCAGGCGCCCTAGCGCCTCGCCCCGCGCATTGCTGGCACCGCGCGCGCGGTGCTAAGACGCCCGCTTGGCGATGCGGGCATGCAAGGCGCGGACAGGTGGGAAAAGACGACGCGAAACACAGGCCGGTGACGATGCGCGACGTCGCGGAGGCGGCCGGCGTATCGCGCATGACCGTGTCGCGCGCGCTGAAGAAGGACAGCCCCGTCTCGCCGCAGACGCGCGCGCACATCCTGAGGATCGTCCGCGAGATGAACTACGTCCCCGACCAGATGGCCGGCAGCTTGACGAGACGGAAATCCGGCTTCGTCGCGACGCTCGTTCCCTCGCTCAACAACCTGCATTTCGCGCTCACCGTGCAGGCACTGACCGAGGAACTGGAGGATCTCGGCCTGCAGATCCTGCTCGGCCATACCGCCTATTCGGCCGAGCGCGAGGAGGTGATCGTCGAAACGCTGCTCGGGCGCCGTCCCGAGGCGATCGTGCTGTCCTATGACGGCCATACCGAACGCACCAGGCGTCTGATGCGCGATGCCGCGGTGCCGGTTATCGAGATCTGGGAGGTCCCCGACGCGCCGATCGAGCACACGGTCGGCTTCTCGAATTTCGAGGCGGCCCGTCTGATGACGTCGCGGCTGATCGAACGCGGCTACGAGCGCATCGCCTTTCTGGGCGAGGGGCGGGACCATCTGACCCGCGGCGCTGCCCGGCGCAACGGCTACCGCGCGGCGATGGCGGCGGCCGGCCTGTCCGCCCATCGGTGCGTGGAATACGGCACGCCGCCGATCACGATCGACAACGGTGCTGCGGCAGCCGACCGGTTGCTGCGCGTGTTTCCCGATATCGACTGCGTGTTCTGCGTGTCCGACCTCGCAGCCTTCGGCGTCCAGAGCAGGCTGCTTGCGCGCGGCATCCGCGTTCCAGGCGACATCGCCATCGCCGGCTTCGGCAATTTCGAGGTGTCGCGCTTTGCCAGGCCCGACATAACCACGGTGGTCGTCGATCCGATCGGCGTCGGCCGGCAGACGGGACAATTGCTCAAGCGGCTCCTCGCCCGCCCGTCCGAGCCGCCGGATGCGCCCGAGCATATCCACGTTCCCGTCGAGATCGCGCTCCGCAACAGCACCTGACCCTTAGGTCAGGATGCCGCCCCGAAGTATGCCGACCTGGGCGCGAATTTCCATTTGTTGCCGGCAACGTATGTGATATTGTTACCGATAACAAACAGGTCGGCGCCCGTGTCGGTGCCTGCGTCGATCCACAAGAACGATGCCACGGGGTCTTCCGGATCGGGGCGCGATTGGTGCCAAGCCCGGAGCTGCCCGATTGCAGAGACGGGCCGGAGATCCGGCGTCCGGATCTCGTGCGATCGGGATGCCGAGCGCGCTTGCAGGATCATGGAGACCGCCGGCTGTTTCACCTGGGCGAATGAGGGTCATGACCCTAGTCCCGGTTCGCGATCCCCCGTAGCCCCCAATACGGGGGATCGCGCTTTTCCGCTCCGGCCCCTGATCAACGAGGGTGGCCCGCAATGCTCGTGGTGATCACAGACAGCCGTGTGATGTCTGGCCGGGTGCCGGTGCCATCCCCGGCGCGTAGCGTCTTCGGCCTGTCGAAGGGGGAGGTGGCGGGATGATCTGGGATTGGCTGGTCTTCCCGGTCGATTCGCAGCGCGCCCATGATGTCGGCATGGCGCTGTCCTGGCATGCCCGCAGCATGGTGCTTGCCTGGGCGGTGCTGGCGCCGCTTGCGATCCTGATCGCCCGGTTCTTCAAGGTGTTGCCGTGGCAGGACTGGCCGCGCGAAGTGAACAATCATGTCTGGTGGCGGACGCACTGGATGGCGCAATCCGCCGCCGTGGCGCTGTCGGGCTTCGGCCTTGGCCTCATCCTGGTCTCGGACCAGAATACCGGCACGGCGCTGTTCCACCGCTTCGCCGGCTATTCGGTGCTGGCGCTTGCGGTCCTGCAGGTCGCCTCGGGCCTGTTGCGCGGCAGCAAGGGCGGACCGACCGAGCCGCGTCCGGACGGATCGACCCCGGGCGATTCGACCCCGGGCGATTCGATTCGGGGTGATCACTATGACATGACCCCGCGCCGGCTGGTGTTCGAGACCGTTCACAAGGCCGGCGGCTATCTTGCGCTTGCTATCGCCACCGTTGCGATCGCAAGCGGGATGTGGCGGGCAAACGCGCCCGGCTGGATGTGGCTGACGATCCTGATGTGGTGGGCCGCCCTGGCCGTGGTGGCGATCCGGCTCCAGTCCGCCGGCCGGGCGATCGACACCTATCAGGCGATCTGGGGTCCCGACCAGGTCCATCCGGGCAATCGCATCAGGAAACGGGGCTGGGGCACGGTCCGCATCGAGCAGGACAGGCGGCGGACGTGAGGGCCGCTGGTCCGGATGCACGACTGTCCGGTTCAAGTCCGACGACTTCACGTAACCGGTTGCATTATAGAGCTTTTCAAGCAATCGGCGGCTGAGAGGCACGTGACATCCCACCCTCTCGGACGTCATCATCCGCGAAGGCGGATGATCCAGTACTCCGTGTGCTGGCATCCGGAGCGCGGCCGAAAAAGCTGAGCAAACGCATGAGGTTACTGGATCCCCGCCTCCGCGGGGATGACCTCCGGGGGGCTGGCCAGGCTGACATCAAAGAGCCCCGTCTCCGCTGAACCGGGCAGCAGTGGTCCGGATGGGCGGGCTTCGACATCCCGCGCTGAAACCGCCGCGCCGATACCCGAAACCCTATATCGATGGACCGGCGGGCCGTAATGCTCGTACACTCTGTGCGGTTTAGGGTGTGGTCCGATCGCACCGTATTTATTTGTTTTGATAAGTTTATGAAAACGCTTCATTTTTATTGGGTGCTCCTGCTCGTCATCGGGGCGTTTTTCTGGGGCCTGCCCCTGTCGGCCGAGCCGGCCCGGGGCGAGGCAGCGCCGAATCCGGTCGTCGATGGCGGCGTGCTGGATCTGCGCGCGTCGAACTGGCGGTTTGCGACGGACGGGCCGGTTTCGCTGTCCAGGTGGGACTTCTTCGCCAACCGTCTGATCGCCCCGGACCGGTTCCAGGCGACCGACCCTCCGGTCCCGGACGCGGTCATCGCCATTCCGGGCTTCTGGAACGGCGCCGGGACGGCGGCGGGACCGATGGGACGGTACGGCTATGGCACGCTGGCGCTGGCGGTCGATCTGCCGGCGCCGTCGAAGGGCCTCGCGCTGCGGTTCGGCCTCGTCATCTCCGCCTACGAGGTCTGGCTGAACGGGGCGCCGCTCGGCGGGCGCGGCCGGGTCGGAACGACGCCGGAAACCGCGCGCGGCCAGGGCGGCAGCCAGATCCTTCCGATCCCCGACGGGCTCGACCGCCTCGAAATCGTGATTCACCTGTCGAATTTCGATTTCTATCAGGGCGGCGGCTCGTCCTACCCGATCGACCTTGGATCCGCGGCAGTCTTCGAGGCGTCCCATGTGAGGATGGCGGGCCTTGCGTGGTTCATCGGCGGCGCGCTGGTTATCATCGGGCTCTACCATCTGATGCTGTTCGCCTTCCGGCCGCAGGACCGCTCCACCCTGTGGTTCGGCCTGTTCTGCCTGTTGACGGCCTTCCGGACCTTCACGTTCTGGTTCGATGTTCTGTATGTCGTCGCCGGCGAGGACTATTTCACTCTCGTCCTGCTGGGCAGGGGGTTGTTGACGGTCGCCGTTGTTCAGGTGTTTCCGCTTTTCGTCGCCAGCCTCTTTCCGAAGGATTTCTCCAGGACCGTCTTGTGGGCATTGGTCGGTAGTGGTCTCCTTTGCGAGATCGTCATCCTGACCATCGGACTATACATATATATCGTCTACGCAATACTGATGTTAACGCTACTGGCATCAGTATATATTTCCTATGTCGTGATATTGGCGGTTCTCAGAAAGCGCGATCAGGCCTACCTGTTCCTTTTTGGCTGGGTGCCTTTGGTGGTTTCTTCAGTGTTGTCGATATCCAGTATCTATCAGATATCTTCCATTGGCGAGCTGACGCAGTACGGATTCTTGTTCTTCGTTTTCATTCAGGCCATCTTGCTGGCGCGGCGCTTCTCGCGGTCTTTCCGGGACGTCGAGACCCTGTCGCAGGAACTGACGCGCAACAACAGCCGCCTGCAGCGGCTCGATGAACTGAAGGACCAGTTCCTGGCCAATACCTCGCATGAGTTGCGCACGCCGCTGAACGGCATCATCGGGTTGACGGAATCCCTGCGCGCCGGCGCCAAGGGACCGGTTTCCGACAGCGTCGATCAGTCCCTGGAGATGGTCGCGCTCAGCGGTCGCCGGTTGTCGACGCTGGTCAATGACATTCTGGACTCCCAGAAGCTTCGCGAACGGGAAATCACCCTGTCGCGCCACGCCGTCGATCTGCACGCGATCGTCGAACTGGTTCTGCAATTGTCGCGGCCGCTGGTCGGCGGCAAGGATGTTCGGCTGTCCAATGCCGTGCCGCCCGATCTGCCCCCGGTCGATGCCGATGAAAACCGCCTGCAGCAGATCCTGCAGAACCTGATCGGCAATGCGATCAAGTTCACCCGGCAGGGCAGCGTGGTGGTGGACGCGGTGTTGCGGGGCGGTGATGTCGAGATCCGGGTTTCCGATACGGGGATCGGCATTCCCGAAGACAAGCTCGATCAGATTTTCGAATCGTTCGAACAGGTCGATTCCTCCATCGAGCGCGCCTTTGGCGGAACCGGGCTGGGCCTGTCGATCACCAAGAACCTGGTCGAACTGCATGGCGGTACGATCCGCGCCGAATCCGTGCCGGGCGCGGGCAGCCGCTTTATCTTCACCCTGGCGAAGGCGGCGCCGGACAGCGAGCGGGCAACCCTTCCGGTGCTGGCGACGCGGGAGGCCGCGCTACGGGGCCGGGCCGTCCGCGTCGATGAGACCGGGCTGCCGGCGGCGACCGGTAACGGATCCGCCCATCCCCTTGCCGACCAGGCCGGACGGACCGATCGCGCCTCGGTCCTGGTCGTCGACGACGACGAGGTCAACCGGCATGTCATCGCGAACTTTCTCGGCACACAACCCTACCGCATCATCGAGGCGGAGGATGGTGAGCGCGCGCTTGCCCTCATTGCCGACCGGCGCCCGGATCTGATCCTGCTCGATATCATGATGCCGAGGCTCAACGGCTACGAGGTCTGTCGTCGGATCCGCGCCGGTAGCGAAGCGCCGCAGGTGCCGGTGATCTTTCTGTCGGCGAAAGCACAGACCGAAGACGTGGTCGCCGGCTTTGAAAGCGGCGGCAACGACTATCTTCCCAAGCCCGTCGCCGGTCCGGAGCTGCTTGCCAGGGTGGCGACGCAGATCAAGCTTACACAGATCCAGTCCGAGATCGTGCGCAAGGAGAAGCTCGCCGCCATCGGCCAGGTGGCGACCGGCATCGTGCATGATTTCAA
This sequence comes from Tepidamorphus sp., assembly GCA_028280885.1. GTDB lineage: Bacteria > Pseudomonadota > Alphaproteobacteria > Rhizobiales > Tepidamorphaceae > Microbaculum. Next base: position 9,458 of record JANQKY010000098.1, read on the forward strand.
GAACGCGATCGGCGTCATCAAGGGCTACGCCGAGATGATCGCCGACGAGGAAGTCGACTCCCTTCCCCAAGCGAGCGAATTCGCCGGAACGATCGCCGCCGAGGCCGATCGTATCGCGGGGATGACGAACGAGATCCTCGAGTATGTGCGCGGCGAATTCTCGCTCGATCTGTCACGGCTGCCGGTTTCGGATTTCCTGGTCGAGGTCGAACGCCATCTGGCACCGGTCTTCCGGCGCAAATCGATCGACTTCCGGATCACCAACCTGGCGGATCGGGCCATTGAAATCGACAGCGCCCGGATGGTCCGGGCCTTCCTCAACATCGCCGGCAATGCGGCGGACGCCATGCAGGCCGCCGGTCGTTTCGAGTTGAAGGCCAGCGCCCGGCAGGGAACGGTCGTTTTCGAACTGGCCGATGACGGTCCAGGCATTCCCGAAGCAATCCGGGACACCCTGTTCGACCCGTTCGTCACCCATGGCAAGGCGACCGGGACGGGATTGGGAATGGCGCTGGTGAAGGGCATCGTCGAGGCCCATGGCGGAACGGTCCACTTCGAAACCGAAACGGGCAAGGGCACGACATTCTTCATTACCCTGGCCGAAGCACCGCCCCACTGACCGCGTCGCCCGTCGCCCTTACCGGAGGCCGCCGGCGATCTTCACCGACGCCGGATCGGCGCGCAAAAGCAGCATGGCGACGATCCCGACGATCGGTCCCGGTGCGAGGATCAGGAAACTCCAGCGCCAGCTGCCGAGCCAGTCCGCGACGACCGGGGTCAGCCAGATCGTCGCAATCGTGATCGCAAAGCCGATGCCCATCTGGAAGGCCAGCGACGATCCGACATAGTCCTGGTCCGACAATTCGCTCACGGCAGCGGAAAACTGGGCGGAATCGGCGACGACCGTCAGGCCCCACACCAGTGCGATCACCGCGAACAGGCCGACGGGGCCGTCGAAAAACAGACCGATCGACAAGGCGCAGGCCCCGGATATCGCCATCATCAGCGCCGTGGTATGGCATCGGCCGATGCGGTCGGAGAGGACGCCGCCGAGAAGGCAGCCGGGCGCCCCCATCGCGACGACGGCGAAAGCGAGCACCGAGGCGTTGAGGCTGATGCCGCCCTGCGACACCGCCGCCGAGGCATAGGCGAGGAACCAGCCCCACATCGCGTAGAGCTCCCACATGTGGCCGAAATAGCCCAAATTGGCGAGCATCACCGGGCGGTTGCGCAGGATCAGACCGATCTGGCGCGGATCGACCTTCGCCCGCGCGAAGGGGTAGGGCCCTTCCCTGAGCAGGACCTGGAAGAGCAGCGCCGACAGGAGGCACAGGAGCGAGGTGCTGAGGACGACGCCCTGCCATGGCAGCGACTGGCCGATGGCGCGAATGAGATGCGGCAGCGCCGAGCCGAAGGTCAGCGCCCCGACCATCGCGCCCATGGCGATCCCGCGTCCGCGCCGGAACCAGGTGGCGATGAACTTCATCGCCGGCGGATAGACGCTGGCAAGGGCCGCACCGGTGAGGAAGCGCGCGGCAAGGCTTGCGGTAAAACCCGGCTCAAGCAACAGCGCGGCATTGGCGAGCGCTGCAACGAGCGCGGCAGCCGCCATCAGCCGGGTAAGCGGAATGGTATCCGACAGCGCAAGCAGGCTGGAGGACAGTGCACCGACGACGAAACCGAGCTGCACCGCGCTGGTCAGCCAGCCGGCCTGCTCGAGGCTCAACCCCCAGTCGCGCGACAGGCCGGGCGCCACGGCCGTCGCCGAGAACCAGGTGGTCATGGACAGAACCACGGCGACGCCAGCGATCGCCAGCATGCGCCAATGGCCGCGCGGTTCGGTCTGCATCGGCCCTTCGACATAGGCGGCGGACCCGGCGCGGCAGCAGCGTCGGTATCCTTCCGGGAAATCCCGGTTTACAGACCGTCCGGCAGCGCTTCAAGCAGCGAATGGGACGCCGGCAAGCTCCGCTGGTCCCCGAAGCGCCCTTGGTCAGGACCGCCACGGATCGTCGCCGGCCAGGAACGCGTTGACCATGGCGAAGACGGTCGCGGCCGACCGCTCGGCGCTTGCGAAATGCGTCGCGTTGGCAATCTCCAGGACGCTTCGGGTCCTGGCGCCGGCCTTCTCGAACAGCGCGAGCGCGTCGCTGCGCGTCGATGTCCGGTCCTCGCTGCCCCGGATCAGCAGCAGCGGGCAGGTGAGGGCGGCCGGGTCGTAGAGCGGGCGCCCGTTGAAGGCCTCCCAGAGATCCAGAAGCGTCCCGTTGGGCGTCCGGAAGGCCGGGGGATCCCGCGTAACGGAGCGGGGGTCGTCGGCGACCGAGGACTGGACGAGCGCGGTCAAGACGGCCTCGTCCCGCCATTCCGCGGCGCGGCCGTCGGGGATTTCGGCGTCCCAGCGCGCGCGTGTCTCGCGCGCGTCGATCCACCGCCAGGCGCCGAAATCGGATCGCGGCGCGTCGGCATCCGCCGGGTCCCTGAGCTGCGACAGCCAGCCCGCGTTCGGTTCGCCATAGATCGGCGCGAAGAGCGCCAGCCGGGCGACCCGCTCCCGGCCGATCGTCGTCGTATAGAGCGCCGTGGTGATCGACCCCCAGGATCCGCCGACCAGCCCAACGGCGCCGGTGCCATGGCGCGCGCAGATCCACCGCACCGCGTCGTCGATGTCGTGGATCGCGCTATCGGCCCGGGCGTAGGGACCTGTCGTGGCGTCGAATTGCGCGGAGTGCGACCGGCCATAGCCGCGAATGTCGAGCGCATAGGCGGTGAAGCCCGCATCCGCCGCCGCGCCGAGCCAGCTCGCGCCGGGATGCGGGATGTCGTAGAGGCGGCTCGCAAAGGTCGCGCCATGCACGAACAGCACGGGCGGGCCGCCCGATCCCTCGCCCCTGACCCGGATATGCAGCTTGAGCCCCGCCTCGTCGGACGACGCGATGAAGTGCGATACCGCAGTATCGTGTTCCCTCCAGCTCATTGCAGCAGGCCCGGCAGCATCGTGACCAGCCCCGGCATCGCCCACAGGCAGACCATGCCGACAAGGAAGATCCCGACGACCGGCCAGGCGGACATAAACACGTCCCGTGTCGACAGGTCCGGATTGGCGCCCTTCAGCGCGAACAGGGTGTAGCCGAAGGGCGGAGTCATCGAGCCGACGGTCAGGTTGATCATGAACAGCGCCCAGAACCAGATCGGATCGAATTCCATCGCCTTGACGATCGGCTGGTAGATCGGGATCGCCAGCAGCATGAAGGCGAGCCAGTCGATGAACATGCACAGGAAGAACGGGATCAGCATCATGATCAGGAAGGTCAGGTCCGGCCCGAGATCGAGCAGGTTGACGGTGCTGACCAGGCCGCGGGTCGCGCCGGAAAAGGACAGGAGCTGGCTGAACAGCTTGGCCGACGCGACGATGATCAGGATGACGGTGGCGGTCGTCGCCGCGGACGCGACGGCCGCGCGCAGCATCGCCGGTGTGAGGCGGCCGAACAAGGCCGCCACGACGAGCGCGCCCAGGACGCCGGTCGCAGCCGATTCAGACGGGGTCGCGATCCCCAGGATGATCAGTCCCATGACCGCGAAGACGACCACCAGGAACGGCGCCATGCGCAACAGCGCGCGCCCGGCGCTTCCCGTTCGCTCAGGCGGCACATCCGCGCGCGCCATGCCGGCGATGCGCAGATAGACGTAGCCGAGCGTCAGGGCGGCAAGCAGCACGCCGGGCACGAGGCCGGCGACCAGCAGGCCGGCGATCGAGACATCGGCGAGCGAACCGACGATGATCGCGACGAGGCTCGGCGGAATGATCGGCGCCAGGCTGGCGCCGGCCAGGATCGTGCTCGCCGACAGGCGGGTGTCGTAGCCGCGCCGCTGCATCAGCGGCAGCACGGAGCGTCCGAGCATCGCCGCGACGGCGACGGCTGATCCCGACAGCGCGCCGAACACGGTCGACAGGCCGATGACGACCGCATAGAGCCGGCCGCGCAGCTTGCCGATCAGCCGGTCGACGCTGTCGAACAACACGTCGACCGTGCCCGACCGGAACAGGATCTCGCCCATCAGCACGAACAGCGCCACCGTCATCAGCGACGGCGACGTCGCCGTCTCGTAGAGCGAATTGGCGAACAGCCCGAAGCCGCGCGGCCCGATCAGCCAGATGACGCCGACCAGATTGAGAATGAGGAAGCCGATAAAGACCCGCACGCCGAGAAACAGCAGGGTCAAGAGCAGCGCGATGGCAAGCGCCAGGAGGACGAACCAGCTCATGACCGGCGGCATCCATGGCGCAGGAAGTGCAGGGCCGCGCTGCCAAGGCCGAGCGCCAGCACGGCGGTGATCGTCCAGCGCGGAATGGGATGGGCGGCATTGGTGAGGACGCCGCGTTCGAACTGCTTTGCCGCTTCCATCGCCACGATCCAGGCGGTCAGCGCACAGGCCGCGCAGGCGAGCAGGGTGTTGAACCGCCCGAGCGGCGCGGCAAGACGCGGCGGCAGGCTGTCGGGAATGACGTCGATCGCGATATGGGCAAGCCGGCGCGAGACGTCGGGCAGGGCCAGGAAGATCAAAAGGGCGAGGCAGTATTGCACCGCCTCGTTCGTCCAGGTGGTGGGCGCGTTGAAGAAATACCGCGCGCCCACCTCATAGAGATAGAGACCGCAGGCCAGGCACAAGGCCAGCCCGGCCATCACGAACAGGCCGCGCGAACTGGCATCGTGCAGTCGGGCAAGTGTAGCCATCCCGGTCAGTCGGACAGGCCGGCCTTGCGGGCGAGCGCGCGCAGGGCCTCGGTCTCGTCCGGTGCCGATTTGGCGGCGACCGACCAGACACCATCCGACCAGAGCGTCTCGAATTGCGCGCCCTCGGCTTCCGGGAAGGCGGTCATCTTCATGCCGAGATCGAGAAGCGCGGCCTTCTCGGCGGCGGCAAGGTCGTCGAACCGGGTAATGGTCTCCGTTTCAAGGCGGATCGCGGCGCGTTCGACGGCGGCCTTCTGGTCGTCCGAAAGCGCGTTCCAGCGATCGAGATTCATGAAGATCATCACCCCGACCTGGCCGAACACCGGATCGGCCATGTAGTCGGCGACCTCGTACCACTTGAAGTCCCTGGCGCCGGTCAGGCCCCAGGCCGCGCCGTCGACGACGCCCGTCTGCAGCGCCGAATAGACCTCGCCACCGGGAATGACCACGCCGGTGCCGCCAAGCGCCTCGATCATCGGGTGATAGCTCACCGTGCCGCGGATCTTGCGGCCGTTAAGGCCGGGTTCGCCGGCAATCGGGTCCTTGAGGAAATACCGGAACCCCTTCGAACCGGTCGCCGGCGCGGCGATCAGCTTCATGCCGCGGTCCTGATAGTGCCGGTCGATGAAATCGATGATGCCGCCGGAGCGCCGGGTGTCCGGATCAGCGCCGATCGCGTCGATCGCAAGCCCGACCGGGGTCGTGCCGGCATGATAGGCGGGATGGGTGAAGAGCAGGTCGAACACGCCCGCCTGCACCGGCTCGAACTGCTCGAAGGTCGGAACGGCATCGGGCCCGGTGAAGCCGATCGACAGGTCGCCACCGCTCTCCTCGGCCAGGATGTCCATGAAGGGCTTGGCGATTTCGGCGGTGAACACGAACCCCTCCGGGAACCCGCCAATCATGCTCAGCTCTTCGGCGTTCGCGGCCGGGGCGGCCGTTGCGATCGCCAGCGCGCCGAACCAGTAGGTCAGTTGTTTCATCTTGTCCTCCCTGAGGCACCAGGCGGTGCCGGAGCGCCAATATGGTACCATATGGAACCAAATGTAAAGTTCCAAATGGTACCTTTTTTGTGCTATCGCCTGTTTCCATGACAGATCAGAGCCTTGCCGATACGCCCGCCCCGCGCCGCCCGGACGACGACCTGGCCGAGCGGTTCGGCGATCTCGCCCTCAAAATGCTGAACGACACCGAGCTGTCGGATGTGTGGCGGCTGAACTTCCTTGCGAACTTTTTCGTCGGCAAGGCGTATCGGATCCTCGAGGCCAGGTTCGGCATCTCGCGGCCGGAATTCGTCATTCTCTACTGCCTGTCGCAGCGGGCGGGGCTGGTGGCGCAGGAAGTCTGCGACGTGACCGGCCTGCCCAAGAATTCGATCAGCCGCGCCGTCCTGTCCCTGTTGAATCGGCAGTTGATCGAACGCGCGCCGAGCCCGAAGGACGGCCGGGCGAAGTCCCTGATCATGACCGACAACGGGCGCCGCCTGATCGCGGAAATCGTCCCGGTTTTCGAAACGCGCCAGTCGCGCATGCTGGCCGCGCTCGACGCCGGCGAGCAGCGCGACTTCCGGCGGCTTCTGATGAAGCTGATCGACGGGCTGCCCGAATGGGTGGACGCCGAGCGCTGAGCGGCGGCTACCGTTCCCGAAGCGCCGTCGTCCAGTCCGCGAAGGCTTGCGCGACCAGGATCTTGTCCGAGCCGAGCACGAACGTGCTGACGCCGCGCGCTTGCCACTGCGTGGCCAGGTCCCGGCATTCGGCGAGATCGGGTGAGAAGATCGGCATGATCACGGGCAGATCATGACGGACCGCGCAGGCGACCATATCCTCCACCGCCGCGCGGACCGGCGGGGCGCGCCAGTCGCCGCTGAGCCCCATCGAGACCGACAGGTCGAAGGGCCCGCACATCAGCGCGGTCAGGTCCTTCGTCGCGCAGATATCGGCGATATTGCGGGCCCCTTCGACGGTCTCGACCAGCGCGATCGCCCCGGTGCGCCCTTCCTCCTGCGCGACATAGTCCTGCCAGTTGCGGATGAAATGCCCGCCCGACCGGCAGCACGGACAGGCGCCGCGCAGGCCGTGCGGCCCGAACCGCGTCGCGGCGACGGCGCGCGCGGCCTCTTCGCCCGTCTCCACATTGGGCACGACCACGTGGCGGATGCCGGCATCGAGCGCCTTCATGATCTCGACGGGATCGTTGCGCGAGACGCGTAACGCCGAGGCGATGTCGTTGGCATCGGCGGCACGAGCGAGGTTTTCCGCCGTCTCGATGCCGAACACCCCGTGCTGGCAGTCGATAATGGTGAAACCGAAGCCGTTGAGGCCGATCAGGTCGACGATTTCCGGCGCGGCGATCTGCGACCATGTGCCGGTCGCAAGATCCTCGGACTGAAGGAGCGCTTTGAGATCACGGCTCATGCGGTCTCGAGCCCCACAATGGCCGTGCATTTGATCTCGACCAGGATACCCGGCATCGAGAAGCCTTTCACGGCAAAGCCCGCCCAGGTCGGATAGCGGCTTGTGAAGTAGCGGTCCTTGACGGCCATGAAACTCGCAAGATCGGCCATGTCGTCGGCAAACCAGGTCTCCAGTTCGACGACATCGTCGAAGTCCGCGCCGGCGGCGTTGAGCACCCTGCCGACATTCTCGAAGGCCTGCGCGTATTGCGCTTCCGCCCCCTCGACGACGTTCAGGTTTTCATCGCGGCCGACCTGGCCGGAGATGTAGAGCGTGTCGCCGATCAGCAGGCCGGGCGCGTAGTGGTAGGTGTCATAAATATTCTCCATCCCCGGCGGGATGATCACTCTGCGGGTCGGCACGGCTCACCTCCTGTAGCAGACAGCTTCGATCGCCCGGGCGATATCGCGGGCGTCCGGCATGAAGTCGCGCTCCAGCCGGTCGTTGTAGGGCACGGGCATTTCCGGCGCGCCGATGCGTGTGACCGGCGCGTCGAGCCAGTCGAAGGCGGCCTCCGTCAGGCTGGCGGCGATCTCGCCGCCGAAGCCGCCGAACACGGGGGCCTCGTGCACGACGACGGCCCGGTTGGTCTTGCGGATGCTGGCGATCAGCGTTTCCAGGTCGAAGGGTTTGAGCGTGCGCGGATCGATGACCTCCGCCTCGATACCGCGTTTGGCCAGGCGGTCGGCTGCCTGCACCGCCCGCTCGACCATCGCAAGCGTCGCGATGACGGTGCAGTCGCTGCCCTCCCGCACGATCCGCGCCCGGCCCGGCGCGATCGTGAAGCTGTCCTCCGGCACGGCTTGCTCGGCGCCGAGATAGAGCAGCTTGTGTTCCAGGAACACGACCGGTGCATCCGAGCGGATCGCGGTCGCCATCAGGCCCTTCGCGTCATAGGCGGACGAGGGCGCGTAGATCTCGAGGCCGGGGATGTTGGCAAACAGCATTTCCAGCGACTGGCAATGCTGCGCGGCGAGCCGGATACCGGCGCCCTGCGGCCCGCGGAAGACGATCGGCACCTTCGCCCTGCCGCCCAGCATGAACCGCGCCTTGGCGGCCTGGTTGACGATTGCGTCCATCATCAGGGTGACGAAGTCCCAGAGCTGCGCCTCGACGACGACCCGCTTGCCGCGCATCGCGGCGCCGACGCCGCAGGTGGCGATCGCGCCCTCCGAGATCGGCGTGTCGCGCACCCGTTCAGGCCCGAAGCGCTCGTAGAGGCCGGGCGTCAGCCCGAAGATGCCGCCGATGCGACCGATATCCTCGCCGAGCAGGATGACGTTCTCGTCGCGCGCCATTTCCTGGTCGAAGGCTTCCGTGATCGCCTGTCGGTAGGGGATCGCGCGCGCGCCGGGATCGGGTTCCAGCGCATCGTCCGCCGGGGATGGCGGCGAGACGAGCGTCAGGGCATCCGCCAGCGTCGGCTCGGCCTGTTCGCTTGCCCAGTCGATTGCCGCCTCGACCTCCGCATTCGTCTCCGCGACCATCCGGTCATAGGCCTTATCGTCGATCCCCCCGGCGATGATCGCCTCGTCCCTGAGGCGTTCGATGGGGTCTTCCGTCTTCCACGCGTCCTCTTCGGCCTGCGAGCGGTAGGCCGGCAGGTTGGCGCGCATCGAATGGTCGTCCCAGCGATAGGTCAGCGCCTCGATCAGGCTCGGTCCCTCGCCCGCACGGGCGCGCAGGGCGGCGCGCTCGACGGCTGAGAAGACGGCGGCGACATCGTTGCCGTCGATGCGCTGGGAGGGCACGCCGTAGGCCGCCCCGCGCGCTGCGATCGACGCACCGGCGGTCACGGCCTCGCTCGGCGTCGACAGGCCATACTGGTTGTTCTCGCAGAAGAAGATCAGCGGCAGCGACCAGACGGCCGCCAGGTTCATCGCTTCGTGGAAGAGGCCCTCGTTGGCCGCGCCGTCGCCGAAAAAGGTGATGCCGATCGCGCCCGACCCGTTCAGCTTCTCGGCCAGCGCCGCGCCCGTGCCGAGCCCCATACCCGCGCCGACGATGCCGTTGGCACCGAGGATGCCGCGGTCGAAATCGGCGATATGCATCGAGCCGCCAAGGCCCGCGCAATAGCCCGCCGCCTTGCCGAGCAGTTCGGCGAACATGAAGCGGATATCCGCTCCCTTGGCGATCGTGTGGCCGTGGCCGCGATGGTGCGTCAGGAGGAAATCGCCCGGCTCCAGCACCCGGCAGGCGCCGGCCGCGATCGCCTCCTGGCCGACGCTGGAATGCGCCGTCCCCTTGATCACGCCCTGCAGGAACAATTCCTTGGCGCGGACCTCGAAGCGCCGGATGCGGAGCATCATGCGCAGCGCCTCGACCTTCTCCGGTGTCCCGAAGGCGTTGGACGCGGCCGGTTTCGCCACGGTCTGGAGGGTTTCCACGTCAGCCATGCGCCTCACCCATAGACCAGCCGGGGAAGCCAGAGCGACAGGTCCGGCCACATGACGACGATGACCAGCGCCAGGACCTGCAGGCCGATGAACGGCCATTGCGCGGCGAAGATCTCCTGCAGGCTGACGCTGTCGCCCGCAGCCCCCTTCAGATAGAAGCAGGCCGGGCCGAACGGCGGCGTCAGGTAGGCGATCTGCATCGACAGGTTGAACACGATCCCGAACCAGATCGGGTCGTAGCCGAACTGCGTGAGGACGGGCAGGAAGATCGGCATGGTGAGAAACAGGATGCCGATCCAGTCGATGAAGAAGCCGAGCAGGATGAACACGCCGATCATGACGATCAGCACCACCGCCGGCTCCTGGCTGACGCCGGCAAGCATGTCGGATGCAAAGCCGATGCCGCCCATCAGGTTGTAGACGCCGATCAGCGCATTCGTGCCGAAGACCAGCCAGAACACCATGCCGCAGGTGCGCAGGGCCTGCACCAGGACGTCGCGCAGCATCGACAGGCTGAATTCGTTGCGCACCCAGGCCGCGACGGCTGCGCCGAAGGCGCCGAGCGCCGCGCTTTCGGTGATCGAGGCAAAGCCCGCATAGATCGATATCAGTACACCGCCGGCAACCGCGACCGGCAGCAGCACCTTGCGGAACAGGGCCAGCTTTTCGGCCAGCGGCAGGTCGCGCTCTTCGCGCGGCAGGGGCGGGCCCAGCGCCGGGTTCATGCCGCAGCGGATGAGAATATAGGCGATGTAGAAGCTCGCCAGCATCAGTCCGGGCACCAGCGTTGCCAGGAACAGGTGCGAGATCGAGACTTCCGCCGTCAGCCCGTAGAAGATCAGGATGATCGAGGGCGGGATCATCGTGCCCAGCGAGCCGCCGGCGGTAATCGTGCCGATCGCAAGCTTCCGGTCGTAGTTCAACTGCAGCATCTGCGGCAGGGCGATAAGCCCGAGCAGGACGATCTCGCCGCCGATGATGCCGGTCGTCGCGCCAAGCAGCACCGCCACGAAGGTCGTCACCACGCCGATGCCGCCGCGCACGCCGCCTGCCCAGACGTGAAAGGCGCGATAGAGATCGCGCGCGACGCCCGACTTCTCCATGATCGAGGCCATCAGCACGAACATCGGAACGGCGATCAGCGCGAAACTGTCGAGGAAATCGACCGTCCGGCTGCCGACGACGAACAGCGCGTTCCAGCCGAATTGCGTCACCGCCAGCACGACGGCGATCGAACCGGAGACGAAGGCAAGCGGCACGCCGAGGATCAGCAGGGTGCCCATCGCGGCGATGATCACGAACGTGGCGGTCGCGATATCCATCAGCGGCGCCCCGACAGGATGCGCCTGGCGACCACCAGCAGGAACAGCGCGCAGCCGACAAACAGAAGCGCCTTCAGGAAGCTCGGCAGCGGCGAGTTGAGCGTGCTGCCCGAGCGCTCCGGGTCCCAGCCGCCGGAAAGCGAAAAGCGCCAGATCGCCCGCTCGGCCATCCAGAAGGCGGCGTAGGTCAGTCCGGCGAGATAGGTGATGCCGGCAGCAAGCGTCAGGCCATGCGACAGCCGTTCAAGCGCGGGAAAGCGCTCGACCAGAACGGTGATCCGCATATGCGTTCCCTCCGCCATGCAGAAGGCACCGCCGAAGACGAAGCCGAAACTGGCAAGCAGGATCGAGGCTTCATGCGCCCAGGTGGTCGGCGCGTTGAAGGCGTATCGCGCCACCACCTCATAGACCATGATCAGCACGATGCCGGCGAAGCACCATGCCGTGGTCCGGCCCAGCCAGAGCGCGATTCGGTCGAGAAACATGGTCGGATCGATGACGGCGGGCCGGTCCCGGCCCGCCTTGCCTTTAAAGGGATGTTACGGCAGCAGCCCGATTTCGGCCATGAAGGCCTTGTGGCTGTCGACGACCGCCCTGGCGTCGCCGCTCTTGGCGCCCCAATCCTCCCAGACGTCGGCGGTCATCGCCCGGAAGGCGTTGGCGTCGTCTTCACCGAATTCGATGAAGGTCACGTCCAGTTCGTCCTTCGCCTTGGCCGCGGCCGCATCGTCTTCATCGCTCAGCGTGGTCTTCAGTTGCTCCGACATGGCGATGCAGGCGGCTTCGAACCTGGCCTGGTCTTCCGGCGAAAGCGCGTCCCACTTGGCCTTCGAAACGCTCATTTCGGTCACCGCCATGGAGTGTCGCGCGAGGACGGAGAACTTCGCCTGGTTGTGCATGCCGAGCGCCACGTTGAGCGCGACATTGGCAAGGTCGGTGGCATCCAGAATGCCGGTTTCCATTGCGGTCACGCTCTCGCCGACCCCCATCGTGACGAGCGACGCGCCGGCCCGGCTCAAAAGGTCGGAGGCAAGGCCGCCCGGTGCGCGCATCTTCAGTCCCTCAAGGTCGCTGACACCGTTGATGGCGACCTTGGAGGGGATCTGCTCCGGAGGCCAGTAGACGGGGCAGATGAAGTGCAGGTCGTATTTGCCATAGAGGGCTCGGGCGAGCTCCAGCCCGCCGCCCTCGCTGAACCAGCGGTCACGTGTCGCGCTGTCGGGATAGGCGGCAAGTGTATCGCCCAACACGCCCATGGCCGCATCCTTGCCGGCGAAATAGGACGGTGCGGTGTATTGCCCGTCGAGCACGCCGTTCTGGATCGCGTCGACCGTCTCGCTGGCGCCGACGATGGCCCGGCCGGGGAGCACCTCGATCTCGATGGCGCCGTCCGTCTCGTCGGCAAGCCTGGCGGCCATGTCCTCGAATGCCTTCGTGGTGGAGGCGTTGGCACCGAGGAAGGTCTGCATCCTGAACGTCTCGGCGCCGGCTGCGCCTGTCGCCAGGATGAGTGCCGCGGATGCAGCGGTCAGTGTCGTCTTCAACGTCATGGTCGTTCCTCCCGTTGGTATGCGATGCCGGTCGTTCTCAGGCCGCGATGCGGACTGCCGGCATCTGCAGAATCTGCCTGGTTTCGGCCACGCTGGCCGGCTCCCGGCCAAGCGCGCGCGCCTGGGCGACCACCCGTTCGATCACCTCGGCGTTGGTGAGATTGCGGGCGCCGTCCCGGTAGGCGTAGTCGCCAAGACCAATGGAGATGTGGCCGCCTTCGCGGATGATTTTTTCGGTGAGCTGGAACAGGTCGCCCTTGTAGTTCACGACCGTCCAGACGCAGCGGTAGTCCTGCGGCAGGAAGGGCGTGTGGGCATCGAGCCCGGCGACCGTTCCCGGATGTCCGGCGAAGATGATCTCGTCGGTCAGGCAGAAGCAGATATAGGCCGGTGCCGTCAGAACCCCCAACTTGAGAAACTGCTCGATCTGACGGGTAAAGCTTACATTCCAGCTCACCAGATAGGGTTTGAGCCCGTGATGGGCGATCCGCTCGGCGAAATGCATGAGCGTGCCGGTCGAATTCTTGTAGATCAGGTCGGTGGTGTCGTAGCGCCCGGTTTCCGGGTTCCACCAGTCGACATTGACCGAGCCGCAATCCATCGGCGCGAAATCGGGCGCCGTCTCCGCCGATTTCATCATCTCCTCGACCGCTGCGAACCGGCCCATCGCATCGGCGTCGTTGGCGACATAGCCAAGTGTGGGATGGATCAGGATGTCGGATCCTGCGCGGATGCCGGCATTGGTTTCAAGGTAGAACTCGGCCGAATGGTCCGGCGCGCCGTCGCCGCCGCGGCCGTGATAGTGGACGATCGCCGCGCCGGCATCGTGGCAGGCCTTCGCGTCGGCGATGATCTCTCCGGGCAGGAAGGGCACGTGCGGATTGCCGTTTCGGGTCGCAAGCTCGTTGACCCGCGCCTCGATGATGATCCTGTCCAAGCCGTCCTCCCTCATCCTGTGACCGGGTATCCCGTGATCCGGGATTTGCGCGGGACCATAGAAGGGTTTCAGCGAAATTCATAGCGAAAGTTATAAAAAACTTGCGTATTGGGTCATAGTATATATCATTAGTTATATGAATGATGACCCGCTTCACGGCAATCCCGGTCTCGATGTCGCCGATCTTCTCGCCGACCGGTTTCCCGGCCACACCATGCAGCGCATGCGCACGCCGGAGGGAAAATACCGTTATCTCTTCGTGAGTTCCGGGGTACAGGGCTCGTTCGGGCTCGATCCGGCCGCGCTCATGCGGATTGAGGAGGCCGACCATGCCTGGGTCCATCCCGATGACCGCCAGCGCTTCATCGACGCGCTGGAGCAATCCGCCCGCGATCTGACGCCGCTCGACGCCGAGGTGCGGGTCGAGACGCCAACGGATGGCTACCGCTGGGTGCGGTCGCTCGGCCAGCCGCGCCGCCAGGCCGACGGCGCCGTGATCTGGGACGGCGTGGCGCTCGATGTCACCGACCGCCGCGAGGCGCAGGAGGCGCTGGAACGGACATTGCGTCAGGCGCGCCAGGACGAGGCGTCGGAGGGGCGGTTCGCCTATATCGCGGCCAATGACGTGCAGAAATGTCTCGCCGATCTGCGCGGCGCGGTCGCCGGCCTCGGGCAGGCCGGGCCCGACAGGTCGGTCGAGGCCGGTATCGTCGAGGTCAAGGAGCAGTTCCGCCGCTTCGAGCGGGCCCTGGGCGCTGCCCGCGATCTGGTCCAGGCCGGCGACCGATCGACGGGCGGCGCCGACGCCATTTCGGCTGCAAGCCTGACGCGTCGGCAGCGCGAGATCATGGACCGGGTCGCCGACGGCGCCTCCAACCGGGCGATCTCGGAGGCGCTGGGCATTTCGGAGGGGACGGTGAAGCTGCACATGTCGGCGATCCTCAAGCGCCTTGACGTACAGAACCGGACCGAGGCCGCACACCTGTGGCGCACGGCCCGGCCCGGTTAGGGGGACTTCAGGCGACGATCAGTCGATAATCGCGCTTTCCTCGTCCTTCTTCATCCGCATCCGCGCCTTCAGCACCCGGCCGAAGATGATCGGCAGGATGAAGCCGATCACCGCCAGGCTCCACAGCCCGATCGACAGCGGGCTGTCGATAAGCGTCCACCAGTTGCCGTTGTCGATGGTGATCGCCCGGCGCAGGTTGTTCTCCATGGCGTTGCCGAGCAGCGTCCCCAGGATGATCGGCACCAGCGGCACGTCGAGCTTGCGCAACACCCAGCCCATCACGCCGAAGCCGATCATGACGAGCAGGTCGAAGGACGAGCCGGAGATGCCGTAGATGCCGACGAAGCTGACCATCGCGACGATCGGCATCAGGATGCGCGGCGGGATCAGCAGCACCCGCGTGAACAGGCCGATCATCGGGATGTTCATGGCAAGCAGCATGAAATTGGCGATGAACAGCGCCGCGATCAGGCCCCAGACGACGTCCGGCTGCTGGGTGAAGAGCAGCGGCCCTGGCGTGATGTTGAGCGCCAGCAGCACGGCCAGCAGCACGGCGGTTGTGCCGGAGCCGGGCACGCCGAGCGCGAGCATCGGCACCAGCGCGCCGCCGGCCGCCGCGTTGTTGCCGGCCTCGGGGGCTGCGACGCCGCGCGGGTCGCCGGTGCCGAAGGTCTTGTCCTTGTCGACCAGCTTCTTTTCCATCGTGTAGGACACGAACGAGCCGAGCGATGCGCCGGCGCCGGGCAGCACGCCGGCGATGAAGCCGAGGCCACTGGTCCTGAGCATCGTCGGCGTGCAGGATTTGATCAGCTTGAAGCTCGGCATCAGCCGGCCGACCGACACGCCGGACTTGGCGCCATCCGCGCCGCCGTGGCGGCGTTCGAGGAACAGGAACACCTCCGACAGCGCGAACAGGCCGACGATCGCCACCAGGAAGTCGATGCCGTCATAAAGATGCACCTCGCCAAAGGTGAAGCGCGGCACGCCGGTCTGCGTGTCGACGCCGACGGTCGCAAGCCCGATACCGAGCGCCGCGGCGAATGCCGTCTTCGCCTGATTGGTCGAGGCGACGCCGCCGAGCGTGGCGAAGGCCAGTGTGAACAGGGCGAAATACTCAGCCGGGCCGAACAGGAGCGCGATCTTGACGAGCTGCGGCGCCAGGAAGATCAGGCCCCAGGTCGCCAGGAAGGCGCCGACGAAGGAGGCGATGCCCGACAGCGACAGCGCTTCGCCGGCGCGGCCGTTTTTCGCCATCGGATAGCCGTCGAGACAGGTCATCATCGCCGGCTCGTCGCCGGGGATGTTGAGCAGGATCGACGAGATCCGCCCGCCATACATCGCCCCGTAATAGACCGATGTCAGCAGGATCAGCGAGGGCGTCGCGCCCAGGCCCAGCGTGAAGGCCAGCGGAATGAGGATCGCCACGCCGTTCGACGGGCCAAGGCCGGGCAGGGCGCCCATCATTGTGCCGAGAAAGCAGCCGAGCAGGGCGAGCAGCAGGTTTTCCAGCGTCAGCGCGATGACGAAACCGTCTGCGAGCGAAGAGAAGATATCCATGACCCGGCCCCCTTAAAATCCGAGCGGGCCCCTGGCCAGCGACAGGCCAAGGACGAGATGGAAGATCGCGTAGATCCCGAAAGACGTCAGGCAGCCCGAGACGACCGAGGAGATCGGCCGCGTGCCGAGCCGCCAGGTGAGGTAGGTGGCGGCAAGCGCGGTCGCGATGACGAAGCCCAGTTCGGGCAGGAAGATCGAATAGAGGATCATCACCAGGACTGCCGCGCCGACCTCGACGAAGCGGTTGAACGGCGGCCATTCGGGCGCTGCGTCCGGCTTGATGATGATGACGATCGAGGACAGCGCCAGCACACCCGCGATGATCAGCGGAAAGGCCTTGGGGCCAACGGCGTCGGACAGAAAGCTCTCTTCGATGACGAGGGCGGCCCAGGCGTATCCAAAGGCGAGGATCAGCCCGACCAGGCCGAAGATGCGGTCGCTCATGGGAACCTTCCTTCAGGCGGAGGCACGCGTGTCGCCCCCGTCCGAATGCGAGGATTTGCGAAAGAACCGGCGTGGGGAAGGCGCGGTTGCCGCGTCTTCCCAATGTGTGGGCCGGTGGTGCGTAAGCCGAAGGGCTTACTTGATGATGCCGATTTCCTTGGAGATGGCCTGGATCTGCGCCACGGAGCCCGCGACGAATTCCTGGAACGCTTCGCCCTGGAGATCGAGCGGGGCAAGCCCGTTCGCCGCCATCACCTGTTTCCATTCATCGCTGGCATAGAGCTCGGCGATCAGGGTGACCCAGGCGGCATAGGCCTCGTCGGACATCTTGCCCGGCGCGTAGAAGCCGCGCCAGTTGGCGCCGATCGCGTCGACACCCTGTTCCTTGGCGGTCGGGAAGGAAGCGAACTCACCCGGCAGCCGCTCCGGCGCCAGCACGGCGATTACCTTGATGTCGCCGCTATCGACGAAGCCCTTGGCTTCCGAGATGTCGCCGGTAAAGGCCTGGACGGAGCCGGCCAGAAGCTGGGTGACCGCCTCGCCGCCGCCGTCGAAGGCGATGTATTTGATCGAGCGCACGTCATCAATGCCATAGGCATTGGCCGCGATCAGCACTTTCAGATGATCCCAGCCACCGACGGCCGAGCCGCCCGCGACCGACACGGAAGTGGGGTCAGCCTTGATCGCGTCGAGCAGTTCGGGAAGCGTGTTGATCGGGCTGTCGGCGGCAACGGCGATGACGCCGTAGTCGGCGCCGATCGAGGCGAGCCAGCGGACCTGGTCCATCGTGTTGCCCGGATAGGCGCCCTGGGCAAGCCGCGTCGCGGTGGCGGCCGATGCCGCGACGATCAGGTCGTTGTCGTCGTCGCGCTTGTTGACGACCTCGGCAAAGGCCACGCCGCCACCGCCGCCGGCGAGGTTGACCACCTGCATCGTCTTGTCGAGAAGGCCCTGGTCCTGCAGCGACTTGCCGACCTGACGACAGGTGAAGTCCCAGCCGCCGCCGGGATTGGCCGGCGCGATGCATTCGGGATTTTCCGGCTTGAAGTCGGCCGCGCCTGCGCCGAGCGCCGACAGGCCGAGGAAGACGGCCGCCACGACGGGGCCGAGTGTTTTGAGTGCCATGCTGTTTCCTCCAGATGATCCGGCCGTCTTCGCGACCGGTGTCACCGCCTATCCCGCGCGGATGGCGATTACACGCTTACCGTAGCGGCCAAGTCTGTCAGCAACCTGTCATGGCGATGTTGCCCGGTGCCTGCCGCTTGCGTGTGCGGGACAGTCCGGGCAAGAGTCGGGTGGGAGGAAACGATCCGTGCGCCTGCTGCTCGTCGAAGACACTTTTGACATGGCCGAAGCGATCAAGATCCGGCTCGAACGGTCCGGCATCGCCTGCGATCTCGCCGGCACGGTCGACGAGGCGCACGCCTGTCTCGACGTTCAGGGCTATGACGTGATCGTGCTCGACATCAACCTGCCGGACGGGCTGGGCACCGATCTCCTGAAGGACATGCGGGCGCGGGGCAACCGGACGCCGGTCCTGGTGCTGACGGCGGAATTTTCGGTCGACGACCGGGTCTCGACGCTCAATTCCGGCGCCGACGACTATCTGATCAAGCCCTTCGACCAGCGTGAGCTGGAGGCGCGCATCCGTGCGCTGGTGCGGCGCGAGCAGCGCGACAAGGCCGAGGAACTGACGCTCGGCGACATCACCTTCAATGCGTCCGCCCATGTTGCCCGCCGCGACGATGCGCCGATCAGCCTGACGCGCCGCGAGTTCTCGCTTCTGGAACTGCTCATTCGCAACCGGGGCAGGGCGGTCGGCAAGGAACGGCTGTTCGAGGGCATCTTCAGCTTCGACGACGCCGATGTCAGCATGAACGCGCTGGAACTCTATATCGCCCGCCTGCGCAAGAAGCTTGCCGGCAGCGCGGTCCGCATCGAGACGATCAGGGGTGTCGGCTACAAGCTGGAAGCCGATGGCTAGCCGGGTGCACGGCGCTTCGGCCTCGTCGCTGACGGCGCGGGTTGCGCTCGGTGTCGCGCTTTTGCTGGTGATCGGTGGCGTCATCGTCGCGGCAGCCGCCTTCGCCTATGGCCGGGAAGGCGCGCGCAGCGCCTATGACCGGCTGCTGCTCGGCGCGGCCAGCGATATCGCCTCGGCCATCACCGTGCAGGACGGGAAGCCGGTGCTGGACCTGCCGGTCTCGGCCTTCGAACTGCTGGCGCTCGCCCCCGACGACCGGATCGGCTACCGGATCATCGGCCCGGACGGCGCGACACTCACCGGCTATGACGAGATCGCGCTGCCATCCGGCCGGCGCGGCACCCGGAACGGCTTCTTTGACGGCGATTTCTTCGGCGAGCCGGCGCGGTTTGCCGTCGTCTCCAAGCGCTTCGCCGAGCGGACCTTCACCGGTACCGTCGTGGTCGTCGTCGGCCAGACGCTGCGCGCCCGCACGGAGATGGCCTATGACATCACCCGCAAGGCGCTCTACGTGCTTGCCGCCTCGGGCCTGGCGATGGCCTTGCTCGCCGCCGTCGTCGTCCGCGCGGTCTTCCGCCCGCTGAATGCCATCGCCGCCGGCCTTACATCCCGCGACCCGCATGACCTGACGCCGCTGGACACGTCCGTGCCCCGCGAGACGGCGGTGATGATCCAGGCGCTTAACGGCTTCATGGCGCGGCTCGACCGCCAGATGGGCACCATGCGCCATCTGATCTCCGATACCGCCCATCAGTTGCGAACGCCCGTCGCGGCGCTCAGGGCGCAGGCCGACCTGTTCGCCGAGGAAACCGATCCGGGCCGCCGCGAGCGCATCGCCTCGCGCTTGCAGGCGCGCTCGACCAGCCTCGGTCATCTGCTCGACCAGTTGCTGAGCCAGGCGCTGGTGATCCACAGAGGCGACGCGGCCCGGCGCGAGCGCATCGACTTGAGAGCCATCGCCCTCGACGTTTTCGAGGAAGGCGACCATGCCGTCCTCTATCCGCAGGCCGAAATCGCGCTCGATCTGGGTAACAGGCCGGTCGAGATCCTCGGCGACGAGCCCTCCCTGAAGGAGGCGGTCAAGAACCTCCTGAGCAACGCGTTGAAACATGGCCGTCCGCCCGTCCGGATGGGAACGACGCTCGACGCCGGCCGGGCGTCCATCTGGGTCCTTGATGCCGGTTGCGGACCGGACGCGGAGACGCTTGCGGGCCTGGGCAAGCGGTTCGCCGGCCCTTCCCAGTCGCGCCAGAGCAGCTCCGGGCTCGGCCTGGCGATCGCCCATTCGGTCGCCGGCTCCTTCGGCGGCGAACTGGTCCTGTCGGCGGCGGAGGGCGGCTTCAGGGCCGCGCTGACCTTTCCGGCCGTCCTGCCGACACCGGCCGGGGACGCGGAATGAGACGCGTCCGCTCGCTGATCCTGTGCGGTATGGCGCTTTTCGCGGCAACGGGCGCGATCGCGCAGGAGGTCGTCGAACGACTCGGCCCCGAAACCGCGGATCAGACGCTCGTCATCCGCTCGACCACCGACATCGCCGTGTTTCGGCCCGTGGTCGCGCTGTTCCTGGAGGCCCGCCCCGACCTTCGGGTCCACTACGAGCAATGGGGCTCCAACGACCTGCACCGCCTGTCCCGCGCGGACTGCCGCGCCAGGCGGCCCGGCGCCGATGTCGTCATCAGTTCCGGCGTTCACCAGATGGTGCAACTGGTCAACGAGGCCTGCGCGGCCGCCTATGTCTCGCGCGAGACCGAGCGGCTGCCGGCGGCCCTGAAATGGCGCGACGAGCTCTGGGGCATCACCCGCGAGCCGGCGGTGATCGTCTATAACCGCGAACTGGTGCCGGACGCTGACATTCCGCGCACGCGGTTCGATCTCCTCGATCTCCTCCGGCCCGCCGACAGCGCCTATGCCGGGCGGGTCGCGACCTACGATATCGAACAGTCGGGGCTCGGCTATCTGTTCGCCTTTTCCGACGCGCGCGAGGCGACCACCTTCGGCGCCCTGCAGGAATCCTTCGGCCGCACCGGCGCGGTCTCCACCTGCTGTTCGGCCGACCTCATCAAGGGCGTCGCGGAGGGCCGCTATCTGATCGCTTATAACGTCCTGGGCTCCTATGCGCAGAGCGTCCAGCGCCAGGACGACCGCGTCGGCATGATCCTGCCGTCGGACTACACGCTGGTGCTGTCGCGGGCGCTGATGGTGCCAAGGCACGCCGAAAACGGCGAGGGCGCCACCGAATTCCTCGATTTCCTGCTGTCGGGCGCCGGGCGCAGGGCCCTGCGCGACGCACTGCTGATCAGCCCCGTGCTCGACCGGGAGGAGGGCGGGGAGGGCGAAGGCGTGAGCCCCACCGTGCTGCGGCCGATCGGCCTGTCGCCGTCCCTGCTCGTGGCGCTCGACAAGCACACCCGCGAAACCTTCATGCGGCGCTGGCGGGCGACCTTTCCCGGCGAGTGAGTATCGGCTGCGCGCGCGCCTGTCGCGAGCCGTTTCCCGCTCAGGTCGCCAGGTTCGGAAACAGCGTCGTCGCCCGCGCGCGCCAGTGCGGCGCCGTCGTCCAGTGCGATATGCTCGCGTGCGCGGCGCCCACCGCCCGGCAGCAGGCCCAGGCAAGCGCGACATTGCACGAGACCGCCGGGCAAAGCCCCCGGTCCGCGCCGGCCAGCATCGGGCCAAGCGTCGCCATGCCGGTGCCGAGCATCAGGATCGCATCGACATCGGCCCGCGAGAGCCGCTCGTAAGCACGAAGCACGCCGGCGCCGGGCATGGCGTAGATCGGATGAAAAGCATCCTCTTCGAGGTCCGGCCCCTGCTTTTCGACGACGTCGAAGCCCCTGGCCTGCCAATAGGCGGTCGAGCGGGCATTCAGGCTGTCGGGATAGGGCGATAAGAGGCCGATCCGCTCAGCACCCATCGCCCTGAGCGCCGCGACGGAGGCGATCGCAGCGGTCAGGCAGGGACAGCCGAGGCGGTCCTCCGTTTCGGCGACAATGCGATCCTCGGCCGCAGCGCCGATCAGATAGGACGCGCCGGTGCAGGCGACCGCGATGGCATCGATCGGGGCGTTGGCGAAACGCTCGGCGGTCTCGGCAAACTTTGTCGTGTAGTCGACCAGCCGCTCTTCGATCGTCGCGAGGTCGGAGGTCAGCCGGGCGTTCAACAGCGACCAGCCGGGCGGCATCAGCGCCCAGAGTTCCGGCTCGACCGTCGTGTTGGCCTGGGGCGTCAGCACGCCGATCAGCCCCGCCTTGCCGTAGTCATTCAGTTGCGCCATCGCGTTCCCTCAAAGCCAGCCGAGCGCGTCCGGCAGCCACAGGCTGAGACCCGGCAGGAAGGTCAGCAGCATCAGCCGGGCGAGATCGGCGAAGAAGAACGGCACCACGCCGCGGAAGATCGTGCCGAGCGGCAGGTCCTTCGCCATGCCGTGCAGCACGAAGACGTTGATGCCGATCGGCGGCGTGATCATGCCCAGTTCGATGACGACGATATTGATCACGCCCCACCAGATCGGATCGTAGCCGAGCCCGATGATCAGCGGATAGACGAAGGGCAGCGTCAGCACCATCGCGGCGATCGTGTCGAAGATCGAGCCGAGGATCAGGAAGAATACCTGCAACAGCAGGATCACCACGATCGGCGGCAGGCCGAGGCTCTCGATCCAGGCGACGGTGGCGCCGGGAAGGCCCGACAGGGTGGCGAAATAGGAGAACACCGACGCGCCGATGATGATCATGAAGATCAGGCCGGTATTCGACGCGGTTTCCCCAAGGCTTGCCAGGAAGTTGCGCTGGGTCAGGCGCTTGCGGAAGACGGTCAGCAGAAGCGCCACCGACGCGCCGACCGAGGCGGCCTCGCTGACGGTGAAGATGCCCGAATAGATGCCGCCCGAAACGACGACGGCCAGCAAGACGATGGCCCAGCTCTGGCGCGTGACGCGCAGGCGCTCGCCCCAGTTGGCCCTGCGCCCGATCGGGGCCGCGTCCGGGTTCAGCCGAACGGCGATGCCGACGGCGATGAAATAGAAGGCGACGGCCAGAAGGCCCGGAATGATCGCGGCCAGGAACAGCGCGATGATCGAGTTCTCGGTGAGGATCGCATAGAGGATCATCACCACCGAGGGCGGGATGATCATGCCGAGCGTGCCGCCGGCGGCGATCGAGCCCGAGGCGAGCGTCTTCGCATAGCCGCGCTGCAGCATTTCGGGCAGGGCGATGCGCGCCATCGTCGCCGCGGTCGCGACGGATGAGCCGCAGACCGCCCCGAAGCCGGCGCAGGCGCCGATCGTGGCGAAGATCAGTCCGCCGCGACGATGGCCGAGATAGACGTAAGCGAGCCGGTAGAGTTCGCCGGACAGCCCGCCGATATGGGCAAGGTTGCCCATCAGCAGGAACATCGCGATAACCGCCAGCCCCTCCGCCGACATCGCCGCCGACGGCTCGGTGGCAAGCAGGGTCAGCGCCGGACCAAATCCGATGATCAGCCCCGTGCCGACGACCCCGACCACCCCCATGGCGATGCCCACCGGCACCTGCAGGAGGATCAGCACGAACATCGCGGCGAGGCCGGCAAGCCCGGTGGCGAGCGGATCGGTGGTCACCGGGCTTCAGCGCCTTCCAGCGTATCGTCGGCGAAGCTGCCAAGCCCGCTCGGTCGGCCGAAGATCGCCGCGCGCGTCCAGGCATAGGCGACGAAGGCCTGCACCGGCACGCACAGCGCCATGATCGCGGTCACCAGCCACCACCATGGGGCGAGCGGAATGCCGATGGTCCGCGTGGTGCGGCCGCCGGCGCCGTAATTGGCGGTGAGCGCGATGAACTGCCAGACCAGCACCGCGAAGAAGGCAAGCGTCAGGACGGCCGCGAAGGCTTCCAGCACGGCGTTGACGCGCCGCCCGCCGGCCTTGCCGAGAAAGCGCACGGTGATGTTGGTCTGGCGCAACAGCCCGGCCGGGAAGCAGCTGGCGATCACGATCGGGAAGACCACCTCGCCATAGTCGCTGAAGCCGGTCACGCGCGGCAGGTCCAGATACCGCGCGGACCCGTCATAGAAGATCAAGAGCGCCATGACGACCAGGCCGCAAAAGCCGATCAGCGCGACCGTCTGGGTAATCCGGTCGAGCCGGGCGGCAAGCGCGGCCGTGCCGCCCATCAGCTATTGTCCCCCATCAGCTTTCGCCCCGCATCTCTTTCAGGAGCTTCACCGCCGCATCATAGACAGCCTGGCCGTTCGGCGTTTCGGCGATCCAGGCCTCGTGCACGGCCTGGGTGCGGGCGGCGTAGTCGGCAAGCTGCTCCTTGCTCGGCTCGACCATCTCGATGCGGCCCTCGGTCTTCACGTCATCGCGGATGCTGCTGCCGAGTTCGGTATAGGCATCGCCACCGGCCCTGGCCATTGCCATGCCACCATGTTCCATCACGGCGGCCTTGGCGTTGTCCGACAGGCTGTCCCACTTGGCCTTGTTCATCAACAGCAGGAAGGGGATGGTCCCGGTCGGCACGGCGTAGGACTGGTCGACCAGCGGCATCGTCTTGAAGGTGCGCATGCCGGTCCAGCCCTGGATGGCGCCGTCGATGGTGCCGCGGTTCAGGCCCTCGTTCATTTCCGCCGAGCTCAGCGTCTGCGGCGCGGCGCCGAAGGCTTCCAGCCAGGAGGCGTGGATGCCGCCGACCGAGCGGATCTTCTTGTTCTTCAGATCATCGAGGCTGGAGATCTTGCTCTTCAGGAAGATCGCGTTCGGTTCGGTCGAGAAGAAGCCGACGACATGGACGCCGTCGAAGCCCGTCAGCAGGCCCATTTCATGCAGCTTCCAGCCGATGACGGAGGCCTCTTCGGCGGTTTCGAACAGGAAGGGCAGCTCGAACAGGCCCATTTCCGGGAACTGGCCGGCCGTGTAGCCCGGCAGCACCCAGGTGACGTCGGCAACGCCGTTCTGCACCAGCTCGAACTGTTTGAACGGGCTCTTGCCGAGCGTGCCGCCCCAGAAACCCTGCAGGCGGACGTCGTCGCCGGCCTCGTCCGCGACCGCTTCCATCCAGGGCTTGATCACCCGGGAAACGCCGACGCTCTTTTCGGGCACGAAGGCGCCGACCTTGATCAGGTCCTGCGCCATGGCAGCCGAGGCGGCCAGTCCCGCGCCGAAGGCGATGGCGCCCAGCAGTGCTTTCAGTCGTCTCATCAGTCTCTCCCTCTGCGGTCGGTTCTTGGTTGGTTTGGTTGTTAAGCTATGTCCCGGTCATGCCAGTGCCTCGGCGCGGCGCAGTCCTTCGATCATCGACGAGCGCAGCAGGAATTGCCGGGCCTTTTCCGGGTCGGCTGCGATCTCCTGAAGGCTGCGCAGGTGGGCGAGGCGCTCGGCGGGGTCGGTGGTGTTCATCCGGGCCCGGTTGGCATCGGCCTGGGCGAGAATGTCGTCCCGGGCGATCGGCCGCCGGATGCGCTCGTAGCTGTCGAGGCTGTCCGCATCGGCGCCGTCGGCAACGCCGATCAGCCGGTCGGCCAGGCACCAGGCGTCGTGTATGCCGCCATTCATGCCCATGCCGCCCTTGGGGCTGTTGAGATGGGCGGCATCGCCGGCGATGAACAGCCGGCCCTGGCGATAGTGTGAGGCCACGCGCCGGTGAACGCGGTAGATGCGCTTCTCGACGATGTCGATGTCGCCGGCCTCCGGGACGACCGCGCGGGTCTGGGCGCGGATCGAGGCGTCCGATAACGCCTCCTCGGGCGACTGGCCGGCTTCCGGGTGCAGCGAAACGCGCCACAGGTCGGGCAGCCGCAGCAGCGAATAGGTGCCGCCCGGCTTCCAGATGTAGTTGACGCCCGAAAGCCCCTCCAGGTGATCCTGGAACGGGAAACGGGTCGTCACCAGGATGGTGTTCTCGGGATAGGTCGTTCCATCCCAGGTCGCGCCGATCGCCTCGCGGATGACGCTGCGGGCGCCGTCGCATCCCACCACGAGGCTGCCGCGAACCGGCTCGCCGGCAACCGTCAGGGTCACGCCGCTTTTGTCATCGCTGACCGCCTCGACGGTTGCGTTGAACCGCAGCGTGCCGTCCGGCAGGCGCGCGGCCAGCGCCCGGCTCAGCTCGGCCTGGCGACATTGCAGGCGGTAGGGGTGGGCGGTGTCGTCGCCCAGCACGGCGAGATCGAACTCGGCCCGCTCGCCGGTCGAGTGCATCCGGATCTGCCATGTCGGCGTGACGCGGCCCTTGCCGATCAGGGTCTCGGTGATCCCGGAGGCATCGAACAGGTCGAGCGTCGGCGGGTGGAAGGTCGAGGCGCGCAGTTGATCGGCGATCTCGGGCCCCGCCTCGAAGACGCGGACCGGCAGTCCCGCGACGCTGAGGCGCCACGCCAGGGTAAGGCCGACCGGCCCAGCACCGACGATCAGGATCGGCTCGCGCGTCAGGTCCATGCGGCCAGGCCGCTGCAAATGTCTGTCCTCATGCTCCAACCCGCCGCGTCTTGTTTGAATGCTGGCTTTGCCCTCATGGTATAACATTATAACAACATTGCAATGCCGGCGCGGTCCGCGCAGGGTCTGGTTTGGGGCAGGGTCTGGTGTGGCGATGATTGAGAAATGATGGCGGAATGCGGTTGAGACGCGATATGCAGGATGACGGCGGCGTGGCCGGCGGACGTGACAGTACCGCATCGCCGCGCCTCGACGCCTCGACCGGTGTGCCGCTCTATCAGCAGATCGTGGTGATCCTGAAGAACCGCATCGAATCGGGCGCGCTGCGCCCCGGGCAGTCGGTCAGTGGCGAGGCGGCGCTCTGCCAGGAATTCGGCGTCTCGCGGATCACCGCCCGCCGGGCCCTCAACGACCTGGCGGACCAGGGCCTTGTGGTGCGCGAGCGCGGCCGCGGAACGACGGTCGCGCGCCGCAGCAAGCCGAATGCGATCGCCGCCTCGCTTGAAGGGCTGCTGGAGAATGTCGGCCATATCGGCCGCACCACCTCCGTCGAGGTCCTCGACTTCCGCTACCTGCCGGCAACGCCGGAGGTCGCCGACGCCCTGAGGATCGAGGAGGGCGCGGTGGTGCAGCGGGCCGTTCGGGTGCGCCTGCTCGGCGACGAACGCATGTCGCATCTGACCACCGTGGTGCCCGAGGATATCGGCCGGCAGGTGGAGGGCAAGGACATGTCCGAGACGCCGCTTCTGCTGTTGCTCGAAGAAGCCGGCGTGCCGGTCGTCTCCGCCCATCAGACCATCACCGCGACGGTGGCCGACGCGGAGGTCGCAGCCGCCCTTGGCATCCTCGCCGGCGCGCCGCTGATCGAGGTCAGGCGCATTGTCGTCGACGATCGCGACCGGCCCGTCGAGATGATCCGCGTCCTGTACCGGCCCGAACTCTATCGCTTCGAGATGTCGCTGCGGAGGGTTGGAAGCCGCGTCGGCGATCGGGTGGGGCGGAAATGGGCCCCGAACGACGCCGCCGCCGTGCCCGATGCCGATGAAGCCGACGCGATCTGACGGAGCGGGGGCGGACTATGATCGTGCGCACCAGCATGCGACCGGTGACGAGCCTGCGCCTGTTATGCGACGCGGCAGCGGAACTCGGGGTCGATCCGGCGCACTGTCTGGAGGGAACCGGGATCGCGCCTGAGGATCTGAACGCGCCGACGGCGCATCTTGCGATCGAGCAGGAAATCCGCGCGATCGAGAATTTCGCGCGGCTGGCCCCGACCAGGGTCGGTCTCGGTGCCGCCGTCGGCAGGAGACTGCATGTCAACGCATTCGGTATCTGGGGATTTGCGGTGCTGACGAGCCCGACGTTGCGCTCGGCGCTCGAAACCTCGGTCGACTACGTCAAGCTGTCCCTCGTCATCGCCGACATGACGTGGTCGGAGGCGGACGGTTGGGGCTACCTGAACTTCGACATGGCGGGGCTGCCGCCGATCACGCACCGCTTCGTCCTGGAGCGTCATGCCGTCGTTGCCATGACCTTCATCCGGGAGCTCATTCAGGACGCGGATTTTAACGGCTTTGCGATCGAGACGACCGACGATGATGCGGACTACACACGGGACCTTTCGGCGCTGATCGGTGTTCCCGTTGCCGCTGGACGGCCGGGAAACGCCCTCACCATCCCGGCGGCCATGTTCGACGAACCCCTTCCCAAATCCGACCCGGCGACGCGCCAATACTGCCTCGACCAGTGCAGGGCGCTGCTGGAGCAGGTGGACGGCGCGCTGCCGCCGTGGTCGCAGAAGGTGCGCGACGCGGTCGTCGAGGCGATCGGATCGGAACAGAGGATCGAGGACATTGCCGACCGGCTGGCGATGACCGAGCGGACGCTGCGCCGGCGGTTGGCCGATGAGGGCACGAGTTTTCGCGATCTCTACACGGACGTGCGCATGACGCTCGCCAAGGAACTGCTTGAAACGGCGGGCCTCAATGTCGAGACCGTCGCGTGGCGTGTCGGCTATGCCGAGCCCGCGAGCTTCGCGCGCGCCTTTTCGAAGAAATTCGGCAAGACCCCGGGCGAAGTCAGGCGGGCGCCCCGGCCCCCGCATGCGCCTTGAGCCAGGCCGCCTCCTCGCCGGGTTCGGGAAGCACATCCCCGCCTTCCATGACCCAGCCTGCCGGCACGTCGCTCGTCTGAACCATGATGTCGTCTGCGGGGACACCGGCATGCCGGTTAATCGACTGCGCCATCCGCTCGGCGAGCGAGGCCTTCTGATCGCGCGTCCGCCCGCTGCGAATGGTGCCGAACAGGAAGACGCTCCTGCCGTTCAGCGGCTGCTGCGGGGCTTCCTCGAAGAAGAAGACATGCACGAAGGTCGGCGGCGCGCCGGTCAGGTCACAATGGATCTCGGTGATGTCGGCGGCGATCTTCGCCTTGGCATCGTCCGTGATCATGCCCTTGACGGCGTTGCACAGATAGAGCGGCATCTTGCGGGTTCCTTCCTCAATGTGCGTCGCGGATGGCGATCACGACCTCGTGGGAAGACCGCCCGGTCCCTTTCGTGCAGATGGCG
Source organism: Tepidamorphus sp. (assembly GCA_028280885.1). Taxonomy (GTDB): domain Bacteria; phylum Pseudomonadota; class Alphaproteobacteria; order Rhizobiales; family Tepidamorphaceae; genus Microbaculum. The sequence continues at coordinate 37,829 of JANQKY010000098.1, forward strand.
CCCAACTCCTTGAGCAGCCGGACGCGCTCGCCTTGCTCAAGCGGCCTGTTCGCCTGCAGGGACGCGATCACCGTGGTCGATGGCCGGGCGGCGGTGAAGCCGCTGCCTTTAGGAACTTCGATCCAGTCGATCTGGGCATCCGCCTGGAAGCGGCGTTGCGTGAAGGCGCCGATTTCGGATTTCAGCGCTTCCTCGGCCTCTGCCGGGACCTGTCCCTGCTGGACGAGGCACATGACGGGGATCATTGGGTTGCTCCTTTCGATCTGGTATGCGGCCTGCGTGTCGCGTCGGTCGGGAGGCGACCCGCAGGCGATCAAGGGGAGGCCGTGGCGGGTCAGATCTTCCTGAACCGGCGCAGCTGGAACGTGACGAACAGGTTGAAATACCGGTTGCCCCAGGGCGCGCCGATCAGCGCATTGCCATCGAGGCGGCCCTTGCGGACCACGCCCTTGGCCTTCGAGAAATTCAGGAATCCCTCCTTGCCGTGATAGTGGCCCATGCCGGACGGCCCGACGCCGCCGAAGGGCATGTCGTCGACGATCGTGTGGGTCATCACTTCGTTGATGCAGACGCCGCCGGAATGGGTTTCCCGCAGGATCCGTTCGGCCCGGCCGCGGTCCCAGTCGAAGTAGTAGAGCGCCAGCGGACGGTCGCGCCCGTTCACATAGGCGATCGCCTCGTCGAGCGTGTCATAGGGCACGAGCGGCAGCAGCGGGCCGAAGATCTCCTCGCGCATCACCCGCATGTCGTCGGAAACGTCCTTGATGACATGCATCGGCAGCTTGCGCGTGTGATCGAAGCGCTCGTCGGCCGGATTGACCCGCATGACCGTCGCGCCTTTCTCCTCGGCGTCCCGAACGGTGTCGAGCAGGCGGTCGTGCTGACGATCGGTGATGATCGACGTGTAGTCGGCATTGTCGGCAAGCGACGGGTAGTGCTTGGTGAAGGCCTTGATGAAGGCGTCGGCGAAGGCGTCGACCTTGCCGCGCGGGACCAGGATGTAGTCGGGCGACACGCAGACCTGGCCGGCATTGAGGCCCTTGCCGAAGGCGATCCGCTTTGCGGCCTCCTCGATGGGGAAGCTGTCGTGAATGATCGCCGGCGACTTGCCGCCGAGCTCGAGCGTCACGGGGGTCAGGTTGTCGGCGGCGGCATGCATGACGATGCGGCCGACCTGCGTCGATCCGGTGAAGACGAGGTGGTCGAACGGCAGTCTGGTGAATTCGGTCGCGACCTCGACGCCGCCCGTGACGACGGCGACTTCGTCCTCCGAGAAGGTCTCGGCCAGCATCTCTTTCAGGACATCGCCGGTCCTGGGAGCGAATTCCGAGGCCTTGATCATCGCCCGGTTGCCGGCTGCGAACGCGCCCACCAGCGGCGACAGGCCGAGGAAGATCGGAAAGTTCCAGGGCACGACGATGCCGACCACCCCAAGCGGCTGGTAGTGGACCTTGGTTTGGGCCCCCAGCAGCATCAGCGGCGTGTGGCGCCTGGACTGTTTCATCCACTTGCGCAGGTTTTTCCTGTTGTAGCGGATGCCCTCCAGCACCGGCATCAGTTCGAGCATCAGCGTCTCGGCGCCCGAACGACCGTTGAAATCCGCATCCGCCGCCGCGATCAGGCGGTCCTTGTAGTCGACGACGGCATTGTGCAGGCGGTTCAGCCGGTCGATCCGCTCCTTGTCGGTCGGTGCGGGCTGGCGGGTATAGGCCTGCCGCATGCGGCTCAGCGTGACGCGGAGTTCGTTTTCGGTGTGATCGAGTTCGATGACAGTCTTGGCGGACATGGTGACCTCCTCGAGCCGGGATCGTTGGCGATCCGGGCGCCTCTTGCGCAGTATCTGAGGTCAATATGGTGGACGCGGGCGCGTCCGCACATGTCGATCACGGACAGTCTCTTGACAGTTTCGGACAGGGGGCGAAGGCGTTGCGGCCGCGACGGGGCGGGCGCTCCGTTTGCGAGGGCCGTTCCCCGAACATGGCATGGTAGTCCTTGGCGAACTGTCCCATGTGCCAGAAGCCCCAGGCATTGGCGATATCGGCGATCGTCTCGCCGGCCGCCCGGTTCAACAGTCCATGCCGGACGCGGCCCAGGCGATAGCGGTTGATATAGGCCTTCGGTCCGATCCCGAAGGCGTCCTTGAAGGCGCGGTCCAGCGTGCGCCACGACACCCGGGTGTAGGCGCACAGGTCACTGACCCGCAGGCCGTCGTCGCCGGCGCGGCCTTCGATACAGTCGACCGCCTTTCTGATGCATCGCGAGCGCATCGACGACGTGCTGCGGTCCTCGAACCTGTCCGACGCGCTCGCCATGAGGAGAAAGCCGGAGGTGAGATCCTCGGTATCGCCGGATCCGTTCGCATGGCGCAGGAAGGCGTTCACGCTCCGCGTCAGCGGCTGAAGCGATCCGGACAGGTCGCGGTCGGGCAGCGCCCAGGCATCGAGATGGTCTTCGGGAAAGGGCAGGCCTGTCCGATTGCAGAAGCCGGTCAGATAGTTTTCGGCCAGGCTTATGGTCAGACCGGAAAAATGCGGGCGGTTGACACTTTCATAGTCCCGCCCGGAGCCGAAGAACAACAGGGTCGGCCCGTCCGGCCGGTGGCCGTTCCACGACCGCAGCGCGGAGGCGTCGGCCAGTCCGAAGGTCACGAAGCCTTTCGGCGAGCATCCCATCTGATGGACGCTCTTCGACATGGTGATATCGATGACGGTGATGTCGGCATGCGGGCGCAGCAGCACCCGCGTTTCCATCGGTCCGGGGTCGATCTGGCGGAAATCGATGTCCCAGTCCGACTGGCCGTTCATTTCATTTGGGTCTTGCAGCCTGAATTCGAAAACAGGGTGCCGCTGCATATTTGGCTTTATCCGTTGCTGAGCCGCCCGGTGGCGAAAATTTGATGCGGAGCCATCCGACAGTCTCGTAATTTGCCGGCAATGTTAACGCGGATTTCGCAGGCGGCGCAATGTCGCCCTGTCCGCGCAGGCGACCGTGCTCGTCTGCGGGAAGACGACGCCTGAAGCGCATTGCGCCGGCAAGGGCGCTGCAGGACATCGGGTTGGATTGAGGGAGATGTTTATGAGAGTGACTGCCGCAGTGATCGTTGCCGCCGGCCTGGCGGTGCCGCAGGTCGGCGCGAGCGAGATCGCGCATGATTCCGAATATTACATTCTCGAAGCGCAGCATGCCGAGCAGTGGGCTGAGGACGATGCCGCAGTCGACGCCAGGCTTAAGGCGTTTCGCGAGGAAAACGACGGCAACCCGCCGAACATTCTCTACATCCTCATCGACGACATGGGTTTCGGCGACATGGGCATACCGGAGCTCAATGCGGTGCGCGGCTACTCGACGCCGAATATCAACGCGTTCGCCGATGAAGGCATGCGGATGGTCAGGATGTATACCGAGCCGTCCTGCACGCCGACCCGCGTCGCCTTCACCACCGGGCGCCTGCCGGTCCGCATGGGCATGGGCGACACCACCGTCGACATCGCCGGCTTCGGGCTTCCCGGCGACGAGGTGACGCTCGCCGAAGTGCTCAAGGACGCCGGCTACAATACCGCCCATGTCGGCAAGTGGCACATGGGCGACATCGCCGAAAGCTGGGCCATGAACCAGGGCTTCGACTTCGCCGCCCATCCGGTCCATCAGCAGGGCCAGCTGACGATCTACAACGACGATGCGATCCGCGAGCAGGTCTCGGTCGGCATTGCCGATTTCGATCCGGCCTACACGCTCGACGACGCGTTCCGTCCGGATGCCTCGGCGATGGTGACGGGCATCGAGGGCACGGCCGGCGGGCCGATCCGCGAGGTGCGCATGGAGACCGGCGAGCGCTGGAACACGGCCAAGTATGACGAAATGAACCAGGTCTATCAGGACCAGACGATCGAGCAGCTTCGCGATCTGGCCGGCCGCGACGAACCTTTCTTCCTGCAATACTGGCCGCTGCTTCCCCTTCACAACACCCGGACAGGCCGGACCGGGCCGGAATCGCCGAATGGCGGGCTCTATGCCGACAAGATGCAGCTGCTCGACCGGTGGATCGGCGATATCCTGGCCGAACTGGAAACGCTCGGCATCGCCGATGAGACCGTCGTCGTGGTGATGGGCGACAATGGCCACTTCACCAAATACGCGCCGCAGTCCGGCTTCACGCCGATGATCTTCCGGGGCGGAAAGGGCGATACCAGCGAGGGCGGCATTCGCGTCGACGCCTTCATCGGCTG
>JANQKY010000106.1 GCA_028280885.1 Tepidamorphus sp.
CAGCCGGCCTCGACCGTCATCGTCGAGCGGGCCGGGTTCACCTCGAGGATGCGGTTCATCCGGGCAAGGTCGAGGAAGACGCAGGGGCGGTCCGCCGGCGGTTCCGTCATCGCGCAGACATTGCTGTCGCCGCCGCGCGGCACGATGGCCAGGTCGAGATCGGCGCAGGCCCTGACCGCGCTTGCGACCTCGGCCGTCGAGGACGGCTTGAGGATTGCGACCACAGCGCCGTCCTCTCCGCCCTTGGAGACGATATCGCGGCCCAGGGCCGTTTCGAGCGCTTCGAGGAGGGATCGGGTCACGGGTTTCCCTTGAAGGCCTAGGCGGCGATCGCCGGCCGGCGTCGCTGCAGGATGGCGAGCGCGACCATTGCGATAAGCGCGGAACCCCAGACGAGCGGCGAGGGGACGATCATCAGGAGCCCCAGCACGACCCGCCCGGCGCTTTCGGCGGGATGCAGCGGGCGGGCGTCGAACCGCGACGTGCCCGAGGCGAGCAGATAGGTCATCGCCACCAGCCGCACCAGGATGAAGAGGAACTCGACCATCTGGAAGGGGACGCCGGTCTGCGGGACGATCAGCATCATCGGGTTATAGGCCCAGAAGAAGGGCAGCGCGAAGATGATCAGCCCGATGCGCACCGCCGCGACGCCGGTCTGGATCGGCCGGCCGCCGGAAATCGCCGCGGCCGCATAGGCCGTCAGCGCCACCGGCGGGGTGATCGAGGAGGCGACGCCGAAATAGAACACGAACATATGCGCGGTCAGCGGCTCCAGGCCGAGCGTGCGCATGGTCGATCCCATGATCACGATGATGGTCAGATAGGCGGGCAGGGTGGGCATGCCCATGCCCAGGAGAATGCTGGCGCCGGCCGCCAGCAGCAGGGTGATCAGGATGCTGCCGCCGGAGATCTTGTTGAGCGACAGGGCGAGCTCGGTCGGCAGGCCGGTCGACGACAGGGCGCCGACGACGATCGAGATGGTGCACACCGCGATGAACAGCCGGGCAAAGGTCAGGCCGCCCTCGGCGAAGCCGATGACGAGCTTGAAGGGATTGCGGCGGATATCCGGGTTGATGAAGCTGATTACGATCAGCACGGCGAGTGCGAACAAGGCGGCACCCGCGGGCGAGGCACCGCGAATCAGGGTGACGATGACGGTCAGGATCGGGATGCCGATCAGCGCCAGGTTGATGTAGTCCTGCCGGCTGACCTTGAGCTCGTCTGCGACCGTTTCGCTCGCCTCGATGCCGAGGCGGCGGCTCTCGAAGACGATCGCGGTGAACAGCGCGAGATAGTAGAACACCGCCGGGACGATGGCGGCGACGATGACGTAGATATAGCTAAGCCCGATGAAGTCGGCCATCACCAGGGCGGCCGCGCCCATGATCGGCGGCATGATCTGGCCGCCGGTCGAGGCGGTCGCCTCGACGCCGCCGGCGAAGTTCGACGAGAAGCCGCGCTGCTTGATCAGCGGAATGGTGATGACGCCGGTGCCGACCACATTGGCGACCGAGGAGCCGGACACCGTTCCGAACAGGCCCGAGGCGAGGACGGCGGCATGCGCCGGGCCGCCGCGAAACCTGCGCATGGCGTGGAACGACACCCGGATCAGCGACATGCCGGCGCCCGTGCCCTCCAGCATGGCGCCGAGGATGATGAAGGGGAAGACGGTCGACAGCACGATGTCGGCGATATTGCCGAGGATGCCGTCGTCGAGTGCCATCCACATGTTCTCGGTGAGCGAATCGACGATCGTGTCGCGGAACTGCCACATGAAATAGGCGAGCGCGATCAGCCCGACGATCGCCAGCGGCGCGCCCCAGATCCGGTAGGTCAGGAACAACAGCGCCAGGCAGACGAAGAACACCGTCCAGGCCTGATAGGGCTCGAAGAACATGATCGCCGTGTGCATGGCGGTCACGTCGACATAGAAGCGCCAGCTCGCATAGGCGATGACGGCAAAGAGCAGCGCATCGATGCCGTAGCCCGCCCATTGCAGGCGCCCGCGATCGGCCCACTTGCGGCCGAGCGAGGCGTCGATGATGACGATCAGGGCGCAGAAGACGAGGACGGAGGCGCGGAACGGCTCGGCGTTGAACGGGCCGATGCGCGGCAGTGCGCCGATGGCGGGAAACTTGTGCGCCAGCGGGATCAGCGCCATCAGGAAGGACAGGACGAGGACGACCGTCCGCACGCGGAGCAGGCCGGCCAGGGTGCGCGCGCTCATCGGGCTTTAAGCCTTTTGACAAAGGGCCTGGCTTCAACAAAGGGCCGGGCCACCAGTGGCCCGGCTCGCAACTGTCAAACGGTACAGATGCCTATTTGGCGATCAGGTTTTCCGGGATGTCCAGACCCTTTTCGCGATAGTATTTCACGGCGCCGGGATGCAGCGGCATCGGGTTGCCGGCAAAGGGCGTCATGTCGGTATAGGCCAGCAGCGCGACGTCCTTCTTGTTGTCCTCGAGATTGTCCCAGAACGCGGCGGTGAGCTCATAGGCGACGTCGTCGGACATCGAGGCGTTGACCGCGTTGAGCAGGGTGTAGCCGGCGGTCTCGACCGGGGCGTCGTTGTTGACCTGGCCCTGATAGAGGCCGGCGGGAACGCGGCCGGGGATGGCGCCGTTATTGGCGAGGAAGTCTGCAAAGGCCGGCGACTTGGCGGTCTCCTCGTCGACGCCGAGCATGCGGATGTCGCGCAACAGCGCGAGCTGGACCAGCGAGGCCGATCCGAGCGCGGTGGGGAACACCAGAACGTCGAACTGGCCGTCCTGGAAGGCCGGCACGGCGGCGCCCCAGCCCATCTTGATCGACTCGTAATCCTCGCCGGGCTCCAGCCCGCCGGCGACCCTGAGCAGGCCTTCGATCTGGGCGCCGGCGGCGCCGCCGGGCGGTCCGGAGAAGACGCGCTTGCCGCGGACGTCGTCCCAGCTCTCGATGCCGGAATCGGCGAAGACGACCGGGTGGAACGTGCCGGCGGTGAAGCCGAACAGCGAGCGCAGGTTCGGCGCAAGCTGCTTGGCCTGGTCGGGATTCTCCTTATAGGGGCCGACGCCCTTGGTCATCGCGAGATAGGCGCCGGGCGGCACGATCGCGACGTCGATCTTGTCGGCGGCGAGCTTCAGCGCCGAGCGCGTCAGGGTCTGGTCGGTGTTGATCTGCAGCGACGTGTCGCTGTCGTCCAGCGCCCGGGCGGTCACCTGCAGGACGATGGTGGTCAGGCCCGAGGCGCCGGCGCTCTCGGCCTGCAGCCTCTCGGCATAGCCCGCTCCCGATGTCGCGATCAGCGCGGCGAGCGCGCCGGCAAAAACGGATCCTGCTCGTTTCATGTCTTGTTCCTCCCATGGAAACCAGCGGCGCTTCCAGGCGGAAGCGTCCATCAACGTCTGCAGTGGAACCCTAGTGAAATTACTATATGTGTCAACAAATTTTGATAAGTCATATAATTTGGAGCGGGTCAGGACGGACCGGCCGGCGGCCAGGGTCCCGACCCTAATCGGCGCCTTCGATATCCTCCGTCGACCGCCGCGATCTCGTGACGATGGTTCTGAGGCTTTTGAGGATCAGGTCCGTTTCATCGTCGCTTAGAAAGGTGGTCAGCTGTGTGTTGTGCCTGAGGATTGTCGGGCGCACGGCCTGGAACGCGGCCCGGCCGGCCGGCAGCATCGAGAACAGGCGGATACGGCGATCCTTGGGATAGGCGCAGGAGGTGACGAGGCCGCGTTTCTCCAGCGAGGCAAGCGAGCGGCTGATCTGCCCCTGCTCCATATGAGCTGCCTTTATCAGCTCTTTTTGTGTCGCGACCTCGGACCTGTTGAGGTGCCGCAGGAGCCGGAAGTCGACGAGGCTCAAGTCGCCGCGGGCGAGCAGCATCCGGTTGAGATCGTTGCGCAGCATCCGCGAGGCGCGCTGGATGGCGATGGAAACGATATTCGCGCTTCTTGGAATATCGCTCAGATAGAGCGGATCGTCCTCATCGCCGACCGCGTCGTCGAGATCTGTCCCGGTATCCTGGATCCGGGTGTCCCGGATTCCGGTATCCTTATCCGCTGTTCGTTGCCGCATGGTCCGTTTGGTTCCGTTCGCTGCGTGGCGTTTCGTCCACTATCCATCCAATGCCGCGCCCAATTCAATCCTTGATAAGGCATGTAATTGCTGATAGCCAAAAAGAATGACTTATCATGGAATATGAGGCGAGCGTGTTTCAAGTCTTTCCCGAGCCGCAGCCGGACGGCATCCTGCAACTGACCCAGGACTTTCGCGCGGACCCGCGCGAGGGCAAGATCGATCTCGGCGTCGGCGTGTTTCGCGACGACAGCGGGGCGACGCCGATCATGGCCGCCGTGCGCGAGGCGGAAGGGCGGCTGCTGGCGACCCGCGAGACCAAGGCCTATATCGGCCTGCTCGGCGACGTGGCATTCGCCGAGGCGATCACCGATCTGGCGCTCGGCGCGGCGCTCGCCGGTAGCGATCGTCTGGCCAACATCCAGACGCCCGGCGGCACCGGGGCGCTGCGGCTTGGCTTCGATCTGATCGTGTCGGCGCGGCCCGAGGCGACCGTCTGGGTGCCCGGTCCGACCTGGCTCAACCATATCCCGCTGATCACGCGGGCGGGCCTGAAGCACAAGGTCTATCCCTATTATGACGCGGCCACCGGCGCGGTGGATTTCGAGGCGATGGCGGAGGCGGTCGCCGCCATTCCCGCCGGCGACGTGATCCTGCTGCATGGCTGCTGCCACAATCCCTCCGGCGCCGATCTTGATCTTGAGCAGTGGCGGCAGATCGCGGCGATGCTGACGTCTGGCGGTGTCGTGGCCTTCGTCGACATGGCCTATCAGGGCTTCGGCGACGGGCCCGATCCCGATGCCGCCGGCCTGCGGACGATTTTCTCTGCGCTGCCGGAAGCGCTGATGAGCTATTCCTGCTCGAAGTCGTTCGGGCTTTACCGCGAGCGCACCGGTCTCCTCACCGTGCAATGCGAAACCGCGCGGGACAGGACGCATGCGCTGGGGCAGATGAAGCTCCTGGCGCGGACCAGCCATTCGATGCCGCCTGATCACGGCGCCGCCGTTGTCTCGACCATCCTGCGGGACGATGCTCTACGGGCGGACTGGCTTGCCGAGCTTGACGGCGCGCGGCTGCGGGTCGTCTCGCTGCGCTCGGCTCTTGCGGAAGCGTTCGGCGCGGCCGGCTTCGGCGACCGGTTCGATTTTCTCAAAGACAACAAGGGCATGTTCTCGCTGCTCGGCATCGGCGCGGATGCGGTCGCGCGGTTGCGCAAGCGGTATGGCGTCTACATGCCCGCAAGCGGCCGCATCAATATCGCCGGCCTGCAGGCGCAACAGGTTTCCCGGCTCGTCGAAGCCATCTCGGACTGCCTCGAAATGGAACCAGTTAAATGACACGAACAGTCGCAGGCCTCGTCGCGCAATCGCTCGTCGACAACGGCATCGATCAGCTCTATTGCCTTCCCGGCGTCCAGAACGACGACTTCTTCGATGCGCTTTACGATGTCCAGAACCGGGTGACGCCGATCCCGGCGCGGCACGAGCAGGGCGCCGTCTACATGGCGCTGGGGGCGGCGCTCGCGACGGGCAGGCCGCAGGCCTTTTCCATCGTTCCGGGCCCGGGCTTCCTGAATGGCGCCGCCGCGCTGTCGACGGCCTATGCGGTCAATGCGCCCCTGCTGTCGTTGATCGGGCAGATCCCGCGCGGGGCGATCGGCAAGGGCTTCGGGCTGTTGCACGAGATCCCGGACCAGAGCGGCGCGCTTGCCGGGCTGACCAAATCGAGCGACCTGATCGGCAATGGCGACGAGGCGGCCGACAAGGTACGCACCGCCTGGGCGCAGGTGACGTCCGGCCGGCCGCGTCCGGTCGGGCTCGAGGTGCCGGTCAATGTGTGGTCGCAGCCGGTTTCCGGTGACGCGCAGGCCGTCACGGCGGCGGCACCGTCCGTCGATCAGTCCGCGCTCGACCGGGCAATCGACCTGATCCGGGCGGCACGCGCGCCGATGATCGCGGTCGGTGGTGGCGCCCAGTCGGTCAGCGCCGATGTCCGCGCGCTTGCCGAGCGGCTGTCGGCGCCGGTGATGGCCTTCCGCACCGGCCACGGCGTGTTGTCCAGCGAGCACGCGCTGCGCATCGACATGCCGACCGGCCACCGGCTCTGGCCGGACTGCGACCTGGTGATCGGGCTTGGCACCCGCCTCCAGGCCCAGCGCATGGGCTGGGGCATGGACGACGGTCTCAAGGTCATCCATATCGACATCGATGCGGAGGAACTGACCCGCATCTCCGTCCCGGACGCGGCGATCAACGCCGATCTGCGCGACGCGCTGCCGCTGTTGATCGAGGCGCTCGGGCCCCAGCCTGACCGGGCCGACTGGGCGGCAAAGGTGGCGCGCGTGAAGGAGGACACCCGCGCCGAACTGGTCGCAGCGCTCGCTCCGCAGATGGCCTGGCTGATGGCGATCCGCGATGCCTTGCCAAGGGACGGCATCTTCGTCGACGAATTGACCCAGACCGGCTATGTCTCGCGCATCCTGTTCCCGACCTATGCGCCGCGCACCTTCCTGTCGTCGGGCTATCAGGGCACGCTCGGCTGGGGGATCGCAACGGGGCTGGGCGCCGCGCATGCCCGCCGGGACGTGCCGGTCGTGTCGATCTCCGGCGACGGCGGCGCGCTGTTCACGATCTCCGAACTGGCGACCGCGGTGCGGCACAAGATCCCGCTTAACGCGATCATCTTCAACGACAACGCCTTCGGCAATGTCCGCCGGTTCCAGATCGAGAACTACGACAACCGGACGATCGCGTCCGACCTGACCAGCCCGGATTTCGTCGCGCTGGCGCGGAGCTTCGGCGTTACGGCCGAGCGCGCCGACACGCCCGAGGCGCTGCGCGCCGCGCTGGGCCGGGCGGTCGACAATGACGGGCCGAACGTCATCGAGGTGCCGATGACCGGCGACGTTCCCTCGCCGTGGCAATACATCATGATGCCCAAGGTGCGCGGCGTGTGAGCGGGGGCTTCAAGACCATGGCCGGAAAGAAGCCGAACTTCATCCTGTTCATCACCGATCAGCATCGCGGCGACTGGCTCGGCTGTGCCGGCCATCCGGTGGTGCAGACGCCGCATATCGATGCGATCGCCGGGCAGGGCACCCGGTTCACGCAGTTTCATGTCGCAAGCCAGGTGTGCATGCCGAACCGGGCCTCGCTTTTGACCGGCCGCTTTCCCTCCGTGCACGGACTGCGCTCGAACGGCGCGCTGCTGCCGCGTTCGGCGAACACCTTCGTCGACGTGCTGGCGGCGGGCGGCTATCGCACCGCCTCGATCGGCAAGAGCCATCTGCAGCCGATGACGGGAACCAAACGCCCGGGCCCACGCCCCGACACCGGCCCGATCGCGGAAGCCTGGAAGGAGGACGGCGAGGATTATCTGACAGAGGACCCGACCCGGTTCGCCGATGATGCGTCGGGTGAGGTCGACCTGCCTTACTACGGCTATCAGACCGTGATCGCCGCCAACGAGCATGGCGACCGCTGCGGCGGGCATTACGGGCGCTGGTTCCGCCGGCAGGCGAACGACTGGCGTGCCCTGCATGACGACGCCAACGAGCTGCCGCACGACTATACCTGTCCGCAGGTCTATCGGACACCGGTGCCCGAAGCGCTCTATCCGACCGCCTTCATCCGCGACCGAGCGATCGACTACTTAAGCGATCGGGCAGGCGACGACGACCCGTTCTTCCTGTTCGTCTCCTTCCCCGATCCGCACCACCCGTTCAATCCGCCGGGCCGCTATTGGGACATGTACCGGCCGGAGCAGTTCGAGGTGGCGCTACCGTATCGCGCCCACAAGAATCCGACGCCGCCGCTGCAATTCCTCGACCGGCTGCGGCGCGAGGGCGCCACGCCGCTGACGGCGCAGACCGCCTTCATGGCAGACGACCGTCAGCTTCGCGAGGCGATGGCGCTGACGGCCGGCATGATCACCATGGTCGACGACGCCATCGGGTCGGTGATGGCCAGCGTTCGGGAGCTCGGGCTCGATGACGACACGGTTATCGCCTTCACCTCCGATCACGGCGACTATCTGGGCGATTTCAACATGCTGCTGAAAGGCTCGCCGCCGTTCCGATCGGTGACGAATGTCGCCTTCCTCTGGTCCGATCCTAAGGACCCGACGCCGCGTGTCACCGACGCGCTCGGCTCGACCGTCGATATCGGCGCGACGATCCTCGATCGTGCCGGACTGAAGCCCTATAACGGCATGCAGGGCAAGTCGCTTGCCGCCGCGATTGCTGGCGGGGGGGCGGGGCCGCGCGCGCATCTGTTCAGCGAATACAATGATGGTGCTGCCCGGCTCGGCTTTCCCACGCCGCCTCTGGTCCGCTCGCTGATCACGCCGACCCATCGGCTGACGGTCTATCTGGGCGAGGACTGGGGCGAGCTCTACGATCTGGTCGCGGACCCGCATGAGACCTGCAATCTCTGGGATGAGCCGGGGCACGCGGAGTTGAAGGCGGCGCTGGTGTTGCAGCTGACCCATGAGCTGATCGACCAGATGGACCGGTCGCCGGCGCCGGTTTATGTGGCTTGAGGGGCTTGGGAAAGCGGTTTTCGAAAGGATTTTAACCACGGCCTCTCCCTCGTCATCCCGGACGGCCGCAGGCCGAGCCGGGATCGGGGGCCCCGGCCTTGCGGCCGAAACGACCACGATGCGCCCGGGTTCCCCGATCCCGGATATTTGCTGACGCAAATTCCGGGATGACGATTGAGAGGGTGTGGCCAAACCTCACGCAAACGCGATATCGACCGACCCGAACGACCCGAAATCGGCATGGACCTCCGTGCCCGGCGGGCATTCGACCGGGCGGATGAAGCTGCCCGACAGGATGGTCTGGCCGGCTTCGATGCTCTGGCCGTATTGCGCCATGCGGCGGGCGAGCCAGACGACGCTTTCGACCGGATCGTTCAACACGCCCGCGCCAAGGCCGGTCTCTTCTATCGTGCGATCGCGGAAGACCATCGCGCCGACCCAGCGCAGGTCGAAGGCGTCCGGCGCGTGGCGCTGCGATCCCAGCACGATGCCGGCATTGGCGGCGTTGTCGCTGATCGTGTCGAGGACGGACCGGGTCCGGCCCGTCTCGGGGTCGGCGCGCAGGATGCGGGTGTCGAGGATCTCGAGCGCCGGGGCGACACTCTGCGTCGCGGCCAGAACGTCGTCGCGGCTGACCTCTTCGCCTGCCAGCGGCGCCTTCATGATGAAGGCGATCTCCGCCTCGATGCGCGGCTGGATGAAGCGGCCCTGCGGCACCCTCGCGCCGGGTTCGAACAGCATGTCGTCGAACAGGATGCCGCTGTCGGGAATGTCGATACCGAGCGCCTGCTGCATCGCCCGTGACGTCAGGCCGATCTTCCAGCCGAGCACCGTGCGGCCCGCGCCAAGCTTTGCATCGAGGATGGCGGACTGGATCGCATAGGCGTCGTCCATATCCATCTTAGGGTAGCGCAGCGACAGGAGGCCGATCTGGCGGCCGGTGCGTTCGGCCTCAAGCAGATCGGCTGCGGCGCGGGCGTGATCGTCCGGCGTCATGCCTCGTCCTCGATGCCGTTGCGCAGGGTGCCGATGCCCTCGACGGTGACCTCGACGATATCGCCGGGCGCGAGGAATTTCGGCGGATCGAAGCGGGCGCCGGCACCCGACGGTGTGCCGGTAACGATGATGTCGCCGGGCTGAAGCGCCATGAAGGTGGAGATATAGGCGATCTCCTCGCGGATCGGGAACATCATGTTGCTCAAGAAATCGTCCTGGCGCAGCTCGCCGTTGACGCGGGTCTGGATATGCGCCTCGTCGAGCTGGGCGGCATCGGTGAAGGGGACGAGCCACGGCCCCATCGCGCCGGAGCGGTCCCAGTTCTTGCCCTGGGTGACGTTGAACTTGGCATGGCGCACCCAGTCGCGGATGGTGCCCTCGTTGCACAGCGTCAGCGCGGCGATGTGGTCGTAGGCGTCCTCCTGGCGGATACGGCGCCCGCCCTTGCCGATGACGATCGCGACCTCGCCCTCGTAGTCGAGCTTGTGGCTCTCCGGCGGGCGGATCAGCGGCTTCTCGTGGCCGGTGAAGCCGCTGGCGAAGCGCGGGAACAGCGACATGAATTGCGGCTGCGCGCTGCCGTCCTTGTATTCGGCGTTGCGGTCGGGGAAGTTCACCCCGACGCAGAGGATTCGTCGCGCATCGGGCAGCACCATCTCGTAGTCGAACACCCGATGGGTGACGGCCTTGCCGCCTGCGGCCTCGCTCAAAAGCCCGAGCCCGCCGGCGGCGACCGCATCGAACAGCGTCGGCCACTGGGGAAAATCCGGCGACAGCGCCACTGCGCCGTCATCGGTTATCGCGCCGTAGAAGGTCTCGCCGGCAGCGGTACAGGTCGCAAAGCGCATCACGTATTCCTCGCAGATTTCCAGTCAGCGGACGGTCCGGCGCGCCGGTCAGGGCGCGATGATCGGCGTTGCGGCAAGGCCGGATTCCCTGACCTCGGCGCCGACGAATTTCGTTCCGTGCTCGAACCAGGAACGCGGCGCCGGCGCCCCCCACAGGGTCTGGCGCTGGGGGTCCTTCAGGTCCCATTTCAGCGGCTCGTGATCGGGGTCGAGCGTCTGGTAGTCGGAACTGTAGATCTCGATACGGTGGCCGTCGGGGTCGAGGATATAGAGGAAGAAGGCGTTCGAAATGCCGTGCCGGCCGGGGCCGCGCTCGATGTTGCCGACATAGCCGGTGGTCGACATGACGTCGAGCAGGTCGATGATGTGCAGCGGATTGGCGACCCAGAAAGCGACATGGTGCATGCGCGGGCCGGTGCCGTTTGTGAAAGCCATGTCGTGGACGCCGCCCTTGCGGTGCATCCAGGCCGCCCAGAGTTTCTTGGTCTCCTCGTCCTCGGTGTATTCCGTCACCCGGAAGCCCATGTCGTTATAGAAGGCAACGCTTGCATCGACATCGGGCGAGAAGCAGTTGAAATGGTCGATGCGGAGCGGGCGCACGCCGTGATAGCGGCCATATTGCTGATGGATCGTCGGCAGCCGGTCCATCCGGGCATAGAATTCCAGCGGAATGCCCATCGTGTCGGCGGTTAGCAGCGTACGCCCCTGATAGGGGCGCTCGATCCAGGAGGTCGGCCGGCCGCGGGCGCGGAACCAGGTTTCGGCGCGGTCGAGGTCGGCCTCGTCGAACACCTTGAAGCCCATCACCTCGACCGTGCCCGGTTGATCCGATTTCTGCAGGATGACGCTGTGGTGGCCCCGCTCCTCCAGGGCGCGCAGATAGATATGCGCGTCGGTCTCCGCGCTGATCTGCAGGCCGAACATGTCGGTGTAGAACGCCTTCGATGCGGCGAGATCGCCGACATTCAGGCAGACATGGCTCAAGCGGATCGTGTTGAAGTCCGGGTAGAGATTCGGGGCTGGAACGGGCATTCGGGCCTCCTGGTGTCCCTATTGTACGGGAAAGATGACGTTGGTCTGGCCGGTGCCGGAGGAGGGGAAGTAAGGCGTCACCACCTCGCAGGGCGCGTCATAGGTGTCCCATCCAAGCGCGCCGTAGAGCATCGCCGTGTCGTGCATCGAGCCCTCGCCGCAGCAATACTGGGCGTATTCCGGCAGCATCTTGAGGAAGGTCGCGTGGTCGCCGCGCTGCCACATGTCGAGCACGTGCAGGTCCATCTGCCGGTTGAACTCCGAACTGATGGTGAAAGTGCCGTTGTTTGCGGCATAGTCCTTGTTCGGCCAGATCTTGTGGCTGAGGCTGCCCGAGGCGACCAGCAGCACCTTGTCGCCGCTTGCCTCGACGGCGGCACGGATCGCCTCGCCGACGACGCGGCTTTCCTGATGGTCGTGCACGGTGCACCAGGCGGCGACCGAGACGACCTTCATCTCGTGTTGGCGGCTCATGAAGCGCATCGGCACCAGCGTGCCGTATTCCATCTCGAGGCTATCGAGATGATGCGCCAGCGTATGGACGCCCATATCGGAGGCCGTCCTGGCGATCGCGTCGCCCAGCTCCGGATTGCCCTGATAGTCATAGGGCATGTCGCGGATGAATTGCGGGAACTCGTTGGAGGTGAACAGCCCCTTAAAGCGGCTGTTGGCGTTGATGTGGAAGCCGGCATTGATCACCCAGTGGGTGTCGCAGATGACGACGGTATCGGCGCCGAGCGCCTTGGCGCGACGGGCGATTTCATAATGGCCGTCGATGGCCGCCTGCCGCTTGCCCTTCACCGGGCCCTCCTGCTCGGACATCAGCATGGTGGGCACGTGCGTGCATTTGGCGGCGAGAACGATCTCTCCCATAACGGGTTCCTTTCAAACAACAGGGTCCGGTGTTGCCCGTGATGCCGGGCGGCCCCTTGCTGCGACCGGGTTCAAACGCCCAGGCGCGTTATCTTGTGCTGTCCGGTGGCGAAGCCGATATGCTTCTGCTCCATGTAGAATTCGAACGACCAGTCGCCGCCGTCGCGGCCTATGCCGGAGGCCTTGACGCCGCCGAACGGGGTCGGCAGGTGGCGGACATTCTCCGAGTTCACCCAGATCATCCCGGCCTCCAGCCGGTCGGTGACGCGCAGCGCGCGGGTCAGGTCGTTGGTCCACAGATAGCCGGTGAGCCCGTAGGGGATGTCGTTGGCGATCCGCAGCGCCTCTTCCTCGCTTGAAAAGGGGATCGAGGTCAGTACCGGGCCGAAGATCTCCTCGCGGGCGATCCGCATGGAGTTGTTGGCATTGGTGAACAGGGTCGGGCGGACGAAATAGCCCTCATCGCCGACCGTCTCGCCGCCGGCGGCGATCGTCGCGCCGTCTTCCCTCGCGATGTCGAAATACGAGGTGACCTTCCTGAAGTGCTCCTCGGTCACCAGCGGGCCGATCTCGGTTGCCGGGTCGAGCGGATGGCCGATCTTGATCCTGTTCACGCGCTCGATGAGCTTTGCCTCGAATTCGGCGCGGATCGTGTCCTGGATCAGCAGGCGGGAGGAGGAGGTGCAGCGCTCGCCGTTGATCGAATAGATCATGAAGATCACCGCATCGAGCGCCCGGTCGAGATCGGCGTCGTCGAAGACGATCACGGGGTTCTTGCCGCCAAGCTCCAGATGGTTGCGCTTCAGGGTATCGGCGCCCTGCCTGGTGATCAGGCTTCCCGTTCGGCTTTCGCCGACAAAGGCAATGGCGCGGATCTTCGGGTGCTCGCACAGCGCCTTGCCGACCTCCTCGCCGAAGCCGTTGACGGTGTTGAGGACGCCCGGCGGCAGGCCCGCCTCCTCGGCGATCTCGACAAGCAGGCGGGCGGTCAGCGGGCTCGCCTCGGCCGGCTTGTGCACCACGGTGCAGCCGGCCGCAAGCGCCGGCGCGACCTTCCAGGTGCTCAGCATGAAGGGCGTGTTCCACGGCGTGATGACGCCGACAGGGCCGATCGGCACGCGCGTGGTGATGTTCATCAGCGTCGGCGACTTCAGGTGCTGGCCGTCGCGCGCCTGGACGACCTGATCGGCGAAATAGCGGAAGTTCTCCGCCCCGCGCAGCGCCGCCTTGGACATGAAGCGCAGCGCCTGGCCGGTGTCCCAGCATTCGCACAGCGCGATTTCCTCCGCGCGTGCCTCGATCGCCTCGGCGACGCGGATCAGGATCTTCCGCCGCTCGGTCGCCGGCATGTCGCGCCAGGCCGGGAAGGCCTCGGCCGCGGCGTTTGCGGCCGTATCGATATCGGCGGCCGAACCATGCGCGACGTCGCAGATCACCGACCGGTCGACCGGCGAGATCGACTGGAACACTCCGTTCGATCCGGCACGATCCTCGCCGGCGATGCGGTTGAGAATGCCATCCTGCCGGAAGCGGGCGAGATATCCGTCAAGCTTGGCGAGATTGTCTTCAAATGCGCTCATGATTTCGTCTCCAGATGATCCCGGCCCAGATGATCCCGTATGGTGCCCGTCTTGGGCGACAGGTCCGGGTCGATGTCCCGCATCTCCACGGAGAGCGCGAGCGAGTGGTCCGCCATCACCGGCGCCAGGAAGGCACGGGCGGCCTCGAACAGGTGCTGCGCCGCGGCCTGCTTGACCTCCGCCGGCCGGCCGGCGCGCAGCCTGACCGAGATGTCGACAAAGGCATGGTCGGGATTGCCGTCGGCAATCGCGTAGTGATCGACCCGGATCGCCCGGACCCGCACGCCCGGCAGCGGAAAGGCGTCGATCCGAACCGCCGCCGCGCGGATGTGCTCGCAGAGCGCGGCCATGTCGATCAGGCCGTCGAGATTGGCGGAATAGTCGATATGGATATGCGGCACGGCACTCTCTTCATTTGTTAACTGTTGCGATGTTAACTTTTATCCGGCGCGCAATCAAGCGCTTTTATTAATATGAGAAGTAATGTATCCCGAAGGCGTGACGAAGGAAGCCGGACCATACAGGCCGAAGTCCCTGCCGGGAACCGCGCGATCGCTGCCCGTGTCGCTCATCCGGGCGCGCGAATGGGTGATGGCTCCGATCCGTCGGATGCTCGCCGACACGGGCATTACCGAGCAGCAGTGGCGGGTGCTGCGGGTGTTGCAGGAATACGGGCCCCAGGATGCCACCAAGCTTGCAGAGCGCGCCAGCCTGATGCCGCCGAGCCTGACCCGCATCGTGCAGACGATGGAGGCGGCGGGCTTCATCCGGCGCGATGCCGACGCCCATGACCGACGCCGCCAGACGATCGCGATCCTGCCCAAGGGCGAGCGCCTCATCGAGGCCAATCTGGAGCAGGCGCTCGATATCGCCGCGCAGTACCGCCGGAAACTGGGCGATGAGGATTACGAGCGGCTGCTCGATCTGTTGGAGAAGCTGACGCGTGAGTCCGAAGAGGGGGCGACGGGGACGCGGTGAGAGCGCCCGCATCCGCCGCCGAAGCCAAAGAGGGTGCGGACAACTACGGTATCGTTACGACAAACGATACGTTGTCTGATGGATTTCCACCGACATCATAGGTAACGATCTGGAACCAGTTCTTGTTGTTCTTGCAGCCGCCTGCATTCGATTCCCAAAATGCCAACAGGTCCGAGCCGATTGAATTATACCAATCAACGGTAACATTGGGCATTATTTCCGCCGCATTGACCTTCTTGCCTTTGTATTTGCGGAGTTTGAAGCAATAATTGCCATTGGCGACTTTCTTGGCTTTGGCAATGTTTTTCTGGCGGACGACGCTGTTCGAATTGATGTCGTAGAAAACCGCGAAGCGCGCATAGGGCGCGTCGGCACCGTTCCCGAGCGCCAGATCAATGGACGTCCGGTTGTCGGTATCCTCCGCCGTGGCAGGCGTCAAAGCTGCCAGGGTGAGCATCGCGACAATCGACAAGACCAGGGGAAGTCCAGCTTTCATTCCGTCTCTCCATGCGAACGCAGCGTCCGTCTATCGGCTCGCGTTTTCGAGTGGCGTCGTATTTCGGCGGTTCGGCCGGTGCAGCGCCTGCGTGCGGGCGGGCGCTCGAGCACCATGGTATGTGACTTAACGTCAACTATCCAGAGGATTCGGTAGTGGGTCAGTTTGAAATTGGCGGCTAGGAAAAGCTTTGTGTGAATGCCATATGTATCCCTATGACGAATACGAGGCCAAAGAAACGTCCGCGCGACCCAAACCAGTTGGCAAAATTCATCGTTGATGTTGCCACCGGCCAAGAGGAAGGCGACGAGGAAATATCGGCAAAAAGGGCGAAAGCTGGAAAACGCGGTGCTGCTGCTAGAAAAAGGGCGCTGACGCCGGAACAGCGCTCTGAGATCGCTTCTGCTGCCGCACAGGCTCGGTGGAAAAAGGGCTAGCTTGCCTCTTTGTCTTCGCGCTCTAAGGCTTCAAGCGCCTTCCGCTCTTCAAAGTCCTCTGTGAAATCCAATTCGAACTGAATTGGCTCGTCGGTCGGATGAGCGAAGTTCATATGATCTATATCGGACCTCGCCCGGTATATATCGTTCGCAATCCCTTCGCGCCGTTGATGGGCGGCTTTCCGTCTGAGTTGGGGCGTCCCGCCGTGGTCGATATCAAACCATAAGGTGCGTTGCGTGCCTTCTTCCACAACAGATACGCACTGTTTGGCTCGATAAGTCGTGCCATTCTCATCCTCACGCAGCACCTGACGAAGCGCCGAGGTAATTTGTCTACGGAAAATTTTCCGTAGATCTTCCGGACGCGGGACGAGCTTTCGGTTGGCTACCGCCCAATCGATGAAGTCGTTAGGATCGCTCGCGTCCTCACTGGTCAGCGTCTCCCATTCCTCCCACGCATGGAGAAGCTGTTCGTTATAGTTCGCCATTTTCGGCCTCCTATAGCCCGACAGGAGCGACGACACCCCAGCCATCGCGGTACTGCCAATTCGAAAAATTTTCTCTCACGTCGGTCATGTATTTGCGCAAAAATGCAAAGGCTCTTCTGTCGCCTTGCTGATAGCGCCGATGATGAATCTGACCTACTACGACGGCAGGGTGGATGCTGTGTCTTGCGGCAAACGCAAGTACGTCTCTCTCTGAAATCCACTTTCCTTTTCGGGCCATAAACGAGGCAAGTTTGGCTTGCGGAATCAAGAATTCTGCAGCTGCTTCGTCGGCTCGCTTTTCCTCGCTCGGCAGACTATCGGTGTTTCTATCCGGCTCGAAAACATCGACATGTGATTGCTGGACAGCTTTTCCGTCTTCATTGAGCACATGCTCGATTTCATGCCTGATCACGAAGCAAAGATTGTCAGGCCTATTGTGGCGTAAGGAGAGCCCGATGACCGGTTGGCCATTGAGCCATGTACAAACCCCGTCGATCTTTGAGCCAGCCAGGGCTTCAACAATGACAACCCTGACGCCGCAATTGAGCAGTATCTGAGGTATCTCGCCGAAGTCGTCTTTATCGTTCATGTGCGCCCTGATCAG
This sequence comes from Tepidamorphus sp., assembly GCA_028280885.1. Classification (GTDB taxonomy): domain Bacteria; phylum Pseudomonadota; class Alphaproteobacteria; order Rhizobiales; family Tepidamorphaceae; genus Microbaculum. The sequence continues at coordinate 16,934 of JANQKY010000106.1, forward strand.
CGGCAAGGCTTTGCGTAGCTTTTCCGCCGAATAGGTGGGGGCATTCATCGTGTCAGCAATCATTCGCACACGATGAAGCCAAGCCCATTGCGCAGGCGAAATTTCGTCATAGGAAGACTTCTTGGCCGCATGCGCTATCGCTCTGTCTTCATTCAGAAATGGGATGTCAGATTTGCTGTTCACGCGAAAAAACCGCAGCATCTGAAGATCTAAAAGATCCGCTTCCGTTTCCTCGATCCATCCCCGTTTTATCATTTCGCGAACGGGGAGCGTCGAAACCCAATTGGCGCGAATCCGTACACCCGGTTCAGGCTGCGCCGAATGTTGCAGGTCGTACATTGCCTGCAAGTTGATGAAGAACTGCGGGTTAACGTCGAATGCTTCCCCCAATAGCTGAGCCCAACGGGTATTTATGCCCTGCTTGCCAGAAAGAATGGGGTTTAGCTGTTGTGGCGAGACACCTACGATAAACGCAAGGTCGCTCTGGTCCCAGCCGCGCGCTTCCAGCTCGTCTTTGATAAAAACCCCCGGCGGGTCAACGTGGAAGTCAGCAGCGTGTGTCATGAATGATAGTCCTCGACCGCCAAGATTGTTATTTTCTTCGGATCAGCTTCGTCGTCTAAGAGAAAGACCAATCGAAACTGATCGTTGAGCCGAATTGAGCGCTGGCCGTCTCGATCCCCTTTGAGCTTCTCGTAGCGAAGACCCTTCCAGTTCCGTAACGTTCGATCGTCAGGGGCGGCGCGGAGCATCACCAGCTTTTTCCGAGCCGAGCGGATAACCGCTATCGGAAGCTTGGTTTTGCCCGCGTCGTCTGTCTCGATCAGCGCCAACGATTCGTCCGCAAACTCGATCTCCATGCGTCCATATAGGCGGACCGGATTCTGTAGTCAATTCCCTAATTAACAGTTCCTATTAAACTGACACTTATGCTTGACAAAATTGCTAGATAGACTATCTTTGCGGGTATGAACAAGCTCGACGCCAAAGCCCGCTCCGCCATCCTTCACTTGCTCTGTGAAGGCAACTCAATCCGCGCCACAACTCGCCTAACTGGTGCCAGCAAGAACACAGTCAGCAAACTCCTGATCGACGCTGGTAAGGCGTGCATGGCCTACCACGACGAGCACGTTCGCGACGTGAAGGCCAAGCGGGTGCAGGTCGATGAGATCTGGAGTTTCGTGTACGCGAAACAGAAGAACGTGGCGAATGCGAAAGCGGCACCCGATGGCGCTGGTGACATCTGGACTTGGACGGCGATCGAGGCCGATACGAAGCTGATCGTCTCTTACTTTGTTGGCGGTCGTGACGGCGAATGCGCCATGTGGTTCATGGACGATCTGCGCTCGCGTCTTGCAAATCGAGTGCAACTCACCTCAGACGGTCACAAAGCCTATTTGGAAGCGGTTGAGGGTGCGTTTGGGGCCGATATCGATTACGGCATTATTCAGAAAATCTACGGATCTGTTCCGGAGGCTGTGAAGGGTCGCTACAGCCCTGCCACGTGCATCGGTGCGAAGAAAGAGCGGATCGAGGGCAGCCCCGATCCGGATCATGTCAGCACGTCGTATGTCGAGCGCAACAACCTCACTATGCGCATGCATATGCGCCGTTTCACGAGGCTGACAAACGCTTTTTCGAAAAAGGTCGAAAACCACGCATACGCGATCGCGCTTCACATGATGTACTACAACTTCGTTCGGATGCATTCGAAGCTGCGCATGTCGCCCGCTATGGCCGCTGGCGTTTCTGACAGGCTTTGGGAGATCGGCGACATCGTCGCACTGGTCGAGGCGGTTGAAGCCGAACAGCCCCGGAAGCGCGGCCCCTACAAGAAGCGGATCGAAGAAAATTCAAACTGACCCACTACCGAGGATTCGCGGATCTGTATGCCGCAGCGCCGCCGTGCCGTGATTTGGAGGCTCTGTTTTCGCCGACCGAAAATTGTGTTGGGATATTACGGTAGAGCAGAGCGTGCGGCCGCCCGGCGATCGACTTTGGGGCTCGCGCGTTCGGCATTCGAAATGCGGTGCATTTTGTCCGCTATGCGGACCATTCCTTACCCCGGCCGTCGGCCGCGTGGCCTCCGGCGTTCGGCATTCGAAACGCGGTGGGTGACTACGCCAACGCAGAGCGTGCCGCCGCCCGGCGCTCGGCGGCCCTGCGACGCGCTTGGGCGCGTCGCGTTTCCGCCCTTCGAAAGCCATGCTTTCGCTGCCGGCTCTGCCGGCACCGGGCTCCAACCCTCGCGCGTTCGGCATTCGAAATGCTCCGCATTTCGTCGGCGCTATGCGCCGACCATGCCTCACCCCATCTCCTGCGTGGCGAGGAAGCGGATCTCCGGATGGTTATTCTCCGCCCGCTCCAGCGCCCAGCGGGAATTGGCGAAGAACACCGGCTTGCCATGCCGGTCCTCGCCCATCGTCGACTTGTTCTTGTCGAGAAACCGCTTCAGGTCCTTGGGATCGTCGCTTTCCACCCAGCGCGCGGTGTCGTAGCCGACCGGCTCGAAGCGGATCGGCACGCCGTATTCGCCCTCCACCCGCGTCGCCAGCACGTCGAGCTGCAGCGGGCCGACGACGCCGACCAGCCAGTCCGCGCCGATCACCGGACGATAGACCTGGGTGACGCCTTCCTCGGCCAGATCATTGAGCGCCTTGGCAAGCTGCTTGGCCTTCATCGCATCCGACAGGCGCACCCGGCGGATGATTTCAGGCGCAAAGTGGGGAATGCCCGTGACGCGGGCATTAACCCCTTGCGTCAGCGTGTCGCCGACGCTCAGCGTGCCGTGATTGGGGATGCCGATAACGTCGCCGGCCACCGCCTCGTCGGCGGTCTCGCGGTCCTGGGCGAAGAAGAACATCGGGCTCGTCACCGAGATGTCGCGGCCAGCGCGGACATTCTTCAGCTTCATGCCGCGCCTGAAGGTGCCCGAGCACAGCCGCAGGAAGGCGATCCGGTCGCGGTGGTTCTTGTCCATATTGGCCTGGACCTTGAACACGAAGCCGGACACCGCGTCGCTGCCCGGCTCGATGGGGGCGGGATCGGCGGGTTGCGGGCGCGGGGCAGGGGCCCAGTCGCCGATCGCCTGCAAGAGTTCGCCGACCCCGATCGATTTCAGCGCCGAGCCGAAGAAGACGGGCGTCATGTGGCCGCCGCGATAGGCCTCCAGGTCGAATTCGGGCAGGGCGGCATGGGCAAGCTGAAGGTTTTCCACGGAATTCGCAGCATGGGGATCGGCCATCAGCTCGGCATCGTCGGACAGCGCGTCGATGTCCCGCGTGACCGCGCGGCCCGGCGTCCCGTCGGGATTGACCAGCCGGCCGCCATTCAGGTCGATGCAGCCCTTGAAGTCGACGCCCATGCCAAGCGGCCAGACCGCCGGCGTCACGTCGAGCGCCAGCGTTTCGGCGATCTCGTCGAGCAATTCGAGCGGGTCACGGCCCTCGCGGTCGACCTTGTTGATGAAGGTGACGATCGGGATGTCGCGCAGCCGGCAGACCTCGAACAGCTTCAGGGTCTGGCTTTCGATGCCCTTGGCGACGTCGATCACCATGATGGCGGAATCAACCGCCGTCAGCGTGCGGTAGGTGTCCTCGGAAAAGTCCGAGTGGCCCGGCGTGTCGAGCAGGTTGAAGGTCAGCCCGTCGCGCTCGAAGGTCATCACCGAGGACGACACCGAGATGCCGCGCTTCTGCTCGATCTCCATCCAGTCCGACCGGGTACGGCGCTGCTCGCCGCGGGCGCGCACGTTGCCGGCAAGGCGGATCGCGCCGGAGGCCAGCAGCAGCTTTTCCGTCAGCGTCGTCTTGCCAGCGTCGGGATGCGAGATGATCGCGAAGGTGCGCCTGGTGGCGAAGCCTGAGCCGTTCGCGGCGGTCTTGGACGGTGCGGCAAGGGTATCGGTCATCGGTCGTTCGGTTCTTCGGGGTTTTCGGGTACGCGGGCAGGCAGGCACTCTATCTAGTCATTCGACGCCCCACTGCAAAACGCCGGCTGCGACGCATCGGCCATGCCTCTTTAGCCGAAGGCTGTGAAATCGCAATCGGGAATCGCCCGCGAAGCGGGTGGGGGCGGGCTAGTCGGGGCAGGCTGGTCAAGGCAGGGATCCCGCACCGGTTGGCAGAAATCGGCTTTTTCCGTGCCCGGCCGGTTTGTAGCGTGTCGCCGGCTCTATTGGGCCCCTTCTCTTTGACCGCCTCTTTTCCGGGTAAGCGGCAGTTCGTCCCTCGACTGTCAACCGCGCAACAAACCCTCCCGTCAATTCGGAGCCTCGGACCATGAGTGATTTCGCCAGGACACGCCGCGAATTCCTTGAAATGAGCGCCAGCCTGGGCGCCGCCGCGCTGGCGGCCGGCGCGGCTCCGGCCCTTGCCGCCGCAAGTGATGTGGGTACCGGCACGGTGATGAGTGTCCGGGGTCCGATGCCGGTCTCGGAGCTCGGGTTCACCCTGATGCACGAGCATATCTATTCGGACTTCACCGGCTATTTTGAGGAAACCAAGCCGGACTTCGAGAAGATCGACAAGAAGAAGTATTTCGTCGCCGATCCCCTGGCGCCGGTGCAGATGAAGGATCTCGCCTATCTCCGCATGGGCGGCTATGCCTTTACCCGGGACGCCTGGTCGCTGCGCGACCGCTCGACGATGCTGCGGGAGCTCGACTATTACAAGCAGGTCGGCGGCCAGTCGATCCTCGAGGTGTCGCCCTGGGGCAAGACCCAGGGGCCGGAATATCATGCGGTCCTGAAGGACTTGAGCGAGACGACCGGCATCAACCTGATCTGCTCCACCGGTCTTTATGGCGGCAGCGACTTGTTCTGGTATGACGAGGCGCTGGACAAGACGGCGGCCGAACTGACCGAGATCTTCGTGGGCCACGTCGAGCAGGGCTTCGGCCATAGCGGCGTCAAGGCCGGCCACCTGAAGACGGCGCCCAATTCCTGGGCCCAATTCCTGGAACGACAACGAGCAGCGCGCGGCGCTGGCGATTATCCGGGCGCAGAAGGAAACCGGCCTTCTCTACACGATCCATCATGGCGCCAAGTTCGATCAGGCCAAGGCGGAAGAGGTCCATGCCGATCTGATCGCGATGGACTGCGTTCCCGAACGCACGGTCTTCGCCCACATGCAGTCCTTCGTGACCAATGACAGCCTGCGCAACCAGGTCGTCAATCCCGGCGACCGCATCGCGGTCGACCTCGATTTCTTCAAGGCCATTCTCGATCGCGGCTTCGTGCTCAGCTTCGATACGTTCGGCACCTGGGACGGGTTCGAGATCTTCGAGTTCCTGCTGAGCGACGAAAAGCTGAACGCGTTCGAGGGCAATGGCGGCCAGAGCGATGTCGAGGTGATGGCGATGGTCTATTTCCTGATCCAGCAGGGCTACGCGGAGCAGATCGTGCTCAGCCAGGATTGCTATGCCAAGACCCATCTGCGGACCTATGGCGGCCACGGATATGCCCGCATCTCGAACTTCGTACTGCCGCTTCTGAAGAATGTCGGGGTCAGCGACGAAGACCTGTCGGCGATGGTGATCGGCAATCCCGCGCGCCTTCTGCAGCCGGCCTGATGCCGCGCCGGCAGTCTCGGCCGTCAGGCGTCGATCATGCGGCGGAATTCGCTCGGCAGGCGGCCGAAATGCTGTCGGTAATAGCGTGCGGCGCGGCCGAAATGCTCGAAACCGGCATCCAGGGTCGCCTCGGTCACGCTGGCATGCGTGTTGGCCTTCAGGAAGCGGTGAAAACTGTGCAGCCGCGCGAGCCGGACATAGCTGGCCGGGCCCATGCCCAGGATTTCGTTGAACGCGCGATGGAATGAGCGAAGCGGTACGCCGGCAGCCTGCGCCATGTCCTCGACCGTCGCGCGGTGATCGATTGCGCTTGCGTGCAGGAGTTCGTCGGCTTCCTTGACGAGCCGGTAGCGCGGGTGGGCCGAAAGGGCGGCGGGCGCCTCAAGGCACGCCATCAGTGCCGAAGCCAGCACAAACGCGATGTCCTGGCGCCGATGATCCGCGTTCGGGCTCAAGTCGGACGCCTGAGACAGTCTCAGGCACCGGTCGATCAGCGCGCGATGGGCCTTCAGGTCACTGTTCCAGATCCCCGCGGGCAGGCAGGACAGCCCGGTTAATGCCGCGATTTCGGTCGAAAACTGCAGGGTCAGCCAGATGCCGCCTTCCGGCAGGACGAGGTCATGTTCAAGGGAGCCGAAGACCAGAACCTGGCCCGATCCGACGGCCGATCCCCGCCAGCGGGCAGGCTCACGCATGGAAACTGGGGTGGCGACGTTGAACGCTGTATGCAGCTTGAGCTGAAGACTTCTGATCGTCTGCCCGGTGGTCTCCAACATGATACTGACGCCTGGCAGGGGCGTCTGCGTCGCGCGGTATCCAAGCGGTCCGCCGCCGAGCTTGAGCAATTCATAGTCCCAGTCGGGCGTTGGCGAAAACACCTCCTCGATGTCGTCGATCACGCGACTCCAGGTGACGGGCAAGGTCATGTGGGCAGGACGGTCATTGGTGGATCGAAGGGCCTCGACGAGTTTGACCAGGCACCCTGGCGCATGCGGGTTCCCGACAAATAGACCACATGGGGGCGCGGGTCCGATAGACCAAACCGGATTGTCGTCAAGGCCGGTCGGCGCCGCCGGGCGCGTGTGCCGGCGGATCCTGATATCCCTTTGTCCCGCGCGGCATCACCGATGCTCCTCGACATTGGCTTCGACCAGTTCCTTGGCGAAGCGTTCGAGCGCGTCGATCTGGCGGGCCCAGCCGATCAGCTTCGGCGCGCGGTCGTCCGATATGACGGCGATCCGCGCAGCCCCCGTATCGTCGAACCGCCGAAGCGCCATTTCCAGCGTGTCCTCGGCATGCAGGACCGGGGCGTCGGCGGGCGGCGGATCGTCCGGTTCGTCGGGCGCGCGGTTTTGCATGAAGTCGCTGACATGGATCTGATGGCCGATGCGCCGATGCGCGCCGCCATGCAGGAACAGGCCGCGGCTTTCCAGCTGCCATTCGAAGAAGCCGTAGCGATTGAGCGCCCGGTTGACGCCGTTGGCGATCGACACGGTCAGGAGCAGCGCGATCGACAGGGCGTAGCCGCCGGTCAGTTCGAAGACGATCAGGGTCGTCGAGATTGGCGCGCCGAGCACGGCGCCGGCGACCGCGCCCATGCCGAGGATCGCGTAGAGGCCACCGCTGGAGGCAAGCTCGGGAAAGGCCGCCGACGCGATGACGCCGAAGGCGCCGCCGGTCATCGCACCGAGATAGAGGGAGGGCGAGAAGATGCCGCCGCCCATGCGGCTTGCCATGGTGATCGAGGTGGCGATCGTCTTTATGACGATCAGCGTCATCAGCATGGTCAGCGGCAACTGGTCCTTGAGCGCAAGGTCGGTCGCCTCGTAGCCGACGCCGAGGATCTCGGGAAAGACCAGCGCCATCGCCCCGATGGCGAAGCCGCCGAGCACCGGGCGCATCACCAGCGGGATCGGCAGCCGCCGGGCGACCCAGTCCGAGCCGATCAGCGAGAACTGGAACAATACGGCGACGACGCCGCAGGTGAGACCCAATAGGGCGAAGGCGGGGACCTCCCAATAGGAGGTGACCTGGTAGTCGGGGATGATGAAGGCGGGAAAGTCGCCGAACCACCAGCGCGAGATGACGCTCGCCACCGTCGCCGCCACGACGATCGGGGCAAAGGCCATCGGCGCGAAATGGCCGAGGATGACCTCCTGGGCAAACAGGACACCGGCGATCGGCGCGTTGAACGAGGCGGAGATGGCGGCCGCGACGCCGCAGCCCAGCAGGGTGCGGCGCTCGGCCGGCGGCAGGCGCAGGAGCCGCGTCAGCGCCGTTGCCAGCGTCGCGCCGAGATGGACGACCGGGCCCTCGCGGCCGGTGCTCGCGCCGGTGCCCAGCGAGATCGCCGAGGCGACCGCGCTGCCGATGCCGACGCGGAAGCTCAGGCGGTGGCTGGGCAGGGCGCGCGCCTCGATCACGTCGGCGACGACCTCGACCCGCTTGCCGGGAATGACGTATTCCAGCATCAGGCCGACGATCAGGCCGCCCACGGCGGGCGCCAGCAGCACGAGATACCACGGCGCCTCGCGGGCGGCGGTGGCGACCTGCTCGCTCATGGTGCCGAGCCAGGGCAACTGCACGACCGCGATGCCGAGCCGAAACAGGATCGCGCCGATCGCAGCGGCGATGCCGACCGCGATCGCCATCAGCCAGACGACCGGCTGCCGGGTCTCCAGGAAGGTCCTCAGATTGGGCGCGATCCAGTCGCCGACAAGCGTTCCGGCGCGCCGAATGAGACTGATCATCAACGCCAGCACCCCGACCTGCCGGCCGGCGCGCCTCCAGCCCGTGGGGCAAGTCCGGGGTCGCCCGGATTGCCCAACTCCCTCGATTTCACTGTCGTTTCCATAGACATACGCGGATCGCGGACGGTGCGGTAGGTCCTTTGCGTGACACTGGCAGGAAAAGATTACCCAAAGGCGTAATCGCGTTCGGCTCACTGCTGTCCGGTTCAGCCGGGATGTGGCTTTGGTTTTCAGCCTGACCACCCCATCGGATGTCATGCCCGGACTTGTTCCGGGCATCCATGAACACCGCCGGCAGAAAGGGGGTAAGCGACTGTGGTCATGGATTGCCGGGACAAGCCCGGCAATGACAGGGGAGGGGGAATGGCGGGCACCACCCTCTCCCTCGTCATCCCGGAATTCGCGTCAGCGACTATTCGGGATCGGGGAACCCCGGCGGATCGGAGTTCTCTCGGCCTCGATATCCAACACCGACACGGGCTCCCCGATCCCGGCTCGGCCTGCGGCCGTCCGGGATGACGAGGGAGAGGCCATACGGCCGCGCAACCGTTGCAAAGGGTCTCGTGCCGGGGCGTCTTGCGGTCCTTCATGACCACAGTTGCCCGACCAGGTCGGGGAGGGCGCTCGAGGGGGCTCGCCGGCCCCCGCGACAGCGGCGTTTGGCTGCTGGTGGATTTCGGATAGTCTCGCCATCAGCGCGTTTAAGGGATTCGCTTCCAAGCGTTACCTGCGGCGGCGTCAACAGGGGCGGATCTTGGCGGACGGCAACGACGATAAACGCTCGGACGAATTGCGGTTCTTCCTGCTCGCGTTCCTGGTCGGGATCGGCGCCGGGCTCGGCGGGACGGCGCTGCATCTGACGGTCGATTTCCTGCTGCACTGGCCGGGCTGGCTGACGGAGCGGATCGGCACCGGGGCCGCGGCGATCGCGGCGGCTGCCGCGATTTCGGCGATAATGGCGGCGCTGTCGGCCTTCATCGTCCGCCGCTATGCGCCGGAGGCCGCCGGCAGCGGCGTGCAGGAAGTGGAGGGGACGCTCGAGGGCCTGCGGCCGCTGCGCTGGCGCCGGGTGCTGCCGGTCAAGTTCGTCGCCGGCGTGCTGTCGCTGTCGTCGGGCCTCGTGCTCGGCCGCGAGGGGCCGACGATCCATATCGGCGCGAGCATTGCCGGCGCGGTGTCGGAATGGCGCAAGCTGGGGCGGCTTGAACGCAGCGGCCTGATCGCGGCGGGCGCGGCGGCGGGGCTGGCGGCCGCCTTCAACGCGCCGCTTGCCTCGGTCCTGTTCGTCATCGAGGAGACGCGGCGGCAGTTTCCCTACTCGTTCAAGACCTATATGGGCGTTGCCATCGCCTCGATCCTGTCGGCCTTCATCACCGAGGATATCGCCGGTGTGGGACCCGACCTGCAGATCATCGTTCCGGCGATGCCGCTTTGGTCGCTGCTTGGCTTCGCCGGGCTCGGCATCGTCGTCGGCGGGCTCGGCGTCCTGTTCAACTGGATGATCCTGAACGGCCAGACGCTGGCGATCGCGATCGGGCGGCTCAATCCCAATCTGGTGCCGCTATCGGTCGGCGCGATCATCGGCGTGTTGCTGATCGTGCTGCCGCAGGCGACGATGGGTCATGAGGACCTCATCCTGCATCTCGTTTCGGCCAAGCACGGCGCGATCCTGCTGCTTGGCATCGTCGCGATCCGGCTGTTGACCTCGGTCGCCAGCTATGTCTCGGGCGTGCCGGGTGGCATCTTCGCGCCGATACTGACGCTTGCCGCCTGCACCGGCCTTGCGCTTGGCGGCATGCTCATCGAAGTGGTGCCGGCCGATCACGCCATCGCCATTGCCTTTGCGGTCGCGGCGATGGGCGGGCTGTTCACCGCCTCGGTGCGCGCGCCGATGGTGGGCGTCGTACTGACGCTCGAACTGACCGGCGCCTACGAGATCCTGCTCCCTGTACTGGTCACCTGTCTGATCGCCAACATCACGGCGGAGTGGCTCGGCGGACGGCCGATCTACGAGCAACTGCTCGAACGCACGCTGGAGCGGGCCGGCATCGTCAGACACGAGCCGGAGCGCGAGACGAGCGGGTTGGCCTGACCCTGCCGGGTCGGCTCAGCGGCGGTCCTTTGACTGGCGATCCTTTGGCGTGCCGAACGTCGCATCGCGCCGGCGCGTGTACCCATCGCGCTTGGGAAGGTTGTCGGCAATGGTGACCCACGGCAGTCTCATCTTCCAATAGGCGTGCGCTGAGGGGGCGAACCGCTCCGGGTTGTCCAGGAAGCCGATTGAAACATAAAGCTCGTCGGCCAGACCGTCATCGGCATAGCTGATCGACGTGCCGCACGTGCCGCAGAAAGTTCGTGTGATCCCCCTGGTCTTCGAATAGGCTTTCGGCACCCCGCGCAGGAAACGGACCTGGTCTGGCCGGTAGCCGACCCAAACTGTGAGGGGGCTGCCAATCGCCCGGCGGCAATCGTCATCGTGATCGAAGGCGATCCAGAAAGGGTCACTCGAAAATTCCGCCGCGATCGCGCCGCAAAAACACGCACCGGTCTCGATACGATCCTCCATGGCGTACTAACCGGTCTTGACCCGCATCACCCGGCCGACCTGCGGCGGCATCTCCAGGTCGGCATGGGCTTTGCGCATCGCGGCGAGGTTTTCGCGGATATCGTCGGGCCAGGGGCTTGCTCGCTTGGCGGCCATGTCGACATGCAGCGACATCTGCTCCAGCGTCGCGCTCGTCCAGCCCTCGCGGGCATGCACCAGCTCCTCGAAGATATGGGCGCGCTTGTCGTCGAAGGCGAGCAGGCGGATGTGGACATGGACCGGATCGTCAAGCGCCAGTTCGCGCAGATAGCAGACATGCGCCTCGACGGTGAAGAAGGAGGCGTTGCGCTCGCGCACATAGTCGGGGCCGAGGCCCAGCGTCAGGAACGCCTCGTCGATGCCGCGATCGAACAGGACATGGTAGAAGGCCATGTTGAGATGGCCGTTATAGTCGATCCAATCCGGTTCAATCGCCATCTCGCTGGATTTGAACGGTGCCGGGATTGGCGCTGACGTAATCATGGCGTATGGCTCTCCCGCGACTATGCCCGTCACCGTTTGGCCGTGTTGTTGTTTTGCCAATCCGGGCTATCTGTTAGGGTGCCGTGAACACTACCAATTTTCGCGATCCGCGGAAGGACTGAGCTTATGAATCTCGCTGATACCAACATCCAGCCCGTCGGCGACCTGAGCGGCGCGCTTGAGCGCCTGTCGGAGCGCTTCCACAACAACCTGTCGACGGCCCAGGCGGTTCGCGAGCAGCACGGCCACACCATGACCTGGCACGAGAACCTGCCGCCGGACGCGGTCGTGTTCGCGCAATCGGTCGATGATGTCGCCGAGGTGGTGAAGATCTGCGCGGCGCACCGGGTTCCGGTCATCGCGTTCGGCACCGGCACGTCGCTGGAAGGCCATGTCAACGCGCCGCTGGGCGGCGTGTCGATCGATACGAGCCAGATGAACAGGATCCTGGCGATCCATCCCGAAGACCTCGACTGCGTCGTCGAGCCCGGCGTCACCCGCGAGCAGCTCAATTCCGACCTGCGCGATACCGGCCTGTTCTTCCCGATCGATCCCGGCGCCAATGCCTCCATCGGCGGCATGACGGCGACGCGTGCCTCGGGCACCAACGCGGTGCGCTACGGCACGATGAAGGACAATGTGATGGCCGTCACCGCGGTGCTGGCCGACGGCTCGATCATCAAGACGGGAACGCGGGCGAAGAAATCCTCGGCCGGCTATGACCTGACCCGGCTGATGGTCGGATCGGAAGGCACGCTCGGCATCATCACCGATATCACCCTGAAGCTCTACGGCATCCCGGAGGCGATCTCCGGCGGCGTCTGCCCGTTCGACACGCTGGAAGGGGCCTGCAACGCCGTCATCAGCACCATCCAGTGCGGTATTCCGGTCGCCCGGATCGAACTGCTGGACGAGGTGCAGGTCGGCGCGATCAACGAATACGCCAAGATGTCGATGCGGGTGACGCCGACGCTGTTCCTGGAGTTTCATGGTTCCGAGGCCGGCGTCGCCGAACAGTCGGAATTGTTCGGCGAGATCGCCGCGGAATATGGCGGCGGTCCGTTCGAATGGACCAGCAACACCGAGGAGCGCACCCGGCTGTGGAAGGCGCGCCACGAGGCCTATTACTCGGTGATGCACCTGCGCCCCGGCGCGGAGGGCGTGGCGTCGGATGTCTGCGTGCCGATCTCGCGGCTTGCCGAGTGCATCCTGGCGACCAAGGAGGATATCGAGGCGAACGGCTTCATCGCGCCGATCGTCGGCCATGTCGGCGACGGCAATTTCCATGTCTCGGTAATGGTCGACAAGGAGAGCGAGCAGGAGCAGAAGGCGGTCGACGGCTTCCTGCGCCGGCTCGTCGAGCGGGCAATCGCGATGGACGGCACCTGCACCGGCGAGCATGGCGTGGGGACCGGCAAGATGAAATATCTCGATGCCGAACTTGGCGGCGCGGTCGATGTCATGCGCACGATCAAGCAGGCGCTCGATCCGTTGAACATTCTGAACCCTGGGAAAATCATACGCGTATAGCAGTTTGGCGAGTGTGGGGGCTGGCGGACCAGCGCTGCGGCGGCGACGTGGCAGCAGGACTCTCGCCGCGCGTATCAGCGAGTAATCCGGAACCGGCACGGTGAATGCATTCCTGCTGTCCCTTGGTATCGCGATCGCGCTGATCCTTGCCGCGGCGTTTACCGCCCCGTTCTTCATCGACTGGTCGAGCTATCGAACCTATTTCGAGGCGCAGGCGAGCGAGGCGCTCGGGCGGCCGGTCGCCATCGATGGCGCGTTCGACGTGCGCATCATGCCCTATCCGAGCCTGATCGCCGACGATGTGCGGATCGGCGCCGACGGCTCGCGGGAAGGGGTCGAGCGGATCGAGCTGCGGGCCGCCCTGACGCCGCTGTTGAGCGGCCGGTTCCAGGTTACCGACTTCACGCTGATCGAACCGCGCGCGGTGCTCCGGCTCGCCGCAGACGGCGCCGTTTCCTGGGCTGCCGACGACAAGCCGGTGATGCCGGTCGATCCGGACCGGATCACGCTCGACAAGATCGATATCACCGCCGGCCACTTCACAATCGAGGACGCGCGCTCCGGCGAGACCTATCTGCTCGAGGGCGTGAACCTGACCGGATCGGCGACGTCGCTGCGCGGGCCGTTCAAGGTGGAGGGCGGCGGCTCGCTCGATGGCGACCGCTACACGGTCAAGCTGGCGACCGGCCGGATGGCCGATGACGGATCGGGCATGCGCGTCAAGGCGTCGATCCTGCCGGCGGCGACCGCGCTCGACATCGACCTCGACGGGGCGCTGCTGCGGATCGACAACATGCCGGTCTTCGACGGCCAACTGGTCGTCAAGCGGCCTGGACCCGAGCCCGAAACGGAAGCCTGGCGGCTCGACGGGGCGCTGGTTGCCAGTCCGGAAGCCCTGGTCATGGATCAACTGTCGGTGCGGCTTGGAACCGAGGAGCGGCATGTCTCCTTGAGCGGGGCTGCCAATGTGCGGTTCGGCGCCGATCCGCGCTTCGATGCCGTCATCTCGGCGCGTCAGATCGATTTCGACCGCTCTTTCGGCAGCGGCCCCGACGCACCCGTCAGCACCCAGGCGGCGGTGGGAACCTTCGGGTCGCTGCTCGATCCGGCGATCTTCCCGCTGCCCGGCCATCTGGCGCTCGATGTCGAATCGCTGGTCGTCGCCGGCGGGCTGCTTGAGCGGCTGACCGTCGATGTGGAGATCGACGGCGACATCTGGGCGATCGAGCGGGCGGTCGTCGCGGCCCCCGGCCGCTCCAGCCTCGGCGTTGCCGGCACGATCGGCTTCGGCGACGCCGATCCGGTCTTCGACGGGGCGATACGGCTTCAATCCGAGCAGGCCGGCGTCTTCGCCAACTGGCTGTTTGCGACCCAGGCCGATGCGACGCGCTTCGGCGTGCCGGTCGGCGGCATGGAGGCATCGGCGCAGGTGCGGCTGGACGCTACGGGCATGGCGTTCGAGCGGGTCGATGTCCGCACGCCCGACAGCGCGGTCCAGGGCTCTGCCCGCTATGCGCCGGCCGGCGAGGGCGGGCGCGGCGAGGTGGCGCTGGCACTGACGGCGGACAGCTTCGACCTGTCCGATCTCGGACCGGGCGGGCTTGCCGGCGAGGCAGGCCTTTTGCCGGCGCTCGAAGCGCTTTTGTCGGATGTCGATCTGGGCCTCCAGCTTCAGGCCGGGGCGCTGTCGTCGGGCGATATCTCGGCGAACGGCGTTCGTGTCGACATGCTGCTGTCGGATGGCGATGCGCTTGTCCGCCAGCTTTCGATCGAGGATCTCGGCGGCGCGCGCCTGTCCGGCAGCGGCGCGGTCGAGGCCTACGCATCGGCGCCCGATGGCGACCTCGATTTCGGACTGTCGGCAGACGCGCTCGACGGCGTCATCGACGTGTTGCGGACGCTTGGGGCCGACAGGACGGTCGAGCTGCTCGCCGACCGGGCCGGCGCGCTGGTGCCGGTCGACCTGACGGTGGCGCTGAAGGCGACCGGGTCGGAGCGCGGTTCGGTCGGGTCGATCGATCTTGGCGGCACGGCCGGCGGCAGCGACCTGTCTCTCGCGGTCGGCTTTGACGGCGACCCGGAGGCGATCGAGGCGGCTGATCTCGACATTCGGGCAAGCGCTTACAACCCGGATGGCGTACTGCTTGCCCGCCAACTCGGCCTGGCCTCCCCGATGGGCTTGGACTCTGGCTCAGGCGTGGCCGGCGAGGTGAGCCTGACGGCGCGCGGACGCCTCGACGACGACATGGACGTGGCGCTTCGCGCCTCGGGCGCCGGTATCGACGGCGAAATACGCGGCAACGGACGGTGGAGCGCGGCCGATGGCGTCCAGGCCGGTGGCAGCGTGTCCGCGGACATCGCCGATTTCGAGGCGCTGCTGGGTCTGGCCGGCATCGTCCTGCCCTCGATCGACGCGACGCCGGTCGCGGTCAAGGCAACGATTGCCGCCGATGACGGGGTGTGGGAACTCGACGGCCTGGAAATCACCGATCCGCTTGCCGGAATGGTCGGGGCGCGGGGAAGCCTGTCACTCGACCTCAGCGGTGAGGACCGCGTTGTTGGCGGCGCCCTGGATGTCGATCGCCTGAGCCTGGAATGGCTCGCCGGGGCCCTGGTCGGCGCGCCGGCGGTGGTGTTTCCGCAGGCGCCGGCCGGCGAGACGGCGTTTCCCAGCGCCCCGCTGGCACCGGTCGAGCGGGCCGGATGGCGCGGCCGCATCGGCCTGACCGCCCGGACGTTCGATCTGACCGACACTGTCTCGCTTGGCGATGCCCAGGCCGATTTCAGCTTCGATCCGATGCGGCTGTCGCTCGAAAACCTGCGCGGCAACGCCTATGGCGGCCGCATGGTCGCCGGGGTCGACCTGACCACCGAGGACGGCTTCATCGAACTCACCGGGCGGCTCGACCTGAACGACGCCCGGCTCGAGGAGATCGTCTGGCAGGCAAACGGCCGTCCGGTCGCGACCGGGGCGGTGTGGGCCGGCGCCGAATTCACCGGCCAGGGGCGCAGCCTCTCGGCGATCGCCGCGACCCTGACGGGAACCGGAACGTTCCGCGCGGTCGATGGCGTGTTGCGGCGGTTCAACCCGATCGCCTTCGACCAGATCGTCAGCGCCGCCGATGCCGGCCTGGAGCTCACCGAGGACAAGGTCGGGACGGCTTTTGCCGGCCATCTCGATTCGGGCAGCCTGCGGTTCGACGCGATGGAAGGGGCGTTCTCGATCGCGTCCGGCGTCGTGCGGGCCAGCAACATCCGCATTGATACCGATGCCCTCGACTCGTTTGCCTCCGCCACGATCGACCTGCCGGTGCTTCAGCTCAGTTCCGAATGGACCCTTCAGGTCACCGACGAGGAGGAAACGAGCCGGACGCGCGAGGTCGGCGTGGTGTTTTCAGGCCCGCTCGATCAGCCGCAGCGGTCGATCGATGTCTCGCCGCTGCTCGGCTATCTGACGGTGCGCACCTTCGAGCAGGAGGTGGAGCGGCTTGAGAACCTGCAGGCCGAGATCCTCGAACGGCAGCGTCTTGGCCGCGAGCTGATCCGCCAGGGACAGGAGCGCGTGCGCCGTGAGCGCGAGGAGGCCGAACGGGCCGAAGACGAGGCCGCGCGCCTTGAAGCCGAGCGTGAAGCAGCCGAAGAGGCGGCGCGACGGCGCGAGGAGGAGGCGGCCGAACGGCTGCGCCGGCAGGAGGCGGAACAGGCCCGCCTGCGCGAGGCCGAGCGTCAGGCCGCCGAAGAGGCGCGCCGGCGCGAACAGCAGTTGCGCGAGCAATACTGGCGGGACCAGCAGCGGCTGGAAGAGGAGCGGGCGGCCGAGCAGGCCGGCCTGCCGCCGACCGAGCCCCTTCCGGGAAGCGGTGTGGGGGTCGGTCCGGCGACGCGCCTGGACAGCGACGCCTTCCGCCGCCGTATCGAGGATCTGCTGCAGGAAATTCCGGCGACCCCCGACGAGCCGCTGCCGACCGGCGGCGTGCTCGCCCGCGAGCCGCTTCCGGGTCCGTCCGGCACGACCTTCGGCGAACCCGCGCCGCGGCTGAACGCGCCGGTCGTCATCGTGCCGCGCCCCGCCCGGCCCGTCGCCCCGGCGCCGCGGCTCGATAATGATCCGGTCGGCGGGGCGGCCGGCACGCGGCGCGAGCGAAGCTTCCGTTAGACCGTCAATCGCCGGAGGGTCGCCGTATTTCGTTGAGGACGAAGACGCGCAACGCCGAGGACAGGCCGCTGTCTCCGCGTCCGGCGTCGATTTCGGCAATCAGCTTCGCAACCGGTAGCCCGCGTGCCGCGGCGATCTCGGCGAGTGCCTGCCAGAACGCGTCTTCCAGCGAAACGCTGGTGCGGTGTCCGGCGATCGTCACCGAGCGCTTGCGCTGATCGGCGCTCATTCCGGGTCGTCTTCGGCGCGCCGATGACCGTCGAGATGCCGGTCGGCGCGCTCTTTGAGCGCGTCCTGGCGCTGCCGCTCGCCTTTCGTGCGGCCGAAGCGGGCGCGGTTCTCGTCCGCCCGCGCGGCCTTGTCCGCACGGGCCTTCTTCTTGCGGGCCTTGTTGAGATTGATGATCTCGGCCATCGGCGCGGTCAGCCGGGATGGATCATCTTTTCCGGCCGCACGGTCGCGTCGAATTCCTCCGGCGTCACATAGCCGAGCCGGACGGCCTCTTCGCGCAGCGTCGTGCCGTTCTTGTGGGCCGTCTTGGCGACCTCGGTCGCCTTGTCGTAGCCGATCTTCGGGGCAAGCGCCGTCACCAGCATCAGCGAGCGTTCCATCAGGTCATGGATGCGCGCCTCGTTGGCCTCGATTCCCGCGACGCAATGGTCGGTGAAGGAAATGCTCGCGTCGGCGATCAGCTTGATCGACTGCAGCATCGTATAGGCCATCACCGGCTTGTAGACGTTCAGCTCGAAATGGCCCTGGCTGCCGGCGACCGTCATGGTCGTCTCGTTGCCGAAGACCTGGCAGCAGACCATGGTCAGCGCCTCGCACTGGGTCGGGTTGACCTTGCCGGGCATGATCGAGGAGCCCGGCTCGTTGGCCGGCAGCACCAGTTCGCCCAGCCCCGAGCGCGGGCCGGAGCCGAGCAGGCGGATGTCGTTGGCGATCTTGAACAGCGAAGCGGCGATCGTGTTGAGGCCGCCATGGGCGAAGACATATTCGTCATGGGCAGCCAGCGCCTCGAACTTGTTGGGCGCGGTGCGGAAGGGCAGGCCGGTGATGGTGGCGACCTTTTCGGCGAATTTTTCCGCAAAGCCGATCTTGCTGTTGAGGCCGGTGCCGACCGCCGTGCCGCCCTGGGCGAGATTGTAAAGGCCGTCGAGGACGAGCCTGGCGCGGACGATGCCGTTCTGGACCTGGGCGGCATAGCCTGAAAATTCCTGGCCGAGCGTCAGCGGCGTCGCGTCCTGGGTGTGGGTGCGGCCGATCTTGATGATGTCCTTGAACGCCTCCGCTTTGTCGCTGAGCGCCTTGTGCAGGTGTTCGAGCGCCGGGATCAGCGTGTTGACGAATTCCTCGGCCGCGGCGATGTGCATGGCGGTCGGGAAGGTGTCGTTTGAGGACTGGCCGCGATTGACGTGGTCATTGGGATGGATCGGATCCTTCGAGCCCATCGTGCCGCCGAGCATCTCGATCGCCCGGTTCGAGATCACCTCGTTGGCGTTCATGTTGGACTGGGTGCCCGAGCCGGTCTGCCAGACGACCAGCGGGAAATTGTCGTCCATCTTGCCGTCGATGACTTCCTGGGCGGCCGCCGAGATGGCGTCGGCCAGGTTCGCCTCCAGCGACCCCTGCTCCTTGTTGGTTTCGGCGGCCGACTTCTTGATGATGCCGAGCGCGCGGATGAGCGGCGGCGGCATGTGCTCGGTGCCGATCTTGAAATTGCCGAGCGACCGCTGCGTCTGGGCGCCCCAATACTTGTCCGAGGGGACTTCGAGCGGGCCGAAGGAATCGGTTTCTGTCCGTGTTTCTGTCCCAGTTGCGGGGCGGGTCGACATGGCAGGATCCTCAAAAGCGTGGACTATGGTCTGTCGGGCTTCTAGCACGCCATTCCGGCGCGCGAAATCGCTATGCGGCGACAGGCGTCGCGATCGCGCCGTCAGGCTTTCGCGCGCGGCGCTCTATGACTTGCGGAACTTGTCGAGGCTGACGACTTCGGCGCCGGCGGGCTCGGCTGCCTGGTCATCCGGTTCATCGGCCTTAAGCGCCGGCGTGTCATCGGCCTGCGAGGCCGCGACCGCGGGCTTGGCGGCGGGGCGTTCGCGCGACGACGGATCCGTTCCCCGGCTTGCTTCGGCCGCGTTGCCGGAATCGGGCGCGGGGGACCGGTCCTGCGATCCGAGCTGCACGGCATCGCCATCGGCGGCGGCAGCGGCGGCGGCAGGTGCGTCAGCCTCGCCCGATTCGAATTGCAGGCCGAACTGGACGCTGGGGTCGAGAAAGCCCTTGATCGACGAATAGGGCACCACCAGCCGTTCGGGGATGCCGTTGAAGGACAGGCTCACCGAAAATCCGGTCTCGGTCACCTCGAGATCCCAGAACTGGTGCTGCAGGACGACGGTCATCTCTTCCGGGTAGCTTTCGCGCAGCCGGTTGGAAATGCGCACGCCCGGCGCCGTGGTGTCGAAGGCGATGAAGAAGTGATGTTCGCCGGGCAGGCCGTTGCGGGCGACATCGGCCAGGACGGAGCGCACGACGCCGCGAAGCGCCTCCTGCGCGAGAAGATCGTATCGAATGAGGTCCTGCGCCATTGTCGGCTTGTGCCCGAGCCCTGTCGTTCAAAACATCCATGCCGGGCGTCTGCCCGACGGAATCCGGCCGCAACAGCGGCCGGAAGAGTTAAGGTGGAGGCTTCTGTTGCCAGGTGCCTCCGAACCCCGCCTGAGGGTGCTAACCCGTCAGGGCTTTAGATCGGTGTTTCAAACTGCCTTACGCAGCCTGAGCAACCGGAGCATAGTTGTCGTTGGCAACTATAAAGATGGCCCGATATCGGTGGTGCCATGCCGAGCGAAAGCACGTCCTTTACACCCTCGTCGATCCTGTTTCGCCCCCGCCGCAGCCGACCATCCTCTAAAGTTTCAGCCCCTCAAGGAGGGTGCCCTCAAAGGAGGATCGGTTCCGGTGGAGGCGCCGGGTACTGCCCCCGGGTCCGATGGGTTTATTGCGACGACCGTTTATCGCCATAGCCGGCCGAAGCCGACAGACCCAATATATGAGGGGTTGGGGTCCATGAAAAGACGGTTGTCGCGCAATCGTCTTCAACAGCGCAAGAAAAGGGAGGAATGGCGATGAGTGTTGCAACCGAGAAGGATGGCGCCGTCCGGACCGTCGTGATGGACCGGCCGGAGGCGAAGAACGCCGTCGATCCTGAGACCGCCGAGGCGCTGGTTGAGGCGTTTTCGGCGTTCGAGGCCGATCCAACCGCATCGGTTGCCGTGTTTTACGGGGCCGGCGGAGCGTTCTGCGCGGGATATGACCTGAAACACGCCGCCGGCGGGGCGGGCGAGATCGCGACGCTCGGCTTCGCCGATACCCCGCAGGACGATGCGCGCGGGCCGATGGGGCCGACGCGCATGGCCCTGTCGAAGCCGGTGATCGCGGCGATCGCCGGCCCGGCGGTTGCCGGCGGCATGGAACTGGCGCTGTGGTGCGACCTGCGGGTGATGGAGGAAACGGCCTTCATGGGCGTCTATTGCCGGCGCTGGGGCGTGCCGCTCATCGATGGCGGCACGGTCCGTCTGCCGCGTCTCGTCGGCATGGGCCGGGCGATGGACCTGATCCTGACCGGCCGCAGGGTCGAGGCGGACGAGGCGCTCAGGATCGGCCTGTGCGAGCGGGTCGTGGCGCCGGGGCAGGTGCGCATCGAGGCGGAGACGCT
Source organism: Tepidamorphus sp. (assembly GCA_028280885.1). GTDB lineage: Bacteria > Pseudomonadota > Alphaproteobacteria > Rhizobiales > Tepidamorphaceae > Microbaculum. The sequence goes on from JANQKY010000106.1 coordinate 37,723, forward strand.
TGCCCATGAGATCGCCCGGTTTCCGCAGGCCTGCGCGCGCGCCGACCGGGCGTCGGCCTATGCGCAGTGGGATCTGCCGATGCGGGACGCGCTGAAACAGGAATTCGAGGGCGGCATGCCGGCACTTGCGGCCGAAGGGATTTCCGGGGCGGGCCGCTTTGCCGGCGGCAAGGGGCGCGGCGGCGATTTCGGCGATCTGTGAGCTATCCACAGCCCGCTGCAACCCAAACCGGAATCGCATAAGCTGCGCTCTACTGACCAGGGAACGACCATGCGCGCCTATCACGAGCTTCTCTACCGCATCCTCGACGAGGGCATCGTCAAGGACGACCGCACCGGCACCGGGACGCGCAGCGTGTTCGGGCATCAGATGCGGTTCGATCTTGCCGACGGGTTCCCGCTGGTGACGACCAAGAAGCTGCATGTGAAGTCGATCATCCATGAGCTGCTGTGGTTCCTGAGGGGCGACACCAACATTGCCTATCTGACCGAAAACGGTGTCCGGATCTGGGACGAATGGGCCGACGAAAACGGCGATCTCGGCCCGGTCTACGGCCACCAGTGGCGCTCCTGGCCGGCGCGCGACGGCGGGACGATTGACCAGATCGCGCAAGTGGTTGAGCAGATTCGCTCAAATCCCGATTCACGCCGGCTGATGGTCACCGCCTGGAACCCGGCCGATGTCGATAAGATGGCGCTGCCGCCCTGCCACTGCCTGTTCCAGTTCTGGGTCGGCAATGGCAGGCTCTCCTGCCAGCTCTACCAGCGCTCCGGCGACGTCTTCCTCGGCGTGCCCTTCAACATCGCCTCCTACGCGCTTCTGACGATGATGGTCGCGCAGGTGACGGGGCTCAAACCCGGCGACTTCGTCCATACGCTCGGCGACGCGCATCTCTATTCCAACCATCTCGACCAGGCGCGCCTGCAACTGAGCCGGCAGCCGAAGCCGCTGCCGACGATGCATGTCAATCCGGCGGTCACCGACATTTTCGGCTTCGTCTACGAGGATTTCGCGCTGGAGGGCTACGAGGCCCATCCGCATATCAAGGGCGAGGTCGCGGTCTAGGGGTGGCGCAGCCACCTGACCGTGGAATCACCGAATCGCGGGGCCATACCGGGAGCGTCCGATGCCTGTGCATTACATCTATCTCTTCGTCGCGATCGTCTGCGAGGTCATCGCCACGACGGCGCTCAAGGCGGCGAACGGCTTCACCGTTCTCGTGCCCACGATCATCGTCGTCGTGGGCTACGCCATTGCCTTCTTCTTTCTCAGCCTGACGCTGAAATGGCTGCCGGTCGGCATCACCTATGCGATCTGGGCCGGGCTCGGCATCGTCCTCGTGGCGATCGCCAGCGCCGTGGTCTACCGCCAGGTGCCCGATTTCTACGGGATCCTCGGAATGACGCTCATCGTCGTCGGCGTCGTGATCGTCAACACGCTGTCGAAGACGAATGTCCATTGAGGCGGGCGGCCGAACCGTGCGCCTGTCGATCATCGCAGCCGTTGCGGAAAACCGCGTCATCGGCAGCGACACTCCGTTTAAACATTATCTAGATGCAGCAAGCGTTAGCTGCTGGTCAAAAAGGTTGAGAGATTCCTGATGCTCCAAGTTTGCTTTTTCAATTTCGTCTAGGTGCTGGAGTAACCACTTTTCCGCTAGAGGGTCGATTTTCAGGAAATCCCGTGGGTTCACGTATCTCCTATTGTATTTCTTTTTCTTGTAGATATAGAATCTCGACGGATATTCATCTACTTCGGATTTTGCGCACTCTTGTTCTTCAATTAATTTCCAGCCATCATCGTTTTCAAAGCTGATATCAAAGGTCGCGTCACCGTCTATTTTACCTGTGAATACTAATGTTAAATAAATCTTATAGTAAAGGTCTGCGAATAGTTTGTATATTTCTGCGCCGCCAATTACAAATATGTCCCTCTTGTGGGACGTAATGCTTAATGCATCCGCAATAAATAATGCGTTTTCCCTGGTGGTTGCCCAGTATAAAGCCCTTTCTGGATCCCAAAATGACCGATTCGTGGAGTCGGCATCCTGCGACCGGGAGATGACTATGTTCTTTCTGTTTGGAAGGGGGCGGCCGATCGATTCGTAGGTTTTGCGACCCATGATGACGGCGTGTCCGGTGGTTATCTCCCGAAACCGTTTGAGATCACCCTTCAGTCGCCATGGAAGCTGATTGTCGCAACCGATGATATTCTGCGGATAGCTTCTCGCCACCACAAAGGAAATGTCCGGCGCCTGAATTCCTTTGTTCATTCAGTCACCACATTTGGTTTCCGGCCCAGCCGCATTAGACGATTCACCCGTTCGCGATTCAGGTTAGTTCATAACGAACGTCATCGTGAAGCACATGTTGAACTCGAGTGAAAGCGATAGTTGGTTGCAGCCTCAATCAGCGTCACTGCTGATTGAGGCTTGCCGCCGCGCCACCTGCCGGGCAAAGTGCGGCGGACGTTCAATCGGGAGGAAACCGCCAATGAAAACCCGCGCCGCCGTGGCCTTCGAGGCCGGAAAGCCGCTTGAAATCGCCGATGTCGACCTGGAAGGCCCGCGCGAGGGCGAGGTTCTGGTCGAGATCAAGGCGACCGGCATCTGCCACACCGACGAATTCACCCTGTCGGGCGCCGATCCGGAAGGCCTGTTTCCCTCGATCCTCGGCCATGAGGGCGCCGGCATCGTCGTCGATACCGGCCCGGGCGTCACGAGCCTCAAGAAGGGCGACCACGTCATCCCGCTCTATACGCCCGAATGCCGCCAGTGCCCGTCCTGCCTGTCGCGCAAGACCAACCTGTGCACGGCGATCCGCGGCACCCAGGGCCAGGGCCTGATGCCCGACGGCACCTCGCGCTTCTCGCTCGACGGCAAGCCGCTGTTTCACTACATGGGCACCTCGACCTTCGCCAACCACACGGTGCTGCCGGAGATTGCGCTGGCCAAGATCCGCGAGGACGCGCCCTTCGACAAGGTCTGCTATATCGGCTGCGGCGTCACCACCGGCATCGGCGCGGTGATCAACACCGCCAAGGTGGAAGAAGGCGCGACCGCGGTGGTGTTCGGGCTCGGCGGCATCGGCCTCAACGTCATCCAGGGCCTGCGGCTCGCCGGCGCCGACATGATCATCGGCGTCGACATCAACAACTCCAAGAAGGAATGGGGCGAGCGCTTCGGCATGACCCATTTCGTCAACCCCGCCGAGATCGGCGAGGACCTCGTTCCCTACATCGTCAACATGACCAGGCGCGGCGACGACCAGATCGGCGGCGCCGACTACACGTTCGACTGCACGGGCAATGTCAACGTGATGCGCAACGCGCTGGAATGCGCCCATCGCGGCTGGGGCGAATCGATCGTCATCGGCGTGGCGCCGGCCGGCGCCGAGATCGCCACGCGACCGTTCCAGCTCGTCACCGGCCGGGTCTGGAAGGGCACCGCCTTCGGCGGCGCGCGCGGCCGCACCGACGTGCCGAAGATCGTCGAATGGTACATGGACGGCAAGATCGAGATCGATCCGATGATCACCCACACGATGCCGCTTGGCGACATCAATAACGGCTTCGACCTGATGCATGCCGGCGAATCGATCCGCTCGGTGGTGCAGTACTGAACGAGCGACGATGTGGCGGTCGCCTGATTGCCGCCCGATTGTCGCCTGAGGACAGGGTGCGCCCGGGGTGCGCCCCGGGGTGCGAATGGCGCGTTTTTTCCTGCGCCGATAGCCCGGCCGCCAGCTTGACAAGCGGTCGGGTGAGTCCCAACTGACACACCAGCCCCGGCTTTCCCCGGCTTTCCCCGACTTTCATTGAAAGGCCGGGACCCGTGGCCTATAACCCGCGCTGAGCGAAGAAAAGCGGCAGTAGCGAACAACGGCGGCAGTCCGGCGGCCGGGCGCGGCCCAAATTCATCAGGCAAGGAGCATTCATGCCCTGGAGCAATCAGAGCGGCGGCGGCGGTAATGGCTGGCGCGGGGGGAATGGCGGTCCGTGGGGCAGCCCACCGGGCGGCGGTGGTGGCGGCGGCGGTGGCCAGGGTGGCGGACAGCCGCCGGACCTCGAGGAGATCCTCAGGCGCAGCCAGGACCGGCTGAAGACCGTGATGCCCGGTGGCGGCGGCTCGCTGGGGGCCAAGGGCCTGCTGCTGATCCTGCTGGTCGTGGTCGCGCTGTGGGGCTTCAGCGGTTTCTACCGGGTCCAGGAAGGCGAGCAGGGCATCGTCCTGCGCTTCGGCGAATATGTCTCCCAGACCGGCTCGGGCCTGCACTACCATCTGCCCTATCCGATCGAGACGGTTCAGACCGTTCCGGTGACGCAGATCCGGCGGACCGAGATCGGCATGCGACTGCTGGAAGACGGGCGCTCGACCCAGACCCGCGACGTGCCGGAGGAAAGCCTGATCCTGACCGGTGACGAGAACATCGTCGATGTCGACGTGTCGGTGTTCTGGCGGATCAACAATGCCGCGGACTACCTGTTCAAGATCCAGAACCCGCAGGGCACGGTGAAGGCGGTCGCCGAAAGCGCCATGCGCGAGGTGATCGGCCGCAGCCAGCTCCAGCCGGTTCTGACCCAGGCCCGCGCGATCACCGAGCAGAACGTCCTGGAACTGATCCAGCAGACGCTGGACGAATACCAGGCCGGCATCCAGATCACGCAGGTGCAGCTGCAGAAGGTCGACCCGCCGGCCCAGGTGATCGACGCGTTCCGCGATGTCCAGGCGGCCCGCGCCGACCAGGAGCGTCTGCGCAACGAGGCCCAGGCCTATGCCAACCGGGTGGTTCCGGAAGCGCGCGGCCAGTCGGCCCAGATCACCCAGCAGGCGGAAGCCTATCGCGAGCAGACCGTCAACGAGGCGACCGGTCAGGCCGACCGCTTCTCGCAGGTCTATGAGGAATACCGCAAGGCACCGGAAGTCACCCGCGAGCGCCTGTTCCTGGAAACCATGGAGCGCGTGCTGGGGACGACCGACAAGATCATCATCGACGAGAGCGCCGGCGGTGGTGGCGTGGTGCCGTATCTGCCGCTCGACCAGCTCAATCCGTCGACCACGCGTTCGCGCGGTAATTCGAATTCCGGAGACTCACAGTGAAACGCTCTTTCCTCGTAGGGATACTGATTCTGGTCGCGTTGGGGCTGTTCGCCGTCTATCTGTCGATCTTCACGGTCTATCAGACCCAGAACGCACTCGTGCTCCGGTTCGGCCAGGCGAAGCGGGTGATCATCAACGATCCGGGCCTGCACTGGAAGCTGCCGATCGACAGCGTCATCTTCGTCGACAACCGGATCCTCGACCTCAACTCGCCGGCCCAGGAGGTCATCGCGTCCGACCAGAAGCGTCTCGTCGTCGATGCGTTCGCCCGCTTCCGGATCACCGATCCGCTCGAGTTCTACCTGGCGACCACGGGGTCGGTTCGCGATGCCAGTTCGCGGTTGTCGTCGTTCCTGAACTCGGCCGTTCGCCGCGTTTTGGGTGACGCGAGCTTCTTCGCCGTCGTGCGCGACGACCGGCCGCAGCTGATGAAGCAGATCACCCAGCAGGTGAACCGGGAAGCGCAGAGCCTCGGCATCACCGTGGTCGACGTGCGCATCCGCCGGGCCGATCTGCCGCAGGCGAACTCGGAAGCGGTGTTCCGGCGCATGCAGACGGAACGCGAGCAGGAAGCCGCCCAGATCCGCGCCGAGGGCGCGGAGGAAGCGCGCCGCATCCGCTCGCGCGCCGATCGCGACGCGACCGTCATCGTCGCCGAGGCCAATCGCGACGCCGAGCAGGTCCGCGGTGAGGGCGACGCGCAGCGCAGTGCGATCTTCGCGGAGGCCTATAACAAGGATCCCGATTTCTTCGCCTTCTACCGCTCCATGCAGGCCTATGACCACGCGCTCGCCCAGCAGGACACGCGCTTCCTGTTGTCGCCGAATTCGGACTTCTTCCGCTATTTCGGCTCACCGCTCGGCAACATGCCGCAGCGCGGCGCGGGTGGCGTCTCGCCGCAGGTGGGCCCAGGGGCCAACACGGCCAATACGGCCAACACGGCCGATACGGCTGCGAACGCGGGGTCCGCGACCGCTCAATGAGCGATCTCGTCGTCGCGCTCGGGCTGGTGCTGGTCATCGAAGGGGTGCTGTACGCGGCGTTTCCATCCGGCCTGAAACGGATGATGGAACAGGCGCTCGGCACCCCTGACGCGACGCTTCGGGCCGGCGGCCTTGCGGCCGCCGCGACCGGGCTGTTCATCGTCTGGCTGGTGCGCGGCTGATATCTCCTTAGAGACTGCGTCACACGTTTGCGTGACCGGTGGCCGAGCCGGACCGTGTTGATGTACCGTGATCGGCCGAAACACGATACGATCCGATTGCCGGGCCGCTTGCGAATAAGCTCCAAGGCGGTTCCGCCCCACAGATACCGGAGGACTTCAGATGGATCTCGAGCATCGTTCGGTCCGCGCGTTGCGGACACGGTGTGCACGACTGGGCGCGGTGGCGCTTGCCGCGGCCGTCCTGATGGCGCCGCTCGAGCGCCCGGCGGCGGCCCACGACCAGAGCGCGCCGGAGAGCTTCGCCGAACTGTCAGAATCGCTGATCGATGCGGTCGTCAACATCTCCACCTCGCAGCGCGTCACCGGATCGCGCAGCATCCCGATGCCGCAGGTGCCGGACGGCTCGCCGTTCGAGGAGTTCTTCGAGGAATTCTTCGATCGCGACGGCGGCGAGGAAGAGCCCGAACGCCGCGGCCCGCGTCGGGTCAGCTCGCTCGGTTCAGGCTTCGTCATCGATGAGGCCGGCATCATCGTCACCAACAATCACGTGATCGCCGAGGCCGACGAGATCGTCGCCAATTTCAACGACGGAACCAAGCTGCCGGCCGAAATCATCGGCCGCGACGAGAAGACCGACGTCGCGGTGCTGCGCGTCAAGCCGGAGGCGCCGCTGAAGGCGTTGAGCTTCGGCGATTCGGATTCGCTGCGCGTCGGCGACTGGGTGCTGGCGATCGGCAATCCGTTCGGCCTGGGCGGCACGGTCACGGCGGGGATCGTCTCGGCCCGCAACCGCGACATCAATGCCGGCCCCTATGATTCCTTCATCCAGACCGACGCCTCGATCAACCGGGGCAATTCCGGCGGGCCGCTGTTCAACATGGATGGCGAGGTCGTCGGTATCAACACGGCGATCATCTCGCCGTCGGGCGGCTCGATCGGCATCGGCTTTGCCGTGCCGGCCAATATCGCCGTCAACGTCATCGACCAGCTCATCGAGTTCGGCGAGACCCGGCGCGGCTGGCTCGGCGTGCGCATCCAGTCGGTCACCGACGACATCGCCGAGAGCCTGGGCATGGACGAGGCGCGCGGCGCGCTGGTTGCCGGCGTCAGCGACGATGGCCCGGCCAATGAGGCGGGCATCAAGACCGGCGACGTGATCCTGGAATTCGACGGCAAGCCGGTGCCGGAGATGCGCGATCTGCCGCGCATCGTCGCGAACACCAAGATCGGCAAGGAAGTCGACGTCATCGTGTTGCGCAAGGGCGAGGAGCAGACCCTCGGGGTGACCATCGGCCGCCTCGACGAGGGCGAGCAGGTCGCCTCGCTGTCGCCCGGCGAGGAGGCGGAGCCCGAGGAGCCCGACACGACGACGGTGAGCGCGCTCGGCCTCGATCTCGCCGACATGACCGACGAGTTGCGCGCCCGCTACGAGATCGACGAGAGCGTCGATGGCGCGATCGTCACCGAGGTCGACGATGCGGGCCCGGCCGCCGAGCGGCAGATCCGCGCCGGCGACGTGATCGTCGAGGTGGCGCAGGAGAAGGTTGCGACCGCCGAGGACGTCAAGACGGAGCTTGAGGATCTTGAGAGCAAGGGCCGCAAGTCGGCGCTGCTGCTGGTCGCCAATCCGGCCGGCGAATTGCGCTTCGTCGTGGTGCCGTTCGAGTGACGGGTTATCCTTGACTGAAATGCGAACGGCGGGCCCTGGAGCCCGCCGTTTTCTTTAGCGAACGAAATCCTCTGCGGCGTAGCCCTGAATGAACAGCAGCGCCGTCAGGTCGCCGTGATCGATGCGGATGTCGGCGGCTTCGGCCACCGCCGGCTTGGCGTGATAGGCGATCCCGAGCCCGGCCGCGTCCAGCATCGCCAGGTCGTTGGCGCCGTCGCCGACGGCGATCGCGTCCGCAGGCGTCGTTCCCAGCGACTGCGTGATCTCGGCCAGCGCCGTACGCTTGGCGTCGCGCCCGAGGATCGGTTCGCGTACGGTTCCCGCCACCTTGTCCCCGTCCATGTCGAGGATGTTGGCGCGGTTTTCGTCGAAACCGACGCGGCGGGCGATGTCGGCGGTGAACAGGGTGAAGCCGCCGGAGACGAGGGCGGCGCGGCCGCCATTGGCGCGCATGGTCTGAACGAGCGTCCGGGCGCCCGGATTGACGGTGATCCGCTCGGCGATGAGGCTGTCGATCGTCTCCGTGGTGATCCCCTTCAAAAGCGCGACCCGCTCGCGCAGGGCCGGCTCGAAGGCGATCTCGCCGCGCATCGCCCGTTCGGTGATGGCCGCGACATGGTCCTTGAGGCCGACCATGTCGGCCAGTTCGTCGATGCATTCCTGGCCGATGATGGTCGAATCCATGTCGGCGATCAGCAGCCGCTTGCGCCGGGTGTCTGCGCCGACGAGGGCGATATCGACGGGCTGGCCGTGCAGATGCGTCCGCAACCCCTGCAAAAGCGATTGGGGGTCGGCGAGGGGACCCGGCAATGCTATGTCGCAGGCGACTTGATCCTGGAGCCAGCGCGGTTCGCCGCCGCCGGCGGCCGACCGTATGGTTTCGGCAAGCGCTGCCGTGACGGCCGGCCTGGCCGGATCGCTGACTAAGACGACATGGTGCATGAACACGTCCGATCTGATTGAGAGCCTGGTAGCGGAGCGCCGGGATGCAGACCGCCCGATCCTGATCGCCGGGCCGACCGCGAGCGGCAAGTCGGCGCTGGCGCTTGCGCTTGCCGAGCGCCTCGACGGCATCGTCATAAACGCCGATTCGATGCAGGTCTATGACGCGTTGCGCATTCTCACAGCCCGCCCGAGCCTTGAGGAGGAGGCGCGGGCGCCGCATCGGCTCTACGGGCATGTGCCGATCACCGGGCCGTATTCCGTCGGGCGCTGGCTCGACGATATCGCCGGCGTGCTGCGGCAGGAGACACAGCGGGCGATCATCGTCGGCGGCACCGGGCTCTACTTCAAGGCGCTGACGCAGGGGATCGCGACGATACCCGACATTCCGGCGGACGTGCGCGCGGCGGTCAGGGCGCGGCTGGAGGCGGACGGTTCCGCTGCGCTGCACGCGGAATTGCGGGCGATCGATCCGCGCGCCGCCGACCGGATCCCGACAAGCGATCCGCAGCGCCTCGTCCGGGCCCTCGAGGTCCATGCTGCGACCGGGCGGACACTGTCGGACTGGCAGGCCGATCCGGCCGCGCCGCCCTTGATCGATCCGCAATTCGCCCGCCGCATCGTGCTGTGGCCGGACCGGGACTGGCTCAGGGGCCGCATCGACCGGCGTTTCGAGGCGATGCTGGCCGATGGCGTGCTCGACGAGGTGCGCGCGGTCAGGGCGCTCGATCTGGATCCCGGCCTGCCGAGTTTCAGGGCGCATGGCCTGCGGGCGCTGATCGCGCATCTGAACGGCGAATGGACGCTGGAAGAGGCCGGCGAGCGGGTCCGCATCGAAACGCGGCAATATGCCAAGCGGCAGTTCACCTGGTTCCGCAACCAGATGGCGGACTGGCGACGAGTGGATCCGTCTGCGTAAGTCGTTTTCATGTCAATGAAACCGGTTCGCAGCCGCTTGCCGGCTTCAAGACGATGTTCTATTTGCAGAAATTCGTATTTGTTGTATTATAATAAATTGATTTTTCCGTGTTCTATTTGATATCCGCGCGGTGTATTGACAGGCCGCCTGTTCGATACGCTTCGTAATTTCGCCATTCTTTCTGCCGATTATGCTGGCGCGAATGACTGGTGCCGGTAGGCCAATCTCTGTTTCGAGGGGAGAGCTCCTGCGATGTCGAGAAACAACCTGATCATCGTCGTTGTCGTCATCATCATCGCCATTGCGGTCGCCTGGCAATACGGGTTCCGGCAGCCGCCCGGCGAGGCCGAAAACGCGGGCGGGTCGACGCCGTCCGCAACGACGGAACAGTCCGGCTCCGCGGCGCAGACCGATACCGCGACCCAGTCGGATACCGCCACGCAGTCGGACAGCGGTACGCAGACCGACACCGCGACCCAATCGGACAGTGGTACCCAATCCGACACCACGACCGATACGACGACCGAAACGGACAACAACTGATTTGCCAAGGTCGCCCGGCCCGGCAGGATCCGGGCTCGGCTACTTGACGATCGTTATCCGTTCGGCCGCCCGGGTGATTGCCGTATAGAGCCAGCGCTCGCGGGTGTCCTTGAAGGCGAAGCTTTCGTCGAACAGCAGGACGTTGTCCCATTGCGAGCCCTGCGCCTTGTGCACGGTCAGCGCGTAGCCATAGTCGAACTCGTCCGAATTGCGGCGCAGCGACCAGGGGATTTCCTCGGTTCCCGGCTCGAACATCGCCTTCAGCACGCGGATCTTGGCGATGTCGCCGAGCGGGCCGGCATCCTCCGCCTTGACCATCATCGACAGCGCCTTGGCCTTGCCGGTGCCGACCGACATGGCGCGCCAGAGGCTGCCGTTCAGCAGGCCCTTCTCGGAATTGTTGCGCAGGCAGACGAGCTTGTCGCCGGCCGCCGGCAGATGGCCCTCGAAGCCCTTCAGTTCGCGGATGCGCTGGTTATAGCGCCGCCGGGTGCGGTTGATGCCCAGCAGCACCTGATCGGCGGCCAGCACCTGGTCTGAATCGATGTCGCCGCGGCCGATCACCCGGCTGTCGCCGTAGCGGCCATGTTCGAGGGTGCCGCCCTCGCGGACGATCTGCGCAAGCTCGATGATCGGATTGTCGCGGGCCTGGCGATGCACCTCGGTGAGCATCGCGTCGGGTTCCTGCTCGGTGAAGAAGCCGCCGCCGGAGATCGGCGGAAGCTGGCCCGGATCACCGAGCACCAGCACCGGCGCCCCGAAGCTCAACAGATCGCGACCGAGCTCCTCGTCGACCATCGAGCATTCGTCGACGATGACGAGCTTGGCGTTGGACACGGGGCTGGTGCGGTTGAGCGAGAAGGTCGGGTTGACCGTGGTCTTGCCGCTTTCCTCGTCCTCGACCGTTTCCTCGCCGCGCGGACGGTAGATCAGCGAATGGATGGTGCGGGCGCCCTTGCAGCCGCGATTGCGCATCACCTGGGCGGCCTTGCCGGTGAAGGCGGCGAACAGCACATCGCCGTCGATCTCCTCGGCGATGCGCTGGGCGAGCATGGTCTTGCCGGTTCCGGCAAAGCCGAACAGACGGAAGACCTGCGGGAACGGCTGCTTCAGCCAGTCCGAGACGGCCTTCAGCGCCGCATCCTGTTCGGGCGAGAGTTTCACGAAAAGCGCATCCAGGGCTCGGGAATCACCTCAAGGTCTTAAGTGTACACCGGTGCGATGGTTTAATCCTCACCACGACTTAGCGCGAAAGAGCCGCGACCATTACTGCGATTTGACAAGGCAGGGCGTTTTTCCCGGTATTGTCAGTCGTCGCGAAGCTCGGCGTGGAGTTTCTCCAGATCGGCGCCACGGGTATCGATGCGGTAAAGCCAGGTGATCAGGGCGCCGAGCAGCGCGCAGACCACCAGGATGGACAGGGTCGGTGTCCGGCCGAGGTCGCTTAGCAGAACGGGAAACAGGAACGCCGTCGCGACCGCGCCGATCTTGCCGACCGAGGCTGCGAATCCGGCGCCGCGGCCGCGCAGGTGGATGGGAAACACTTCGCCGGCCAGAAGATAGGTCTGCGCATTCGGGCCGACATTGGTCATGAAATTGAACAGCACGAAGCCGATCGCGATCAGGACAAGTTCCGTGTTGCCGGAGAAACAGGCCGACGAGGCGGCGATCGCCAGGCCCGCCGCGCAGCCGAGAAATCCCCAGACCTGCAATTTGATCCGTCCAACCCGATCGGCGAGAAGAATGGCGCAGATGATCCCGATGATCAGAATGAAGTCGAGCAGGGCCGCCCCTTTCGTCGCCAGGATGTCGTTGTGCACGAGTTCGGCAACGTTGCGCGCGTCCTCAGGGGCCTTGCCGATTGCGGAGGCAATGATGGTTGGGGTGAAAATGCCAATGCCATAGGTCGCCAGGTCCTGGAGCAGCCAGGGAACGGAGGCAAGGATGGTGGCGCGTCTAACCCTCGCGTTGAACAGGCCGCGATATCCCTTTTCGTGATGATGCGGGCTTGGACCGCCTTCGAACTGCCGCAGCGCGAACGTCGTCGGGTAGGGCGGATCGCGACTGAGCAGCCTGCGGATGGCCTGCTGCGCCTGGTCGATCCGGTCCCTGGACATCAGCCAATGGGCGCTTTCCGGCAGGAAGAGACGGCCGATGGCGACCGCGATCGCGGGGACGGCGACCAGCCCGTACATGAGCCTCCAGGCCGTCAGGTCCGGCTGCGCGGTGAGAATGAGATGGCCGCAGATGACGCCGAACAGGGCGCCGATGGCCTGAAACCCGAAAGCCGACAGGATCAGCCGGCCACGGACGCTGGAGGGAATGCTCTCGGTGATGATGATATGCGCGGTTGGATAGTCGGCACCCAGCGCGATCCCCATGCCGAACAGACAGATGATCAGGACCGGCAGGCTTGGCGCAAACGCGATGGCGATCAGGAAGGCGGCGAAGATCACCATCTCGACGATGAAGACCAGGCGGCGTCCGAGCGTATCGGCCAGTCCGCCGAGCGCGGAGGCGCCGATCAGGATACCGGCCAGCGGCGCCGCGCCGACGAGACCGGCCTGATAGGAGCTCAGGCTGAATTCCCAGTTGATCAGCGGCAGGGCAACGCCGGTCGAGAAAACGACGTAGCCTTCGAAAAACTTGCCGATTGCGGCAAGCCACCAGATCCGCCACTGCACGGCGGTCATCGGCGTGGTCGAAACGGGCGTGGTGTCGCTCCATTCCGGCCGTTCGTCGATATAGTCCTGGACGGTGCGAACCGGAGGCGGAGAGAGGTCGTGATTGACTGTCATCGAGCACAAGTCCGATAGACACGCTGTATCGACCGCCATGTGGCGGGCCTGAGGGATCGCGCTATAGAACTTGGCAACTGTGACAGGCGCATAACCGGCCGTTGATCGCCGGTATGCGCCATCGGACGCTGAACGCTATTGTCAGGGGGACCAGGGCGGGCAGGCTACATCGCGTCTGCGCCGCGCTGGATCGCGGCGACGCCGGTGCGGGCGATCTCGACGAGACCGAGCGGTTTGAGGATGGCGATGAACTGGTCGATCTTCGAGGTGCGTCCGGTGATCTCGAAGACGAAATGGTCGGTGGTGGCGTCGATCACCTGGGCGCGATAGGCATCGGCCAGCCTGAGCGCCTCGACGCGATGCTCGCCCTGGCCCGCCACCTTGATCAGCGCCAGTTCGCGTTCCAGCGGCTTGCCGCCTGCGGTCAGGTCGACGACCCGGTGCACCGGCACGAGGCGCTCCAGCTGATGGCGGATCTGCTCGATCACCATCGGCGTTCCGGCCGTCGCGATGGTGATGCGCGACAGGTGCTGCTCGTGTTCCGTCTCGGACACGGTCAGGGAATCGATATTGTAGCCGCGGCCCGAAAACAGGCCGATGACACGGGCGAGCACGCCGGGCTCGTTGTCGACGAGCACCGACAGGGTGTGGGATTCAACCTCTTGGAGGGGCTGGAGCATTGTCGTCTTCCTTCGGTGGTGCGCCCGCGTGGCGCTCATTCATCGCTTAGGGCCGGTTCGTCGACCTCGTCGTGCTCGAGGACCCATGGCTCGGCCTCGCCGGCGGCCTTCCAGTCGGCGTAGGCATCCATGCCCTGCACGGTATCCATATAGGCGCGCACCAACTCGTCGACGGGCATCGAATAGCTCTCGAAGCGGGCGACGATCGGCGCGAACATGGCGTCTGCGGCGGAAAACCGGCCGAACAGGAACGGCCCGTCGGCTTCGTAGCGGCGGCGGCATTCGGCCCACATCTGCTGGATCCGGGCGACCTCGCGGGTGACGTCGGCGCCGCGGTCGCGATAGGCGAAGCGCTTGCGCAGGTTCATCGGGCAGGCGGTCCTGAGCGCCGGGAAGCCGGCATGCATCTCCGCCGACACGGTGCGGGCATGGGCGCGGGCGGCCGACCGCTCGGGCCAGAGGGGGCGGTCGGGGAATTTCTCGGCGAGATATTCCAGGATCGCAAGCGATTCCCAGACCGTGACGTCGCCGTCGCGCAGGACCGGCACCTTGCCGCCGGGCGAGTGGGCGAGGATGCGCGTCTTGGTTTCGGGCTGATCGAGCGGGATCAGGATTTCCTCGAACGGGATCTCCAGATGCCGCATGGCAAGCCACGGCCTGAGCGACCAGGACGAGTAGTTCTTGTTTCCGATGACAAGTTGCATGATCGCCTCGATCCGTTCAGCTTCGAAACGGGCCGCCGGGACGCGACGGCTCACAGGGTGCGTCGGTGGCCTGCTGTGTCACTGGCTGTGTCACTGGTTTGGCGCTTTCCGCGATTGCGCCGAAAGGTCCGCGATGTCCTCAAGCAGGCCCTTTCGCGTCAGGAGGCCGGGAATGCCGCTCCAGTCGCCCTCGTAGCGGTTAAGGCGCGCGAAGACCAGGGTCTCCGGCCCCTTCTCGGCCCAGCCGACAAACCAGCCGACGCCCGGTGCCCTGGCGCCGGCCTTCCGCTCGCTGTTGAGCCGGGCGGAGCCGGTCTTGCCGTAGACGGTCCAGCCGTCGCCGGCCGGATAGACCGGCATCAGGCCGATCGTCTTCTTCGTTGCATCGGCCGAGATCGGCAGCCCGCCATCGCGCAGGCGGGCGAGGAAGGCAACCTGCTCCAGCGGCGAGATTTCCAGGGAGGAATCGATCCAGGAGTCCGTCAGGGCGTTGTCCCTGCCGTCATCGCCGGACAGGTCGGCATTGCCGTAGTCGAAGTCGCGCGCATAGGTCTCGAGCCGTTCCAGACCCAGATGCGGCGCCATCTGCTGGGAATACCACAGGACCGAGTAGCGCATCCAATGGGCGGGATCGGTCGGCTGGCGCCAGGTATCGCCGGCCCAGTCCGGATAGCCGTCCTTGAAGGGAAGCTCGGGCGTGTGCGCGTCGGTCAGGATGCCGGCGTCGAAGCCCATCGCCGCCAGCGCGACCTTGAAGGTCGAGGCCGGGGTGGCGCGGCCGGCGCAGTCGCCCTGCTGCAGCAATACGGTCCCGTTCGCGGCATCGGCGACGACGGTGCACACCGTCGCCTCGCCGGCCCGGGCGCCGGCGGCCAGGGCAAGCGCGGCGACGGCGAAGACGGCGCACCGCATGGCCCAAGCCGGATGTCGGCCGGTCATCATCCCCGGTTTCCCCAATTGCACAGCCATCGCCAATCAGACCAGGACCTTGCCTTCCTCGTCGATCGCCGTGGCGATGTCGTCGTCGTCGACTTCCGAGCCGAGCAGCATCTCGTTATGCGCCTTGCCGGACGGGATCATCGGGAAGCAGTTGGCCAGCGCCGCGACCCGGCAGTCGAAGATCACCGGCCGCTTCACCGCGATCATCTCCTCGATCGCGCCGTCCAGATCGCCGGGCTTGTCGCAGCGCAGGCCGACGGCGCCATAGGCCTCGGCGAGGCGGACGAAATCGGGCAGGGATTCGTTATAGGAATGGGAGATGCGGTTGCCATGCAGCAATTGCTGCCACTGGCGCACCATGCCCATGTAGAGATTGTTCAGGATGAAGATCTTGACCGGCAATTCGTACTGAACCGCCGTCGATATCTCCTGCATGGTCATCAGGACGGAAGCATCGCCGGCGATATCGATGACGAGCGAGTCCGGATGGGCAAGCTGCACGCCGAGCGTCGCCGGCAGGCCGTAACCCATGGTGCCGAGCCCGCCAGAGGTCATCCAGCGGTTGGGCTCGTCGAAATGGAAGAACTGGGCAGCCCACATCTGGTGCTGGCCGACTTCGGTGGTGATGTAGGTGTCCTTGTCCCGCGTCAGGTCATAGAGCCGCTCGATTGCGTATTGCGGCATGATGATATCGTCATTGGGCCGGTATTTCAGGCAGTCGCGCGCCCGCCACGCCTCGATCGTCGCCCACCAGGCCTTCAGCGCCGGCTTGTCGGCCTGGGCCGCCGAGGACCGCCAGATGCGGATCATGTCCTCGAGCACGTAGCCGACATCGCCGATGATCGGGATGTCGACCTTGACGTTCTTGTTGATCGAGGAGGGGTCGATATCGATGTGGATCTTCTTCGAATCCGGCGAGAAGGCGTCGAGCCGGCCGGTGATGCGATCGTCGAAGCGGGCGCCGATGCAGACCATGACGTCGCAATCATGCATCGCCATGTTGGCTTCGTAGGTGCCGTGCATCCCCAGCATCCCCAGCCACTGCTTGTCGGAAGCGGGAAAGGCGCCCAGGCCCATCAGCGTGGAGGTGACCGGATAGCCGGTCATGCGGGCAAGCTCGCGCAGCAACTGGCTTGCCTCGCGGCCGGAATTGATGACGCCGCCGCCGGTGTACAAGATCGGCCGCTTGGCGTTTGCCATCAGGTCGACGGCTTCGCGGATCCGATCGAGATCGCCCTTCATCTGCGGCTTGTAGGAACGGTGCTCGATATTCTTCGGCCCGACATACGCACCCTCGGCGAACTGGATGTCCTTGGGGATGTCGACGACGACGGGGCCGGGCCGGCCGGACTTGGCGACGTAAAACGCCTCGTGCAGGACGCGGGCGAGATCGTCGACGTCCTTGACCAGCCAGTTGTGTTTCGTACAGGGGCGGGTGATGCCGACCGTGTCGCATTCCTGGAAGGCGTCATTGCCGATCAGCGCGGTTGGCACCTGGCCGGAGATGCAGACCATCGGGATGGAATCCATCATCGCGTCGGTCAGGCCGGTGACCGCGTTGGTGGCGCCCGGCCCCGAGGTGACCAGGACGACGCCGACCTTGTCGGTCGAGCGCGCATAGCCCTCGGCGGCGTGGGTCGCGCCCTGCTCGTGGCGCACGAGCACGTGCTGGATTTCGTCCTGCTGGAAGATCGCGTCATAGATCGGCAGCACGGCGCCGCCGGGATAGCCGAAGATGAATTCGACGCCCTGATCCTTCAGGGCCTTCAGGACGATTTCCGCGCCGGTCATCGGTTCGCTCATGACGGCTGCTCCTCCAGTTTCCTTGCGGTCGTGAACGGCCGGACTGCCGTTCAGGCATTAAAAAAGGCCCTTCCGGGCCTTGCATGCGCGCCTTCATTCGCGACGGTGTTCAACCCGTCACGCTTCCGGCGCGCCTTCCTACGATAAGAACGGTCCCCGACATCGGGATCTCCGATTGCTTCGATTTGGCGGGGACAGTAGGCGCAGGCGAGGGGGGCGTCAAGGGGATGGTGGGCGATTTTGGAGGTATTGGGACGGGAAGGCGATCTACGACCTCTCGTTCGTCATCCCGGAATTTGCATCAGCAAATATCCGGGATCGGGGAGCCCCTGATCTTTCGATAGCGCGGGGGCTCTCCGATCCCGGCTCTTCGGCCGGGATGACGAGGGCAGGGGGGGCGGGATGGCGGTGTAGGGAATCCCGGACGACAGGTGCTACTGTCCGGTTTAGCGGGGAGGGGGCCTTTTGTTTTCGGCTTGGCCACACACTCAGGCGTCATTCCCGGACTTGTTCCGGGATCCATGAACACCTTCGCTGGCATCTGTGTTCATGGATTGCCGGGACAAGCCCACTGCTGTCCGGTTCAGCGGGGGCGGGGCCTTGGTTTTCAGCCCGGCCACCCCCTCGGCTGTCATCCTCGGACTTGTTCCGAGGATCCATGAACACCGCCGTCAGAATGAGCGCCAGCGACTGTGTTCATGGATTGCCGGGACAAGCCCGGCAATGACACCCCGGGGGACAAGCCCGGCAATGACAGCGGAGGGTGAGTGGCCGGTGACATCAGACACCGCGTCCGTCGAGGCAAACAGAGTTGATGACGTCCGAATTGGCGTATGGGACGTTTGTGTTCAGCGACCGTCGTTTGCCGAAAATCATGTCCGACAAACGGTTAATCGACCTCACCAAGATTGAACCGGACAGCAGTGGACGACAGGGGCCGGGATTGCGGAATAGGCGGCGGTCTGGACGGCGACGGCGCTAGAACCGGACGCCCGTCAATTGCCCGAGTCCGGGGCACATCCTAGAGTGAAACAATGGCGCGCACCCTGGAAACCGAACTCTACCCACCGATAAAGGCGTTTCTCATCGGGCAAGGCTACGAGGTAAAGGCGGAGGTCGGGGCCGCCGACATTGTCGCCTGCCGTGATGACGCGGAGCCGGTGATTGTCGAACTGAAGACCGGGTTCTCGTTGAGCCTGTTCCATCAGGCGATCGAACGCCTGTCGGTCACGGACGCGGTCTATGTCGCGGTCGCGCGCGGGCCCGGGCGACGATTTCAGCAGGCCCTCAGGAAGAACGCAAAGCTTGCCCGGCGCCTGGGGCTCGGCCTGATGACGGTCCGGCTATCGGACGGACTGGTCGAGGTGCATCTCGATCCCGGACCTTATGCGCCGCGCAAGCAGAAGCAGCGCAAGGACAGGCTGTTGCGTGAATTTGCCCGCCGCGTTGGCGATCCGAATACCGGCGGATCGACGCGGGTGAGGCTGGTGACGGCCTATCGTCAGGATGCTATCCGCTGTGCCGACTATCTGCGGGAGAACGGGCCGAGCCGCGGGGCGGAGGTCGCGAAAGCGACCGGAGTGGACCGCGCCACGCGCATGATGGCTGACGATCACTATGGGTGGTTCGAGCGCGTCGGGCGCGGCGTTTATACGCTGAGCCCCAAAGGCCGAGCGGACAGTTGAGTGCGGGGGCCTACCGCCTAGTCCGGGCTCCAAGGCTCCCGAATGATTTCCATCTCATCGGCAGCAAACCGCGCCGCTTCCGCGCCCACCCGTTTCCCCGATAACACCAGATCCGGCCTGATCTCAGCCAGCGGGATCAGCACGAAGCCCCGGTTGAACAGCTCCTTGTGCGGGATCGCCAGGTCCGGTTCGGCGATCTCGTCTTCGCCGTAATAGAGGATGTCGATGTCGATGACGCGCGGGCCCCAGCGGAAGGTCCGGCGGCGGCCGATCTCGGTCTCGATCCGCTTGCAGAGCTTGAGCAATCGGTCCGGCGACAAATCCGTCCGCCCGGTCGCGCAGGCATTGACGAACCAGTCCTGGTCCTCGTGCCCCCAGGGCGCGGTGCGGTAGAAGGATGAGCAGGCGGAAAAGTCGATCCCTTCATCCTCGAACAGCAGCTCCAGCGCCCGGGTCAGGTGGCCCGCCTTGTCGCCGATATTGCTGCCGAGGCTGAAACCGACTTCCTTCATTCCGGCCGCTCCCGGTGGATCGAAATGCCGGCGTGGTCGAACACGCCGGGGATCGGGGCGGACGGCTTGCGGATCTCGATGGTGACCGCGATCAGGCTGTCGAACGCCTGGAACAGGCGGGCGGCGATCCTTTCGGCGAGCGTCTCGATCAGTTTGCAGCGCGCGCCCTCGACGACCTCGCGGACGATTGCATAGGCAACGCCATAGTCGATCGTGCGGGTGACGTCGTCGGCTTCGCCGGCGGCCTTCAGGTCGACATGGAAATCCAGGTCGATCTCGAAGCGGTGGCCGAGCGTTTCCTCCTCGTCGAACAGGCCGTGCCGGCCGAACAGCACGATGCCGCGCAGAAAGACCCGATCGTTGGCATTAAACGGCATCAAGCGCCTCGATGATCCGGATCGCGTCGAGATGGGCGGCGACATCGTGGACGCGGAGTATGTCGATATGGTCGCGGATCGCCCAGGCGTTCATCGCGATCGTGCCGGCCAGGCGTTTTTCGACCGGGCGTCCGGTGATCATGCCGATCGACGACTTGCGCGACACGCCGAGCATGACGCGGAAGCCCAGGGCGCGCAGGTCGGGAAGGCGCTTCACCGCGATCAGGTTCTGTTCCAGCGTCTTGCCGAAGCCGATGCCCGGATCGAGGATCAGCTTGTCGTCCGGGATGCCGGCGGCGCGGGCGATGCCGATCGTTTTCTCGAAGAAGCAGCGCATGTCGTCGAAGATGTCGATCGCCGCATCGACGTCGTCGCGATTGTGCATGGCGACCACCTCGACCCCGGTCTCGGCGGCAAGCGGGGCAAGGCCGTCGTCGCGCTGCAGGCCCCAGACGTCGTTGAGGATCGAGGCGCCCGCCTCGATCGCCGCCCGCGCCACCACGCTCTTGCGGGTGTCGATGGAGATCGGCAGGTCGATTTCGGCGGCGACCTCGCGGATCGGCGCGATGACGCGGGCAAGCTCGGTGCCCGGATCGACCGGCGTGTAGCCCGGCCTCGTCGACTCGCCGCCGACATCGATGATATCGGCGCCCTCGGCCGCCATCCGCCGGGCCTGGGCAAGCGCGCGATCGAGCAGGTTGAACTTGCCGCCGTCGGAGAACGAATCCGGCGTGACGTTGAGAATGCCCATGATCCGGGTGCGTTTCGCGCCCGTCTCGCCATGCGCTGGGGACATGGCTTGCGGGGAAACGCGCGGCTTTGTGACGGTTTTATCTTCCAACTTTCGGCCCACGACGCTACAAACCGCCCCGATCCACATCGGGGACGACAACCGGGGACGGACCGTCCCCACCAATCAAGCGCCATTCACACGGATTCCCAAGGAGAAGCAATCCCATGCGCGTCTACTATGATCGAGATGCCGACCTTAACCTGATCAAGGGCAAGAAGGTCGCCGTCATCGGGTATGGCAGTCAGGGCCATGCCCACACGCTGAACCTCAGGGATTCGGGCGTCACCGAGCTCTGCGTCGCGCTGCGGCCGGGCTCGGCGTCGGCCAAGAAGGCGGAAGCGGAGGGCATCGCGGTGAAGTCGGTCGCCGAGGCCGCAGCCTGGGCCGATCTGATGATGATGTGCACGCCGGACGAATTGCAGGCCGACATCTGGGACGATCACATCCGCGACAATATCCGCGACGGCGCGGCGATCGCCTTCGCGCATGGCCTCAACGTCCATTTCAACCTGATCGAGGCGCAGTCGACCATCGACGTCGTGATGATCGCGCCGAAGGGGCCGGGCCACACCGTGCGGTCGGAATATGCCCGCGGCGGCGGCGTGCCCTGCCTGATGGCGATCGCCCAGGACGCCTCCGGCAACGCCCACGACCTCTGCCTGTCCTATGCGTCGGCCATCGGCGGCGGCCGGTCGGGCATCATCGAGACGACCTTCAAGGAAGAGTGCGAGACCGATCTGTTCGGCGAGCAGGTCGTCTTGTGCGGCGGCCTTGTCGAGCTGATCCGGGCCGGCTACGAGACGCTGACCGAGGCCGGCTACGCACCGGAAATGGCCTATTTCGAGTGCCTGCACGAGGTCAAGCTGATCGTTGACCTGATCTACGAGGGCGGCATCGCCAACATGAACTACTCGATCTCCAACACCGCCGAGTTCGGCGAATACGAGACCGGCCCGCGCATCATCACCGACGAGACCCGCGCGGAGATGAGGCGCGTTCTCAAGGACATCCAGACCGGCGCCTTCACCACCGAGTGGATCCGCGAGTGCAAGGCCGGCCAGCCGAAATTCAAGGCGACCCGCCGCATGAACGATGCCCATCCGATCGAGGATGTCGGCGAGAAGCTGCGCGGCATGATGCCGTGGATCAAGGCGAACCAGCTCGTCGACAAGGACAAGAACTGAAGCGGCGTTAGCTGCCTTTCACCTGGATTGTATTCCGGCGGCGGGCCATCGGCCTGCCGCCTTTTTTGCGTTGTGCTTCCCGGCGGAAGGCCGGGATATCTCGATGCTACGCTGAATGAAGAACATTGAATTTCACGGGGAATGCAATCTATAATTGCGGTATTCTGATAGTGATTTTAGGAGAATACGATGCCGCAAATGTTGAGAAACAGAAGATTCCGCTCCCGCTCGGACGGTCGCGCACTGAGCACCGGATGGCTTCCGCCCATGATCGACCCCCGCGACTACTCGGTGAAACACCCGAAGATGGCGGCGGTTGTCAATAAGCTGAGTGGTAATTTCGAGAAACGCCGCAGGAAGAAGTTCAACGCCCCGACGGACAACATCGATCTGCGGATCTGGTGCAGTCCGATCGAGGATCAACTTCAAATCGGGTCGTGCACGGCCCATTCCGCCATGAGTATCGTCGAGTATTTCCAAATCCGCACCTTCGGAAAACACATCGATGGCTCGCGGTTGTTCGTCTACAAAACGACCCGCAATCTGATGGGCGTCACCGGGGATACCGGGGCATGGCTGCGCAACGCCATGGGAGCGCTTGCGACCTGCGGCGTGCCGAACGAGCGCTTCTGGCAATATACCGACGATCCGGTTGGCTTTGACGAGGAGCCGCCGTCTTTCGTCTACGCGGTCGCGGACAACTTCGAGGCACTTCAATATTTCTGCCATGATCCGCTCTACGCGTCCGTGAAGCCGAAGGACGTTCTGTCAAGTGTCCGCCAGTTCCTCGCCGCCGGCGTGCCGTCGATGTTCGGCTTCTGGGGGTACGGGTCATTCGACTATGGCGATCAACCCGGACACATCCCGATGCCGTCGGCAGCCGAAATGGCGCAGGGGCCGAACTGGGGGCACGCGGTCGCCGCCGTGGGTTATGACGACAAGTACAAGATCACCAACACGCTCACCAACCAGACCAGCAAAGGAGCCTTGCTGATCCGCAATTCCTGGGGCGAAAGCTGGGGCGATTGGGGCTATGGCTGGATACCGTATGACTATGTCATGAACAGCATTGCGCTGGATTTCTGGTCGCTGATCTCGATGGATTGGGTCGATACAGATCAGTTTTTCGACGATCCGTGATTCCGGAGGCGCGTCTCCGCCCCCACCAAGCTCCGATCCTTCCGCGTGCAGGCGCCTGAAACCAGTCCCGTGTTGGCGCGGCCGCCTCCCCGGTGCCCGATTGCCTGGGCTGCGGACACAGTGCTTCCGCTGCCAGCTCCGCTGGCACCGGGCTCCAACTCGGACGCGGTTGGGCTTAAACGGGATCCGTACTGGCGCGACTGCCGCCCGGCGCTCGGCGGCTTCGCCTCGCGCGTTCGGCCCTCGAAATGCTGTCGCATTTCGTCCGCCAAAGCGGACCGGGCCTCACCCCCCAACTCGCGTCCACCCGTCATCCGCGTTACGCTACGCCATCTAAAACCATCGGGTGTTGAGTTCGGGGGCTTAAGAATGCTGATGATCCGTCTTGCCAAGGTGCTGATGACGGCGATGCTGGCGTGTTTCGCCGCGCTCGTCGCCTACAACAACATCGTCGACTACGACACCAATTTCGAGTTCGTCCGCAATGTGATGTCGATGAGCTCGGTCCTGCCGGGCAGCGCGCTGATGGACCGGGCGATGACCAGCGACGTCGCCTGGCATTTCGCCTATGTCCTGATCATCGCGGCGGAACTGCTGACCGCGCTGTTCCTGGCCTTCGGGGCGCTGGCGCTGCTGTTCACCATCAACGCGCGGGCCGAGCGGTTCAACGGGGCGAAGGGCTGGATGGTGGTCGGCGCGACGATCGGCTTTGCGCTGTGGTTCTTCGGCTTCATGGTCATTGCCGGGGAGTATTTCGCCATGTGGCAATCGGAGCAGTGGAACGGACAGGAGGCGGCCTTCCGCTTCTACATAACGCTGATCGCGGTGACGATCTTCGTGTGCCAGCGGGATGACGATCTTGCCTGAGACCGATGAAGCGGGAGCTTGGTTGATATGTTAATAAACGGCTTCAGGTGCTTCTCAATCTGAATCAACCGGGCCCGATTGTTGAGTCATTTGAATCGCATGCGGGCGGTTCCGAAGGGGGCGATTCAGATACTTAAGACGGTGATTCAGGTCCGAAACGTGCCCTTCTCGGGATGGTCCGCCTTCAGGGCGTCGGCAGCGTGATCTCCTCGTAGAAGATGGTGATGTTCGATTCGATCTGCTGGCCGCCGACATCGGTCACCATGTTGCGGAAGGCCGGCTTGCCGGTGTCGGGATCGACCCAGACGGTCGAGCGGGTCACCGATTCCGGGATGCCGGTATCGCCGCCGCCGTTCACCTGCGTGTGCGCGTATTTCAGATAGTCCTTGCCGTCGCGCGTCTCGGTGCCGCATTCCGGCTCGCTGATGGTCTCGCGGCTGAGCTTGCCGGCGGCGAGCGATTTCTCCAGCCAGTCCGGTTCGCGGGTCTGGTAGGGCGTAAGCGCGCCACCGTCGGTCGCCATGTATTCCTGGTTGCCAAGCAGCAGCCACTTTACGCCCGTCTCCTTAACCTCCTGATAGAAGTGGCTGTAATCCTTGTAGTATTGCACCGTGTGCTGGACCGGCCTGCCGCCCATCAGCATCTCGGTCTCGAGCCGGAAGTTCGTCTCTTCTTCCGAGGCTTTCATCAGGGCCTGGATATCCTCGCGGCAGCCGGCGAAGGCGGATGCGCCGCCAAGGAGCGTGAATATGAGCGTGGACAGCAGGACAACGCGCATGGGTATCTTCCCTAAAGACAGTTCCTCGTGAACACCTGATAAAAGCCCCGTGCTATGGTCGTGGCAAGACCTGTTTGCCGGTTGAGTGTTCAGGGTCGCCATAACCAGTGTCGCCGTAACCAGCGATGAGGCCGCAACGATGTCCGACAAGGTGCCCCATTTGCGCGCCGCCCTGCCGCATGAGGCGGTCCTGCTCACCGACCTCGTGCTGCGGGCGAAGGCGCATTGGGGCTATGACGAGGCCTTCATGGCCGCCTGCCGGGCCGAACTGACGCTTCAGCCCGTCCATATCGAGACCGGCTATGTCTGGGTCGCGGAGCAGGGGGGGCGGCTTGCCGGCGTGCTCGAGATCGCGCCGGGCGTGCCGCAGGCCTGTCTGGAAAAGATGTTCGTCGAACCCGCCTTCATCGGCTTCGGCATCGGCAAGCATCTTTGGGAAAAGGGCGAGGGGCTGGCCAGGGATGCCGGCGCCAGCGAGCTTGCGCTCGATTCAGACCCTTACGCGGAAGGCTTCTATCTGGCGATGGGCGCGGTCCGCGTCGGCGAGGCGCCGTCGGGCTCGATCCCCGGGCGCGTGTTGCCGCGGATGGTGAAACGATTGGCCTAAGCCGTTGGCCGAGCGTTTAACCGCTCGGTCAATCAGCCCCTACCGGACCGGTGCGCATCCGTGCTAAGGGGCGGTTTCCTGACACGTACCCCGCCCGCCATACCCGTTCCTTGAAAGTGACCGCACGTGAAACGCGCCTATCATATCCTCGACGTCTTCACCAACACGCCGCTTGCCGGCAATCCGCTTGCCGTCGTGCATGACAGCGAGGGGCTTGATGGCGCCCGCATGCAGGCGATCGCGCGGGAGTTCAACCTGTCGGAGACGGTCTTCGTGATGCCGCCGGACAATCCGGCCCATTCGGCGAAGGTGCGGATCTTCACGCCGACCATCGAACTGCCGTTCGCCGGCCATCCGACGGTCGGCACCGCGATCATCCTCGCCAGGCAGCGCTGGGGAACCGGCGAGAACGGCGAGCAGGACGGGCTGGTGGTGCTGGAGGAGGAGGTCGGCCCGGTCCGCGTCGGCGTCGTGCTCAAGAACGGCGCGTCCTTCGCCGAGTTCGACATCCCGCAGAAGCCGGCCGCGCTCGACGGTGAGACCGACACGGACCTTGCGGCCGCGGCGCTCGGGCTGGTGCCGACCGAGATCGGCTTCGAGAACCATAAAGCCTGCCGCTATACCGCGGGCGTCGACTATGATTTCGTGCCGGTGCGCGATCTGGCCGTGCTGAAGCGCATCAGCGTCGATACGCGCACCTTCGACAAGGCCTTCGTGTCGCGCTCGGCCTTTGTCTATACCCGCGAGACGATGTCGACGGAAAGCGCGTTCCATGCCCGCATGTTCGCGCCAAGCGACGGCATCGCCGAGGATCCGGCGACGGGATCGGCGGTCGCCGCGTTTGCCGGCGTCGTGCGGCAGTTCGACCAGCCGCTCGGCGGCGTGCACCAGTACCGCATCGAGCAGGGCCATATCATGGGCCGCCCGAGCCACATCAATCTGGAAATCGACGTGCAGGGCGGCCTGCACGCGGTGCGCATCGGCGGCGGCGCGGTGGTCGTCGCCGAGGGCGTGATCGACGTGTGAGCCCGCCGGTATAGCTGTGTGCCGGGTTGTCCGTTACCGTTGCTTTACCATGATGTGCTTGCCTGTGCGGGTAAGGTCGGGTAGATAACGCGACAGCGAAAAGGTGTTTTGCGGTTCGTTTCGGGCCGTTCGCGCTTTGATCGGAAAGCGGGATCATAGGGATGATCATCAGGGACGATATCGGAACCGTTCGGGCGCCCGCGCCCGGCGCCGACGCGCGTCCGATGTCCCGGCCCCTGGTTTTCCGGCGCGACCTGATCGCTCTCCTTCTCCTTACCGGCCCCTGAGCGCCGGCTGCCCGCAAGCGCGGGCGGGTACTCAGGGGATGACGATCCGGTTCAAGCAGACATGGCCCGGAACGGGCCGCCTTTGAGAAGGAAATTCCAAGATGACTGATCAGACCAAAGCCGCGTCCGGTGGGGACGATCTGGAACCCGTCGTAATCTTCGACACGACGCTGCGCGACGGCGAGCAATGTCCCGGCGCCTCGATGACGTTCGAGGAAAAGCTCGAGGTCGCCGAACTGCTGGACGACATGGGCGTCGACATCATCGAGGCCGGCTTTCCGATCGCAAGCGAAGGCGATTTCGAAAGCGTCAGCGAGATCGCCCGGCGTTCCAAGAACGCCGTCATCGCCGGCCTGTCGCGGGCAGCCTTCAACGATATCGACCGCTGCGCCGAAGCGGTGAAACACGCCGCCCGGCCGCGCATCCACACCTTCATCTCGACCTCGCCGATCCACATGAAGCACAAGCTGCAGAAGGAGCCCGACGCGGTTCTGGAAGCGGTGATCGCCTCGGTCAGCCGCGCACGCAGCCATGTCGCGGATGTCGAGTGGAGCGCCGAGGACGGCACGCGCACGGAATTCGATTTCCTGTGCCGCTGCGTCGAGGGCGCGATCACGGCCGGGGCGACGACGATCAACATTCCCGACACGGTCGGCTATTCGACACCGGAGGAATATACCGACCTGTTCCTGCGGGTTCGCGAGGCGGTGCCGAATTCCGACAAGGCGGTGTTCTCCGTCCATTGCCACGACGATCTGGGCATGGCGGAAGCCAATTCGCTGGCCGGCCTGAAGGGTGGGGCGCGGCAGATCGAGTGCACCATCAACGGCATCGGCGAGCGGGCCGGCAACGCGGCGCTGGAAGAGATCGTCATGGCGATCAAGACGCGCCCGGACGTGCTGCCCTACCGCACCAATATCGACTCCACCATGCTGACGCGCGCCTCCAAGCTGGTCGCCGCCGTCACCTCCTTCCCGGTGCAGTACAACAAGGCGATTGTCGGCCGGAACGCCTTTGCGCATGAATCCGGCATCCATCAGGACGGCATGCTGAAGCATACCCAGACCTACGAGATCATGACGCCGGAATCGGTCGGCGTGAAGGAGACCTCGCTGGTGATGGGCAAGCATTCGGGCCGCAACGCCTTCCGCGAGAAGCTGAAGGAACTGGGCTACGAACTGGGCGACAATGCCTTCCAGGACGCCTTCAAGCGCTTCAAGGATCTCGCCGACCGCAAGAAGCACGTCTATGACGAGGATATCGAGGCGCTGGTCGACGAGGAGATCGGCAATGCCGACGACCGTATCAAGGTCGTCTCGATGACCGTCGTCGCCGGCACCGGCGGGCCGCAGAAGGCGACCCTGACGATGGATATCGACGGTCGCGTGGAAACGAAGGAAGCGACCGGCAATGGCCCGGTCGACGCGATCTTCAACGCCATCCGCGCGCTGGTGCCGCATGAGGCGACGCTGGCGCTCTATGACGTGCACGCCGTCACCGAGGGGACGGACGCGCAGGCCGAGGTGTCGATCCGCCTGGAGCAGGGCGGTCGCGAGGTGTCGGGCCGCGGCGCCGACCCGGACACGCTGGTCGCGTCCGCCCGCGCCTATGTGCACGCGCTCAACAAGCTGCAGGCGCGCAGCGAGCGGATGCACGCCCAGACGGGGTAGTGTTGAGATAGGGCCTCGGGATAGGACTTGCTGCTGTCCGGTTTGATCTCGGTGACGTCGATTAACCGTTTGTCGGACATGACTTTTTCGGCAAACGGGGGTTGCGAGAGATAGACTCGTTCAACCAGCCACCGGACGTCATCAACTCCGCTTCCCTTGATGGTAGCGGTGTCTTGGCATCGCCCGTCACTCCCTCTCCGTGTCATTGCCGGGCTTGTCCCACTGCTGTCCGGTTTAACTGCAAGGACGCGGGGAACATCTGCGCGCGGGATTCCTTGCCCGGCTGCGGCTCCCTCACCCCGGTCCTTCGGACCGACCCTCTCCCGCTGAGGGGAGAGGGTGCGAGTGCATCTGAGAGGCCGTGCGGCGGACGCCGCCGTCGGCGGACAGAAAGCGCTGATGCCGCACACGATGTCGGTGCCGGCTTGCCCGATCCGTCCAGCGCGCTCTTTCCCTCTCCCCCTTGGCGGGTGAGGGCGCTGCAGCCGTGCAAGGAATCCTGTGCCCAGGTGTGTTCCACGCCCCGGCAGCAACAACCTAAGCTCCGCTGAACCGGACAGTGGTGAGTAGACCGCCGGGATAGAGCTTCTTTTTACCGCAAGGGCGCGGGCCGGCCGTGAGGTCGGTCCGGCTCTTGTCTTTTGGCGGATGTCCGCGCGATGATCGGGTTGCATAGCCGGCAAGGACACCGGTGATCAAACCGCTCGGGACAACGCTGATGACAGAGAAGACCGTTCACGTCTGGGATCCGCTCGTCCGTATCGGACACTGGCTGCTCGTTGTCTGTTTCCTCATCGCCTATGTGACCGAGGGCGATCCGCTGCTCGTTCATATCTGGGCGGGCTACACGATTGCCGCCTATGTCGTGATCCGCGTCGTGTGGGGGTTCGTCGGGCCGCGCCATGCCCGGTTCGCCGATTTCGTCTGCGGTCCGGGTGCGGTCTTCGCCTATCTCGGCGGCCTGGTCCGGCGCAGGTCGCCGCGCTTTATCGGCCACAGCCCGGCCGGCGGGGCGATGACGGTGGCGCTGCTCTGCCTGCTCGCGGCGACGACGTTTTTCGGCATGATGACGCTGGCCGACACCGACGATGCCGGTCCGCTGGCGCCCTGGTTCGGCAATACCGGCGCGGCGGATGCCGCGGCAAGCGGCGGAACCTATGAATCGCCCTATGAGGAAATCCACGAGACCTTCGTCAATGTCACGCTGATCTTCGTGTTCCTGCATCTGTGCGGTGTCGCGCTGGCAAGCTGGGCGCACCGGGAGAACCTGCCACGCTCGATGGTGACCGGCGACAAGCGGGCCGAGTGAGCCGCGAAGCGGCTGCCAAGCCTGTTTGCGCATAGGGCCGGCGACTACGGAGTCGGACCGTGTATTGGTTTGAATGCCGGCTCACTACGATGCTACCCTTCCGGCCGTGAAGGATCTGGAGGGTAGATCATGGATCGTCGCGGGTTTCTTACGATTGGTGGCGCCGCGCTTGCCGGCGGCATGGCCGCGGCCGGTGCGCCGGCGGTCGCGGGGATTGGAACGCGGCCGGATGTCTCCCGGATCAAGGCGGCACTGGCGGCCTTCACCAAACTCCCCGGCCCGACGAGCTACAGGCTGCGCGTCGATCATCCGCAATGGCCCTGGCAGACAAGCCACCGGGCGAATGCCGACCTGTTCGTCGGCAGCGCCATCAAGGCCTTCATCAACGTGAAGTTCCTGCAGGATGTCGAGCGTGGCAAGCTCTCGGAGGATGCGCCGTTCGCGATCGACGACGATGTCCGGTCGCTGTCCAGTTCCGTGTTCATCGATCTGACCGGAACGACGCCCGGCCGGTCCGTTCTGGAAGCGATGATCACCCATTCCGACAACACCGCGACCGACGTGGCGCTTGCCGCGGCCGGCGTCGAGCGCGTGCGCGGGTTCATCGCCAAGGCCGGCCTGGACAGTGCGAGGATCCCCGGCTCGACGCGGCTGCTGTTCTCCTACCTGGCAGGCGCCCCCTTCGGCGTCGACAAGGGCTGGAAGGGCATGAAGAAGATCGCCAACGGCCAGCTGTTCGGCAAGCCGCGCTCGCCGATGAACAACAAGGAGACGATGCGGTGCGCGGCGTCGGATTTCGTCACGTTCTACAGGCGGGCGCTTGCCGGCCGCTATTTCCGCGAGGCCTCGACGCTTGCCGAGTTCAAGCGCATCCATGCGATGCCGGGCATCATTTCCCTGATCGCGCCGCCCGATACGCCGACCTGGGTGAAGGGTGGCAGCATCGAATGGGAGGATTTCAACGCGCTCTGCGTGCCGGGCCAGATGCGGCTTGGCGGGACGGTTCCGGTCACCTTCTGCTTCACGGCCAACTGGGCCGGGCCGCCCGATACGGTCCCCGACGTTCAGAGCAACTTCGTCGCTGTCATGAAGAACGCCTTTAAGGAAGTCCAAAGAGCGTTCGGCTGAAAACGCACCCTCAATAAGGCGCTTCGACCCCGCCGAGATTGACGTAGACGCTCTTGCGCTCGGAGTAGAAATCCAGCGCGGCAAGGCCGTTCTCGCGGCCGACGCCCGACATCTTGGTGCCGCCGAAGGGCATGGCGACCGGCGTCAGGTTGTAGGCGTTGAGCCAGACGATGCCGGCCTGGAGCCGGGCGGCCATGCGATGGCCGCGGGCAAGGTCGCGGGTCATCACGCCGGCGGCGAGGCCGAAGGGCGTGGCGTTCGCCCGCGTAACCACCTCGTCTTCGCTGTCGAAGGCGAGCAGGCTCATGACCGGGCCGAAGATTTCCTCCGATACGATCTTCATGGCATCCGTGCAGTCGGCGAAGATGGCGGGCCGGATGAAATAACCATCCGCCAGGGGGGCTTCCATAACGCGCGTGCCGCCGGTGACGAGCCGTGCGCCCTCGGCGCTGCCCGCCGCGACATAGCCGAGGACCTTGTCGAGATGATCGGCCGAGATCAGCGGGCCCATCTGCGTTTCCGGATCGAGCGGGTCGCTGATGCGGATCGCCTGCGCGCGCGCCGTCGCCTTCTCCAGGAACGCGTCCATGACGCCGCGCTGGACGAAGACGCGGGTGGCGTTCGAGCAGATCTCGCCCTGGGTGTAGAAATTGCCGAGCATGGCCGCCGAGACCGCATTGTCGATGTCGGCGTCGTCGAAGACGATCAGCGGCGACTTGCCGCCGAGTTCCATGGTGACGTGTTTCAGCGTGCCGGCGGCGGCTGCCATGACGCGGGCGCCGGTCGGCACAGAGCCGGTGAGCGAGATCTTGGCGATGCCCGGATGGGCGGCGATCGCAGCGCCGACATCGCCCTTGCCCTGGACGACATTCATCAGCCCCTTCGGCGCGCCGGCCGCCTCGACGATCTCGGCGAGCGCCAGGGCCGAAACGGGCGTCAATTCGCTCGGCTTGAACACCATGGCATTGCCGGCGGCGAGCGCCGGGGCCGTCTTCCAACTGGCGATCTGGATCGGATAGTTCCAGGCGCCGATCCCGCCGACGACGCCGAGCGGCTCGCGTCTGGTATAGGCGAAGGCGTCTGCGCCTAAGTCGATATGCTCGCCATAGGCCGACTGCAGCACGCCTGCGAAGAACTCGAAGCAGTCGGCGGCCGAATCGATATCGGCCTCCGGCACCTCCTGCATCGGCTTGCCGGCATCGAGCACTTCAAGGCGGGCGAGTTCGTCGCGCTTTTCGCGCAGGCGCACCGACACGGCATGCAGGATGCGGGCGCGCTCGGCGGGTTGCAGCGCGATCCACTCGGCCTGGGCGGATTTCGCCGCCGCGACCGCGTCGTCGACATCGGCGGGGGAAGCCGCCGAGACCTCGGCAAGGGCTGTGCCGGTCGTCGGGTTGATCGTCTCGAACGGCGTGCCCGAGCCCTCGCGGAGCTCTCCGCCGATATGGTTGCGCAAGCGGCCGAGGCTGGTCATACGGGATCTCCTGCAAGGTCGGGGTCAAACAAGCATCGTTGCGCGGCCGGTCTTGCCCGAAACCGCGCGTCCTATCAATCACGATCGGGCGCGGCGGTCTGGCGCATTCCCGCCACGGCCTGCCTGAATTCCGCCAATCCGCCCTCTGCCGCCAATCCGCTCTCTGCAGGCAAGGCGACGAGATGGGCCGGGCAGGTCGTGCAATCGCTGGCGCCGAAGCCGGGCAGCGGGATCGTCGCGCCGGGCAGGGCGGCCAGGGCCCGCAACACCCGGCATTCGCTGTCGCCCGGAAAGGCGAGGGGATGGATTTCCTGAGCGTTCAGCGTCAGGTGGTCGACATGCCAGCGCGCGGTCTTCTCGGCGGCCAGATGGCGCCTGACGCGGGCTGCGATCCCGCCCGGGCCGCGCGCCGATCCGGCATAGGCATACCAGCCCGGCAGCAGCGTTGCGCCGGGCAGCGTGCGGACGGCAATCGCGATCGGTCTGCCAAGGCGGATCAGCAGGACATAGGCGCCGGGCCCGATCGGCAGCCGTGGGATGGCGGCGTCGCGGGGCGGGGTGTCGGCTGGCATCGGGGCGGGTTCGGGCATCGCGCCAGCACACACCGCTTTGCGCAAAGAGGAAAGACCTGAAAAAGCGCATCGGCTATCTGGACGAAACGGATTGGCGTTGCTATATCCGCGCTTCGGACCCGGCGGCGTATAGCCGCTCTCCGCTTTGGCGGGCGCATAGCTCAGTTGGTAGAGCAGCTGACTCTTAATCAGCGGGTCCAAGGTTCGAGTCCTTGTGCGCCCACCAATCTTTTCAATGGCTTAGCAGACTGAGCACATCAATTTAGGCTCGTCCTAGGCT
>JANQKY010000012.1 GCA_028280885.1 Tepidamorphus sp.
CATTCTGACGCGGCGTTTTCGGTGCAAGGTCAAGTCGGGCTCCGCAGGCCATATCGGGGATATGGTCAAGGAGCACGGCGCCGGCATTGCTCCGAAAACGCCCGTCCCCCCTATACGATTCATTGGGGGTTTGTGATCGGCGGCCGCCCGGCGCCACGCTCGCTTTGGCCGATGCCCGGCATCGCCCTGCAGCGCTCGCAACGCCGGATCGACTCGCCGATCGCAAACAGAATTGCACCTACCTAGTCACAAAACGCTCTAGTTTTCCGCGCTTGGCGTCTCGGACAGTTCCGCCTCCGCCGCCTCGATCTGGGCCAGCGTCGCTTCGTTCGACAGGTTCAGCGCCCGGACGTAGATGTTGAACTGGAGGCCCTTGCGGTTGTCGATGTTGAAATGGCTGACGCCGGACCATCCCGACAGGCCGACATTGTCGATCGATCCGGTGAACCCCTCGCCCGGCCGGACGAGCTTGTTCATCAGCGGGATCTTGACGTAGTAGTTCACCACCTCGCCGATATTCCAGCCGACCTCGGTCGACTCCATCGGATCGAACATCGCCACATAGGCGACGGGGACGCCGCGCTTGCCCAGATAGTTCGCCATCGAGACGGCCGCCCGGGCGCCGAGCGAATGTCCGACGAGAATGATCGGATGGGAGACGGCCGAAACCGCGCTGCGCTCCAGGATATCGTTGGCGAACGCCTTCCAGTTGACGTGGTTGTCCACACAGTTGCGCATGCCCAGTTTCGAGAACTGGCTCGCCATTTCGTCCGGCCCCAGCGAGGCGATGTTTCCCAGGCCGCGGAACAGATAGACCTCGCCGGGCCGTGTCGAGGTGATCCGGGCACATTCGGCCGCCGCCGGTCGCGCATCGACAAGCGCCGCCACAACGAAGCCGAGGCTGGCAAGGCAGGCCAGACCGGCGGCGCGCGCCCTTCCTTTCAAGTGCCGTCCCGGGCGGGGACGAAAGCGTGATTTCATGAGTTGCAGCGGCCGCCGTTGAAATTCGATGTTCGGACTGTTTAGAGCGGTCATGGCATATTTTGGGCGTTCGCTCAAATGGCCGCGACCAGCCGGGGGCATGACCCGGGCGTGTTTCGAGCCTCGCGGAAGGCCGCATCGACACACGATGGCACTGGAGCGTCCGGCTATGTCCGAGAGGACACTTGCATATGCGGCCAGGTGGCGACCCAAGGCGCTGTGCCATCGAGCCGGTCAAAGCGATACGGGCCGGGGATGACGCCGCCGCCGTCGGCGGATATGAAGGCGCTGCCCCGACCGGCCGCCTATCGACCAAACCCATGTCCGACCGATTGATCCGCCCCGCGACCACAGCCGACATTCCCCAGATCAGCGAGATCTACGCCGACGCGGTGCGCAACGGCACCGCGAGCTTCGAACTGTCGCCGCCCGATGAGGCCGAGATGGCCCGGCGCATGACGGCGCTGGTCGAGGGCGGCTATCCCTACCTGGTCTGCGCCGAGGAGACCGGCGCGATCCTCGGCTATGCCTATGCGGGCGCCTACCGGACGCGGCCGGCCTATCGGTTCACGGTGGAGGATTCGGTCTATATCGCCCGGTCGGCGCAGGGAACGGGGGTCGGGCGGCGGCTGCTGACCGCGCTGATCGCGGAGTGCGAGGCGCGCGGCTTCCGCCAGATGATCGCCGTCGTCGGCGACGAGGCGAGCACCGGCTCGATCGCCCTGCACCGCGCGCTCGGCTTCCGGCTGGTGGGAACGCTCGAGGCGGTCGGCTGGAAGCACGGCGGCTGGCGCGGTTCGGTGCTGCTGCAGCGCGCCCTGGGCGCCGGCATGACCAAAGGCCCCGAAGAGGCCGAGGCCTGATCCTCAGGCCTGGACCAGCCGCAGCCGCTTGTCGATGGCGCCGAGCACCCGGGCGAGATCATGCCCGCGCTTCAGGATCAGTCCGGTGGTGGTGACCACCGAATAGGCGCCCTGGCGGCGCGCCAGGCGCGGCGTCTTCTCGATCCGGTAGAGCGGCGCCTCGCTCGCCCGCCGGAAGACCGAGAACACCGCCTTGTCCTTCAGCCCGTCGATCGCATAGTCGCGCCATTCGCCGGCGGCAACCATGCGTCCATAGACGTTCAGGATCTGGGAGAGTTCGCGCCTGTCGAAGGAAACCCGCGGTGTGGCCGACGTTCGGCTCTCCGATGTTCTGCTCTCCGGGCGGGTTTCGACTACGGCGGCCCGCGGCGCGGATGCGCGGCCGCCGAGAAATGCTATCGGATCCGTTTCGCTCAATGGCGCCTCCCCTCGTCAACACCCGGCCGGTGCCGGCCCAGTCTGCCCGAAAGCCGGCCGTGCCGCCGACATTTCCCTGGGCACATTTCCCTGTCACATGATCGTCAAATCTTCCCGGCCGCGTCAAGGACACCTTTCGCCGGCCAAGTCTTGTGCAAAAAAAACACCGCCGAGATGTCACATTTCCGCCTCAATCGCGCCCTTGCTCCGCCAGAATAGTCGTCGAAATTGTCATCGTTGCCTCGAGGCCCGGTTTGAGGAGGCTCCGGAACACCCAGCCCCCCAGCCCCCCGGGGTTTTCTTCGGACCGGGCCCGTTTTCCACTTAAGGCATCAAGTATTTCTGCTGATTAATCTGACATGGTTACCTTCAAGGGCCGGCACGTTCCGGCCTGTTTTTTTGTCGGTGCGGCCCGCTGATCGCACCCGGCCGGCCGGCGCGTTGCGTGTGACGCCCCCTTGAAATCCCGACCCTGAACATCCTATCTCGCCAGCGAGTTCCGAGCGACCGGCGCAGCAACGAATCGCGCTGCGGACTTGGTTTAGGCGAAGCAGGCAGATCAGGGTCAGGACATGAAAGACGCGAACACGCCCGAGGCAAATGAAAAGAAGACGGCCGACAGCGCAGCGCCGGATGGGACATCGCCGGGCGGGGCATCGCACGCTTTCGAGGCGGAAGTCGGCAAGATCCTCGACCTGATGGTGCATGCGGTCTATTCCGACCGCGAGGTGTTCCTGCGCGAACTGATCTCCAATGGCGCCGATGCCTGCGAGAAGCTGCGCTATGCCGCGCGCAGCGATGATTCGCTTATATCGGACGATCCCGACCTGGCGGTGACCCTCGTTCCCGACGCCGATGCCGGAACGCTGACGGTTCAGGACAACGGCATCGGCATGGACGAGGCGGAGCTTGCCGCCAATCTCGGCACGATCGCCCGTTCGGGCACCCAGGCCTTCGTCGAGGCGCTGGAGGCGGGCGAGGGCGTCGACGGGGCCGCGCTGATCGGCCGGTTCGGCATCGGGTTCTACTCCGCCTTCATGGTCGCCGACCGCGTCGCGGTGTCGAGCCGCAGGGCGGGCAGCGACGGACCGGGCCACCAATGGCGGTCGGATGGCCGGGGCACCTATGAGATCGGCGTCGACGCGTCGGCGCCTGACCGCGGCACGCGCATCGTCCTGCACATGAAGGAGGATGCCAGGGAGTTCCTGGAGGAGGGGCGGCTCGAGGCGATCGTGCGGGCCCATTCGGCGCATGTGCCGGTGCCGATCCGCCTCAAGGAGGGCGACACCAGCCGCGAGATCACCGATGGCGGCGCACTGTGGCTTAAATCCAAATCCGACCTGTCCGACGAGGACTACACCGAGTTCTACCGCCATGTCGCCGGCGCCTGGGACGAGCCGGCGGTGACCATCCACTATGCGGCGGAAGGCCGGCAGGCCTATCGCGTGCTGATGTTCGTGCCGACCGAAAAGCCCTTCGACATGTTCGATCCGGACCGCAAGGGCCGCACAAGGCTCTATGTGCGTCGCGTCTTCATCACCGATGATGCCGAACTGATGCCGGGCTATCTGCGCTTCGTGCGCGGGCTGGTCGATTCCGACGACCTGCCGCTCAACATCTCCCGCGAGATGCTGCAGGAAAGCCCGCTGCTCGCCCAGATCCGCAAGGGCGTCGCCAACCGGGTGCTGTCGGAGCTCGGCAAGATCGCCGACAAGGACGCCGAGCGCTACGAAAAGATCTGGTCGAATTTCGGCCCGGTCCTGAAGGAAGGGCTGTACGAGGATATCGAGCGGCGCGACACGCTGCTCGGCCTTGCCCGGTTCCACTCGACCACGGCGCCCGACGGCTGGCGCTCGCTCAAGGACTATGTCGCGGATTTAAAGCCCAACCAGACGGCGATCTACTATGTCGCCGCCGAGAGCCCGGCCCAGGCCGCCGCGAGCCCGCATCTGGAAGGCTTCCGCGCCCGCGGCATCGAGGTGCTGCTGCTGTCGGATCCCGTCGACCATTTCTGGGTCCGCGCCGCCACCGGCTTCGACGGCAAGCCGTTCCGCTCGATCGCGCAGGGCGACGCGGATATCGGCGAGATCCCGCTGCTCGACGATAGCGAGGAGGCGGAGGACGAGAGTTCGAAGTCGGCCGTCGCGACGCTGTCGGCCTTCGTCAAGCAGACGCTCGGCGACACGGTTCAGGAGGTCCGCGCGTCGGCCCGCCTCGCCGAAAGCCCGGTCTGCCTCGTCGCCGCCGACGGGGCGCTCGACCGCAAGCTTGAGAAGATGCTGGCGCAGCGGGACACAGCCGGATCTGGTCCTGCTTCGGGCCGCAGCGCGCCGGTGCTCGAGCTCAATCCGCGCCATCCGCTGATCAGGCACCTGGCCGAGCAGGCAACCGGCGACGGCGACAAGGCGCTGCTTGGAGACGCCGCCTGGCTGCTGTTCGACGAGGCCTGCATTCTCGACGGCGAG
The DNA here is from genome assembly GCA_028280885.1 of Tepidamorphus sp. Classification (GTDB taxonomy): domain Bacteria; phylum Pseudomonadota; class Alphaproteobacteria; order Rhizobiales; family Tepidamorphaceae; genus Microbaculum. The sequence continues at coordinate 4,727 of JANQKY010000012.1, forward strand.
GCACCGGAGGACCCGGCCGCCTTCGCCGGGCGGCTGACGCGGCTGTTGCTGGGGCAGGCGGGGTAGTTTGGTGGGGCCGGTATCGTTTCGACCGGCATCGAGCCGGTCAAAACGATTTACCCCCTCACCCCGACCCCCTCCCGCGAGGGGAGAGGGGGGCGATAGCGGTGTAGGATGCGGTTGAATTGATGCGCCTTGCTGTTTGCGAGGTGTTTGAGCCCCGCGGCACGACGGTAGCACCCCCTCTCCCCTTGCGGGAGAGGGCTGGGGTGAGGGGGCGCCGCCCAACGGGCGGCTTCGAGAGTGCCGGAGGCGATCTCGAACCTGCTGTCGTTCAAAAATCGCCGGAAAACCCTGCGGAACCCGGACGTCGACAAAGCGACTGCCCAACTCCAACAACGCCGAACAATCCGCCTACATCACCTTCGCAGCCGCCAGGATCGGGCCCGGCGCGCGGCCGTCGCCCTCCTGCAGGAAGATCGCGCATCGCACGCCCGGCTCCGGCACGGGCGCGCGGAAGGACGCCGCCTTGCCGCGCCAGGTGCCGATCGGCTCGATGCGTTTGACCACATTGGCATAGGTGATGGTGCGGCCGCGATTCTCGCCGCGCTCGATCTTTACAGTCCGCGCCTTGTCGTAGACGACCATCCAGACGGTGGCCGGCTTCGGCCAGCTCAGGACGCCCCGGGTCTTGCCGGTGTCGACGACGATCTCGTCGCCCTCGCGCCGCGCCGAGATCTCGATCGCCCGCTTGTCGAGCTTGTCGCCGGTCGACTGCAGGGCATTCTTCAGGCTCATCCGGTCGGAGCCGACCGCATGCATCATGCCGTTGACGATCGCCTGCGGCGTATAGACGGCCCGGTCGCCGCGGAAATGGGCATAGGCCTTCTGGCGGGCGGTGTTCTCGGGGCTGGCGAGCGTGTCCTTCCAGCCGAGATAATCCCAGTAGTCGACGTTGAAGCTCAGGGTCAGGACGTCGTCGCGGTCGGCCATTTCGGCGATCACCGCATCGGCCGGCGGACAGGACGAACAGCCCTGCGAGGTGAACAGCTCGATGACGTCGATCCGCTCGGCTCGCGCGGCGCCGGCGGCCAGAGCCGTCGCCAACACCGCAATCGCCAACACTGTCTTGCGCACGTTTCCAGTCATTCCGAACCGCCCTACGGATCATGCCCCCAATCGGCACGGCGCCACCGCCATGCCCGCTATCGGACATACGCTCCGGCGGCTTCAATGACCAGTCACATTGGGGTTATGGGAGGGCATGTACCCTTGAGTAAACCGTGAGTTAGAGCATCGGTCGATAAATCAGACGCATTCTGACGGAGTGGATTTGCGTCAGGGCCAAGCTTAGTCGCGAAGGGTGTATCCGTCGATACAGTCGAGCGGCTA
>JANQKY010000017.1 GCA_028280885.1 Tepidamorphus sp.
CCGTCGAGCCGCCGGCACCGAAGCCGATCTGGACCTTGAGCGGTCCGGGTGGCGCCCAATCGTCGGCACTTGCCGCACCGGCGGCGAGCATCGCCGCGCCGGCGACGAGGCCGGTCAGTATACCCTTGAACATGGTCGCATTCCTCCCTGTTGGTGCGCCCTGAGGCGCGGCAATCGTCCGGCCGGACCCCCAATCCAAACAAGCCCCTTGCCCAGCCGGTCAACTGCATCCTGTATACCCCGTTTCACGCCGAGGCGCGTAACGGGCCTTGAGGACTACACTGCTACAGGTTTAGTTAACAGATCAAGAGAATTGATCGTCACGGCCGATGTGATTCAAGAGGGTGTCGTTACGGGCCTGCCCCGGCTAGGCTGGCCCGAAAGCCGGACCGGCGGGCAGAACGGGCGGCGCCAATTCGGGGAGAACGCCGCTCATGAAGATCACCGCCATCGAAACGCTCAGGTCCAGCCGTCACCAGACGCTGATCTTCGTGCGCCTGCACACCGACCAGGGCCTTACCGGGCTTGGCGAAAGCTGGTTCGGCCCGGAGGTGGTGGAGGCCGACATCCATTCGCGCATCGCGCCGCTGCTGATCGGCGAGGATCCGGCGCGGATCGAGCATCTCAACCGCAAGATGCGCCCCTATGCCGGCTTCTTCGGCACCGGCGCGGAGATGCGGGCGCTGTCGGCCTGCGACGTGGCGCTGTGGGACATCGCCGGCAAGGCCGCGAACCGGCCGCTCTGCGACCTCATCGGCGGACGGGTCCGGGAGCGCATCCAACTCTACAACACCTGCGCGGGGCCGGACTACGTGTCGAAAACGTCGGATGTGCGGCCGGACAATTTCGGGCTTGGCGAACAAGGGCAAGGCGGCGACCGCTACGAGGACCTGACCGGCTTCCTGGAACGCCCGGCGGACGTGGCGGCCGAGCTTCTGGATATGGGCATAAAGTCGATGAAGATCTGGCCCTTCGACTTCGCAGAGGGCGCCCGCGACGGCGCCGACATCTCGCTGGAGGACCTGAAGCGCGGGGTGAAGCCGTTCGAGGATATCCGGGCAGCCCATGGCGAGCGGATGCGGATCAAGGCGGAGTTGCACGGGCTGTGGAGCCTGCCGGCCGCCCGCAAGATCGCGCAGGCGATCGAGCCGATCGGCATCGACTGGATCGAGGACCCGATCTGGATGGACCGCATCGCCGACCTCGCCGCCCTGACGCAGGCCACATCGATCCCGGTCGCCGGCGGCGAGACGCTGGGCGGGCTCGGCCAGTTCCGCGACCTTGTCGAGCGCGGCCGCGTCGCCCGGCCGATCATCGATCTCGTCTGGGGTGGCGGCCTGACATTCGCACGCAAGGCCGCCGGCATCGCGGAGGCCGCCGCCCTGCCGATCGCCTTCCACGACTGCTCCGGCCCGGTGACGCTCACCGTCTCGACGCATCTGGCGCTGGCAAGCCCGAATGTCTGGGAGCAGGAATTCACCCGGGCGTTCTATTACGGCTGGTATCACACGCTGCTCGACACACTGCCGCCGATCGAGGATGGCCATATCACGGTGCCGGCCCGGCCGGGCCTCGGCGTCGCCCTGGCCGACGGGCTCGAAGAGCGCGCTGACGTGGTTCGGCGCGTGACGGGAGGGTGAGTGTTGGGGAGAGCGTCGCAGTGGTGACCTGAAAACCCCCTTCGGGGGTGGCTGGGGCGCCAGGATTCGAACCTGGGATCGCGAGACCAAAACCCGCTGCCTTACCACTTGGCCACGCCCCAAGAGCGGTCCGCTTGGCGACCGCACCGTCCCTATATCGTCGCTTCGCCCCGCGCCGCAACCCGTTCGCGACAGTTTGCCAACAGCAAATCGGTTTTGCCCCCACACTTGCCGCCCCGCGCACGGTTGCTTTACGTAGGCTGCGGCAGGTAAGGCAAACGGATAGGCGCGCGATGAGCGAGGCGTTGGAATTCGATCTGGGCTACGATCCGGCGCCGGGCGTCGTCGAGACCGTCGCGCCGGGTGTGCGGCGCATCCTCGCGCCCAACCCCTCGCCCTTCACCTTTCGCGGCACCAACACATACCTGGTCGGCAGCGGCGATGTCGCCGTCATCGATCCGGGGCCGGACAATGCCGATCATCTCGCCGCGATCGAACACGCGCTTCAGGGCGAGCGCCTCGCCGCGATCCTGATCACCCATACCCATCGCGACCACTCGCCGCTTGCCGCCGCCCTGAAGGCCCGTCACGGCGCGCCGACCCATGGCTTTGGCCCGCACCGGCCGGCCCGGCCGCCGCATCCGGGCGAGGACCTGCAACTCGATGCAAGCAACGACCTGGAATTCATCCCCGATGTCGCGGTTGCCGACGGCGAGACGATCACGGTCGGCGACCACCGCCTGACCGGCCTGCACACGCCGGGCCACACCGGCAACCACATGGCCTTCGCGCTGGAGGGCACCGGCCTGTTGTTCTCCGGCGACCACGTGATGGGCTGGTCGACCTCGATCGTCGCGCCGCCGGATGGCGACATGGCGGACTACATGGCCTCGCTCGATCGGCTGATCAAGCGCGACGACACGCTTTATCTCGCCGGCCATGGCGGCCCGATCCGCGAGCCGCAGCGCTTTACCCGCCTGCTCGCCCTGCACCGGCGCCAGCGCGAGACGGCGATCCTGAAGCGGCTCCAGGCCGGCGACCGGGCAATTCCCGATATCGTCGACAGGATCTACAAGGGCCTCAATCCTGGCCTGAAGGGCGCCGCCGGCCTGTCGGTGCTCGCCCATCTGGAGGACCTGATCGGGCGGGGCCTCGTCAAAAGCGAGGGTGCGCCGGGGATCCGGGGATCATTCCGGCCGCGATAGTGGCAATGCAGCGGTCGTAGCGGCCCGATGACTACCCCAGCGGCAGCCGCTCCTCGACCACGGGCTCCTCGAGTCGCCGGGTCAGGGCGGTCAGGAAATCATAGATGCGGGCGGCGTTGGCGCCGAGGTCGTGGCGGCCGTAGCGCGAGGCCGAGCGCATGTCGACGCGGGTCTCGACCGGCCCCTCCCGGACGACCGTGATCACCACGTCGTCCTTGAAGCCGAAGACCAGCGTGCCGGCGATCGCCTCGATCCGCCCGCGACCTTCCAGACCCGGCGCGATCGCCGAAACGATGCGCCAGCCGCGCGTGTCGCTGAGATCGAGGGCGGCCTGAAACACGTCGTTTGCCGGGTAGGACAGGAACAGCGGCACGATTTCCGGATAGGCCTCGCGCTGGGCGATCGCGTAGTCCTGGCCGGGATAGTCGAGCGACCGGGCGCCGGGCGGGCGGTAGCGGGCGACCGCTTCGAATTGCGGCGGCGCGAACCAGTCCGTCGTCACGTCGTTGATCTGCGGCAGATAGATGAGCGAGGCGCCGCGCCAGGCCGGCCAGGCAAGCACCAGAACGGCGCAGACGACCCCGACCATCGCCTGGCCCGTACCCGTGCCGCCGCGCCGCCAGATCGAGGCAAACGCCGCGCAGCCGGCGACCAGCGCGAAGAAGGCGAGCGCGAAGACGATGCCGAGCAGCACCAGGCCGGCGCCGGTGTCGAGATCGCCGAAGCGGTGCGAGAGCGTGGTGAGGACGGCGACCGGCACCGCGAAGATGCCGAGCCTGCGGCTCCATGCGGCCATCGCCGACCGTCGCTCAGGAAATCGTGCCGCCAAGATGCCTGCCCCGTCCTGCCGCCCGACCGGCCGATCTATTCCGCGACGTCTGCGGCCGGCAAGCGATAATCCTTGAACTGGTCGCGCAGGGCCATCTTCTGGATCTTGCCGGTCGCGGTGTGGGGGATCTCGTCGACGAAGGCGACGTCGTCGGGCATCCACCACTTGGCGATCTTGCCCTCGAAGAAGGACAGGATGTCGTCGGCGCGCGGATCGGAGCCCGGCTTGGGCACGACGATCAGCAGCGGCCGCTCGTCCCATTTGGGATGGGCAACCCCGATCACCGCCGCCTCGGCGATGTCGGGATGACCGACGGCGAGGTTTTCCAGTTCGATCGTCGAGATCCACTCGCCGCCCGACTTGATCACGTCCTTGGACCGGTCGGTGATCTTCATGTAGCCGTTGGGATCGATGGTCGCGACGTCGCCGGTGTCGAAATAGCCGTGGTCGTCGAGGATCTCGCCGCCCTCGCCCTTGAAATAGGTGCGCGAGACGCCCGGGCCGCGCACCTTGAGCCGGCCGAAGGTCTTGCCGTCCCAGGGCAGCGGCGTGCCCTCGTCGTCGGTGATCTTCATTTCGACGGTGAACGGCGCGTAACCCTGGGTCTCCTGGATGTCGAGCTTGTCGCTGCCCTCCAGGTGCGCATAGGCCGGCTTGATGCCGGCGGCCGAGCCGATCGGGTTCATCTCGGTCATGCCCCAGGCATGCACCACCTCGACGCCGTATTTGGTCTGGAAGGCGTCGATCATGCTGCGCGGACAGGCCGAGCCGCCGATCGCGACGCGGTCGAGATGGGGCAGCGTCTTGCCGGTCTCCTCCAGATGGTGCAGCAGCATCAGCCAGACCGTCGGCACCGCGGCGGTGAAATTGATGCGTTCGCTGTCGAGAAGCTCGAAGATCGAGGCGCCGTCCATCTTCGCGCCGGGCATGACGAGCTTGGCGCCGTTCATCGGCGCGGAAAAGGCGAGCGACCAGGAATTGGCGTGGAACATCGGCACGACCGGCATGATCGTGTCGGTCGACGCCAGGTCGAGCACGTTCGGCGCCGTGACCATCATCGAATGCAGGACGTTCGAGCGGTGCGAATAGACGACGCCCTTGGGATTGCCGGTGGTGCCGGAGGTGTAGCACATGCCGGCCGCGGTGTTCTCGTCGAAGCTGCGCCAGGCGAAATCGCCGTCGCTGTCGGCGATCCAGTCCTCATAGGCAATCGCGTTGGGCAGCGACGTCTCCGGCATGTGGGCCGCGTCGGTGAGGATGACGTAGCGCTCGATGGTCTTCAGGTCGCCGGCGAGCTTTTCCAGGATCGGCACGAAGGTCAGATCCGTCAGCATCACGCGGTCTTCGGCGTGGTTGACGATATAGGCGATCTGCTCGGGGAACAGGCGCGGATTGACCGTGTGGTAGATGGCGCCCAGCCCGGTGATGCCGTACCAGGCCTCCAGATGCCGCCAGGTGTTCCAGGCAAGGGTGCCGACCCGGTCGCCAAGGCCGATGCCATCGCGCTCGAGCGCCTGGGCGACGCGTCGGGACCGGGCCTGGACCTCGGTATAGGTGGTGCGGTGGATCGGCCCCTCGATCGATCGGGACACCACCTCCCGGGCACCGTATTGTTCCGCCGCGTAGTCGATGATCCGATGGCACAATAGCGGCCAGTCCTGCATCAAGCCGAGCATTCAGTCCTCCCCGATCGGCCGGTTGTTCTGGATCGTCACACTGGACGATCCTTGCTGTTCTAGCGCTGTCGCAACGATCCGCCAACGGTTGCGTGCCGGAAGTGTCGCGACGTGAGGGGATCGATGCTAGGCTTCCGGCCCGATTCTGCTCCCATTGGACCACGAGGACAGTCCCATGACCGACCAGAACCCCGTCGACGACGTGACCGGCGCGCTCACCGGGCGCGATCCGTCGAAGAGCGTGATGCTGATCTACATCCTGTATCTGGTCGGGATCATCGTCCCGATCGTGCCGATCATCGCCGTGGTGCTCGCCTATATCTACCGCAAGGACTGCACGGGCTGGCTGGAGAGCCACAACACCTACCAGATCAGGACCTTCTGGATCGGCCTGCTCTACGGGATCATCTCAGTGATCCTGATGTTCCTGCTGATCGGATGGCTCGTCTATATCGCGGTCGTCGTCTGGCTGGTGATCCGCTGCGTGAAGGGCCTGCAGGCGGTCTCCCGCAACGAGCCGATCGCCGACCCGCGCACCTGGATGGTATAGGGGCAAGACCGTCATCGCGATCCGCCCACCCTACCCATCCGGGCGCCCGGATGGGTAGGGTGGACGGATCGCATGCCGTTGCCCAAAATCCGCCGCTTTCTCTGGGTTTCACTTGAACCCATGCATATGACCCAAGCGTTCGAAGACAGGGGGGCGCCCGGGG
>JANQKY010000042.1 GCA_028280885.1 Tepidamorphus sp.
GGGGCCGCCCGAACGGGCGTCAGGGCAGGTCCTTGATGATGGGCAGGATGGCGCGGAACAGGTCGGTGTCGCCGCGTTCCAGCCATTCGAACAGGACCATCTCGGTCGTCACGAGCCGCGCGCCGGCGGCCGCCATCCGGTCGTTGGCGGCAAGGCGGTCGGCCTCCTTGCGCGAGCCGCAGGCGTCCGCGACGACCCAGACATGATAGCCAGACGCGATCAGTCCGAGCACGGTCTGCAGGACACAGACATGCGCCTCGGTGCCGCCGACGACGACAGCTTTGCGTCCGATCGGGCCAAGCACACCGTTGAGCCGCCCTTCCGCGGTCGCGTCGAAATGCACCTTTGACACGATTTCCGCGTCCGGATCGATCGCCAGCAGCGGGGCGAGCGTGCCGCCGATCGCTGTGGGACAATGCTCGGTGATGACCGCCGGCACGCCGAGCCTGTCCGCGACCTTCAGCAAGGCGCCGGCCCGCGCGACGATTGCCTCGCAGGATCCGATCGCCGGTATCAGCCGCGTCTGCAGGTCGATCAGAACCAGAACGGACTGGTCGCGAGACAGGCAGTGAGGTGCGCCGCTGCGCGAAGACTTGAGTGTCACGACATTCTCTTCCACAAGCACCAGACTACGGAATGCGAGGGCCACAAGCCATGGCGTGTGGCAGAAATCCACTTTTCCACCTTCCGTAGCGTCAATCAGTCTATATTATCGCGGATTTTAGATTCTGTGTCAACATTGGTTGTCATTATCTTTGAAATAGCGTTGTCTATAAAAGTAATTATCCAATTTAATTAAATTTTTAATCCAAAATAACATCTGTAAAAACCTGAAACAGGAGTCAGAAACACGCGTATTAAATCCCGTAAAGAGGGTAATATTCAAGCAATACAGATATTGTCATCAGGGCATGGCTGGCCGCGGATCAACGCCGCGCCGGCGATCGGGCAAATCGGGATCTGCCGGAGAGATCCGTGCAACAATGCCGGAGCGCCGATTTTGAACAACAGGCCAAGCCGTGCAATGCTTGTCCGGCAAAGCGGTCAAACATGGTGGGCCGTCAGATGGGAATGGGACGCGTTATTGCGATCGCGTCGATTGAACGATCTTTGCTGGTGTGGGGACCTAAGGGCAGTGGCGTCGATGGCGCAAACACAGTCATCCGCTAGCGGGCTGTCGACGCGACGGCCGGTCCATGGCGCGGTGCTGCGTCCCGTCAAGGCGTTCCACCGATGGATTTCGACGCCGCGCATTCCGCTCGCCGAAGAGCAGCTCGAACTGTTCGCGATGACGAACTACACGATGTCCCTGGGGCTCGTGGCGCATCTGGCGTTCATTCCGCTGTTCTATCTGCTCGGGGCCGCACCGATGGCCCTGTTGAACGTCGTCAGCGTCGCCGTTTTCGCCTGGACCCTGTGGCTGTCGCGGCGGGCCCGTTTCGTCCCCGCCTTTCTGATCGGCTCGACCGAGGTGCTCGCCCACGCCTTCCTGGCGACGCTCTGGTTCGGACTCTTGAGCTTCCTGCATATGTTCGCGATCCTGGCGGTGCAGCTCAACCTGCTGCTGACGCCGGTCGCGATCCGGGCGCGGATCATCATCGCGACCGTCCTGTCGATCGCCTATCTGGCAATCGTCGTCGTCGGGATCCTCTATCCGCCGATCGTAGACCTGCCGCAGCCGACCCTGGCCGCGCTGGCGGTGGCCAGCCTGCTGATCACGTTCACCGTCATGTGCGGCATGGCGATCTATCACACCTGGATGGTCAACGTGACGCGGGCCGCCCGGATCACGGCGGAGCAGGACCTCGAGATCGCCCGGGATGCGGCGGTCGAGGCGCGGATCGAAGCCGAGGAGGCCAGCCGCGCAAAGAGCCGGTTCCTGGCAAGCATGAGCCACGAGTTGCGCACACCGATGAATGCGATCATCGGCTACAGCGAGATGGTCGCCGAGGATCTCCCGGATCCCGGTCAGCGGGAGGATATCGACAAGGTGCTCGACGCCAGCCGGACTCTGCTGACGCTGATCGACGATATCCTCGACCTGTCGAAGATCGAATCCGGTGCGGTCAAGCTTGTCCGGCGCCGGTTCTCGCTTCGCGAGTGCCTTCAGACCATCGGCGAAACCGTGCAGCCGCTGGCCACGGTGAACGGCAATCAGCTGGTGCTGCGCATGGATGACGCGCTGCCGGACATGGTGAGCGACGAGACCAAGGTCCGTCAGATCGTCCTCAATCTCCTGTCGAATGCCTGCAAGTTCACGACGTCGGGCACCATCACGCTGGAAGCGCACCGCGTCGACGGACCGCCGCCGCGCGTGCGGATAACGGTCGCCGATACCGGGATCGGCATGAGCGAGGCCGCGCTTGCGCGGATCTTCCTGGAATTCGAGCAGGCCGAGGAAACGACCGCCCAGCGCTATGGCGGGGCCGGCCTCGGGCTGGCGCTGGTCAATGCGTTTTGCCGCCTGCTCGGCGGCGACGTCGATGTGCGCAGCGAATCCGGCCGGGGATCGCGGTTCAGCGTGGTCCTGCCGGTAACGGCGCCGCTCGGCGCCGATCAGGATGCCGTCCCGTTCGTGTCGGGCCGCAGTCTACCGCTTGCGAAGCCGATGCACGATGCGCCTTAGCGACCGCAGCCATCGCAGGGGCGGTTCGAACCGCCAGACGAGGCCTTCCAGCTCGCGGCACCGTTCTTCATAGCGGCCTGAATCGGCGGCTTCGAATGCCAGCCGGTAGCGTTCCGCCAGGGCTTCGAGTTCGGCGCAGCGGCGCGCCGAATCCTGATAGGCGAGGCGGAATTCCTCGACCTTGGTCTCCAGCGCGGCGCGCATCGGATCGGCCTCGCCGGAGGGAACGATCAGACTGGCGATATCCGCGATCATCGCGCCGACCTGCGCGACCTGGCGATCGAGGTCTTCGGGCCGGATGCCGGTCGCCGCCCACTGATCCAGCTCGCCATAGAGGCGGTCGGCGATGCCCTGCTGCCTGGTTCCGCCGTGATGGCGCAGCGTATCGGTGATGACCTCGGAGGTGATCGCCTCCATCTCGCTGTCGCTCACGGCAAGGCCGGAGATCCGCGAAAGCGTCGTGATCTGCCAGGCCGCGTTCGAGAACCACTGGTCATAGGACACGCAGCCGCCGATCAGGTCGCCGCCCTCGCGCAGGGCATCAAGCAGGTTGACCAGCCATACCAGGCGACCGAAGCCGGCCGGCAGCCTGTCGCGCTTGTTGAGCGATGCGGCGACCGCGTCCGGCGTGCGAACGCACAGAACGGCCGACAGCGCGATGCCGTTCGTCTCGCAGATCCGCCGCCACAATGGCAACAGCCTGCAGATGCGCGGGTCCTTGATGACCCAGGGGCCGCTGTCCCTGCCCTCGCCCTCGCGTCTGGCGAACTCGGACCGGACCAGGGTCTGAAGAGCCTGCATCTGCTCGACGACCTGCGGCTGGTCCAGCCAGCCCTCGGGCAGCGGCAGGGCGCCCTGCCAGCTTTCCAGGGAGCGGTTCAGTCCGGAGAGAATCCGGTCGTGGATCGCGACCACATCGGAATCTTCCCAATAGCCGCGGGCATTGAAATCATTGGCCGGCAGCAGCGCTTCGCGCGTGTGGGCGCCCAGGCGCAGCAGGATTTCGGTCGCAAGCGACGTGCCGCTGCGATGCATGCCGACGACGGCGACGATCCGCCGGTCCGGCGCCTCGCGATCCGGCGTGATGGCGTCCTGGCCCGTCTCGGCTGTCGCGGCGGCCATCTCGGGCTATCCGCCGGCGGCGATCCGGCGATAGACGGACTGAACCCGCCGGCGCAGCGGTTCCGGCATGTTGCGGTAGACCGGCATCAGGCCGGCCTTGATGAGCGTCAGGCCGCGACCGTTCTGTCCGCTCGGGCGCGCCGGCTGCTGGTTGGCCTGCGCGGCTTTCGTGCGCACCGCGGATTCGGAATCGACCGACAGCACCGAGTTCAGGAGCGCTTCCACCAATCCATAGTCGAGGGTCTTTTGCGGCTGCCAGTGCGCGCGATGCGCCTCGATGTCCTCGCGCAGCGCCGCATAGTCGAGTGTCAGGCCATAGTCCTCGAAGAAGGCGCGGCAACGGATTTCGTGCTCGGCAACGGCATCCAGCCGGTCGTCGATCGACAGGGCGGAGTGGCCGGACCCGCCACGCGGGGATCCGTCACGCGGTTGGGCCTGCGACCACTCGACGATGTCGCGGAAGATGCGCCGCTTGCGATCCGGGCCGGGCACGCAGGCCGCGATCAGCCGGAGCAGCTCGACGGTTTCCCAACTCGGGCTGACATAGGTGCGCTCCCTGGCGCCGCCCGGTTTCACGTCGGGCGTGAAGGCAAGGCCGATTTCCCGACAGAAGGCCGAGAAATAATCGTCCTCCCGGCGCAGCCGGTCATAGTTGAGAAGCCTCACGTTGCCGCCCGCGAACGCCGCCCAGGGCGTCAGCATGGCGGCATGGTCGAGAAGGGTCTCGCGGTGCTCGTTGACGAATTCCAGGATATTGCGGGTTTCGCCCGCCCCCGGATTGACGACCCGCTCCTTGTACATCGATTCGATATACTGGTCGGGACGCCGGATGACCGAGACGATCTGCCGGTTCGGAAAGGCCGAGAAAAAGCTATCCGCCAGCGCCACGCGACCTTCCCGCTCCTCCTGGGTCGCGTAGGGAAAGCACAGGTTCTCGCAGCTGATCACGACCGTCTTCTTGCCCGACGCGCGGACTTCCGCCTCCAGGGCCTGCCGGACCGCGCCGTCGCTCGTGCGGATGGCCGGGATCAGTCCCATGTGCCCCGGCGTCGCGTCGGTCTTGGTGGCGATGTGGTGGTGGTCGGTGAAGCCGGTTTCCGGGAACAGGATGTCCGCTGCACCGAGGCCGTCGGCATGCTGGACGAAGCTGCGCTGAAGATGGGTGCTTCCGGTCTTGTGGAGACCCAGGTGGACGATCAGTTCGACGTCGTCGAAGCGTTGCGCCGGCGCGGCCGGGGCGGTGCTCAAAGCCGTCGCCGGACCATCCGGGGCCGTCGTTGCCGGGGCCGTCTTTGCCGGGGCCGTCGTTGCCGGGGCCGTCTTTGCCGGGATCGCCTGCGCCGGGATCGCCTGTGCCGGGGTGGCCGATGTCGCCTCGACCTCGACATGGTATTCGCGGTCGACGCGGTCCCAGTCGCCGGCGACAATGCCCTCCCAGATGCCCATCGCGCGCTCCAGCGTTATCGGGCGCCCCTGCTTGTTGGTCGCGCCGATGCGGGAAATCTGTGCAGCGAGCGGATCGGAGAAGATCGCGGTGTTCGGCTCGGCGCGGGACAGCGCCCGGGTCAGGACGGGACGGAGCCGGCCCGCCGCGTCGTCGTCGCCGAGGGCTGCGTCCAGCACGGGCAATTCCCACAGCAGCCTGGACAGCGAGTGGACGACCTCGCGCCGCAGAAACATGTCGCTGAGCCCGAGCGCCTCGGTCCTGGCCTCGATCAGGCTGGTGCACTTGTCGATCAGCGCCGTCATCATGGCGATGTCGGCGGGCGACTTGTCGGATGTCGTGATCGAATTGGTTCTGCGGCGCCAGATCCGCGTCGGCACGTCGGTCAGCGAGAAGCGCGCATCCGAAAAGACCGTCTCGAGGACGTAGAGACGGTCCTCGAACTTCCGCTGCGCCTCATCGAATGCGATGCCCGATCGCTTCAGGAAGTCCGCCTTGTAGATGGACTGCCAGGAGGAGACGATGAACTGCAGTTCGGGCATGTCCGCGACGGTGGCGCGATCCACGGTCTTCTGGAAGAAGCGCGTGTCCCGCCCGAGGAGATAGTAGTTGATCCGGCTGGTCCCCCGCTGCTCGCGGATCGCGGTGACCGCGTGGCAGACATCGGCCTGCGTGCGTTGGGCGGCGCCGAAATGCAGGTTGAGGCCGTCGGGCAGGAAGTAGTCGTCGGCGTCGAGATAGGCGATGTAGTCGCCATCGGCCATCCGCACGCCCGTGTTCCGCGCCGCCGAAAGGCCGCTATTGGTCTCGTGGGCAATGATCCTGACCGGTTCGGGAAAGCGGCACTGCTTCAGAAAGGTCTCGGTGCGATCACCGGGATTGTCATTGATGATCAGCACCTCGAAGTCGGAAAGCCGCTGCGTCAGAATCGACTGAACCGCCTGCTTGACGAAGGCGTAATCCTTGTAGAAAGGCACGATGACGCTGAGCGAGGGCATTGGAAAAGTCCTTTAACTTGATGAGTTTGCGATAATGTCCTTGGCGCGCCGCTTGGCTTGGCGATGCATCCTCATGCAAACATTGAACAATCTGATGTCTTTTCGATAATGGTTCTTGAGATTCTCGATTGCCGTTTCCGACAGGGTGCGGTCGATCGAAGCCGGGTTCTTGTGCCGCAGGTCTTCGTTGTCCAGTACTTTCTTCGGCAGGATCTTGCCGCAGAGCCTGTAGAGGGTCGCCAGGTCTTGATCGAGATCGGACTGGCGAAAGATATAGAAGATCTGCTCCTGATGGTTCTTGATGACATTCGGGCCGTGCAGATACCGGCAGAGATTGCCGTTGACATGCTTGATCGCGGCCATGGCGTCTTCGGCGGCCGATCGTTCCCCGGCGTCTTCCGACGACAGGGCCTCGGCGAGCTGGTTGGCCGTCGAGAACCGGCCGAAGGCCTGTGCCTCGCCCGGTGACCACTCGACGTGGTAGCGCGGGGCGCCCTTTCGTTGCCGGCTGTAGAAACCGGAGACGAAGATGGCCAGCGGATCGCGAATGCCGAACATGACCATCGCATCCGGATCCTTGACGATCTGGCGAAACTTGCCGCTATGGCCGGTGAAATTGATCTCCAGCCCGGATTTGCGCTTCAGAGCCCGCAGGGCCGATCCCAGATAGGTGCCGCCGGTCTTTCCGACGTGGATGAAGTAGAGTTTCTTAGGGGCGACAGAGATCATGTTGTGACTGGGAGGCTGTGCGTTGCGTCGCGATCGGTGCGACAGGCTGTTGGCTATATCGACGGGCATCCGCCGCTGTCAATGTCGTGAGGGAAGGGGGGCTGCGCACCGCGATGCCGTTCCGGTCGCTGGCTGAGGGACCGCGGCGCCGGTTTCCCCTCGGACTGCGCGCGTCCGGCGTGGCGCGTATCTGCGTCACGCGTTCACGAACTCGATGCGGTCGAAAATCCCGCGGGCTTCGACGGTCTTCGTGTTTGCAGGATAGACGCATTCGTGTTTGTGAAGGATCAGCATGGCAGGCGTTCGAACTTGGCGGTCTTGTCGCAATTGCGTGATGTGCGAGGTGGTCCTCGTTTCGTCGGACCGTCCGGCGGCGTCCGGGCCCGGCTTGCGCGCGGCTGTCTTAGCGCATCATTGACGTGCGGGCGACAGCAAATCCGTCCGCCGCCTCATTTTCTCGGTATGGGGCAATCGTGGCGATATCGAGCCGGAGGCATTGGTCCCTTACCCTGAACCGTTAAAAATAAGTTGGGGAAACTGGAGCGCCCCGCACGCTGTTTGGCGGTGCCTCTTTGGCCGAATGCGCTTTAGGATATGGCAGCTTAGGATGTGGCAACCGATCCGCCAGGATCCCCGACCGGACCGGTGGGCCCAAACAAAAGACCCCAAGGGAGGACAGTGAATGCTTGGTAAGATGATGTATCAGCCGCTGACGATCAGTTCGGTGATCGAGCACGCGGGTCGCTACCACGGGGATACGGAGATCGTCTCGGTGGAAACCGCCGGTGGCCTGGAGCGCACGACCTGGGGCGGGATCGAGCGCGGCGCGCGCCGGCTGGCCGCGGCCCTTGAGCGGCTCGGCCTTGAAAAGGGTGACCGCTGCGCGACGATCGCCTGGAACAACCGGCGCCACCTGGAAATCTATTTCGGCGTCGCGGGCGCGGGCATGATCTGCCACACCATCAACCCGCGGCTGTTTCCCGAACAGCTCGTCTACATCATCAACCATGCCGAGGACCGGGTGCTGTTCCTCGACAAGACCTTCCTGCCGATCGCCGCAAAACTCGGCGACCACCTGAAGACGGTGGAGCATGTCGTGCTGCTCGGGCCGCGCGACGAGGAGGCCGCGGCGATGGTCGACGGCCTGAAGTTCTACGACGAGTTGATGGCGGCGGAGGGCGACGACTACCGATGGCCCGAGCTCGACGAGCTGATGCCCTCGAGCCTGTGCTACACGTCGGGAACCACGGGGCATCCGAAGGGTGTCCTCTACACGCACCGCTCGACCGTCCTGCATACGGTTGCCGGCAATCAGCCGGACGGCCTTGCCCTGTCGGCGAAGGACAGCGTGCTGCCGGTGGTGCCGATGTTCCACGTCAACGCCTGGGGCGTGCCCTATATCACGGCGGCCAACGGCTCGAAGCTGGTGCTGCCCGGCCCGGGGCTCGACGGGGCGAGCCTGGTCAGGCTGATCGACGGCGAGAAGGTGACGATCGCGCTCGGCGTGCCGACGATCTGGATGGGCCTGCTGGCAGCGCTTGCCGAGAGCGGCAGCACGGCGGAGAGCCTGAAGCGCACCGTGGTCGGCGGCTCGGCGCTGCCGCCCTCGATGATCCCCGCCTTCCGCGACAAATACGGCGTCGAACTGATCCATGCCTGGGGCATGACCGAGACGAGCCCGCTGGGGACGCTGAACCAGCTTCTGGAAAAGCATCAGCATCTCGCCGAGGACGCCCAGGCCGAGATCCGGCTGGGCCAGGGACGCCCGCCCTTCGGCGTCGAATTGCGGGTGGTCGAGGAGGATGGCGCGGTCCTGCCCGACGATGGGGTCTCGCAGGGCAGCCTGCAGATCCGCGGCCACTGGATCGTCGACACCTATTTCAAGGCCGAGGAGTCGGCGCTGACGATGGATGGCTGGTTCGATACCGGCGACGTCGCGACGATCGACGCGGACGGCTACATGATCATCCGCGACCGCTCCAAGGACATCATCAAGTCCGGCGGCGAATGGGTCTCCTCCGTCGAACTGGAGAACATCGCGATCGCGCATGAGGGCATCGCGAATGCAGCGGCGATCGCCGCCCGGCACGAGAAATGGGACGAGCGGCCGGTCGTCGTCGCCGTCAAGGTACCGGGCGCCGATGTCTCCGAGCAGGATCTGATCGGCTTCTATGACGGCAAGGTGGCGAGCTGGCAGGTGCCCGACCGGATCGTCTTCGTCGACGAATTGCCGATCGGCGGCACCGGCAAGGTGCTCAAGAAGAAGCTGCGCGAAGAGTTCGGCGACATTCTGATGTCCTGACACCCAAAGGGTGCCGGGCCCTAAGGGGCTGGACGCCGGTCGCGGTGTCCTCTGAGTGTACAGGCGGGATGTATGGGCCGGGGAGGGCGATGGGCGGTGAATGCCTCCCGGGAGTTCCGGGAGGATCGTCGCGCCATCGAAAGTGTCTGTCGTGGGTGCCGCCAGCCGTGAAATTATTTTGTCAGGTGGCGCCCCTATATCCGTGTTGAAATCCTTTTTCCAGGATCTAGAGTATCGCTCCGATCAAACACGTGTGAACCGGAGGGCAGGTCGCGACGTGACGCAGGCAACAAGCGTGGCCGATCGCCGGGCCGGTTCGGAGGCGGGACGCTATGTCGAGCAGGTCGCGGGCGGGCGCGCGCCTGAGATCGTGCTGGTTTGCGAGCATGCCGGACGGCACGTTCCGCCCGGTCTCGGCAATCTCGGCCTGCCGCCGGCGGCTTTCAAGCGGCATATCGCGCTCGATATCGGCGCCGGCGCCGTGACGCGCCGGATGGCGGCCCTGCTCGGCGCACCCGCGGTGCTGAACACCTGCAGCCGGCTGGTGATCGACTGCAACCGCCCGGTCACCGCGCCCGATGCCTTTCCCGCCGTCAGCGACGGGACGCGCGTTCCGGGCAATGCGGGGCTCACGGACGCCGACCGCGCCTGGCGCATTGAGACCGTCTACACGCCGTTTCATACGGCCGTCGCCGATCGGATCGCCGCGCCGGACGTGCGGGCGATCTTTTCGATCCACAGCTTCACCCCGGAAATGGACGGGATCGCCCGGCCCTGGGATATCGGCCTGCTGTTCCGCAAGGATCAGCGCACCTCGCGCCTGCTGGCCTCCGCTCTTAACGAGGGCGATGCGGACCTGCGGATCGGCATGAACGAACCTTACCGGATCGACGATCAGTCGGACTGGTTCGTGCCGGTGCATGGCGAAGGCAGCGGGCTGCCGCATTCGCTGATCGAAATCCGCAACGATCACATCCGCGATCCGGCCGGGATCGAGCGTTTTGCGGTCCTTTTGTCGACCGCGATTGCAAAACTGATGGAGGATCTATGAGCGATCTCACCCGCGATGTCGCGCTTCAGCCAAAGCAAAGCGCGCTGTTGTTCATCGATGTGCAGAACTTCGCCGCCCATCGCGACGGCGCGGAGTTCGCCGGGCTGCCGGCGGATGAATTCGAGGTGAAATACGGCTGGTTCTTCGACCAGCTAGAAACCCGCGTCGTGCCCAACATGCAGGCGGTGCAGAGCGCCTGCCGGAGTGCCGGCGTGGAGGTGCTGTACACGACGATCGAGAGCCTGACCAAGGACGGCCGCGACCGCAGCCTCGACTACAAGATCACCGGCTTCAACGTGCCGAAGGGCTCCTGGGACGGCCGCGTCATTGACGAACTGGCGCCGGGCGAGGACGAAATCTGGCTGCCGAAAGCCTCCTCCTCGGTCTTCGTGTCGACCCATATCGACTACATCCTGCGCAATCTCGGGGTGCGGCAACTGGTGATCAGCGGCCTGGTCACCGATCAATGCGTCGAAAGCGCGATCCGAGACGCCTGCGATCTGGGGTATCTGGTCACCCAGGTCACCGATGCCTGCCTGACCTACACCCAGGCGCGGCACGACAATTCGCTGTCCGCCATCAGGGGCTATTGCCGGCAGGTGACGACGGCGCAACTGGTCGCGGAGCTGAACGGGGCCGGCTGAAGGCGGGTTACCGGGCCTGCGCCTGCATGGTGACCACGCCGTCGGTCTTGCGCACCCGCAGATCGAGGCCTTCGGCCGTTTCCCTGGCCTCGATCCGCGCCGCCTCGCCGCAGATCAGCGGCGACATCCCGCGATAGCGGAAATCCCGTGGCAGGCCGCCATGCAGCTCGGTTGCCAGGTTGAGCATCCAGACGGCCTGTAGCGGCCCGTGCACGACGAGGCCGCCATAGCCCTCGACGCCGGTCGCATACGGGTGGTCGTAATGGATGCGGTGGCCGTTGAAGGTGAGCGCGGAATAGCGGAACAGCAGTACGGAATCGGACATAATCTCCCGGGTCGTCGCCTCGGGCCAGTCCTCGGCCGGTTTCGGGTCGGGCTGCGGCGCATCCGGATCCGGGTCCTCGCGGTAGACGAGATCCTGGATTTCGTCGATGCGGGTTTCGCCGCCGACCTGCCAGAGATGCCGGACCTTCAGGAAGGCGAGCGGCCCGCTGGAGCCGGTCTTCTGCGTAATCGCCTCGATCGTGCTCGCACGCGTCACCGTCTCGCCCGACGCGAGCGGGGCGATGTGGGTAAGCGTGCCGCCCGCCCACATCCGCCGCGGCAGCGGCATGACCGGCAGGAACAGGCCGGGCCGGGGATGGCCGTCGCGGCCGAGATCGGCGGGGTCCGCATAGTCCGGCGCCAGGCACCAGTGGAAGCCAGGTGGGACTTCGCCCCCGGTGAGCGAATCTGCGAGCGTACCGGCAAGCGTCGCGCGGTAATGGTCCAGCGCGGCCTCGGTTATCCGGTCCGTCCGGCTCCAGCTACGGCCGATCCAATCGTCTGCGTCGCTCATGACCGCTTGTCTCCATAGGATTTCGGCAGGCCCAGAACCTGTTCGGCGATGTAGCACAGGATCAGATTGGTCGAGATCGGTGCGACCTGGTAGAGCCGGGCCTCGCGGAACTTGCGCTCGACGTCGTATTCCTCGGCGAAGCCGAAGCCGCCATGGGTCTGCAGGCAGGCCTCGGCCGCCTCCCAGCTGGCATCGGCGGCGAGCATCTTGGCCGTATTGGCCTCGACGCCGGGGTTGAGGCCGGACTCGTACATCGCGGCCGCCCGGTAGACGATCGCCTCGGCGGCCAGCATGTGGGCATAGGCGCGGGCAAGCGGGAACTGGACGCCCTGGTTGGCGCCGATCGGCGCGCCGAACACGCTCCGCTCGCGGGCGTAGTCCGACCCCTTTTTAAGGAACCATTTCGCGTCGCCGATGCATTCCGCCGCGATCAGGATGCGCTCCGAATTCATGCCCGACAGGATGTAGCGGAAGCCCTGGCCTTCCTCGCCGATCAGCGCGTCGGCGGGAATGCGGACAGTGTCGAGGAAGACCTCGGTCGTCGCGTGGTTGATCATCGTGCGGATCGGCCGGATCTCGATGCCCTTGCCGATGTGGTCGCGCAGGTCAACGAGGAAGACCGACAGGCCGGCGGTGCGCGATGCGGCCTCTTCCTTCGGGGTGGTGCGGGCGAGCAGCACCATCAGGTCGGAATGTTCCGCCCGCGAGGTCCAGATCTTCTGGCCGGTGACGACATAGTGGTCGCCGTCGCGTTCGGCCCGCGTCTTCAGCGCCAGCGTGTCGGTGCCGCTGGTCGGCTCGGTGACGCCGAAGGCCTGCAGCCGCAGCGAGCCGTCGGCGATGCCGGGCAGGTAGCGCTGTTTCTGCGCGTCGCTGCCATGCCGCAGCACCGTGCCCATCGTGTACATCTGGGCATGGCAGGCGGCCGCGTTGCAGCCGTTGCGGTGGATCTCCTCCAGGATCACGGCGGCAGCCGTCAGGCCGAGGCCGGAGCCGCCATACTCTTCCGGGATCATCGCGGCGAGATAGCCCTCGCGCACCAGCGCGTCGACGAAATCCTTCGGATAGGCGCGGCGCGCGTCGAGGTCCTGCCAATACGGCCCCGGAAACGCCTCGCAGACCTTGGCGACGCCCTCGCGGATGGCGCTGTATTCGGCGGTGGGGTCGAAGCTGGTCATGGGCGTGGTCCTGGCGACGTGGTCCGGGGGCAGGGTGAGGCAGGCGTCATGATGGACGCTGGCGGTCGGCAAGCATAGACTTCCCTTTGAGCCTGCGCGCAACCGGTTTTCGGTGGCCGGCGGGAATGGCTGGTGCCCGATGGACGGGCAGCTTGCGCTTGGAGCATGCCGAATGCCCCTTCATTCATTGGGTATGCTCCAGGTTGCTTGCCTGACGGGCGCTTCTGGCGGTATTTAGCATTCAAACGACGCGGGCGAGACCGACCAGCGGTGCCGCAATCGTCGAATGACCAGAAAAAACGGGAAAGGGTTGACTATCATGCGGATTGTGACGGGACGTGTTTGCGCCTTCGCCCTGGCGGGAACGCTGCTGGCGGCGCCGGTTGCCGCGGAAGAATGGCGCTTCAACAATCCCCTGCCGGAGTCCCGGCCGGAAACGGCGGAACTCAACCAGTTCGCCGATGACGTCAACGCCAAGCTCGGCGACAAGCATTCCATCAAGATGTATAATGGCGGCTCGCTCGGCCTGAAGAATGCCGACGCGCTGCGCTTCCTGCCCAAGGGCGGCGTCGAGATGAGCCTGGTCTGGGCCAATTATCTGGGCCGCGACGCGCCGGCGCTGAGCTCGGTCTTCGTGCAGGGCGCGATCAGCACCGAGGACGAGCTGCAGAAGGTGCTGCCGGTCGTCCAGCAGATCTACGAGGAGGAATTCGGCAACTGGGGCGTCACGGCCGCCGGCTATCTGGCGATCCCGATGCTGTCGGTCTCGGTGTTCTGCGCCGACGAGCCGGTGAATTCGCTGGCCGACCTGAAGGGCAAGAAGCTGCGCGTCTGGGCAAAGGACCAGGTCGAGACCTTCACGCGGCTGGGCGTCGCTGCCCAGATCATTCCGCAGGAAGAAATGTATGTGGCGCTGAAGACCGGCGTCGTCGACTGCGCGCTCTATCCCGCCCTCTACGCCCATACGGTGTCGCTGCAGGAAGTCGCCAAACACGCAGCCTTCCTCTATCCGATGGCCTCCGGCCCCTATGTGCTGGGCGTTGCGACCGACACCTGGGAGAACACCGACGAGGAGGTGAAGGCCGCGATCCAGGACGCCGCCAAGGCCGCCTGGGACCGCACCAACCAGTATGACGACGACTACGAGCGCGAACTGGCCGCCCGCGAGAAGCTCGGCGAGCAGGGCGTCGAATGGCTGCCGGATTTCCCCGCCTCCGACCGCGAGGAATTCCTCGCCGCGGTCTCGCAGACCTGGGAAATGCTCGCCGAAGAAGCCGGCGGCAACGGGCCTGAATACCGTCAGCGGGTGCTGGAGGCGCTTGGCCGCAACTAAACCGGTCTGACCAGCGATGACACGGCTTGCGACCGCCCTTGAGCAGGGGATCGAGAAACTCGCCCTTGCCCTGGCGGTCCTCGCCGCGCTGGCGATGACGGCGATCGTCGGCCTGATCGTCGCAAGCGTCATCCTGCGCAAGTTCGCCTCGCCGTTGCACATCACCGAGGAGATGGTCGGCCTCCTGCTCAGCGTGTCGCTGTTGCTCGCCCTGCCGATGGTGACGCTGAAGGCCGGCCATGTGCGGGTCTCGATCGTCGAGACGCTGCTCGCGGGGCCGGCCCGGATGCTGCTTGCCAAGGCGGCGCTGCTGGTCGGCACGCTGTTCTTCGCCTGGCTGACGATCGAGGCGGTGCCGTGGTGGGAATTCGCCTACCGGCTGAATCTGAAGACGGAGACCGCGCGCATCCTGCTCTATCCCTGGATGGCGCTTTTGCCGATCTCCGTCGGGCTTACCGGGCTGATCTTCTTCCTGCGGCTCGTCGGCCTGATCGCCAACGCCGACGCCGCGCCCGACCTCGAAGGCTGACCCCGGACGATAAGACCCGATGTTCTGGACCACGCTGATCGGTACGCTGTTCGTTACCGCGAGTACCGGCGTCGCGCTTGGCGCGGCGCTCGGGCTCACCGGTCTCGTCATCCTCTATGTCTTTTCGAACGGCGCGACGTCGCTTGCCATCGACGCGATCTGGAACGTCTTCAACTCCTTCACCCTGAGCGCCGTGCCGATGTTCATCCTGCTCGGCGAGATCCTGCTTCGAAGCGGGGTCAGCGAGCGCGCCTATACCGCCTTCTCGCCGCTGTTCCGCCGCGTGCCGGGCGGGCTTCTGCACACCAATATCGCCGTCTGCACGCTGTTCGGCGCCGTCAGCGGTTCAAGCCTGTCGACGGCCGCCGCGGTCGGCTCGGTCGCCTATCCGGAGATGGTCCGGCGCGGCTATGACAAGGATGCCGTCGTCGGCAGCCTTGCCGGTGGCGGGACGCTGGGTCTGCTGATCCCGCCGAGCCTGTCGCTGCTGATCTTCGGGGCACTGACGGAGACTTCGATCGGCCGGCTGTTCGCCGCCGGCATCCTGCCCGGCCTGATGGTCGGGGCGCTGTTCATGGGCTTCATCTTCCTGATGTGCCTGCGCCGGCCGGCGCTCGCCCCGCGCAGTCCGGACCCGACGCCGTTCCTGAAGATCGTCAAGGGTCTCGGCGGCATCCTGCCTCTGCTCGTGCTGATTGTCGCGGTGATCGGCAGCATCATCGGCGGGCTTGCGACACCGACCGAGGCCGCCGGCGTCGGCGTCGTGCTTGCCGTCCTCGTCTCCTTCGTCTGGGGCGATATGACGGTCCGCAAGCTGCTGGAGGCGATCTACCGGTCGGTATTGCTGTTCACCTCGGTCGGGTTCCTGGTGCTGGGGGCGACGATCCTCGCCCAGTCGGTCAGTATCCTGGGCGTTCCCCAGCAGATCCTGGAGGCCGCCGCCGATACCGGCCTTGGCCGCTACAGCGTGCTTCTGATCGTCGTGGTGATCTATCTGCTGCTCGGCTGCGTCTTCGACGGGCTGTCGATGATGATCATGACGCTGCCGGTGGTCTTCCCGCTATTGACCAGCCTCGGCTTCGATCCGGTCTGGGTCGGAGTGATCATCACGATCGTCATCGAGATCGGCCAGGTGACGCCGCCGGTGGGGTTGAATCTCTCCGTGCTGGCCTCATTGACCAATCACGAACTGAGCCTCGGCCGGGTCGCGACCGCGACCATTCCCTACTGGGTTATCCACCTGGTCGCGATCGTGCTCCTGACCGCGTTCCCGATCATCGCGCTTTATCTGCCCGGCGTGATGTTCTGACCCTCAATCGATGTCCTGTTGCAGGTCGTCGCTCACCAGCCAGTCGCCGATCGGGCCGACCTGGCCGTGGACCATGTCGCGCCCGGTGATCAGGGGCGTGCCCGTCTCGGCGGCCAGCGCTGCAAGCTGCGTCTTCGGCGGATCGGCGACGATATCGGCGACGAAGCGGGCCTTCTCGACGAGGGCTTGCGGGAACGGGCTCGGATCGCCGGATGCCATGCCGAGCGGGGTCGCGTTGATCAGGATGTCGTGCGGTCCGGTTTCCGGCGACGCGATCGCTTCGACGGCAAGTGCTTCGGCGATGCGGTCGCGCAACGCCGTGTCCGTGTCGAAGACCGCGAGCCGCTTGCATCCCCGCGCCGCCAGCGCCTGGGCGATCGCAAGGCCCGCCCCGCCGAGGCCGCAGAGCAGGATACGTGCGGCGCCGAGGTCGGCGCCGGCGGTCTGAAGCGCGCGCGTCAGGCCAATCCCGTCGAAATGGGCGCCGACCAGCAGGCCCTCCGCGTTGCGCTTGACGGCATTGACCCCGCCGGCCCGGTCCGCGACGTCCGATACCGCGAAGAGCAGCGGCAGCAGCGGCTTCTTGTGCGGCATCGTCACCATCAGGCCGTCTATTCGGGCGTCGGCATAAACATCGCGGATGAAGTCTCTGAGTGCGTCCGGCTCGACATGCCGGGTCTCGACCGTCGCCGCGACGCCCTTTTCGGCGAGATAGGCTTCAAGCAGCGGCGGCGTGCGCACGGTGGTGACCGGCGCGCCGATCATGATGTAGCGGCGCCATTTCCCGGCGGTATCCCGTTCAGCGGAAGTCATAGACCCCGAGCTTCTCGAAGGTTTCGTAGATCCGTTTGGCGTAAGCCGAAAAATCCGGGTAGTCGCCGAGATGGGCCGGGCGTGGCACCTCGATGGCGCGGACCCAGGCCCTCCCAGAGAAGCATGAGGCCGACGAACCAGAGCGCCGGCTCGAGGATGCGGCGGAGCAGGCCGTCGCTCATGATGCCTCTCCGCCGGCAACGGCGCGATGCGGCGCCGCCGGCGCGCGGCGCTGCCGGGCGCGCAGCGGCCAGATCGCCGCGATCTCGGCGGCGGCGCGCTTGAGGTCGCCGGCGAGATCTTCATGGCGGTCTGTGTTGATGCGCAACAGCGGGCCGGCGACGCTGATCGTGCCTGCGACCTCGGCATCCGGGGTGTCGTCGCAGCGGAAGGCGATCGCGACGGCGGCCGTGCCTTCCTCGGCCTCCTCGATCGCGGTGGCGAAGCCCTGTGCCCGGGAGATATCGAGATGGCGACGCAAATCGTCGACGCTCGTCAGGCAGTTCGGCCCGGCGGCGCGCGGAGCGTCGAGGCCGCGGGCGCAGGCGATCCGCAGCGCCTCGTTTTCGGGCAGGGTCGACAGCCAGGCCTTGCCGTTGGCGGTCGCGTGCAGGACGATCTCCTGGCCCATGTCCGGGTCGTAGCGCAGCCCGGCGACGGCTCCCTGCGCCCGCGCCACCCAGACCAGATCCTCGTCTTCGACGATTGCCAGGCGGCAATATTCGCGCGTGCGGGCGGCCAGCCGGTCGAGCACGTCCTGGACGATGTCCGGCACCGCGCGCGCGTCGAGATTGCGGAAGGCGAGCGTGCTCAGCCGCAGCGACAGGGCGTAGTTCTGGCTGGCGGGATCCTGGATGACCCAGCCGCGCGCCATCAGCGTGGTGAGGATGCGGTGCGCCGCGCTG
>JANQKY010000058.1 GCA_028280885.1 Tepidamorphus sp.
TCTTCTCGACGCGCCGGATATAGATGTTCTGAATGATGTCGCGCGTCTCCGGGTCGATCGAGATCGGACCGCGCGGGCTCTCCCACGCCATGCCCTTCATCGCGGCAAGGAGCTTCTGGCTGTCCGTGTCGCCGCCGGTCTTCTTGAGCGCCTCATAGATGAGGTGCATGCCGTCATATCCGCCAACCGCCATGAAGTTCGGGCGCATGCCGGGATTGGCTTTCTTGAAGGCTGCGACGAATGCCTTGTTCTTGGCCGACTGATGGTAGGCGGAGTAGAGATGGGCCGTCACCGTGCCGATGATCTGGTCGCCCATACTGTTGAGCTGATCGTCATCGGTCACGTCTCCGGGGCCGATCAGCTCGATGCCGGCCTGGTCGATACCGCGTTCGATGTATTGCTTGACGAAAGTGCCAGCCTGGCCGGACGGGACGAACACGAAGATGGCGTCCGGCTTGGCGTCGCGCGCGCGCTGGAGGAAGGGGGCGAAGTCCGGGCTTGCCAGTGGCGCCCGCAATTCCTCCATGACTTCACCGCCGCCTTTGGTGAAGGCTCCCTTGAACGACTTCTCCGCGTCGATGCCGGGTCCGTAATCGCTGACGATGCTGACGACCTTCTTGACGCCGTTCTTCAGCGCCCACTCGGCGATGATGGACGAGGATTGCGGCAGTGTGAAGCTCGTGCGTACGACATAGGGCGAGCGCTCGGTAATGGACGAGGTTCCCGCGCAGGTCACCACCATCGGGATTTTTGCCTTGGTCGCGAGCGGCGCGACCGCGAACGCCGTCGGCGTCACGCTGAATCCGGCAAGCAGGTTGTCCTTGTCGCGGACGATCAGCTCCTGGGCGAGCCGTTTGGAGGCATCGGCGACGGCCCCGTCGTCCTTGATGATGAGTTCGATCTTCTTGCCCGCGACGGTGTCGCCATGCTGGGCCTGGTAGAGTTTCATCCCGGCCAGCGCCTGGGTGCCGATGATCTGCAGCGGCCCTGTCAGCGCCAGCAGCACACCAACCTTGACGGTGCCCTCGGCGAAGACCGGTCCCGTGCCGAACGCGACGAGCGCGCCCGCGGCAATGCTCATCAAATATCGTCGGTTCACTGCCTTCCTCCTTTAGTTTTCCGCCGCCGGCGGCTGGGTGCTGGCGGCGCTATTGTGCATTCTGAGCCCAAATCAATGCAGGGGAGCGACGGATCTTCGGTCCGCGATGGTTTTCGGCCTCTCCGTCAAATCTCGAAGAAGACCGTTTCGGCATCGCCCTGCATGCGAATATCGAAGGTGTAGACGATACGTCCCTCGCGTGCCGATTTGGCGGCAAGAAGCGTCGCGCGCCGCTCGGCCGGCACCAGCGCGAGGATCGCATCCTGCGCATTGGCCGCCTCGTCGGCGAAATAAACGCGGGTGTAGCTTTGCCGCAGCATTCCGCGCGCGAATACGGCCAGCAAGACATGCGGCGCCTGCGGTTCGCCATCCGGGCCCGGCACGCGGCCCGGCTTGATCGTATCGAAACCGTAGCGGCCGTCGGCATCGGTGGCGGTGCGGCCGAATCCGCGAAACGCCGTGTTCGGGCGCGGCCGCATGTCAGCGGGGCTGGCGTAACGACCCTGCGCATTGGCCTGCCAGATTTCGATCATGCAATCGTCGATCGGGGCGCCATCGCCGTCGAGCACGCGGCCCTCGATGCGGATGCGCTCGCCGGCGGCGTCGGGCGT
>JANQKY010000022.1 GCA_028280885.1 Tepidamorphus sp.
CGCCGCGTCTCGTCCTCCAGCGTCATCAGGATCTGATCCGCCTCCGGCTGGCCGCTTGCGACAAGCGCCAGGGCGGCTGCCTCGCGCTCGCGCGGATCAGCGCTGGCGGCAAGCCGTTTCAGGTCGTCGATCATGTCGCCGCGCGCGAAGGGTCCGACGCTGCGCCACAGTTCCGGCGTGATCAGGCGACCCGCCGCCCAGCGTTCGTGGGCATAGTCGCAGAGGATGCGGGCGAGTTCGGCATTGGCGCGCTCGTCAAGGCCCTGCATCGGATGGAGCGTCGAGCCGATGAACAGCGCCTTCAAAACCATCTGGTTCCAGCGGTCCTGGTCGAACTGCTCGCGCGGATAGGGGCTGCGATGGGCGACGGCCTCGAAGACGGCCCGGATATTGCCGCGCAGCGCTTCGGCCGCCTGGGCCTCGAGCCGGGCGCGGGCGGGATAGAGCGGCAGGCCGCTGAACAGCGCGATCGCCTCGGCGGCATCGGCGGACGGGGCGATTGCCGAGAACGTCGCGACGAAAGCATCCTCGTCGTCCGGCAGCGACAGAAGCGCCAGAACGCGCGCGGCCCGGTCGATTGTCCAGTCGCGCGGATCCCAGCCGGGACGCGCGGCCTCGGCATCGGCAAGTTCCTCGGCGCTCAACGCCAGATCCGCCTTGCCGAGCTTGCGCGGGATCAGGCCGAGCGTGACGACCAGATCGCGCTCCCGGCCCTCCGCCAGCCGTTTAAGCTGTCCGTCGAGCCAATCAAGCTTGTCCGCCGCCAGCCGGTTCCGCAGCCAGCCGTGCAGTGTTTCGCCCGCCGTGCGCATCCACTCCCTCGCTTTTCTTGGAGCAATGGCGAAAGTCTATCCTCGCCGGCTTGCCCGATGTATGCATTATCCCGACTATACGGAGCGCAATCTGAAAGCGGAAGCGGCCTGTTGCCGTATTTCGTGCAAAATCCAGGGGCCGGTCGGGCGATGAATCCCACTCTCGTAATCCTCGTGGTCGGGCTCAGTCCCTGCCTCCTCGGGCCGCAGACGCCGGTTCTGTCGCGGCTTGCCGGACAGTCCGGCATGCGGCCGCTGAAGACGGTGACGCCGGCGGTGACCTGTACCGCGCAGTCGACGCTTCTGACCGGCGAGATGCCGGCGGTTCATGGCGCGGTCGCCAATGGCTGGTATTTCCGTGATCTCTCCGAAATCTGGCTGTGGCGGCAATCGAACCGGCTGATCGGCGGCGAGAAGATCTGGGAGGCGGGCAAGCGGCGCGACCCGGCCTTCACCTGCGCCAAGATGTTCTGGTGGTACAACATGTATTCCTCGGCCGACTGGAGCGCGACGCCACGGCCGATCTATTGCGCGGACGGGCGCAAGATCCCCGACCACTACGCTCATCCCTCCGAGTTGCATGACGAGCTCGACGGCAAGCTCGGCCAGTTTCCGCTGTTCAAGTTCTGGGGGCCGGCGACCGATATCGGCTCGTCGCGCTGGATCGCCGATTCGACCCTGCATGTGATGGAGACCCGTGATCCGACGCTAACGCTGACCTACCTGCCGCATCTCGACTACGACTTGCAACGCCACGGTCCCGACCTCGGCCATCCCGACGTGCAACGCTCGCTCAGCGAAATCGATGCGGTGGTCGGCGATCTCGTCAGCGCGGCGGAGAAGAGCGGCCGGTCGGTGATCGTCGTTTCCGAATACGGCATCACACCGGTCGACGACGCGGTCCACATCAACCGGGCCCTGCGCGAGGCCGGCCTGCTGGCCGTGCGCGACGAACTCGGCCACGAGCAGCTCGATGCCGGCGCCTCGCGCGCCTTCGCGCTGTCGGACCATCAGATCGCCCATGTCTATGTGCGCGAGGCAGACGACATCGCGGCGGTGAAGTCGCTCGTCGAGGGGCTCGAGGGGGTCGAGACCGTGCTCGATGAAGATGGCAAGCGGGCGACGGGGCTCGACCATTCCCGGTCGGGCGAACTCGTCGCGATCTCGGCGGCAAACCGCTGGTTCAGCTATTATTTCTGGCTCGACGACAATCGCGCGCCGGATTTTGCCCGCACCGTCGAGATCCACCGCAAGGCCGGCTACGATCCCGTCGAACTGTTTTTCGATCCGAAGATCGGCAATCCGAAACTGGCGGCGGGCTGGCGTCTCGCCAAGCGCAAGCTCGGCATGCGCAGCCTGATGGACGTGATCTCGCTTTCGGACGTGAAGCTCGTCAAGGGCTCGCACGGGCGGCTGACCGACGACGACAAGGACGGACCGCTGGTGATGTCCTCGCGACCGGACCTGCTGCCCGACGGACCGGTTGCCGCCACGGACTTCAAGGCGCTCGTACTCGATCACGTCTTTACGTGACCAGATCGGGGAATCAGGTCCCCGGTATGAAGCGCTGCGCGGCGATCGTCAGGGCGAACAGGACGACGGCGACGATCGCCCAGGTGAGCGCCCCGGCGCCTGCGAGATAGATCGCGTCGAGCAGGGCGACGCCGGCGATCAGGGTGACGACGGCGCGGGGCACGTCGCCGGGGCCGCGCCGTTTCAGCAGGCGCAGCGCGAAACCGATCAGCACGGTCAGCGCGAGCCAGAAGACCAGCGTCGCCGGTTCGCCAATGCACAGCCATAGCCCGTAGAGCCAGGGGATGGCGAGAAAACCGAGCGGCCAGACCGAACCAAGCTGGTCGAGCGCCTCCTGCTTGGCGGCATAGGTCAGGCCGACGATGTAGCACAGCATGGCAAAGGCCGCGATCAACAGCGGGGCCGGCAGCGACAGTGTGAAGGCAAGGCCGACCGCGACATAGACAAGCGCCCGGCACAGGCCCATGAAGACGGGGCTCAACGGGTTCTGCTTGTGATACCAGTCATAGACGATGATCGCGGCGGCAAGCGCCAGGCCGCCAAGGGCTGGATAGAGCCCCGTCGCCCCTGCCCGGCCGACGAAGATCAGGACGATGACGCTCGCCGCCAGCATGCCGAACCCGGCGGCGAAGACCGCGCCGCGCGAGATCGCGCCGGAGGGGATCGGCCGGCCGGGCCGTTCCTTCGCGTCGAGCGGGGCGTCGAAGGCGTCGTTCAGATACATCCCTCCGATATAGGCAAGCGACATCGCAACAAGCAGCGGAACGGCGCGCCCGTCGACGGCGCCGCCGGCCAGCACGATTCCCGCAAGCGTGTTGGTCCAGACGGTCGGCAGGTTGGAGACCCGGCCAAGGCGCAGGAGCACGGAAAGCGTCATCGCGTCAGTTCTCCGATCACCCAGTCAAGCTCACGCGCGATCGCTTCGCTCAAGCTCGTCGTCCGGTAAGTTTCCGGCAGTACGTCCCAGGTATAGGTCTCGACCTCCAGATGCGGCGCGATCGGGTTGTCGCAATGGCGCGCCATCACGTCCTTCAGGAAGCCCTGCGTCGTCGAGAAGGCTTCGAGATCGGCAAGGAACACGGGAACATGGAAGTGGACCCGCCATTCGTTGCCGGTCGCCGCTTCCGCGTGCGCGAGCGCATCGGGCAGGTCGGTGTAGCGGACAAGCGCGCCGGCTCGCTGCTCGATCACCTGGTGCAGATAGACCGGCTCGGAAAAAGGCGCCAGCGCGCGGGCGGCGCCTGGATCCATGCCCGGGATACGGATCGCCGAGGAAAGCTGCAGCTTGAAGATCGGGATGCCGGTGGTTTCCAGCGCCTGAAGCCCGGTTTCGAGGTCCTCGTATTCGACCGCTGCGTGACAGACGTCGTAGCAGACCCCGAGATGGCGGCGCAGCGCCTCCAGCGCATCCGCGTCCGACAGTCCCGTCAACTCCCCAAGCCGGGCGGCGGCGGCGGCCGTGAACAGGCTTTCGCCGAAAAACCGGACGGTCTCCTCGATCGTTTCGAGGAAGCAGCAGGGCTCCGGTTCGAGCGCCAGTGTGACCCACCTGCCGGTCCGCTGTTCGAGCGCGACGAGATGGGCCGTGTGCGCGATGAGGTTGTCGACGATCGCGGCGATCCGGTCCGCACCGGTCTGCGCGTCGAGCCAGCCCTTGAACGTGCCCGGCACCGTGCTGATGCTGCCCATCTCAAGGTCCGCCGGCATCAGCGCGGCAAGCAGATCGGCGAGCGCGTTGGAATAGGCAAGCCGCTCCGGCGTCGACCAGTCCGGCGCGTAAACGTCCTGTTTCACGCGGGTGCCGTGAAAGGCGCCATAGGGGAAGCCGTTGATCGTGAACACATAGGTCCCGGTCTCGACGAGCAGCGCCTTCAAGTCCTCAAGCGCCAACGGATCGCGAAGGGCCTCCGCGGCCTCGGCGGCGATCCGCAGGCCAAGGCCCATCGGCTGATCGGGACAGACGGCGGCCTTGATCGCCGGCACGTGGGCGCGCAGCGAGGCTTGCATCTGCGGCCAGCTTTCGCCGGCGTGGATGTTGGTGCAGTAGCTCAGATGGCCGAGGTCGCGGCGCCCGTCGAGGCGCATCAGGACTGCGCCCTTTGCTTAAGCCAGTCGATCGCCTGCAGGATCAGGTCGTGATCCATCTCGTTGACCTCGATCCCTATGCCGAGGTCGCTGAGCAGCGTGATCGTCAGCATGCCGCCGAGATGCTCCTGGAATTCCTCAAGCCCGGTTATCACCATGTGGCGGCCCTGCGCATCGGTCTTGTCGAGGGCTGGATGCCAGAGCCGGAAGCCGAGCTGTTCGAGCAGCACGATGACGCGCTCCTCGGCGCCCTCGGGCAACAGGCCGCTGAGCACCGAATAGCGGGTGTCGAGGGCAATGCCGATCGCCACGGCCTCGCCATGGCGCAGGTGATAGCGGGTCAGCGTCTCGAGCCGGTGGGCGGCCCAATGGCCGAAATCGAGCGGCCGGGCGCTGCCGGTCTCGAAGGGATCGCCGCCCTGGCCGATCTGGATCATGTGCAGTTCCGCGCAGCGGCGGATCATGTGGGCCATCGCGGCCGGCTCGAACAGCACCAGTTGGTCGGACTGGCGCTCAAGCCATTCAAAGAACGCACGATCGCGGATCAGCGCGACCTTCACCGCCTCGGCCATGCCGGCGATCTTGTCGCGATCGGGCAGCCGGGTGATGAAGTCGAGATCGTTCAGGACGGCGAAGGGCGGCGCGAAGGTGCCGACGAAATTCTTGACGCCGTTGAGGTTCACGCCGTTCTTGACGCCGACGCCGGAGTCGTTCTGGGCGAGCACGGTGGTGGGAACGCGAATATGGCGGATGCCGCGATGGGTCGTCGCGGCGACCAGGCCGACGGCATCGAGCACCGCGCCGCCGCCGATCCCGATCACATAGGAATGGCGGTCGACATGATGCTCATAGAGCGTCTGCTGCATCTGCTCGATGAAATGCAGGTCGACCTTGATGCGCTCGCCGCCGGGAACCCGCACCGGCGGACAGACAAGCTGCATCCGGTTGCCATGCGCGGCGACATAGTCGGCGATCCGGTCGATCAGCCCCGGATCGTCGGCCAAAAGCCCGTCATCCAGGAAGATGATGCATTTGTGCCGCTTGTTCGGCTCGATCCGGCAGAGCGTGTCGGTAAGCACCGTGTTTTCGGTCGAGAACAGCGCATTGGTGAACACGACCGGATAGCTGAACCGGACGGCGAATGTCTGCTCGTAGGTGTCGGTGCTTCGCTGATCGGCCAGAACCGTATCGCCTTGCCGCATGGGCGGTGTCTCCCCGGGGTGTTTTTCTTATCGATCAACGCGGTTGATGACGTATACACTGACGGTAGTCCACATCCGGCCTCCGCTCAACCGTTTCATCGCCCGGCAGGGTGATGCGGCCCGAACGGGTGCCCGCACTACCGGATCGGGAGGGTCCATGCGTATCGTCTATGGGGTGCTGTGCGCTCTGCTCCTGTTGTTCGCGGCCGTGCAGGTCAACGACCCGGACGGCATGCTGTGGCTGGTGATCTACGGGGTGCCGGGACTGCTGGCGGGCTATGGTGCCTGGAAACCGTCTTCCCTGCGCGCTGGCGCCGGGCGGACCGGCCTGCTTGTCCTGCTCGTCCTGGCGATTGCCGGAACGGCCTATTACTGGCCGACCACGCCCGACTTCTGGCGCCAGGACGTCTGGTGGAACACGGAAACGGCGCGCGAGGGCATGGGCATGATGATCGTGACCGTCGCCCTGCTCATAATGGCGTTGCCACTGGTTTTCCGGCGCGGCGACACGGGCTGATCCGCCTTGTTAAGGTGCCCTGGGATCCGCGACAGGGTCGTCAGGCGCATCGCGCACGGAGCATGTCGACGACCTTCACGCATCCCTGGTTCAGGTGGTCGTCGACCGCGACGAGATAGGCTGCCTTGTCGCCCGACCGGATCGCCTCCAAAAGCGGCGCGTGCGCCAGCGCAAGCACCATCGGGTCGATATCGACATAGTCCAGCATCGCGATGCCGAAGCGGATCTCGCCGGCCAGTTCCTCGTAGACCTGAAGCAGCCGATCATTTCCCGAGAACCGGCAGATGAGCCGATGGAATTCGAGATCTTCCTCGATCAGCTTTCGCGACATGCCTTCACCGGCCGCGACCAGGATCCGGTCATATTGCGCCTGCAGCGCGTCGGTGAATTCCGGCGCCAGGCGATCGATCACAAGGTTACCGGCATGCCGCTCCAGGCATAGCCGCAGGTCGAAGATCTGATCGTAGGCATCGGCGTTCAGGTCCCGAACGAAAAAGCCGCGGCGCGGATGGGCGATCACCAGGCCGCGGTTCTCCAGACGCCTGAGCGCCTCGCGCACCGGCGCCCGGCTGACCGACAGGTCCTTCGCCAGTTGCGCCTCGGTCAGACGCGAGCCCGCGGCGAAGCGGCCGTCCAGAATTTCGTCCATCAGCCGGGCGGAAATACGGGTTGCCAGATCCCCGCGCGCATCGGCGGTCGTCCCGTCGGCGATTGTCTCCCGAGCCATCGGCCTCCCCATTGTTTTTCTTAAACTTCGTTTCTCTTAAGTTCCCGGCGGCAGCGCGGAAATGTCAACGAAAATGTGCCGGCAGCCCGGAGTGCCGTTCTTTTGTCCTCCTGGCCGCACTTATATTTTTTCGACTAATATTATTCAGCGCCAATACGAAAACGGCTTGCTTTCCTGGAGGGATTTGCCCGAATCAGCCGCCCAATGTCTGCTCGATGCGGACCGGTCTTGCGGGATGGGAAACAACGCCGGCCAGTGGCCGCGCGGAGCCTGGCAGCCGGACAGAGGGGCGAGACGAGGAACAACCATGAAAGTCGTGTTTGACGAGCGCCAGCTCTTGCATGCGCCGGCGCAGTATTTCCGGCGCGGCCAGATGATCGATCATCCCGAGCAGCCACAGCGGGCGATCCTCATTCGCGACGCGCTTGCCGGGGCGGGCCACGAGATCGTCCAACCGGCCGATCACGGGCTTGAGCCGATCCACGCCGTCCACGATCGCGGCTATGTCGATTTCCTTGCAACGGCCTGGCCGCGCTGGGTGGAGGCGACCGGGTCGACCGTTCCGGCTGTCCCCAACTACCACACAGGCCGCCGCCAGAGCCGTCCGCCGGCCGGCGTCGTCGGTGCGCTCGGCTATTATTCGACGGACACCGCCTGCCCCGTTACCGAGGGAACCTGGCAGGCGATCTACTGGTCGGCGCAGTCGGCGCTGGAGGCAGCCGCGATCGTCGCGGGCGGCGCGCGCGTTGCCTACGGGCTCAGCCGTCCGCCCGGCCACCATGCCTATCGCGATGCGAGCAACGGCTTCTGCTTCCTGAACAACGCCGCGATCGCGGCCGGCGCGATGGCGGACCGGGTCGGCAAGGTCGCGCTTCTCGATATCGACACCCACGCCGGCAACGGCACGCAGGACATCTTCTATGCGCGCGGCGACGTCCTCTATGTCTCGCTGCATGTCGACCCATCAGATTATCCGCCTTACTATATGGGATATCCGGATGAAACCGGCGACGGGCCGGGGCTTGGCCACACGCTGAATCTCGCGCTCCCGCCGGGCTGTGACGAGGCCGGCATCTTCGACCGTCTTGATCAGGCGCTCACCGCGATTGCCAGATTCTCGCCGCAAGCCCTTGTCGTGTCACTTGGTTTCGACATGGCCGCCGACGATCCGTTGTCGGAGGTGGGCATGACGACGGACGGCTTTCGGCGCGCGGCCAGGGATATCGCGGGGCTCGGCCTGCCGACCGTCCTCGTGCAGGAAGGCGGTTATCTGGGTCCGTCATTGGCGCGCAATGCGGTCGCCTTTCTGGACGACTATGGTCTCGGCTAACGATTACGGCCTTCCAGGGATATCCCTTCAGCGCTTCCAGCGCGCGGTGACGCTGTCGGACGACCAGTCCAGCGCGATCGCCGACAGGGGCACGGGCTCCCGCAGGAACGGGATGACGAGCGGCGGCTCGATCCGGATCGCGGCGGGGTGAACGCCGAATTCCCGCGATACCAGATCCTTGATCACGACGGCCTCCATCGTCGCCCGCAGGTCCCGGCCGGAATCTGCGCCAAGGCCGTAGATCGTCTCGGTCGTCGCGGGAACCCGGTCGGCCTGGGTGACCGTGTCTTCCGTCAGCGTGACGCCGTCGCCATCGACCTGCGAGAACAGGCATCCAGGCACCGCCTTGCCGGACAGGCAGAACTGGCGCAGCATCGGCGCGCCGACCCGCCCGACGATGTCAAGCCGGATCAACGCCTCGGCCATCGTCCCCTGCGCGATGACCCGGCCGTCGCATTGAAACTGGACCTCGAACCGCACAAGACGCGGATTGGGCATGTCCAGCTTTCGCGTGACGACACATCCCTCGCCGGCTTCCGGCAGCGGGGCGAACAGGGTGAAGTCCTCGAGCCGGTAGGGAAAGGCGACATGGTTGCGCGTCGTATCGCCATACCAGCATTCGGGCAGGCAGTGCGGAAAGCCGTGGAACAGCGTGTCGAGCAGGATCGCCCTGTCGCCGCCGGCGCGCGTCAGGCAGTCTTCCACCGGAAAGGTGAATGACGTCGCCTCCTCGGAGCGGGCGATTTCGGAGACGGTCTTGAACGAACCGTCATGGAACAACTCGCCGGCCCGGTAGGGGTCGACGATCACCTCGCCGCCGGTAACCGTTTCCCAGGCCGCCGGCGCCTCGCCGTTGCCCGTGGCCAACAGGTCCGCCATCCCGACCAATTTGCGCTGAACGACACCGTTCTCGATCCGGCTTATCATCACCTTGGTCAGGTCGTCCGAGGCCCGAACGGTCCGCAACGCGATCTCAAGCGGTTGCACGCCCAGGACAAGCCATTCGCGCAGCTCCAGGTTCCGGATCCGCGCGACCGGCCCGATATCGAGCAGCTGGGCCGCGACACCGAGCATCGGATAGACCGGCT
This sequence comes from Tepidamorphus sp., assembly GCA_028280885.1. Lineage (GTDB taxonomy): Bacteria > Pseudomonadota > Alphaproteobacteria > Rhizobiales > Tepidamorphaceae > Microbaculum. The sequence goes on from JANQKY010000022.1 coordinate 9,295, forward strand.
TTGCATAGAACGGCTTGTGCCCGCAGAGCCAGGGCGCCTTCGTGATGTCGAGGGTCAGGACCCGGTCACCTGTTTCCGTCACCGCGACGGGCGCGGCCGGGACCTCGTTTCCGGCCACCTTGCCGGTCTCGACAGGCGCGGACCGGGCGCCTGCGGGCGCCTCGCGGATCCGCAAGGCGTAGTCCTTGACCTCGTAGATCCGCAATCCGTCGACCCACAGGCTTCCCGTTCCGGTGACGAGCAGTGCGTCGTCCTCTTCGATGAACGCCGTCAACTCGAATTCGGTGATCACGGCCTTGTTGCGGGGAACGACCTGCCCGCGATAGTGCCAGGACAGGGTCTGATCCGTTGCCGGCGCCTCGAAACGGGGGGCGTCGAACCGCTTGTCCAGCCCCTTCAGGCGGACCAGCGCCTTGAACAGGGTGAACAGGGCCTCCAGGCCGAGCGATCCCGGCTGAACGGGGTCGGTGAAGAAATGCGCCTTGAAGTACCAGGCGCCCGGATCGATCCGCTGGCGGCCGACGGCCCGGCCGAGACCGGCTGCGCCGCCGTCGGGCTCGAACGCGACGATATCGTCAACGAGATCGAGCTTGTCCGTCGGCATCGCCGCGCCGCCCGGTCCGCGCAGCGCGGTTTCGCTTTCGGGGATCGGCGCCAATTCGTTCAGTCCGGCGATCCTCTCGCGCCTGTCCGGCGTCGCCGGCAGGCCCTTCTGGTTGGCCAGCGCGTCGGTGGGGAAGAAGCCGAAATCGGTCTTCAGCGTCGCTACCACCCGCTCACCGGCCCGGCAGACGACCTCGTAGAAGACGATCGTCATCGGTCCGACCTGGGCGGCCTTGGCGAAGGTCGTCTCCAGGCGAAGCGTGCCGATGTCCGGCCCGACCGCCTCGTGCAGAACCACGTCCTCGCCGTCGAGATTGCGGAACTTCACCACCTTGCCGAGCGCATAGCCCATATAGCTTGCAAACCAGCCACAGGGCTGGAGCAGGACCTCGCTGAACACCGAGAACGGCATCGTTCCGGTTCCGCTTTCGCTAAAGTACCAGGCCGCGGGATCGACCTCGTACTCGCTGACGAGGCGGCCGCCCGGCGTCGCGCGCGCGGGCGAACTGTCGGTTTCGATGATCCGCGTCATGCAGTGATAGGGCGGTCCGGGCAGGCGCGGCGGATTGGACGTGCCGTCCAGCTCCGGATCGGCGGCGGCGAAGACCGGGCCGAATGCCTCGGAGGGCCGGCCCCAGGCCGCCGCGAGCAGCGCCTTGTGGTCGCCGCGCACCTCGCCGTCCGGCGAGATGATGGTCGGGGTCGAGGTATCGTTCAGATAGGCCTCGCGGGTGTAGAGCGGCCAGTCGCGCGACAGCGTGACGGCGAAGCGCCGGCACAGGAACACCTTGAAGCCGTCCGAGCGAGCGAGGATCGCCGCATAGACGACCGGCTTGTCGCCGCCGATCACCTCTTCGACGAAGATTTCATAGGTAACGCGATGCGGCGCATCCGGGACGACCTGGCCACGGCAGACGAACTTGAACGGCTCGCCGGCGAGCGGCCGGAACCGATAGCCGTCCTTGTCGATCGTGAAGCCGAGCGCGGCCATGTGGAACTGCAGCGCCTGACAGCCGGCTTCGGCCATCAGCGTGCCCGGCATGCACGGATCGTTGTGAAAGTGCCCGTCGTAGAACCAGGCGTCGGGCGGCACGTCGAAAACCGCCCTGAGATACCCCCTGCCCCACGGGCCGCCATCGGGCTCGAACGCCTCGACGGAATCGATCAGCCGCATCCGGCCATCGGGGATCTTGGCGGGCTTTTGATGGGCGGCCGTGTTCTCGAAGCCGGGCCCGAAGCAGCGATAGACGTCGCCGGCTGCGAAGGCTTCGACCTCTTCGGCCGAAAAGGCGCGCTTCTCGCTCACGCATGGCGGTGGGTCCATGCGAGCGTCGGCCTTCGGCGTATCCTGCTCGGCCGACCACAGGACGCCGTCTGAATTGGCGAGTTCGGCATCGGAGAAGAAACCTGCCTGGCCGTGCCGCACCGAGACCATCAACTCGCCATTGACGCGGGCGTCGTAGCGGAAGAAGAACATGCGGGTTCCGCCGAGATTGGCGTGCGCGTCGATATGGATCTGATACTGGATCGTATCGCCGACCTTCGGCATGTCGCGGTTGTGGATCGTCAATTCGCAGCCCAGCAGCCGGTAGACCCGCTCGCTCCTGTTGAGGAAATCGCAGCCGAGCCAGGAAATGAGCAGCAGGTCGGCCTGACCGGATTCGATCAGGATCCCGGTCGGCATGTAGCTGCCGTCGAGATACCAGGCATCGGCGGTCACGTCCGTTTCCGTCCAGCAGATCCCCTTGCCCATCGTTCCCGGTTCGCCGGCAATGCCGGTGACCCGGTCGGCCAGCAGCATCGGCGGCTCCGGCATCCGGCATTGGCGCTCGTAGCCGTCCTGCTGTTCGAACAGCGGGCCGAAGACCGCCGAAATCTTGTCGCGGGCGGCCCATTCGAGATCCTCGCGGCTGAGCGTGGGACCTGATGGCGCAATCGGATCGATCGGGTCCGGCACACGTCCGGAGGCATCGAATGCGGTACTCTTGATCGCCTTGTTCATCGCTTCACTCGGTTGCGGTGTCGGGACGTCGTTGTATGGATATAGCCGTTGGTGCGGTGCCGGGCTGGCGGCGGCGGCTGTCATCAAACCGCCCGCTACAGCGGCTTGTGTAGGGGTCGGGCCCATCTCGGCTGCCGGCGGGGCGCCTTCGCTCACATCCGGCGCCCGCATCACCCGGCGGCGCGGTGGCGGCCTCGTGTTTCGCCTTGCCGGCGGCAGCGCCGTGAGCCCGCCGAGCCTTGGCGCGGGCGGCACGCGCCCGGCGCCCGCCTTGCCGGCATCGTCGGTCGAAAACGCGAGGACGATGTCAGGCTTCGCCTGATCAGGCGTCCCGGCCGGCGGCCTTGCAAGGGAGGCCAGAAACGGCCGGTCGATATCAGGCAGGTGGCCGGGTACGGTAAAGCTGCGCTGGTCGGCATCGCCAAGCCGGCCGGCCAGACGGTCGAAGCGGCGCGCGAGCGCCGCGATGCCGACATCGTGCCCGCGCGCGAACAAGTCCGCGCAGGCCGAGGCGAGATTGTACAGACCGCCCCGCACGCCCTGATCGATCGCGACGATCTGCACGTTCTCGCCCCTGAGGATGCGCTCCATCGCGGTCGACAGCACGGCCCGCGGGCCGATATCGATGAAGGTGCGGACCCCGTCCCGCCAGGCGGCACGCACGGTCGGGCGGAAGTCGACCGTCTGGACCGCCTGATCGGTGTAGTAACGCGCGCAGGTCTGCGTCCCGACGGGCCAGACATCGCCGATCGCGTTCGAATAGAAGGTCACGTCGGGTCGTTGCGTGGCCTCCTGGAGATGGAGGTCGTAGAAAAGATCGCTGACCGGTTCGACAAACGGGCCGTGAAACGCCAGATCGTGCCCGGCCTCGATCATGCTGAATCGGCTGTCGAGCCGCCTGGCGAATGCGGTGCAGGCCTCTTTCAGGCCGCCGATCAGGCAATGGTCGGGCGAATAGACGATCAGCGCCCAGACATGCGCAACCGACTTGATATCGTCGAGCAGGTCATCGGCGGGCCCGACGATCTCGAAGGACTGCCACTCCACCTCCGCCTCGGGGTTGAGCCCGAGATAGGACCTCAGGGCGGCATGGTCGCCGGTGAGCTTGCGATACAGGCCGCCGTCGGCAACCCTGGTCAGCGTCTCGGCGGGCGCTTCCCAGACCCCGCTGGCGCCGAACATCACCGCCTCGCCCATCGAAATGCCGAGACAGGCGTTCGGGCGCAGTCCGAGCACCCGTTCGACCATCAGCGTGTTGAAGGACGAAATGAGGCCGGTGGCGAAGGACTGGTTTTCGACACTCGGGTCCGCCTTGAGCGCGGCCAGCGCAGTCCTTGCTTCGGCGGTGTGGTTGGGCGCGAAATCCGTCAGAAACCGGTCGACGAGATCCGGGAAGACCGCCGGCAACTCGTCGAGCGCGGCGGGATAGGCGGCGCCGAGACCGGTATAGACGAAGGCGACCTCGCCGCCGATGGGCGTATCGGAGAACACCACGCCGGGCGCCCGCGGCGCCTCGCCGGCGCGCAGCCGCTCGATCGCATAGGCAATGCGTTTGTCGACGATATCCGGGGATTTTCCGACGACCGCGATGCGAACCGGGCCAGCCGTATCGGCCCGCCCCGCTTCGAGACGATCGGCGAGATCCTCGGCCGTTTCGGCGGCGCAGTAGCGAAGCTGCGGCGCCGCGACCCGCAGGGCGGGCGCCACGACCCGGCGGACGGACACCGCCTGCCGCCACCCGGTCATGGAGTGCGACGTCAGCGTCCGTCTCTCGTCGGGAGAGAGCACTGTGTCTGTGTCTGTGTCCGTATCTGCCTCTTCCGGGCCGGACTTGAGAAGGAATTCGGCGATATCGAGGCTCGAAGCGGCCGCATGCGCGTATCCGACCCGGTCGCTGAAGGTGGTGCCATCCCGCGTCGCGGGGGCATCGACGAAACGCGCCGAGGCAACGTCGATGCTCGCCAGGATCGGGTCGCCGCAGCGCTCGGCATCGGCGCGACGCTTCAGGACGAACACGCCGGCCGCGTCGATATGATCGCGGTCGGCCAGGTCGGCGATGCCGGCGCAGCACTGGCGATGAACGGCCTCCGTCGACAGGTCGACCGCGCCGGCGAGAAACGCGTCGAGCTCACCGCGCCGAAGCGCCCTGCAGCCGATTTCGAGGGCCTGGCTGCCCGACAGTTCCTCGGCCGAGATCGAATAGCCGAAGCCGGAAATGTCGAGCTGGATATTGACGCGATTGGCGACGAGGTTGGGCATGGCGCCGAGAACGGCATCGGCCTTCTCAAGCGGCGCGATCGCCGCATGCAGGTCCTCAAACGACGTGCCCTCGGCAAGCTCGCCGGCAAGCCGGGCGCCTTCGGCCCGCCAGACCATGCAATGGCGGGCCGCTTCGAAATCGCAGCCCATGCCGAGCACCAGGCCGATCCTGGCCGCCTCGGGACGAACCACGGTCTCGAAGGCAGCGATCGACGCTTCGATCGCCAGCGTCTGCTGCCCGAGGCATTTCTTCAGGTCGTTGGGCGGGAACGCGGTTCCCTTGATCGGCAGCGATATGTCGTGCGCGAGCGCGTCCGGGCGGCCCTTCGGATCGACGCTGCGAAAGGCATCGCCACCGCGCTGATCGCCGACCGCGACGCCGACGCCGCAGATGACGATATCCTCCTGGGGATGCGAACGGGCCGCGTGCTGTTCGGCCGGATCGCGAAAGCCGGCATGGGCCGTCGCCGCGCTTTCCTCCGTAAACTCCTCGAGAATGAGATGGGCGTTGTTGCCGCCGAACCCGAAATTGTTGACACCGGCGCGGCGAACCGTGTCGGCGTGCCAGTCCTCGTTTTCCAGAAGCGGCCGCACGGAGCCGCTTCTGAGCTCGTCGAAGGCCTCCTCGGCGTAGAGCGTCCTGGGCTTCAGCCGATCGGAGAAGGCGCCGATCACCTTCAGGACCGCCGCCATGCCGGCGACGGTCACCAGGTGGCCGAGATTGGATTTCAGGGAACTGACGGGTAAGTCGCCAACACCCGAATAGACCTGTTTGAGCGTGCCGATTTCCGTCTTGTCGCCGGTCGGCGTTCCCGTTGCGTGGCATTCCAGGTAGCCGATCGAGGCGGGATCGATGCCGCTGTCCTCATAGGCCGCGCGCAGGGCCCGGACCTGGCCGTCCTGATCGGGCACGAGCACGCCGCGGCGGCGGCCATCGTTCGACAGGCCGACGCCGCGGATCACCGCCAGCACCCGATCGCCTGAGGCAAGCGCGTCGCTCAGCCGCCGAAGCGCGATGACGGCGGCGCCTTCGCTTGGAATGAGGCCATCGGCGCCCCGGTGAAACGGGCGGCTCTGACCGGTCGGACTGAGCGCCTGGAGATGGTCGAAGCCGGTGTGCAGCAGGAAATTGTAACAGCCGTTCAGCCCGCCCGCGAAGGCGATGTCGGCCTTGCCGTCGTGCAGATAGTCACAGGCGAGCTTGATGGCATAGAGCGAGGAGGCACAGGCCGCGTCGATGCAGAAAGCAGGACCGTCGGCGCCGATCGAGCGGGCGAACAGATTGGCCGGGCGGCCGGAGGAAAACCGCTGACGCCAGAAGGCTTCGGGAAGGTCGCCATGCGGATTGCCGATGACCGACTGGTAGAGCAGTTCGGTCATCGAGTGGGAGGGATAGGCCAGATTGCCGACGACAACCGCGCAGCGCCCGCCCGTCACATCGGGACTGCCGGCCTCGAGAAAGGCCGCGCGGCCGGCATGCAGCAGCCAGCGGCTCGCGCGATCCATGTGCTCCAGCTCATCGGCCGGCAGGTCGTGATCGGCGGGATTGAAGATCTGCTCGAAATCCTGCACGAAGCCGCCGCGAAACGGTGCCGCCGGCGTGCCGCCGTTCTGCCCCGGCCCACGGTTGCGGCGGCGAACGGTTTCGGCGGGAACCGGCCAGGCGCCCTCGGGAACTTCCGTGAGCAGGTCCTGGCCGGTGCGAACGGCCTCCCACAAGGCATCCGGCGTCGTCGCGCCGGGCAGGACGCAGCCGCGCCCGACGATCGCTATCGGCTCGAACATGGCGCTCCGGCCCGTTCAGGCGCAGCGGTTGTCCCTCCCATCGTGCCGGCCTCAGGCGACCGCGCTCTTGGAGGGCGAATGCCCGTCGCGCTGCTTGTTCGACGCGGCGAGCATGACCTCCGGCGTGCCGGCGAAGACGATCTCCGGCGTTCCGCCCTGCCCCGCGATCAGTTCAAGCACGAAGGCCTCGACGCCCGTTTCGATCGGGATCAGCGGCACGCCGCGGTCCTCGAACTGGCGCCGGACGGCATCGGTCACCATGCCGCCGAGCCAGCCGCCCCAGTCAATCGCCGTAACCCGCATGTCCGGATACTGGTTCTGCAGGCTCCAGGCGATACGGCTCAGTGCCTCGTTGGCGATCGCGTAGTCGGACTGGCCGGGATTGCCGAAACGGCCGGCAATCGACGAGAACAGCGAGACGAAGGCCGGCCTGTCGGCCTCCACCGCCGACCAGAGCGCCTTGAACCCGTCTATCTTCGTTGCATAGACGCGGCGGAGCTGGTCCTCGGTCTTGTCCTTGATCAGCTTGTCCATATTGACGCCGGCGCCATGGATGAGCCCGGCGATGCGATTTGATCCATTGGCCGATCCCCTGAACGCGCGGATCGCCTCGTCCACCTTGCCGGTGTCGGTGATATCGACGGCGCGATAGACGGCCTCCGATCCGGCCTCGCGGATGCGGGAGATCGTCTCGTTGACCTCGCGCGCGGCAAGCAGGCGGTCGGCGCGGGCCGAGATCTCCTTGATCGAGATATCCTCGCCGGCCTCGCGGGCCCGGGCGACCAGGGCGCTGCGCAATTCCTGCAGCGACAGATCCTGCGGCAACCCCTCCGGCCAGTCCGCGACCTCGCTTCGCCCGAGCAGCAGGAAGCGCAGTTTCGCCTCTCTCGCCAGCCGGCAGACCACCTCCGCGGTGATGCTGCGCGCGCCGCCCGAGACAACGACGAGGTCGCCATCCGCCAGCACGATGCCCTTGCCCGAATACGGTGTCGTCTCCAGCTTCGTGGTGACGCGCCCGCCGGACGGCGAAAGGCCGAGCTCGACGAGATCGCCGCCGAACAGGATTTCCCTGGCGATGCGGGACACGAAGGCCTCGTCGCCCGGATCTCCTGCGCCGATATCGATGGCGCGGACCAGCGCCTTCGGCCATTCATGCGACGCGGTCTTGGCGAGCGCCGCGATGCCGCCGGTTTCGGCCCGGGCAAGATCGGTCATGCCGTGGCCGAAATCCCCGCCGGTATTCTGCAGGAAGATGCAGCGGCCGCCCTGCTCGGTCATCGCGGGTGCGACGATCGTGGCGCAACGCAGGGCCTGGCGATGCATGTCCAGTCCGCCAAGCGCAGGCGCCGCGCCGGCCGTGACGACAAGCAGGTCGACCTGCGGCGACGGTGTTTCAACGATCGCGACGGGAAGCCCGTGCCGCTCGAACCCCGCCTTGAGCGCGCGGGCCAATGCGCCGGCATGGTCCGTGATCTCGATCCGGCTGTTGTTGGTCAGAAGCGTGTAGGGCCTGGCGAAACTGGCCGAGGCGTCCTCTATCCCGACCGTCTGCCGAAACAGGCCGAGTTCAGCCGCACTCGTCTCGAACGTGGCCGTGTCGACGGTTGGAACCGGCGGCGCGTTTTCCAGCGCCGGTGCTGCCGTTTCTTCTCCAGGCGCGGCGCCAGCGACCGCCTCGGCGATCTGGGCGAGCGTGCGCAATTCGGCAAGCCGCGCCGGATCGATCTCCGGCATCTCGGGCATGGTCTCGCGCAAGGCCGAGAGG
>JANQKY010000037.1 GCA_028280885.1 Tepidamorphus sp.
GATCGGCTGGCCGAGCATGGCCGCCTCCGCCTCGATGCCGCCGACGCCCCAGCCGAGCACGGCCAGGCCGTTGACCATGGTGGTGTGGCTGTCGGTGCCCACCAGCGTGTCCGGATAGGCGACCTCGGTCTCCCCCTCCTGCTTCGTCCAGACGGTCTGGGCGAGATATTCCAGGTTGACCTGGTGGCAGATGCCGGTGCCGGGCGGGACGACGCGGAAATTGTCGAAGGCTTCCTGGCCCCAGCGCAGGAAGCGGTAGCGTTCGCCGTTGCGCTCGTATTCGCGCTCGACATTGGCCTTGAAGGCCCGCGCATTGCCGAATTCGTCGACGATCACCGAATGGTCGATGACGAGATCGACGGGCACCAGCGGGTTGATGCGCTCAGGGTCGCCGCCGAGCACCGTCATCGCGTCGCGCATGGCGGCGAGGTCGACGATCGCCGGGACACCGGTGAAGTCCTGCATCAGCACGCGGGCGGGCCGGAAGGCGATCTCGCGGTCGGAGCGCTTGTCCTTCAGCCAGTCGGCCATCGCCTCGATGTCGGCGCGCGTCACGCTGCGGCCGTCCTCGTTGCGCAGGAGGTTCTCCAGCAGCACTTTCAGCGAGAAGGGCAGATTGGAAATCCCGGCAAGGCCGTTCTTTTCGGCCTCCTTGAGATCGTAGTAGGTATAGGACTTGTCGCCGACGGTAAGGGTCCGGCGGGCATTGAAACTGTCGGGGGACTGTGCGGACACGGGCTATGACCTTCTTTAGTGAACAGGGGCCAAGGCGAAAGGAGCGTGCGTTTTTGTCGGGCTTTGCAAATGCCGAAAACGATAGCGCCGCTTGCCGGGTTTATAGAACCTTTCTAAGACAGGTGCCAATACGCCATGCGATGAGAACTCATTCGATCGTGACGAGCCCGGTGAAAACCCCATTTCTGCACACAGCGACCACAGCCTCATGAAGCTAACGGGCCGGGATCTCGCCTGTATCCGCGGCGGCCGTCTGGTGTTCGAGGCGCTCGACTTCCGTGTCGACGCGGGAATGCTTCTGCAGCTTCGCGGCCGCAACGGGGCGGGCAAGTCGACGCTGCTGCGGCTGATCGCGGGGCTTGCGCGCATCGCCGAAGGCGAACTCGCCCTGGAAGGTGGCGCGCCGGACGTTCCGGTCAAGGAGCACATCCATTATGTCGGGCATCTCGATGCCATCAAGCCGGCGCTGAGCGTTGTCGAGAACCTCGCCTTCTGGGCACGCCTGCTTGAGGGCGAGGAGGTTGCCGCCCTTGCCGGTCGGGCCGCCATCGACCCGCCGGCGGCGCTCGATGCGATGGGGATCGGCCCGCTTGCCGATTTTCCCGCCGCGATCCTGTCGGCCGGCCAGCGGCGGCGGCTGTCGCTGGCCCGCCTCCTGGTCGCCGCCCGGCCGGTCTGGCTCTTGGACGAGCCGACGACCGCGCTCGACACGGACGGGCAGGCCTGCCTGTTTGCGATGGTGGAGCGCCATCTGTCCTCCGGCGGGCTCGCGCTGATCGCCACCCATGTCGATCTGCCATTGCCAGCTGCGACGCTGACGCTCGGTGTGCGCCAGCCTGAGCCCCGACCTGAAGTCGAGCCGGCATGATCGGCGCGATCGCGATGCTGTTCCGGCGCGAGACGACGCTTGCCCTGCGGGTCGGCGGCGGCGCGATGATGGGCGCGGTGTTCTTCCTGACCATCGTCGCGATCATGCCATTCGCTGTCGGCCCGGACCTCAACCTGTTGCAGCGCATCGGCCCGGCGATCCTGTGGGTCGGCGCCCTGCTTGCAACCCTGATCGGCCTCGACCGGCTGTTCCAGGCCGATCACGAGGATGGCTCGCTCGACCTCTTGACGATGACCGAGCTGCCGCTTGCCGTCATCGTCGCGGTGAAGGCGGCTGCCCACTGGGTGACGACCGGCCTGCCGCTTGTTATCGCAGCGCCGCTACTGGGACTGATGCTCAATGTCGAGCCGGCGGCGCTTGGCGCGGTCGCGCTGACGCTTGCCGCCGGCACGCCGGCGCTGACCTTCATCGGCACGATCGGGGCGGCCCTGACGGTGGCGCTGCGGCGCGGCGGCCTGCTGGTGCCGATCCTGATCCTGCCGCTGACGGTGCCGGTGCTGATCTTCGGCGTCAGCGCGACGAACGCGGCGGTGACCGGCCCGATGGCGGTGTCGACGCCGCTCACCATCCTGGCCGGCCTGACGCTGCTCAGCGTGGTGTTGGCGCCGATCGCGGCTGCGGCGGCGCTGCGGCTGGCGTTCGATTGAGCGCGTCATCTGTTGGCCAGGTTTTCCGGGCTCCCTATATTCGGACACATGCGTGTGATCGGCGTATCCGTTTGCGTCGCATCAAGACTCGAAACCGAAAAAGGCGTATGAAGGGCTGAAAAGGTCCCCCGATGCTGGAATTCGCCAATCCGACCCGGTTCATGGCGCTGTCGCGCTCGGTTCTGCCCTGGCTGTGGGCGGCCGCGGCGGGCGTGCTCGCGATCGGCCTCGTCCTCGCCTTCCGGGCGCCCGCCGACTATCAGCAGGGCCTGACCGTGCTGATTATGTATATCCATGTCCCGTCGGCCTGGCTTGCGATGATGTGCTACGCGGTGATCGCCACCTCCTCGGTGGGCACGCTGGTCTGGCGCCATCCGCTCGCCGATGTCTCGGCCAGGGCGGCCGCGCCGATCGGCGCCTGTTTCACCTTCCTGGCGCTCGTCACCGGCTCGCTGTGGGGCAAGCCGATGTGGGGCACCTGGTGGGTCTGGGACGCGCGGCTGACCTCCGTCCTGCTGTTGTTCCTGATGTATCTCGGGCTGATCGCCCTGTGGCGCGCCTTCGACGATCCCGCCCGCGCGGCGCGGCCGGTGGCGATCCTCGCCCTGGTCGGCTTCGTCAACATTCCGATCATCAAGTTCTCGGTCGACTGGTGGAACACCCTGCATCAGCCCGCCAGCGTGTTCCGCTTCGACGGGCCGACGATCGATCCCTCGATGCTGTGGCCGCTGATGGTGATGGCGGTTGCCTTCACGCTTTTGTTCCTCGCGATCCATGTCGCCGCGATGCGCAACGAGATCCTGCGGCGGCGGGTGCGCGCCATGCGGGTCAAGGCGGCGAGCACGCTGGTGCCGGCGGAATAAGCGAGAGATCAGGAGAAGACCCTTTGTCCCATATCGGTTTCATCGCCGCCGCCTATGCGATCACCGCGATCGTGCTCGCCGGGCTGGTTGCCTGGGTCATCGTCGACGGGCGCATCCAGCAGGCAGCGCTTGGCGAACTCGAGCGGCGCGGCATCCGCCGGACGGGACGTCAACGCGGTGGTGAGGCGACATGACGACGTCCGACCTCGACACCGGGGGTGCGGCTCCGGAAGAAAAACCGCGCCGGCGCGGCGGCGGCTTCGGCCGAATGGTCGTGCTGCTGCCGTTGCTCCTGTTCGGCGGGCTGGCGCTGTTGCTGCTGTTCCGGCTGTTCGCCGGCGATCCGTCGATCGTGCCGTCCGCGCTGATCGGCCGCGAGGTGCCGCAGTTTACCTTGCAGCCGCTCGAGGGGCTTAACGAGGCCGGCGCACCGGTTCCGGGCTTCTCCGACACCGATCTCAAGGGCAACGGCGTCGCACTCGTCAATGTCTGGGCGTCCTGGTGCGTTCCCTGCCGCGAGGAGCATCCGTTCCTGGAGGCGCTGGCCCGTGACGGCCGCTTCAAGCTCTATGGCATCAACTACAAGGACAAGGCGGAGAACGCCCGGCGTTTCCTTGGCCTTTACGGCAATCCGTTCGATGCCGTCGGCACCGACCGCAACGGCCGCGTCGGCATCGACTGGGGCGTCTACGGCGTGCCGGAGACCTTCGTCGTCGATAACGAGGGCCGCATCGTCTACAAGCACATCGGCCCGCTCAACGAACAGTCGGTCGCCGAGCGGTTGATGCCGGAGGTCGAAAAGGCGCTTGCCGGCAAGCCGGCATCGTGACGGTGCTGCTGGGGGCGGTTGCGGCCTCGCAAGCGCCAAAGGCGCTATCGAACCATCACAACCCGCGATCTCAGTGCACGCTTACCGCCATCAATTCGTGCTCGCGGGCGCTCGCCCGGGCGACCTCTTCGCTGTCGGCCAGCATCAGCGGCGTGCCGTCGGCACCGTTCAGGACGAAAAGCTGGATGCCCGGTGCCATCGCCGGCGCGTCCGGGAACAGGTCCTTCAGCACATCCGACATGATCGGCTTGACATAGGCGATCTGCCCGTCGCCGAGATGGGCCAGCGCTTCCGGGCTGACGGTCGGATCGTCCCTGTCGAACGGATCGGAAATCTTGTTCATGCGACTTGGTCCTCTTGCTCGTTGACAGACCCGTCTCTCCTTGGCGTCCCCGTCTCTCCTTGAAGGTCTACGCGTCAGGACTATTCGCGGATCTGGATCGTGCGGACGACCCGTTCGGGTTCCGGTCGTGCAAGATCGATGGTCAGAAGACCGTTTTCCAGCGCCGCGCCGGTCACCTCCATCCCGTCGGCCAGCACGAAGGTGCGCTGGAACTGACGCGCGGCGATGCCGCGATGGATGTAGTCGCGATCGGGATCCTCGGCCTGGCGGCCGCGGATGGTGAGCTGGTTTTCCTCCAGCGTCACGTCGAGCTCTGCGCGGGTGAAGCCGGCAACGGCCAGCGTGATGCGCAAAATCGTCGCCGTGGCGCTGGCGCCAACCCCACCATCATCCGCCTCGCCGGTACCCCGCAGCCGCTCGATATTGTACGGCGGATAGCCGTCGCCGGCGCTGCGCGAGGCACGATCGATCAGGCGTTCGATGCCATCGAAACCGAGCAGATAAGGGCTGTTCAGCGTGGGTACGCGAGACATGATGCAAAGTCCTCGTTGCCAAGCGACCTTGACCAGGCCCTGTTCAGGCGCCCGGGGGTGCACGACCGGCGACGACAGGCGTCCGCCGGTTCGCTTAAGGATATGGGGATCGGATACGGGCGTTCAAGCCGACGCCGGCGGGCCGGCGTTCAAAGGCCCCGGGCCGGCGGGCCGGCGTTCAAAGGCCCCGGGCCGGCGGGCCGGCGTTCAAAGGCGCCGCCCGGTATCGGCCGAAAACAGATGCAGCTTGCCGGCCGGTGCTGCAAGCGTCATCGCCGCGCCCGCCGCGTGAACGGCATATCCCGGCAGCCGGACGGTCACGTCGGCACCGCTCTCGGTCTGACTGTGCAGAAGCGATTCCGCGCCGATCGGCTCGACCCCGGTCACCGTCACCGGAAACGCCAGCGTTTCGGCACCGCCAGTCTCCGAACCGCCGTCGATCCGCAGGTCCTCCGGCCGCACGCCGACGATCACCGCACCGGACAGGCCACGCCTGTCGGCCGGCAGGGTGACTTGCGCGGCGCTGTCGGTCAGCCGCAACACGCCGTCGGCCACGGCGGCGGGGACAAGGTTCATTGGCGGCGATCCGATGAAACTCGCCACGAAGGTGGTCTGCGGCCGCTCGTAGACCTCCATGGCGGTGCCGATCTGCTCGATCTCGCCGCCATTCATCACCACCAGCAGATCGGCGAGCGTCATCGCCTCGAGCTGGTCGTGGGTGACATAGATGCTGGTCGTGCCGAGCCGCTGCTGCAGCCGCTTCAACTCGATGCGCATCTGCACGCGCAGCTTGGCGTCGAGATTGGACAAGGGCTCGTCGAACAGGAAGACCTTGGGATCGCGCACGATCGCCCGGCCCATCGCGACGCGCTGGCGCTGGCCGCCCGACAATTGCCGCGGCTTGCGCTGAAGCATCGGCTCGATCGCCAGAAGCCGTGCCGCCTCGCGCACCTTCCGGTCGATCTCCGGCTTGGCCGTGCCCCGGTTGCGCAGGCCATAGGCCATGTTGTCGTAGACCGACATGTGCGGATAGAGCGCGTAGTTCTGGAACACCATGGCGATGTCGCGCTCGGCCGGCTCGCGGTCATTGACCGGCGCCCCATCAATCGACACGGTACCGCCGGTTACGGTCTCCAGCCCCGCGACCATGCGCAGGAGGGTCGACTTGCCGCAGCCGGACGGACCGACCAGCACGCACAGGCTGCCGTCGGCGATCTCCAGGTCGATCGATTTCACCGCTTCGACGCCACCGGGATAGATCTTGCCCACGTCCGACAGGGTGACGCTCGCCATTTACTTCTCCTGTTCGATGAGGCCGCGCACGAACAACCGCTGCATCACCAGGATTACCAGGACCGGCGGCAGCATGGCCAGGATCGCGGTTGCCATGATGAGGTGCCAGAGCGGCTCGGAATCGGGCACCGCGACCATGCGCTGAATGCCCATCACGGCCGTGTAATGGCTGGCATCCGTGGTCACCAGCAGCGGCCACAGATACTGGTTCCAGCCATAGATGAAGAGGATCACGAACAGCGCCGCGATATTGGTGCGCGACAGCGGGATCAGGATGTCGCGGAAGAATTTCATCGGCCCCGCCCCGTCGATCCGCGAGGCCTCGGCCAGTTCCTCGGGGATCGTCAGGAACACCTGGCGGAACAGGAACGTCGCCGTGGCGCTGGCGATCAGCGGCAGGATCAGGCCGGAATAGCTGTTCAGCAGCCCGAGCGAGGCGGCGACCTCGAAGGTCGGCAGGATGCGCACCTCGACCGGCAGCATCAGGGTCAGGAAGATGACCCAGAAGGCGGCGATGCGGAAGGGAAAGCGGAAATAGACGATGGCGAAGGCCGACAGCAGCGACACCGCGATCTTGCCGACCGCGATGCCGAGCGCCATGACGGAACTGTTGAACAGCATCAGGCCGATCGGCGGGGCGCCGGCCGTCGATTCGCCCTGCGACAGCACCTGCCAGTAGTTCTTGACCATCTGGTCGCCCGGCCACAGCGGCATCAGCCCGGAGATGAAGTCATGGGCGCCATGGGTCGAGGCGACGAAGGCGATCCACACCGGCAGCGCCACGAAGGCGACGCCGAGGATCAGCGTCAGATGGGTCAGGACGGTCAGAAAGGGGCGGCGCTCTACCATCGTGTCCGCCCTCAGTAATGCACGCGCCGCTCGATATAGCGGAACTGGATGACGGTCAGCACCATGACGAAGACCATCAGGATCACGGACTGGGCCGCGGACGAGCCCAGATTGAGGCCGATGAAGCCGTCGCTATAGACCTTGTAGACGAGGATGTTCGTCGCCTGGCCCGGCCCGCCGGTCGTGGTGGCGTGGACGATGCCGAACGTGTCGAAGAAGGCGTAGACCAGATTGACCACGATCAGGAAGAAGGTGGTCGGCGACAACAGCGGCAGGGTGATGGTGAAGAAGCGCTTGACCGGTCCCGCCCCGTCGATCGCGCCGGCCTCCAGCATCGAGCGCGGGATCGATTGCAGGCCGGCGATGAAGAAGACGAAATTGTAGGAAATCTGCTTCCAGGCCGCCGCTACCACGATCAGGGTCATCGCGTGCGAGCCGCTCAAGAGATGGTTCCAGTCCATGCCGAGATAGCTGAGCGCATAGGCGAGGACGCCGATGGTCGGGTTGAACATCAGCCACCACAACACGCCGGCGAGCACCGGCGCCACCGCGTAGGGCCAGATCACCAGGGTCTTGTAGACGGTCGCCCCGCGCAGCACCCGGTCGGCGGCAACGGCGAACAACAGCGCCAGGCCCATCGCCAGCACGGTCGTCGCCGCGCTGAAGACCAGCGTCACCTTGACCGAGTTCAGATAGCTCGGGTCGACGATCAGGTCGGCGAAGTTCTCCAGTCCGACGAACTTGACCGACAGGCCGAAGGCGTCCTGGCGCAGCACCGACTGGTAGATCGCCTGGCTGGCCGGCCACAGGAAGAACACGGCCGTGATCGCAAGCTGCGGCGCAAGCAGCGCGGCGGGCAGCCACAGGCCCTTGAAGCTGACGCGTTTGTCTTGCATGGGGAGAGGAATGCCGGCGGCGGGCCCGACAGGACCCGCCGCCGGTCAATCGGACCTAGTCCGTCTGCTTTTCGAAGTCGCGCAGCAGCTTGTTGCCGCGCTCGACAGCCGTGTCGAGGGCCTCGTCGGCCGACTTGTTGCCGGCCCAGACCTCTTCAAGCTCCTCGTTGATGACGTCGCGGATCTGGACGAAGTTGCCAAGCCGCAGGCCGCGCGAATTCTCGGTCGGCGGGTTGAGGTTCATCTGCAGCACCGAGGTGTCGGCGCCCGGGTTCTTCTCGTAGTAGCCCTGTTCCTTGGTCAGCTCGTAGGCGGCATTGGTGATCGGCAGGTAGCCGGTCTCCTGGTGCCACCAGGCCTGGACCTCGGGCGAGGACAGGTAGTTGAAGAACCGGGCGACGCCCTTGTACTCGTCGTCGTCGTGCCCGGACAGGACCCACAGCGTCGCGCCGCCGATGATCGAGTTCTGCGGTGCGCCCTCGACGTCGTCGTAATAGGGCAGCATGCCGACGCCGACCTCGAAGTCCTTGGCGTTGGCGCGCACGCCGGCGAGCGCTGCCGAGGAGTTCATGTACATCGCGCAGTCCTGCGAATAGAACTTCGGCGCGGAATCGGAGCGACGGCCGCCATAGTCGAAGATCTTCGACTTCTGCCACTCGCCCATATTGCCGATATGGCGCTTCTGCAGGTCGCCGTTGAACTCGAGCACGGCGCCGGTGCCGCCGAAGCCGTTGGCGTCCGAGGCGAACGGCACGTTGTGGAAGGCCGAGAAGTTCTCAAGCTGCACCCAGGACTGCCAGCCGGTGGTGAAGCCGCAATTGGCAGCACCCGAATCGATGATCTTCTTGGAGAACGCCTCGACGTCGCCCCAGGTCTTCGGCGGAGTGTTCGGATCGAGGCCGGCTTTCTCGAAGACGTCCTTGTTATAGTAGAGGATCGGCGTCGAGGAGTTGAACGGCATCGACAGCATGTTGCCGTCGGTATCGGTGTAATAGCCGACGACGGCGGCGAGATAGGCCTTGGGATCGAACGGCTCGCCGGATTTCTCCATGAGCTGGTAGACCGGGTCGATCGCGCCCTTGGCCGCCATCATCGAGCCCGTGCCGACCTCGAATACCTGGACGATCGCGGGCTGCTGGCCAGCGCGGAACGCGGCGATCGCCGCCGTCATCGTCTCGGTGTAATTGCCCTTGTAAACCGGCTTGACGACATAATCGGACTGCGAGGCGTTGAAGTCGCCGGCGATCTTCTCGACCTTCTCGCCGAGCGCACCGCCCATCGCGTGCCACCATTCGACTTCGGTCGCGGCATTGGCCGCGCCGGCGATGGCAAGTGCACCCGACAGCATGGTGCCGGAGAACAAGATCGACTTCGTCAGGTTGGAGAATGTCATGCGAACCCCTCTTGGTTGCAGCGCCTCAATAGCGCCCGGTCGCGCTGCCGGTATCACTCGAATATGTATGATTTATAACATGTATGTGTCATGCGCATTATCTGCGCCGCGACACCGTGCTGGTTGCGACAATTACAGGAAATCTTCGACGAGCGGCGCCTCGCCGAGTAGATATGACAGTTTTATGACGATTTTACTCCGACAGCGCCCGCCCAGCACGCATTATGGTGCGATTGAATATGGGGCGCCTATCTTGGCAGGAGCCGGCGCGCCTTCGCGACAAGAACACGCAACGGCGAGCGGACCACCGAGGGATCGAGCCGCCTCGCCTCGGCCCGCTCGGCACGGGCGCGGGCCGTCTCGCCCCTGGCGTCCAGATAGTCGGCGAGCTTGATCTTGGCGCGCGCCATTTTCCGGTCGTCATAGGGGCGGCGGGCATAGCGCGTACGCATCCGCTTGGCGAAGGCGTCCGCATCGCCGATCAGGCCGTGATCGCCGCACCGGATCCGTTCCAGCGCCACCTGATACTCGAGATTGCCGACGGCAAACGCGGCAAGGCGGTTCTCGGTGCGGTCCAGATAGCGCGCGCGAACCGCGTCGCCTTTCCGGTTGAGCGCCTTGATCGACCGGTCGAGCGCGGCCTGGTCGAACCCGACCGGATTGCGGACACCGGCTCCGGCGCCATTGCTCACCGCCTCGTAGAGGGCGAGATCGACCGCATAGCGTTGCGGATCGAAGGGAACGCTGTCCGCATCCGCCGGCTTGTAGCCGCCCGGGCGCTTGTGGCCGATCTCCGCGCTGAGCCCGTAATCGCCGGCGAGCAGCGCGAAATCGGGCGCAAGCGACTCGGTCCGCAACACGTATTTGAACCGCTTCAGCACGCTCAGCGCGTTGCGCACGGAGACCTCGGCGCCGTGCTCGGCAAAAAACGGATAGTGCTTGACGAGATAGGAGGCCATCGGATTGGCGTCGAGATTGATCCGGTCACCGCTGTCCGCCCGCCGTGCCTTGCTTTGCAGCCGGTGAAAATAGCGCGACCGGGCATGCGAGCGCGGCGCGCGCAGGATGACGATGAAATCCGGTGCCGCCTCCGGCAGCCACAACAGCGAAGCCAGCCGCACGCCATGACCGTGCACGACCCGGATCGGCGCCCGTTCGGCGACCGACAATTCCTCGAATTGCGGCAGGCCGGCGCAAAACCGCTGAAAGCGCGAATGGGGCCCGAGCGGAAAGAACGCGTCCGCGCCAAGCGCCGAACGCAGGGCGTGGGCAAGCGAGGTGCCGCCCGTCTTGGGGATGTGGTTGGAGAAGATGACGGGTCTGGACATGGACTGCGGTTTGAGACTTCGGCGCGACCGCGATCGTCAATACGGCATCGGTCGTCGTCGCCGGACAAGCGGCGCGAACCCTAGTCCTCCCTCGGAGCCCGCGCAAGTCGCATTCAACCGGCAAAGACGGTGACGTGAATTCCGTTGATCGCGCGCGCGACACCACACGTTTCGCGTGCTTGTCAGCAAACCCATAAGCGGCTAAGAACATAGCATGAACAAACGCCTTGGCCTGACCGATCCGTCCGCAACGCTTGCCGCCCTGTCCGCGTGTCGGCGGGAAATGGTCGGCGTGCTTACCGCCTATCCCGTGCGCCATCCGATCTATCGGGAGGCCAACGCACTGATCGTCGATATCGACGCGCTCGCGACCCTGCTGACGGGCGACCCCACCTATTTCCAGCCCGCCGGCCATGCCGGCCTGGCGCGCGGCCGGTGAGCGGCGCCTTGCTCGGGCCGGGAGGGATGGAATAGTCTTCAGGACACTGTCTTGACAGGTCCAGCCGAGGGCTATGGGAGCAGGCCGATGCCCGAAACGCGACTGATGCGCGATGCCGACGATCTGGTGCGCGAGGTGCCGGATGGAAGCCGCGTCGCCGTGTTCAAGGACAACGGCATCCCGATGGAGATCGCCCGGGCGCTTGCGCGCGCGCAGGTCCGCGACCTCGATCTCGTCACGGTTCCGACGTCCGGCCTGTTCGCCGACCTCCTGATCGGCGCGGGCTGCGTCTTGGCGATCGAGACGGCCGGCGTCTCGCTCGGCGAATTCGGTCCGGCGCATAATTTTACCCGCGCGGTGCGCGGTGGCACGCTCAAGATCAAGGATTCGACCTGCCCGGCGATCTATGCCGGCCTGCAGGCCGGCCAGAAGGGCATTCCTTTCATGCCGCTGCGCGGCCTTGTCGGCTCCGATATCCTGAACAACCGGCCCGACTACGCGGTGATCGACAATCCCTTTGCCGAAAACGATCCGATCGTCGCGCTGCCGGCGATACGGCCCGATATCGCCGTCATGCACGTGCCGCTCGCCGACCGGCACGGCAATCTGTGGCTTGGACGCGCGGCCGAACTGAAGATCCTGGCCCATGCCAGCGCCCGCACGCTGGCGACCGCGGAAGAGATCATCGACGGCAACCTGCTCGACGACGACCGCCTCGCGCCCGCCTGCCTGCCGCGTCACTATGTGACCGCGCTGGCGCCCGCGCCGCGCGGCGCCTGGCCCTATGAGTGTCCCGGGCCCGACGGCCTCCTCTATGGCGCCGATGCCGATCATCTGCACGCCTATGCCACGCGGACCCGCGATCCGGCGGAAATGCGCGCCTATCTGATCGAACAGGGCCTGATGCCGGCCGAGGCCGCCGAATAGGCCGACATCATGTCCGAAGTCCCGCCCTTGAGCGAAGCCGATCCCGTTTGCCTCGACGAGGCCGGCCCCGAAGAGATCATGATCGCCGCGATCGCGCGCCTGCTCGACGGCGTCGATCACATCGCCGTCGGCGTGCTGTCGCCGATCCCCGGATCGGCCGCGCTGCTGGCCCGGCGGCGCAGCGGCGCCCGGGTCTCGATCATCGGCTCGACGCATCCCGATTTCCGCACCGATGGCGGCGTCGACCTGTTCGACAGCGCCGGCCAGGGTCGCATCGGCGCGTTCTTCCTGTCCGGCGGCCAGATCGACGGATCCGCCAATATCAACCTGACCGGCCTCGGCGATTATCCGGACATGGATGTGCGCTGGTCCGGCGCCTTCGGCTCCGCCTATCTCTATTTCCTGGTGCCGCGCGTCATCCTGTTCCGGGCCGAGCACAGCCGCCGGGTCTTCGTGCCGAAGGTCGATTTCATCAGCGCGCCGGGAACGAGCCCGGCCAATGTCCACCGGCCCGGCGGCCCCTATGCGCTGGTCACCAATCTCTGCGTCATGCGGTTCGACCGCGACCGCGGACGATTCGGCCTCGAAAGCCTGCATCCGGGCGTCAGCCTCGAAGAGGTGCGCGACAAGACCGGCTTCGATTTCGATATCCCGGATATCGTGAATGAATCACCACCGCCGGATGCACAGACGCTGGCGCTGATCCGCGGCCCCGTCGCCCGCGATATCGCCGGGCCCTATCCGCAATTCGCGGCAAGCGTGCTCGGATACAGACAGACAGATCTCAGCGAAGCCGAAGCTTGACGATCTCCGACATCGGGCTTTCCTGCCCGGACGTCTGAACGGCGGTGACGCCGTAGCGGGGCGGCTTGCCGCCAGCGGGAAGGTCGACGCGCAAGCGGGTCGCCCGCGTCTCGCCGACGATGTCGCGCCGCTGGCCAGGCCCGATCCGGTAGACCCGGAAGGTCTCAATCTCCGGATCATAGCTCAGCGGCGCGGCCCAGCGCGGATCGGCCGGCGCCTGCCAGCTTATCACCAGCCGGTCGCCTGACCGGACCACCATCACCGCAAGCGGCTGCGGCGGATAGAGCCGCGTTTGTGCTTCCAAAGTAATCCCGCCCGGCCGCACGCCGGGCGGCAATTCGTCAGCGCGGGTCGCGGCAACCCCGGCTACGGTGACGAGCAGCGCCAATGCGAGGGATATCGAGCGGAACAGGAGCATGCGCAATTCCATATGGTGTCTGACCTGAACCTCGCCTGAAGGATTGCACAAAAAAGCCGGGGCGACGTCGCCGCCCCGGCTCATGTTCGCAACGATCGGTCGACGCCCTACTGAGCGAAATCGCTCTGCATCTTCAGATACTCTTCCACCGTGAGTTCCTTCAATGCATCGGCGGAATTGACCCGGCTGAGCTTCTCGGAAGGAGCGCCCGGCCCGATAGTGCCGCCGTCATAGACGATGTTGGCCCATTCCGGATAGCGGGCGGCCAGGGTGTTCTGGACCGTGTCAAAGCCTGCGTTGAGGTTTTCGGCGACCGGATTGTTCTTCGAATTGCCGTTGTTGTTCCAGTCGACATTCTTGTTGGCGCCGGAATTCTTCTGCTGCGCGATACCACCGCTGTAGTAGCGCACCGCATATTTCTTGATCGGCCCATCGCCGTTCTTGCGATCGAGGCCCTTCTTCTCGTTGAGCGCGGTCTCGTCGAGGTTCTTCAGGTCGAAGCGCTCGTAGTCGAGCAGCGCCTTGCCGTTCTTCCGCAGCCCGACGAGCTGGTTGAAGTAGCTCATCACGCTCAGATGGTTCGGCTTGTAGTTGACGTCATCCGGACCGCCATGACGCAGGCCGAGATTGTGGCCGAGTTCGTGCATGATGGTGCCGGCCCGCTCGATCCTGGTGCCCGGATTGGACGGGAACTTGCCCAGCGATTCGATGAAATCACTGGCCGGAATGCCGCGCGACAGGCCGCTCGAGGATCCCCCGCCATAGGCGAATGCGTTGAGCATCCGGTGGAAGATCACCCGCTCGGCTTCGGAGACCAGCGGGTCCATGATCGCATCGAACTCGGTCCAGACGGGATTGAGATCGCTGTCAAAGGGAACACCGCCGCGATTGTCGAAGTGCACCTTGATGCCCGTCTGGCCGTTCGGGTTCTTCACCGGCGCGTTCTTGAACGCCTTCTTGACGTCGTTCAGGACCTTTGCGCTCGGCTTGTGCGACTTCGTCTCCGAGGGACCTTTCTCCATCCAGGCATAGGCGATGAAGATATCCTTGTACTTCCAGTTGGCGCCCATCTTGTGGAGCTTGACGTCGACCTTGCCGTCGCCGTCGTGGTCGTAGCCCTTCTTCTCCCACCGGTCGAGCAGGCCGTCACCATCGGTATCCTTGTTGACGTCACCCTTGTCGGACAGCGCCAGCCAGGCGAAGAAGATGTTGTCGTCGTCGGAGGGGTTTTGCGTATCGATGTAAATCAGCTTGTCCGATTTCTTGATGAACGGCAGCAGCGAATACATCTCGTCGTCGTCGCGGGTATCCGTCGGCGTCGCGTTGGCGTCCTTCGGGTTCTTGTTCTTGTCGCCGATGCCGCCGACGGTGATGAGGGCGCCATTCTCTAGTATTCCATCATCTTGACCGCCAGCGGATGTAGAAATACGACTACCGTTTACTTCAACAGTGCTGTATTGGACAGGCGTATTTCCGCAGTTTCCTTGACACCCAAACGATATGCCCAGGCCCATGTCGGCGATCGCATTCTTTTTCTTGGGATCGATTCCCTTCTTAAGCGATACCTCGAAACGGTCGCCGGACAGTTGCTGGCCACCGAAGAGCAGCACAACGGTCTGCTCCTTCTTCATTTTCTTGTCTTTGAAGACGACTGCGAGAATTTCGCCGTCGATCGTCGATGTGCCGATCGGTTCCTCAAGCTTGATCTTGATCGTTCCTTTCGAGGCGGGATCGACGATCGGCTTGACGAATTTCGTCACGTCCGCAAGGACGTTGTGAAAGAAATTGGCGTTCGACGACAGGCCGTTGCGGACCGAGGTGCTCCAGTTGATCTTCTTGTTCTTCAGTTCAACGTCGCCATTGTTGATGGTGCGTCCGCTGAGCGAAGCGGCCATCAGATAGGCCTTTTCGACCTTCGCCGAATTGCTCGGCTTTTCGACCTTGACCTTGTGCGAAGCGTTGTTGCTGCCCTTCGCATCGACCGACAAATAGTATTTGCCGTACTTGCGATAGATGACCTTGAGGCCGGAGGCGGCCTGGACGGCATCGGGTATAGTCGACGCGGCGCCTTCGGCAGCCGAGATACTGCCGCTGACTTCCGCCGCCGACCCCGGCTGCATCCCCGCAAACGACAATCCGGCGACCGCCAGCGATGCCGCGAGCGCGCTCATTCTGATGGAATAAAACATGGTTTCGGGTACCTGTTGTTGCACCGGTTGGTCCGGGCGGCAGGAACCGACTGAATCGCAGACACCTGTCGATCAGGCGAAAACGAAAACCTTCAGCCCGGAGGGTTTGTTATCTGGCAATAAATTAGACACCAAACGTGGCGGAAATTCAACAACGATACCAGTTGGCCAGGGCGGGAATTTCACATCAAGCTGTTATAATATAACAGCTATTCGCCACGGCCTACGGCACTTCGCGTAATACTGGAAACAGATGGAAGACACGCGCATTCATTCCATGCGCCACCGGCATGATGCGGATCGTGAGCGCACGAAAACTGCGGACTCTCGGCGGGAAACAGGCGCGGCGCGGGTCATCCGGGGAAGCCGAAACATCTTGGGCGATGTTTGGTGGAGCCAGGGGGAGTCGAACCCCCGACCTCTTGAATGCCATTCAAGCGCTCTCCCAACTGAGCTATGGCCCCTGGGTTCGCGCCGCGAGAGGGCTCGTTTAAGCCAATCGGCCGGCAAACGCAAGCGGTCCGGCGCCACTTCCCTCGTAGAAAAACATCGTCCCGCGACACCTTACCGCGGGCCGTAGCGGAACAGCGACGTGCCGTGCCGTTTCAGCCAGGCCTCCGCCTCGTCCGTATGCGGCGCGATCGCCCGCAGCGTCTTCCAGAAGCGCGGCGAATGGTTCATCTCGGTAAGATGTGTTGCCTCATGGGCGGCGAGATAGTCGAGCACCACCGGCGGCGCCAGCACCAGACGCCAGGAAAACGACAGGGTGCCGCGGGCCGAACACGAGCCCCAGCGCGAGGCCTGGTCGCGAATGGTGATGCGCTTTGCCCGGACGCCGAGTGTTTCGGTATAGGCCATCACCACCGGTTCCAGGTCCCGGCGCGCCTCGGCCTTCAGCCAGTCGGTCAGCCGCCGCGCCATATGCTCGGCACCACCTGCGACGCGCAACTGCGCGGGATCGTCAGCGCCGGCCGGAACAACGCGGACCGTCCCGCGCAAGGCACCGGAACGGCAAAGCCGGTGCGGCACGCCGCGCAAGGGAATCTCGGCGCCGTCGACAAAGGCGATCCGCTCGGGCAGACGCGCCATCCGGCTGCCGAGCCAGCCGGCCTGGCTCCTGGCAAAGGCGATGCCCCGCTCGACCGTGCCATGGGCGGGCACGACGAGCAGCGGCATGCCGGTTGCGTTCTGCAGACGCAGCGTATAGCGCCGTGCCCGCGACGACCGGCGGATATCGATCCGCACGGCACGCCCGTCGACCGTGATCTCGAAACTCTCCGCGGTTGCCCGATTCTCCATGATCGCCCGGGCGCGCTCGGAACCAGTCATGCCTTCCTGCCGTCACCACCCGTGTTTCCGAGGGCGCAGGATAGCGACTTGCGCAGCGATTCGCGGCGTAGCGGAAACGGAAGCGAATAGAAAAGGGCGCGACGGTTGCCCGCCGCGCCCGTTCGGTCATCCTGACCGCACAAACCATCTGGCGTTAAGCCGGCGCGCCTGCGGTACCTGCCGACGGCTTGTCGTCGGGCTTGGCGGCCTCGGCATCCGCGCCATGCTTGTCGCGCATGAAGCGGTCGAATTCCTCACGGTCGCGCGCCTTGCGCAGATTGCGCATGAAGTCCTGGAACGCCACGGCTTCCTCTTCGATGCGCTGGCGCTCGCGCTCCAGCCGGTCGAGTTCGGAGCGGCGATATTCCTCAAACGCCTCGTTGCCGGTCGAGCCGCGCGCCTGCATCTTGTGCTGGCTCTCATCCCACCAGGCGATCAAACGATCACCCCAGATGATGAAGGCGAGCATGGCAAGGCCGAGCGGCCACCAGACAATGAACCCGATGACCATCAGCGCAATGGTCAGCGGCGACCAGGCAGGTCTAATCGGAAATCTCGACACATATCCCTCCCAGAGCGGTGAAACAGCGATGAAACGATGCAATCGACGTGGGGAGCGCGATCGCCCGATTCAAGCCGGTTTCCGGAGAATTTCCGCCAAGGCTTTGGGAGAAAACAGGTATTTTTCGACTATTTTGTCAGTCTATCGGCCTGACCGATCCAGTCGTCGCGCAGGATACGACCGGCGAAACCCAGCGCCTTGTCCAGTCTGGCAATGTCATCCTTGCCCAGTGCGGCAAGCTGTTCGAAGCGATGAATGCCGTTGGCGTTGAGTTTTTCGGCGAGCTTGGGTCCGATACCGGAAATCTCGGTGAGGTCGTCGGGCTTGGAGGTCGACGACGCCTTGGCCGTCTTCTTCGCCGCCGGCGCCGCCGCACCGTTGGCCTTGGCGCCATTACCCGATTTGACCGGGACACCGGCCGGCGCACCGGGACGCCTCTTCACCGCACCGCCGTTGGAGCGGATGAAATCCGAAATCCGCGGCGCGATCTCGGCGCGGAACCGCGAGCCGTTGAAGACGCCGTAGTGACCGACGCGCGGCTGTTCGTAATGAACGCGCATCTCGTCGGACAGCGACGAACACAGCGTGTGGGCCGCCTTGGTCTGGCCGAGCCCGGAAATGTCGTCGCGCTCGCCCTCGACCGTCATCAGCGCGACGTTGCGGATCGTCGAACAGTCGACGAGCTGGCCGCGATGGACCATCTCGCCCTTCGGCAGCGAATGGTCGATGAACACGGTCTCCACCGTCTGCAGGTAGAACTCGGCGGTGAGGTCCATGACGGCCAGATACTCGTCATAGAAATCGCGGTGCTTCTCCGCCGAATCGCCATCGCCGTCGACGAGGTGATTGAACAATTCGCGATGGGCGGCGACATGCCGGTCGAGATTCATGCTCATGAAGCCGGTGAGCTGCAGAAAGCCCGGATAGACGTCGCGCATGACGCCGGGATGCGGATAGGGCACCTTCATCACGACATTGCGCCGGAACCACTCGATATCGTGTTCCTGGGCAAGTTCGTTGACCGCCGTCGGATTGACCCGCGTGTCGATCGGCCCGCCCATCAGCGTCATCGTCAGCGGCACGTAGGGGTCGTTGCGCTCTTCCATCAGCGCCACCGCCGCCAGCACCGGCACCGAGGGCTGGCAGACCGCCATCACATGGGTGTCGCCGCCGAGCACGTGCAGCATGTTCTGGACATAGTCGACATAGTCGTCGAGATCGAACGTGCCCTGGGCGATCGGCACCATCCGCGCGTCGATCCAGTCGGTGATGTAGATATCGTGGTCGGGCAGCATCGCCTCGACGGTGCCGCGCAAAAGCGTCGCGTAATGGCCGGACATCGGCGCGACGATCAGCAGTTTCGGGCCGCGATCCATCCGCGAGGGCAGGACCTTGTCGAAATGCAACAGCTGGCAGAACGGCCGCTCCCAGACGATTTCCTCGCGCACCGGCACGCGCATGCCGCCGACCAGCGTCGTGTCCAGGCCGAATTCGGGCTTGCCGTAGCGCCGCGTCACCCGCTCGAACATCTCCATCGCCGCCGCCATGCTGCGGCCCATCGAGGTATGGGTGAAGGGATTGAGCGGATTCTTGTAGTAAAGCCGTGCCGCGTCCGCCATGGCCCGTGCCGGGCTGAGGGCGGCATGGGTCATTTCATACCAGTGATAGTAGGGCATACCCGGTGGTTCCCCGATACCTGATCCGTGGTTCCCCCCGCATGCCGGTACGGCGTTGTGAACCGCGCACGTTCGACCTAAGGCGGCATCTGCTCTGTGTGCAGTGCGAAAAAGTTAGCGTTTGAATTATTCAAAAGCAAGTCCGCCACCACTGGACAAAAGACGCAAACGGTGCGGTTTTGTTGTATTTGGGCAACGGCGCGGCGCTATTCGCCGAGCTGCAGCAGCGACCCGGCATCCCGCGCCGCATCAAAAAAGCGCAGGAAGGCGAACAGGCCGACGGCGAACCAGACGAGATTGAGCAGCAGCGACCAGACCATCAGATCGCCCCGGAACACGCCGTCCATCAGGAGCGCCCGCATGCCCTCGAACACATAGGTCGGCGGCAGCGACAGCGAGATCCATTGCAGCCAGGCCGGCAGCACGTCGACGGGATAGTAGACGCAGGCCAGCGGCAACAGCAGGAACATCAGCGACCAGGCCAGGCTCTCCGCGCCGAGCCCGTAGCGCAGGATGAGGCCGGAGACGAGCAGCCCGATCGACCAGCTGGTCAGGAACAGGTTGCAGAAGAAGGCGACCAGCGCCAGGCCCAGCGACCACAGGTTGAAGCCGAAAAAGGCGATCGCCATCAGCGTGACGGGGATGAGCCCGATCGCCAGCCGGATGACGCTCATCACCATCAGGGCGGAGGCGAATTCGAGCGGCCTGAGCGGCGTCATCATCAGATGACCCATGTTGCGCGCCCACATCTCCTCCATGAAGGAGAGCGAAAAGCCGAGCTGGCCGCGAAACAGGATGTCCCACAACAGCACCGAGCCGATGAAGACGCTGCCGATGGTGGCGAAATAGCCTGACTGCTCAGACAGATAGAGCGCCAGGAAGCCCCACATCAGCATCTGCACGGTCGGCCAGTAGACCAGCTCGACCAATCGCGGCCACGAACCTTTCAGCAGATAGACGTAGCGGATGACCATCGCCCAGGTTCGCGCCGGCGAGATGAACCGGTAGGCCGGATCGTCGGCCGCCGCCGCGGCGGCCGGCTCCGCCGGTGTGTGCGCATCGATCGTCATTGCGTCCCGCCCTCCGCAAACGCCTCTTCCGCCCTGTCTTCCGCCGCCTTGCCACGGCCGCGCGCGACATCCAGGAACACGTCCTCGAGCGTCGCCCGCCCGTAGCGGGCGACGAGGTCGGCCGGCGAGCCGTCATCGACGATCCCGCCCGTCTTCATCATCAAGACCCGGTCGCACAGCCGCTCGACCTCGGGCATGTTGTGCGAGGCGAGCAGGATCGTCGCGCCGCGCTCGGCCTTGTAGTGCTCCAGATGGCTGCGCACCCAGTCGGCGGTGTCGGGATCGAGCGAGGCGGTCGGCTCGTCGAGCAGCAACAGCTCCGGCCGGTTGATCAGCGCCTTGGCGAGGCTCACCCGGGTCTTCTGGCCGGCCGACAGCTTGCCGCACGGCCGGTTGAGGAGATGGGTCAGGTCGAGCGCTTCGGCGGTCTCGGCGATCCGGTCCTTCAGATGCGCGACGCCGTAGAGCCGGCCGAACACGGTCAGGTTCTGCTTGACCGTCAGCCGCATCGGCATGTCGACATAGGGGCTTTCGAAATTCATCCGGTGCAGCACCTTGTGCCGGTCGCGCAGCATGTCGGTGCCGAGCACCCGGATCGACCCGGCGCTCGGCAGCACCAGCCCCATCAGCATGGCGATCGTCGTCGTCTTGCCGGCGCCGTTGCCGCCCAGAAGGCCGGTGACCGAGCCCTTGGCGATGTCGAAGTCGATGCCGCCGACGGCGGTGACCGCGCCGTAGCGCTTGAGGAGGCCGCGCACGGAGATGGCCGGATTGCCGGTCCGGCCGACGGGACCGGCGCCGCCTTCCATGTCGTTGTCTCCAGCAGCCGGTAGATCCATGGCGTTGCTCATCGTGCAGATGTCCGGAACCAGGCGATCCACCGCGATACCGTGCCGGCGGTCCAAGGACCGTCAGCCGCCCCCGTCGAAGGCCGGATCGATCCAGCGCTTCGTCATGTCGTCGAGGAGCCCGTTGGCGCGCTCCAGCCGCATCCAGTAGTCGAGATAGTTCGCAAGTCCCGTCGAGTCGGGAGGCATCAAATACCCGAAGAGGAACCCGTATGCCATGTTATTCGGCACGACGGCGGAGTGATCCTGCCGCGAAATCGCCCATGCCGAGGCCTGGGCCTGGGTCCAGATCGCCGCGTCTATCCCCCCATCGGTTCCTGTACCGAGAACGAGGTTCTCGTAGCTTGGCACGACCTTGATGTCGGCCGTGGGAAAGCTGCGCCTGGCCAGCGGGACCAGAACGGGATCGTCGAAGACGGCGATCGTCAGGTCTTTTATCCGGTCGATCTTCTCGCGCGACGAAAACTCATCGAGGCGGTCGGTTCGCACCATCAGCGTCATCTTGCTCTCGAAATAGGGCTCGCTGACCGTCAGCATGCGCTCGCGCTGCTCGGTGATGTACAGGCCGGAGATCGCCAGGTCGAAGCGGCTCTCGACGAGATCGCGCGCCAGGGACTGCCAGGCATAGGGGACGAAGACGATGTCGACATTCAGATCGCGGGCGAAGCGATAGATCAGCTCGACGTCGAAGCCGACCAGGCGGCCGGCATTGTTGGCATAGGCGAACGGCATGACGTTCGGATTGATGCCGACCCGCAACACGCCGCTCGATTGGATGCGCTCGATCGCGCTGGACTCGATCACACTGGGCCTGCCGGAGGCCGATTTACTCGCAGGCGCCCCGCCCGCGCCGGCCGGCGCCCGCTTCGGGCTGGCCAGCAGATTGGCGTCGCTGATCCGCTGGATGTCGGCCGGCAGTTCCATCGCCAGATAGCTGTCCTCGGAGCGCAGCTGAACATGCGTCCCGCTCAGCCGCCCCACCGACCAGACCGCCGCGAGAAGCACGGCCGTACCGGCGATTGTCACGGCCAGCGCCCGCGGGCTGAAGCGAAGCCGTCCGTAGAACGCGAAGGTCACGACCACCGTGATGAAGGCGAAGCCGGAGATCGAGGCCAGGACCTGTCCGTAGCGGGTGACCGCCATGGTCTCGACGTAGAGATTGGTCGCTTCCGCCGGCAGGCCGAGCCAGTCGGCCAGGAACGAGACCGCGCCGATCGACGATGTCGGCGATCCGATCCCCGACAACAGCGTGATGAAGGGCAGTTCGATCATCTGCCGGGTTTCGATCGGCACGCTGTAGTAGAACAGCGCGTAGAACACGAACACCAGAATGATGAAATTGCCCACCTGCGCCAGCGGATAGCTGACCGACAGTGTCGTCTGGATGATTTCCTGCCGTTCGGCCTGCCTTTCCGGATCGTCACGATCGAAACGGGCGGCGAACTGCTCCGCGGCGCGCTGGACCATCGGCAGGGCGGCGACCGAAAGCGAGGTCACGATGCCGATCAGATAGGCCGATTTCAGCGCCGAGACGATCTCCAGATAGCGCAGCGGCACGAAGACCGACATCAGCATCGGCAGGATCCACAGCGCCAGGATCAGGGTCGAGAGCACGACGACCGACATGTAGATCGACATCGCGGCGAATTCCCGCGTGCTCATCGAATCGATCGAACCGGCGACGAGCCCGAGCACCCCGATCGGCGCGAAGAGAACGATCCAGCTCCATACCTTGACGCAGGCCGACTGGATCACGCCGAGCGCATCCAGCATGCCGCCACGGTTTTCGATGCGCTGCACGGCGATGCCGAAGATGACGGCCATCAGGACGATCGAGGGAATATAGTTCTGGTTCAGCGCCTCGAAGAAATTGTCGGGAATGAGCAGGTCGATGAGGGACGGGCCCGATCCGGTGTCGGCCGGGTTCGTTCCGCCGAAATCGACGATCGTCCGCGCCTTGATGAGCGGCACGGTCGAGGCGGCGAGCAGCAGCGCGGCGAAGACGGTCGTCCACAACAGGATGTAGATCCGCCAGCTTTTCTCAAACAGCCGGATGGCGATCCGCGGCGTCAGCCGGCCAAGCCCCAGCACCAGCGTCGAGACCAGATAGGGCAGGACGACCACTTCCATCAGCCGCACATAGATCGTGCCGAGCGGCGCGATCAGCGCGGTGAGCGGCGGGCTGTAAATGCCGATCGCGACACCGGCGCCCGCGCCGATCAGCACCGCCAACGGGAGAAGGTTCGAATACACTGTCTCTCCGGCCTCATCATGATACAGGCTGCAATCGGGGTACGGTCGGGGCGCTCGCCCCTGTTCTAGCGCAGTTTGCCATCGCCAATCCAATGCGTTCGCGCGCCGCCGCATCCGCCACCGATTGCCGCAATTGGCTTTTTCGCTTCGCAGCGGGTAATGATCGGACGCCACGGTCCATGGTCCGGCCGGTCCGCATTCGCGACGGCCGCGGGCGGCAAGGCGCGCTACCATGCTAGACAGGAACTTCCCCGACGACGTAACACCCGACGACTTCACGCCGGGGGCGACCCTGTTGCGCCTGCGCACCCTCGTCCGCCTGCGCTGGATCGCGGTGATCGGCCAGTCGGCGGCCGTGCTGCTCGTCTATTTCGGCTTCGGCTTCGATCTGCCGCTGGGCTTCTGCTTCGCCCTGATCGCGCTGTCGGCCTGGCTGAACATCTTCCTGCGGATCTGGTTCCCGGCCTCCCGCCAGCTGTCGGCCGGGCTGGCGATGGCGCTGCTCGGCTACGACATCCTGCAGCTTGCCGGACTGCTGGCGCTCACCGGCGGGCTGAAAAATCCGTTCTCGATCCTGCTTCTGGTGCCCGTCGTGGTCTCGGCAAGCGCCCTGCCGCCCGCCCGCACCGTGCTGCTGGGCGTCATCGCGCTTGCCTCGGCCAGCGTCCTGACGATGGTGCACATGCCGCTTCCCTGGGTCTCGGGCAGCGTGCCGACCCTGCCGCTTCTCTATCTCGGCGGACTGTGGACCGCGCTCGCCCTGTCGATCGGCTTCACGGGCATCTATGCCTTCCGGGTCGCCAAGGAGGCCCGGCAGATGTCGGATGCGCTGGCCGCCGCCGAACTGGTGCTGGCGCGCGAGCACCAGATTTCGGCCCTCGACGGCCTGGCCGCCGCGGCGGCCCACGAACTCGGCACGCCGCTCGCCACCATCGCGCTGGTCGCCCGCGAACTGGAGCGCGACCTGCCCGCCGACGGCCCGCAGGCCGACGATCTGCGCCTGCTGCGCAGCCAGGTCGCGCGCTGCCGCCACATCCTGGAGCGGATCGGATCGCTGGGCGAGGAAAGCGGCGGCCATTTCGACCGCCTGCCGCTGACCAGCCTGATCGAGGAGCTTGCCGCCCCGCACCGTGAATTCGGCATAACGATCGCGATCGACACCGAGGGTGCGCCGCCGGAACCGGTCGGCCGCCGCGATCCGGCGATCCTCTACGGGCTCGGCAATCTCATCGAAAACGCGGTCGATTTCGCCCGATCCGCCGTCGAGATCAAGGCGCACTGGACGCAGGACCGGATCACCATCGAATTCCGCGACGACGGTCCGGGCTTCCCCCCCGACGTGCTCGACAAGATCGGCGAGCCCTATATCTCGACACGCGGCCGCCGGCGCGGCGGCCTGGAAGAGTCCGGCCTCGGCCTCGGCCTGTTCATCGCCAAGACCCTGCTGGAGCGGTCCGGCGCGCAGACGCGCTTTGCAAACCGCCAGCCGCCCGAACGCGGCGCCGTCGTTCGCGCCATCTGGGATCGGTCCCGCTTCGAAGTGGCGCAGGCGCAGCCGGAGATACCCGGCGAATTGCAGTCCTCTGCGCCGGAGGCCGTATTTACGCGGGAGCCCTCCTCCACTAACTACAGCCATGCCGCGATATCCGCCGGGCCGGTTCCGCGCCGGTCGGGCCCGGATGAGCGCGCATAGAGCCATGCCCGAAAGACCGCACGAATTGACGACGGAAGACACATGACCGACGCCGCTGATCAGGACGTACTCGCTCTGCAGGACAGGACGCTGCTCGTCCTGGACGACGACCTGCCCTTCCTGCACCGCCTCGGCCGCGCCATGGAGCGCCGCGGCTTCGAGGTCACCGAGGCCGAAACGGTCGCCGCCGGCCTGGCCGCCGTCGAGGCCGCGGCCCCCGCCTTCGCGGTGGTCGACATGCGACTGGAGGACGGCAACGGGCTCGACGTCATCCGCCGCCTGAAGGAGAAGCGCCCCGACGCCCGCGCGATCATCCTGACCGGCTACGGCAATATCGCCACCGCCGTCACCGCGGTGAAGATCGGCGCGGTCGACTATCTCGCCAAGCCCGCCGATGCCGACGACGTTTTCGCCGCCCTGATGGCCGCGCCGGGCGACCAGGCCGAGCCACCGGAAAACCCGATGTCGGCCGACCGGGTACGCTGGGAGCACATCCAGCGGGTCTACGAACTGTGCGACCGCAACGTCTCGGAGACCGCGCGGCGGCTCAACATGCATCGCCGCACCCTGCAGCGCATCCTGGCAAAGCGCGCGCCGCGCTAGGTCGTGAGTTTAGAAGAGACCATCGAAGCCGGCGCGATCCTCGTCGACGCCGATGCCTGTCCGGTCAAGGAGGAGGTCTACCGGGTCGCCGCGCGGTTGGGTGTCGCCGTCTATATCGTTTCCAACGGCTACATCGCGGTTCCCCGCGATCCCTGGGTCAGGCGCGTCGCCGTGCCGCACGGCCCGGACGAGGCCGACGACTGGATCGCCGAGCGCGCCCGGGCCGGCACTATCGTCGTCACCGCCGACATCCCGCTCGCCGATCGCTGCGTCAAGGCCGGCGCCTCCGTGCTCGCCCCGACGGGAC
The DNA here is from genome assembly GCA_028280885.1 of Tepidamorphus sp. Classification (GTDB taxonomy): domain Bacteria; phylum Pseudomonadota; class Alphaproteobacteria; order Rhizobiales; family Tepidamorphaceae; genus Microbaculum. Next base: position 25,717 of record JANQKY010000037.1, read on the forward strand.
GGATCTTCGATCAGGCCTCGATCGGCATGGCGGTCGCGACCCGCAACCTGATGACGGAGCTGCGGTCCGCCGGCGAGACGACCGGCGGCCCGAAGCCGTTTTCGAAGAAGGACCGTTCCACCTTCCTGTCGGCGCTCGACCGGGCGGTGCGCCAGGCGCAACGGGCAAAAACCCCGCCGCGCTAGACGGTCTCTTTCGTGCAAACCGACAACCGTGCTGTAAGGTAGGCCACTGCCATCGGGGGACCCGCCATGACGCCCTTTGCCGATATCTACGCCCGCGCCGCCGACCGAAAGGGCGGCGAAGCCACCCTGGAACGCCTGCTGCACGGACCGAAACCGGATGCCGAGCTCGCCGCCCTCGCCGACGACCGGGTGCTTGCCGAGATGACACGGCGGATCTTCAGCGCCGGCTTCGTCTGGAGCGTCATCAACGACAAGTGGGAGGGCTTCGAGGAGGCGTTTCTGGGCTTTCAGCCGAAGGCACTGCTGCTTCAGCCCGACGAGTTCTGGCACGACCTGACCCGCGACACCCGCATCGTCCGCAACGGCCAGAAGATCATGGCGGTTCGCGACAATGCGCGGTTCGTGTCGGATATCGCCGCCGAACACGGCAGCTTCGGCAGCTTCCTGGCCGACTGGCCGGAGGATGACCAGATCGGACTGCTCGACGTGCTCGCCAAGCGCGGCAAGCGGCTGGGCGGCAATACCGGCCAGTATCTGATCCGCTTTCTCGGCAAGGACAGTTTCATCGTGTCGAAGGACCTCGCTGCCTGCCTGCGCGACGCCGGCCTCGACATTGCGGAGACCCCCACCTCGAAGCGCGACAGGACGAAGATCCAGGACCGGATCAACGCCTGGGCTGAGGAAAGCGGCCGGTCGCGGACGGAAATCTCGCGGATCTGCTCGATGTCGATCGGCGAGAACTACGACGCCGCCGCACTCGCCGAGCGGATGGGCGGCGAGGAGTGAGGCGGAGGGCCAGCGGCCGGCGACGGAGGTTGCGAGGGTCTCCCCCGTGATGTCGGACGGATTCCACGACTGCCGGGATCAGCAGTGGAACACACCCGGGCAGGGCACGTCTTGCGGTGGCTGCGCGCCGGTCCCCTCGCCATCCCGGGGAACTGGCACGACGAGCGGCCGTGCCACGGGCCCTCACCCCGGCCCTGCGGGCCGACCCTCTCCCGCTTAAGGGGGAGGGCGATTGCATATGGCTGCAAGGGAGCGTTGTTGTCCATGGATGGCGTCTGCGGCTGCCGCGTCGACGCGCTTGCGAGAGACCGGAAGGAG
>JANQKY010000080.1 GCA_028280885.1 Tepidamorphus sp.
CGGTGATCCCATCGGTGAACCTCCTTTGCCCCAGAGAATCACCGATCAATCGAAATGGGAAACCCGCAAATGAGTCACCGCAAAAAGCCGGTGGTATAAGCTCGAATTCCAGGTTTTCCCAAAGGGAGATCACGATGCCGACGCCTGCAAATGTATCTTTCTGGTCATAATCTCCTAACTTGGGGATTGGTGGGTGGTCCCAGGAATTTGGCATGACTGAAGACCCTCAAAAACGTAGAAAAGCGCCGCGATGAGATTCTGCAATGGACGCTGAACACGCTCCCACAACCCAATAGACCGGCTTTGTCAGAGTGTGAATCAGTAGGCAACCGAAAAGCGGCTTCAGATAAAAGTGATTCTGTCAAGAAAAAATAGAAAATGACACTAGCACAATGCCATGTTACGGAAAATCTGCCGTATGAATCATACGGTCAAAAAAGAGGGGTGGCCGAAGCCACCCCAGTCTAGGAACTAACACTGTTGTTTAGGGGGTTACCGATGCAACGGAAGCCCCCGACAGTGTTCCCTCACAAATTCCCATTTGCCGAACCGGTTTCTCCAGTAACATCGGACATGCACCGGTCGGTCCAATGGACACGCGATCATACTCATAACTTCACTACTTTCTAACTAGCTGAGGGGCTAGTTCGCCCGGAGGCACACCATTGCGCCCCGCCTGCCATCAGAGCGCACGGGGCATGCAGGGCGCGAAAGAAGTGATTCGCGTATGCTTGGCATTTAGAACGAAGTGCGAACCGGAGTCGAGTCGGTTCGCCTTCCGGTACACAGGATTAGCGGCACCAGCTAAGAAAAGCCCTCGCTGGCTGCTAAGGCGTAACGGGTTTCGTCAATCCGCCGATAAGTTAGATGCTTGCCTGCAATGCCCCTCATGGCCGTGATGCGCTTGGCATCGGCTTGCCGCAATGAAGACAGGTTGGACCGTCTGGCCAGCGGGTGTTTTCCAGGGGTTCGAGGGCTCCGCTCACATCCTGAAAGCTGGGGCCTAAGAAAATCCACCATGACTTTGGCCCCAGGAATCTCAGAAATCTGGGCCGATTTGGCGATTACTTGGCTGCACCCATAATAGGTTTTATTTCCCATATCCCGTGCAATCGAAGCCGCCTACCCCCTCCCCGCGGTTCGACCCCGGCACCCTGGGATCCTTCCGCCCACGTTGAAGAAGGCGATGATGTTCAAGCCCTATATCTCTTTTATCGCAATGCGCACCTGCATACCGCACGGCCGACACCCAACCGTCCGCGCAAGAGACCGAAGCTGAACACGCCACCTTAAAAAAGGCGCGGATGGAAGCCACCCGCGCCTCTCAAGTCCTCTTTCAGAGCCGTCTACCGGGGCTGATCGCCCCGGATGCCGGTCCCCGCCTGCGGGGCTCAGCCGGTCAGGCCGCCATCCTCGCGGGTCACCGCGATGATCGCCGAGCGCGGCGTGGTGCCTTCGCCGCCGGGCCACTGGCTGTTGCCCTTTTCACCGGGATGCTGGATGCCGACGAACATGGTGCGCCGGTCCGGGCTCCAGGTCAGGCCGGTGATCTCGCACTCGTTCGGGCCGACCATGAAGCGGCGGATCTCGCCGGTCGCCGGATCGCCGGCCAGCATCTGGTTGTTGCCGTGGCCGGCGAAGTCGCCTTCGTTGGAGTAGCTGCCATCGGTCTGGATCCAGAGCAGGCCGTTTGAATCGAAGGCCAGACCGTCCGGCGAGTTGAACATGTTGTCGGCATCGAGATTGTCCGACCCGCCATAGGCGTCGTCATGCACCGTCGGATTGCCGGCCAGGACGAAGATGTCCCAGTCGAAATCCTTGCTGGTGTGGTCGCCATCCTTCGGGCGCCAGCGGACGATCTGGCCATAGTGGTTCTCGGCGCGCGGGTTCGGGCCGCCGACCGGCGTCTCGTCGCCGCCGGCATTCGGCTTGACGCCACGGTTCTTGTTGTTGGTGAGCGCGACATAGAGCTCGGCCTTCTTGGGATGGGTGGCGACCCATTCCGGCCGGTCCATCGTCGTCGCGCCGACCGCCGAGCCGGCCTGGCGGGTGTGGATCGCGATTTCCGCCGGCGAGGCCATGCCGGTCGTCTCCGGCGTCAGCGCCAGCCATTCGCCGGTGCCGTCGTCGGCGAACTTGGCGACATAGAGCGTGCCGTTGTCGAGCAGGTCGTCGGTGTCGGCGCCCGGCGCGTAGACACCATTGGAGACGTATTTGTAGAGGAACTCGCCGCGCTCGTCGTCGCCCATATAGATGACAACGCGGCCATCCGGATTGACGACGCTCTCGGCGTTCTCGTGCTTGAAGCGGCCAAGCGCGGTGCGCTTCTTCGGCGTCGAGGTCGGATCATAGGGGTCGATCTCGACCACATAGCCCGCCCGGTTCGGTTCGTTGGGATGCTTGGCGACGTCGAAGCGCTCGTCGATCTTGGCCCAGTTATAGCCCCAGTCCTTGGGATTGATACCATAGCGCGCCAGATCCGCCGTGATCGTGACGGGTTTTTGATCCTGAACCTCTTCGCTGGAGGAGAAATAGCCGTTGAAGTTCTCCTCACACGTCAGGTAGGTGCCCCAGGGGGTGACGCCGTTGCCGCAGTTGTTCCACGTGCCCTTGGACTTGGTACCGGTCTGATCGGCCTCGGTCTTCATGAGATCGTGGCCGGCGGCCGGGCCGGTCAGCACCATGTCGGATTCCGGCGTGATGCGGCGGTTATACGGGCTGTCCTTGACGATCTGCCAGGCGCCGTCCTTGTTCTCGATCTCCACGACGGTGATGCCGTGCGCCAGCATGCCCTTGTGGATATCGTCGGCGGTGATCTCGTCGCCCTCGCCGCGATTGCCCCAGATGATGCTGCGGTTGGTGTACTCGTTGTTGACGACCAGCAGCGTGTGGCCGTTATGCGAGAACACGTCCATTCCGTCGGTATTGTCGCCAAAGGCCCGTCCCTGGGTCTCGGCGGTGCCGCGGCTGTCGTGATCGAATTCGGCGGCATCGGACCACAGCGGATCGCCCCACTCGACCAGGACCTCGGCCTTGTAGCCCTCCGGCACCGTGATGGCATCCTCGGTATTGGTCGGGATCGGCTTGAAGGCGAAGCGGTCGCTCGATGCCTCGGCGCCCGACGGCAGAAGCGCGCCGCCCAGCGCGGTGAAGCTGCCGAAGGCCAGAACGCCGCCCAAGAGACCGCGGCGGCTGATCGCGGCTTCGACGATCCGGTCGAAATCGGTTTCCTCGGGACGCGGGTTCACCGCCTCGTCGAAATCGTCGAAGGACAGGTCGTGAGTGTCGGGCAGGACAGGCTTGTTCATCGGGGGACGCTCCTTGAATGACGAATATCGGATATCGAACGGGCGCGTCCGGCCGCAGCCGGAGACGCGCCCGCACGGGCTATCCGAATTCAGCTCTGGCAGGCCGTGCCTGCGATCTCATTGGTGCAGCGAAGCCTAGTCAGGGGACTCAGGCCACGCGTCGTTTAGAAAACTTATAACGTTCCATGTGACGGGCGAATGACGAGCGCAGCGGTTTGCTGCGTCGGACGGCACCGACACGGCGCTTCCGGGATGAGGCGCACATTCAGCCCATATAGGAGTAGAGTGAAAGCCGATTTCGAATCAGTGAGCAAAGCCACGTCGCCATGACCGACCCTCACCCCTCACCCGCCCCCGTGCCATCGGCACGCCAGGGCGGCATCGCCGCGCGGGCACGGGCCGCCGCCGGGCCGGCCTATCTGCAGGGCCTCAATCCCGAGCAGCAGCGCGCGGTGGAAACGCTCGACGGTCCCGTCCTCGTGCTGGCCGGCGCCGGCACCGGCAAGACGCGGGTGCTGACCACCCGCCTGGCCCATATCCTCACCCTGGGGCTTGCCCGTCCCGGCCAGATCCTCGCCGTCACCTTCACCAACAAGGCGGCGCGGGAAATGAAGGAGCGGATCGGCGGGCTGATCGGCGAATCCGTCGAGGGCATGCCCTGGCTCGGCACCTTCCACTCGATCTGCGTCAAGATCCTGCGCCGCCACGCCGAACTGGTCGGCCTGAAGCGCGATTTCACCATTCTCGATGTCGACGACCAGATCCGCCTCCTGAAACAGGTGATCCAGGCAGCCGATCTCGACGAAAAGCGCTGGCCGGCCCGGCAGCTCGCCAATTTCATCGACGGCTGGAAGAACAAGGCGCTGACGCCCGATAAGGTGCCCTCCGGCGACGCCCATGCCTTCGCCGGCAAGGGCGACGAGCTCTATGCCACCTATCAGGCGCGCCTGAAGACGCTGAATGCCGTCGATTTCGGCGACCTGCTGCTCGAGACCATCCGCCTGTTCAAGGAAAACGCCGACGTTCTCGCCGATTTCCAGTCGCGCTTCCGCTACATGCTGGTCGACGAGTATCAGGACACCAACGTCGCCCAGTATCTCTGGCTGCGCCTGCTTGCCCAGAGAACGGGAGAGGACGAGAAGGCCAATCTGTGCTGCGTCGGCGACGACGACCAGTCGATCTATGGCTGGCGCGGCGCCGAGGTCGACAACATCCTGCGCTTCGAGGCCGATTTCCCCGGCGCCGTGGTCATCCGGCTGGAGCGCAACTACCGCTCGACCTCCAATATCCTCGACGCCGCCTCGCACCTGATCGCCCATAACGAGGGCCGGCTCGGCAAGACGCTGCACGGCCAGGGCGAGGCGGGCGACAAGGTGACGGTCACCTGCGCCTGGGATTCCGAGGAGGAAGCGCGCCTGATCGGCGAGGAGATCGAACAGCTCCAGCGCAAGGGCGAAAATCTCGACGAGATGGCGATCCTGGTGCGCGCGTCGTTCCAGATGCGGGAATTCGAGGACCGCTTCGTAACGCTGGGCCTGCCCTACCGGGTCATCGGCGGCCCGCGCTTCTACGAGCGCGCCGAGATCCGCGACGCCATCGCCTATCTGCGCGCCACCGCCCAGCCCGCCGATGATCTGGCGTTTGAACGCATCATCAACACCCCGCGCCGCGGCATCGGCGACGTGACGGTCCGCACGATCCACGATGTCGCCCGGTCGCGCGGCATCCCGATGATGCAGGCAGCCCTCGAACTGACCGAATCCGAGGACTTGAAGGCGCGCGCGCGCAACGCGGTGCGCAACCTGGTAACCGACTTCGCCCGCTGGCGCGGCCAGCTCGACCAGATGCCGCAATCGGAGCTTGCCGCCATCATCCTGGAGGAATCCGGCTACACGGAGATGTGGCAGCGCGAGCGCTCGCCGGACGCGCCGGGGCGCCTTGAGAACCTCAAGGAACTGCTGCGCTCGATGGAGGAATTCGACTCGCTCACCGGTTTTCTGGAGCATATCTCGCTGGTCATGGACACCGAGGCCGGCGACCAGGAGGACAAGGTCTCGCTGATGACGCTGCATGCCGCCAAGGGGCTGGAATTCGGCACCGTCTTCCTGCCCGGCTGGGAGGAAGGCCTGTTCCCGCATCAGCGCTCGATGGACGAGAACGGCCGCGCCGGGCTGGAGGAAGAGCGACGCCTGGCCTATGTCGGCCTGACCCGGGCCAAGCGCCGCGCCGCGCTCTATTTCGCCACCAACCGCCGCATCCACGGCCTGTGGCAGGCAACGGCCGCCTCCCGCTTCCTTGACGAGTTGCCCGAGGCCAATATCGAGGTGATCGACACCGGGTCCCTGCGCACGTCTGGCGCTTATGGGCCCCGGGGGAGTGGCTCCGGCGGCACCTATGGCAACAGCCGCTTCGACGAGGCCGAGCCCTTCGCCTCGACCTATTCGACGCCCGGCTGGCAGCGGGCGAAAAAGAACAAGGCCCGCGCCGCCTCGAACCCCTGGAAGGAGGCGCCGATGCTGGAGGGCGAGGTGCTCGCCCGCTCGACCGGCACGGCCTCCGCCTATGCGCGCGGCGAGCGAGTGTTCCACCAGAAATTCGGCTATGGCGAAATCACCGCCGTCGACGGCAACAAGCTGACGGTCGATTTCGACCATTCCGGGCCGAAACGGGTGCTCGACAGCTTCGTGGAGCGGCATTGAGGGGGTGTGGGTGTCCGGAAGGAGCCCTTTGCGAACGTTTGTACCCAGTGCAACAGAAGTCTGCTTTGAGGCCAGACTGCATGATGCCGCGCACTGCAAGAGCGTCCTGTTACCTGGGACGGCCAAGCACGCACCAAACTCAAACAGTGCTTTGCCGAAGATTTTCGGCAAATGAAAACCAGCAAATTCAGGGAAAGACAGCGTCACACCAAAACGACCGTCTGTGGCTGGTATGTTATGTCAGGACGCGCCGGGTGGACTGCTGGATGATTACGAAACGTTAGCAGGCCCAAGAAGATACGCTGTTGACAAGCCAATAAGTATTCAAGTTAAATGAAATTTGCATCCTTATTGTAAAGAAGCTATTCAGAAAGGGATTAGAAAATGAGTTGGAAAATCACACCTCGGATTGCAGCTGAATTGATCTCGCACGAAGGCGTAGTTCGCGAGGCATATAGAGATACGGTCAACGTTTGGACCTGGAGTATCGGCATAACCAACTCGTCGGGGCACAAAATTTATCCGCGATACGTTGATAACCCACAAACACTTAAGAGATGCTTTGAAGTTTTTGAGTGGGTAGTGCGGAACAATTACTTACCTGCTGTACAGAGTGCTTTCAGTGGTCATAGCCTGTCCGAGACCGAATTAGGAGCAGCGCTTTCGTTTCACTACAATACTGGAGGGATAAAAAAAGCCAATTGGGTAAAGTTGTGGAAAGCTGGCGACACCGCTGGAGCGAAAAAGGCCATAATGAATTGGAAAAAGCCACCAGAGATTATTCCGCGACGCAGAAAAGAAAGAGACTTATTTTTCGATGGTACTTGGTCCAATAATGGGTTTGGTACAGAGTACCCTGTTCTAAAGCCATCCTATAAGCCGGACATAGCGAATGCTAAATCGATCAAGATATCAGATATATTAGAAGATCTGTTCGGCTGAGCTTATAGTCGAGATGAACCACACGGCCGGGCTTCTGATCGATCACGGCCCGACTGCGACAAAACTGACGTATTGTTTGCACCTTCGAATATGGCCGTTTTTGACGAAGTCGAGTTTGCGGACATTTTCCTTGTGGCAGCCAACGGCAGTTTTGTCCGCAAACAGGACACCAATGGTTTTGTGAGATCAACTCCAGGATTCTCCGGTGCACAGGGTCGGACAGCGCATCAAAGGCATTCATTGTTCCTCGCCGGTGTAGAACGCAGCGGTGCGTTCTGCGGTTTCCTTAGCGATCTGCGCGTCTGTTCCAGCCTCTGCGTGGGCCTTGCCCCATGCTTCCGCCCATCCACGCAATGTGGCCTTGCCTGTCGCGCTCCCGGCCCACGCTTGTCCGGCCTTGATGGTCGATGTCCCGTCGCCGGACAGGTGCATTTCCAGCCCCAGCATAGCCAACTCCCACCCTACACCGGTCGCACCGGGGCCATACTGATCCCAATGCGCCTGGCTTTCTGGATCCGTCGGATGCTCATGTTCGAGGGTCAAAAGTGCGCCTTCGTCTGATTGTTGGATTGTGACATTGACCCAACTGGTATTTCCTCCGAACTCCCAGGTAAGCGCCAGTTGTCCGGGCGGTTCGCAGACGACAATATCACCGTCCGCATTTCCTTCTATTGAGAAGCGCCCGCCTTGTTTGAAATCGCCGGCAACCTTCGCGAACCAGCGCTGCAAACGCTCCTTGTCCGTCAAAGCACCCCATAATTCTGCCGGGGTCGTAGGGTAGTGGCGACTTGCACGCACGATGTAGGTCCGGGCTCCTTCGCGTTCACCGCTAACAACTTCCCGAAAAGACGCTCCAAGAGCTTCGGTCAGTTCCATCTCCTTGCCCTCACCAGACCCAAGTTTATTCGTTATCACCGATATGATTTTTGATTGATATCATCGATAGACAGCCCGGCGCACCGCCTTCAGGGCAGTCAACCGACACGACCGCCCCCGCCGACCCTCAATCGCCATAGACCGACACCTCGATCAAATTCCCGTCCGGGTCGCGGAAATAGACCGAGGTGATCGCCCCGAGCGCGCCTGTGCGCGGCACCGGCCCCTCTTCTATCGGCACGCCGCAGCTTTCCAGATGCGCGACCACGTCGCCGATCGCCGCCTCGGTGATGAAGCACAGGTCGCCCGAGCCCGGCGTCGGCCGGCGCGCCTTCGGCTCGAATTCGTGGCCGGCCTGGTGCAGGTTGATCTTCTGCTGCCCGAATCTGAGCGCGGTGCGGCCACCGGCGAAGGTGATCGCCTCCATGCCCATGGCCTGGCGGTAAAAGGCAACCGTCGCGTCGATATCGGCGACGGTCAGGACGATGTGATCGAGCCGCGCAATCCGCATGCAAAGACCTCCGTTGCAGGAAAATCAGGGGCCGGTGCAGTATACGCCGCGCTATAGCCCACCGTCATCGAGGATTGAACCATGGAGCTTCGCGACCAGGTCGCCATCGTCACCAACGTCTCCGGCTTCGTCGGCAAGCCCGCCGCCGCCGCGCTGTCGGCCGCCGGCGCGCTGACGCTGTGCCATGACGCGGGCTTCGCCGACGAGGCGGCCTCGCGCGCCTTCGCCGAGGCCAATCCGGGCCTCGGGGCGCTGATGCCCGGCGAGCCGGCAGAGATCGTCGACGCCGTCGTCGAGGCCGAGGGCCGGCTCGACATCCTGGTGCTGAACGACGTCTATCCCGCAATCCGCGCACCGGCCGAGGACATCGATCCCGACGAGTTCCGCCGCGCCCTCGACGCGCTGACGGTCGCGCCGATGCGATGGGCGCGCGCCGCCGTACCGGCAATGAAGCGGCGGGGCGCCGGCGTCATCCTGTTCGTAACCTCCGCGGCGCCGCTGCGCGGCTTGTCGAACTATGCGATGTACGCGTCGGCCCGCGGCGCGACCAACGCGCTCGCCGTCTCGCTTGGCCGCGAACTCGCCCCCGCCGGTGTCCGGGTCAACGCCGTCGCGCCGAACTTCATCGAAAGCCCGACCTATTTCCCCGACGCCCTGCTCGCCGATCCGCAAAAGCGCGCCAAGATCGAGAAGACCATTCCGCTCGGCCGGCTTGGCAGGCCGGACGAGGTCGGCGCGCTGATCGCCTTCCTCGCCGGCCCCGGCGCCGGCTTCATGACGGGCCAGGTGGTGCCGGTCGCCGGCGGCTGGGCGTGAGTGGCTGGGCGTGAGTGGCTGGGCGTGAGCGGCTGGGCGTGAGCGGCGATCCTTTTGTCTCACGGCTGTTGCTCGCTTCGCTCGAGCCTGCGACGGCGCACCCTGCCAAGTGATATCCGTTGGGCAACGGCCGATCGGCCTTGCGAGCCCTTTGAGGGTTCGGGGTGCCCGCGATCAGGCTCACCGAGAGCTTAGGGACCACGTCCCCTCCCTCGTCATCCCGGACGGCCGCAGGCCGAGCCGGGATCGGGGGGCCCGTGTCGGTGTTGGATATCGAGGCCGAGAGAACTCCGAACCGCCCGGGCTCCCCGATCCCGGATATTCGCTGGCGCGAATTCCGGGATGACGAGGGAGAGGACAGTGTTCTGCCATCCCCTCCGCTGTCATTGCCGGGCTTGTCCCGGCAATCCATGAACACTGTCGTTAGCGTCCATTCTGACGGCGGTGTTCATGGATGCCCGGACCAAGTCCGGGCATGACAGCCGAAGGGATGGCCAAGCTGAAATCCAAAGCCCCGTTTATGCTGAACCAGACAGCAGTGGGACACGTCCGGACACGACAACCGAGAAGGAGCGCCCCCTATCTCAGGAGGCAACCGGATAGCGGGGCGGCGCCAGGATGACCTCGTTCAGATAGCCGTCAACCCCTAAGTCCTGGTCCCATTGCCGGGGATTGCCGAGCGAGACCTCCTGGAAGGGAACGCCGTCGACCCAGCGGGACTGGCGGATATGCAGATGGCCGTAGATGACGGCGCGGGCCGAGAACCGGATATGCCAGTCCTCCGTCTGCGTCGTGCCGCACCAGGGCGTGAAGCGGGGAATGCGCGGCAGGACGGCAAGGCGCTGCTTCAGCGGATAGTGGTTGATCAGCACGGTCGGCACGCCGGGCGGCAGGTCGGAAAGCCTTGCAAGCGTCGCCCGGCAGCGCGCCTCGCACCAGGCGATCCGCGAGGGAAACGGGTCGGGATGCAGGAAATACTCGTCCGAACAGACGCATTTGCGCGCATCCGCCCAGGCAACGACCTGGCTGAGCGGCACGCTGTCGGGGCGGAACGTGTAGTCGTAGAGCAGGAACAGCGGCACGATCAGCAAGGGCCCGCTCGCATGCCTGAACGTTGCGTAAGGGTCTTCCGGCGTCAGCACGCCATAGGCCCGCGCCAGCGCCACGAGTTCCTTGTAAAGATGCACCCCGCGCGGACGGACGCCATCCTTGGGCACCGACCACAGATCATGATTGCCGGGCACCCAGACCAGTTGCCGGAAGCGCGGCGTCAGCAGCCGGAAGGCCTGCTCGATGCGTTCGGGCGTATGGCCGATATCGCCGGCGACGATCAGCCAGTCGTCCGGGCAATGCGGCATCGCCTCCACGGCCCGCAGGTTGACGGCGTGATCGATATGCAGGTCGGAGATAGCGAGCAGACGCATGGGCGGGGGCGGGGGCGGGGGCGGAGTGTGACGCGGGGGACGGGAGCGTATAAGGGTCGGCGACGCCGGCATCCTACCGCGCGGATCGAAAACGGGACACCGCAGGAAGACATAGGCGGCCCGGCGATTTGCGCAACCTCGATGCAGCACCAACCGGAGGCCACCCCATGTTCATCGCCGTCCTCGCCCGCCGCCTCAAGGCCGGCAAGACCTATCGCGACTTCGTCGAGGCCTGGTATCCCGACAAGGGGTTCGACGTTGCCGGACGCGGCCCGATCCTGGCGCGCAACATCGCCGACGACCGCGAAATACTGGCAATCAGCCTGATCGACCTGCCCGACCGCGACAGCCTGGAGGATGTTCTGGACCGCGTCGGCGCGCAGGAACGCCTCCGCCACGACCGCATCGCCGAGGTCATCGAGACGACCACCCTGCGCGGCCTTTACGAGATCGAGGACGAGTTCGACTTCTCCACCGACGAGACGGTCGCCCGGGGACGGCCAAGATAACACGTCTGAGGTCAGGACGGTCGGACGATGGCGACTATGTCGGCGCGAAACTCTGGATCAGGCTTCCCGTCACCAGACTCCAGCCATCGACGAGCACGAAGAAGATCAGCTTGAACGGCAGCGAGATGATCACCGGCGGCAGCATCATCATGCCCATCGACATCAGGATCGAGGCAACCACCATGTCGATGACGATGAACGGCACGAACAGCAGAAAGCCGATCTCGAAGGCGCGGCGCAACTCGCTGATCATGAAGGCCGGCACCAGCACCCTGAGCTCGATATCCTCAGGCGTCGCCGGCGGCGCGGCGCCGGTCATGTCGACGAACAGTTCCAGATCCTTCTCCCGCACCTGCGACAGCATGAAGGTGCGGAACGGCTGGACCGCCCGCTCGAAGGCCTCGGGCACCTCGATTTCCTGATTGACCAGCGGCTCGATGCCCTGCTGGTAGGAGGTCTGGAACACCGGCGCCATCACGAAGGCGGTCAGGAACAGGGCGAGCGAGATGATCACCGAGTTGGGCGGCGCGGTCTGCAGGCCGATCGCGGTGCGCAGCAGCGACAGGACGACGACGATCCGCGTAAACGACGTCACCATGATCAGGATCGACGGCGCCAGGCTCAGCACCGTGATGATCGCGATCAGCTGAACCGCGCGCTCGGTCAGCCCCGCCCCCTCGCCGAAGCTGATATTGACGTCCTGCGCAAGCCCCACGCCGCCGCCGAGGCCGAACAGCGCGACCATGGCCATGATCAGCTTGGCGAGGACCGGTCGGAAGCGCTTTGCGCGCACGCTCCCCCCGGCCGCCGCGCCAAAAACGACACGGCGGCGAAGCGCGACTTGATCCATGATCAGGTATCCCGCTTGGCGAGCTCGCCATAGATATTGACGTCCGCCGGCTTCTTATCCGCCGACTTCTTGTCCGCAGGCTTGCCCGCATCCGGCTCGGCCTTCTGGGCCGGCTTGTCCGAATCGAGATTGAGTTCGGCCGACAGCGCCGCCGCCAGGTCGAACTCCGCAGCGCCCGCGGGCGCGCCGGGCGCGGTCGGCGGCTTGCCCCCCGCCGGTTGCCCGGATGGTGGCGCGGCCGTTACGGCCGGGGTCGCTGGTGGCGGGGTCGATGGTGGCGGGGCGGAAGGCGGCGGAGCGGATGGCGGTGGACCGTTTTTTGGGGCCGCCGCCGGCTGCGGCTTGGGAGCCGCCGCTGACGGGGAAGCTCCCGGGGACGGGGCCGGCGCCGGGCCGGATGCCACAGGCTTTGGCGTCTCTGCCTTGCCTGCCCCCGCTTTCCCCGCTTCGGCTTTCGCCACATCGGCTTTTGCTGGCTCGGCCTTTACCACCCCGGCGTCGCCGGTCTCCGCCGTCGGCGTGTCGGCTTCGGCCGGCTCCGTGGCGGATGTCAGCGGTCGTTTCAGCGCGGCTTCGAGCCGCAACGCCATTTCCTCAAGTTGCGCCTCGCGATCCTTCGGCGAATCGCCAGCCGTGGGAGCCGGGTCCGATGCCGGTCCTGCCGGCGCGGGTCCCTTCGGCGGCGACGCCGGAGCCGGCTGGGATGCCTGTGTTTGAGAAGCCTGTGTTTGAGAAGCCTGTGTCTGGGAAGCGGGAGCCGGCTTGCCACCCGGTGCCGCATCGGCCTTCGCCGGATCAACCTTCGCCGGGGCTTGGACCGGGGCGGGGGCCGACGGCGCCTTGGACACCGGTTGGGAGCCCCCGGATGGCGGTGGTGGCGGCGCTGGCGACGGCACCGGTTTCGCCGGCGATGCCGGCGGCTTCAAAGGTGTTGCCTGGGATGGGCGCTGGCTCGCAGATCCGGGTGCCTGTACGCTCTGGACCTGCGCGCTCTGGGTTTGCAACCCCGATGGCGGCGAACCGGGCGGGGGCGAACCGGGCGGGGGAGCCCCCTTGGGTGTTGCTGGCGCCGGAGACGATGGGGGCGGCGTTGCCGGCTTCTGTGCCGTATCGACCGGCCCGGAGGGCGCGCCCGACGGCGGCGGGCTCGCGGGGCCCGGTGACGCGGGAGCTCGCTGGGACGCCGGAGCCCGCTGGACGGCCGGACGCGGTGTTGCCTGGCTTGGCGGTGTCGGCGAGGCGGAGGGCGCTGGCGGAGCCGAAGGCACGGGCGGAGCCGAAGGCACGGGCGGAGCCGAAGGCACGGGTGGTGCCGAGGGTACGGGCGGGGCGCTTTCAGCCAGCGGACGCGCCGCCGGCGCGGCGGGCCGCGGCGGTATGGGCGGCTCGGCGTCGGCGCGGGCGGTGGCCGACAGCCGGTCGGGATCGGTGGCCCGGTCCTGGCGTTTCGCCAATCGGGACGGCGTGGTGTCGGACAGGCGCGGCGGAAGGCTCGGCTCGGCGGGGCGCGTGCGCAGCGTATCGCCGGCGCGCGCGGCCGGGCGCGGCGCCTCCATGGGCTCACGCGCCCGCTCGGCGACGATCGCGCCCGGCGTCGCGCCGATGCCGGATTCCACCACCAGGTCCGACGGTCCGCCGATCAGGATCAGATGCTCGGTATTGTCGCGCCGCACCAGGATAAGGCGGCGCTTGGCGTCGACATGGGTCGCATCGACCACCGCCAGCCGGTCCTGCCTAGCCTTCAGGCTGCCGCCGAAGCCGCCGCCGCTTGATGCCACCCGGCGGATCACCCAGGCCGTCAGCGCGATCAGCAGCAGGACGAAGATGAAGGCGATGATGAATCGCGCCGGCAGACTGAGCTGCACACCGAGCAGTTCCTCGACAAAATCCATCCGACTTGCCTCCTTCGTCCCCCAGCCCGCCCCCGGCTGCATTACCAACAAGCTGCATCAGCAACAGGCTGCATTACCAACGTCCCGCCAGCTTCGACCGCCGGCAGGCAATGCCGGCTTGCCCGTCCGCATGCATCGGCATCGTTAACAGATGCAGGCAAAATTTGCCGGGATCAAGGCTAACAAAAGGTTAACGCGGCGCGCCAGACCCCTTGGAATTCCGGACCTTTTCCCGTTTCCAACCTTAATCACCGGTTAACGGCGTTAACCACTCGTTAACCACGTGGCCGGCAATCTGTACCCATCTAATGGAGCAAGCAGGCCCCGAGGGCAACAGTGGCGATAACCGATATCCCCTTGTTTTCCGCGCTGAAATCGCGCCTGAACTGGCTTCAGGCGCGCCAGGCCGTGCTGGCCGAAAACGTCGCGAACGCCGATACGCCGGGCTTTCAGGCCCGCGAGATCGAAACCTTCGCGCTTCCCGCCGGCACACGGGCAGGCGGGGTCAGGCCGCTCGACACGGTGCGCACGAACGCGATGCACATCGCCACCGGTCCGAATCGGGCGGACCGGTGGGGCGCGGATGAATCGGGGTCGTTCGAGATAACGCCGTCGGGCAATTCGGTGGTGCTCGAGGAACAGATGATGAAGGTCGCGGAAACGCAGCTGGATTACCAGATGGCCACGAGCCTCTACGGCCGCGGCATCGGATTGTTGAGGACGGCGCTCGGCAAGCGGGCCTGAGCCCGCAAGCGACGTGGGCTGAGGCGGATCCGGTCGGGCGGGTCCGTGATTGGGGGAAGACATGGATCTGATCAAGAGTATCTTCATCGCCGCGACCGGCCTGCGCGCCCAGTCGGGCCGGATGCGGGTCATCTCGGAGAACATGGCGAATGCCAACTCCACGGCGAACACCGCCGGCGGCGATCCCTACCGACGCCAGATACCGACCTTCAAGGCGGAGTTCGACCGCGAACTGCGCGCCCATGTCGTGACGCCGGGGCGCATCGCCGTCGACAAGAGCGACTTCTCGCTGCGCCACGAGCCGGGCCATCCGGCCGCCGACGCCAAGGGCTACGTCAAGACCGCCAACGTCAACTCGCTCGTCGAGATGACGGACATGCGCCAGGCCCAGCGCAGCTACGAGGCCAATCTCAACATCGTCCGGTCGGCGCGCTCGATGATCCAGCGCACCATCGACATCCTTCGCGCCTGATTGGAGCAGATCATGAACCCCGCCCTCGCTGCCAAAGCCTACGCGACCGCCGCCAACACCGCGCTCAAGCCCGAAACCGGCGCCAGCGAGGCAGCGCCCGGCGCCCCGGATTTCGCCCAGATGGTGACGTCCGCCGTCGAATCGGTTGTCGAATCGGGCCAGATTGCCGAACAGACGAGCCTTGCCGGCATCTCCGGCAAGACCGATCCGGTCAGCGTCGTCACCGCGGTCGCCGAGACCGAACTGGCGCTGGAAACGATGGTCTCGATCCGCGACAAGGTGATTTCGGCCTATGAGGAAATTCTGCGGATGCCGATTTAGGGGCAAGCGAACATGAGCGGCGCCGAGGTTCTCGATATCGCCCGTGACGGCGTCTGGGTGCTGATCAAGGTGTCCAGCCCGCTGATGATCGTCGGCCTCGTCGTCGGCCTGATCGTCGCGCTGTTCCAGGCGCTCACGCAGATCCAGGAGATGACGCTGGTCTTCGTGCCGAAGATCATCGCCATGTTCCTTGCGCTGATCATCGCCCTGCCCTTCATGGGCGAGGCACTTGGCAGCTACATGACGCGCATCGCCGAGCGGATCGCCGCCGGCTGACGCAGCGATCGAGCGTCCCGGGGTCGGGCCAAAGCGAATAGGGCAGAATGCAGATCTCCTTTCTCCCCGACGCGGCCTTCGTCTTCCTTTTGATCTTCGCCCGCGTCGGCACGATGCTGATGCTGATGCCGGCGCTCGGCGAGACCAGCTTTCCCACCCGCCTGCGGCTGGTCTTCGCGCTGGCGCTGGCGCTCGTGCTCTATCCGGTGGTGTTTTCCGAGTTTCCCGCCCTGCCCCCGGCGCTGGGCACAGTGCTGACGCTATTGATCGGGGAAATGCTGATCGGCTTCATGATCGGCCTGATCACCCGGATGATCACCTTCTGCATCCAGGTGGCCGGCTCCACCATCGCCTTTCAGGTCGGCCTGGGCTTTGCCCAGAACGTCGATCCCACGCAAGGGGTGCAGGGCGCCCTGTTCTCAAGCTTCCTGTCGATGCTGGGGATCACGCTGATCTTCGTCACCGACCTGCACTATCTGCTGATCGCCGCGATCCGCGATTCCTACATCCTGTTCAGGCCCGGCACGGTTCTGCCGGTGGAGGATGCCGCGCAGCTTGCGATCATGACCTTTGCCGGCACCTTCCGCGTCGGCGTCCAGATCGCCGCGCCCTTCATCGCCTTCGGCCTGATCTTCTATCTCGGCCTCGGCGTATTGTCGCGGCTGATGCCGCAGATCCAGATCTTCTTCATCGCCATGCCGGCCAACATCCTGCTCGGCTTCCTGCTGCTCGCCGTGCTGATCGGCGGCATGATGGGCTGGTATCTCGACCATGTGGGCAAGTCGATCATGCCCTTCATCGCGCGATAGGCGGGTGGCCCGATGGCGGAACAGCAAGACGAATCCGAACGCACGGAAGACCCCACCGAGCGAAAGCTCGAGGAGGCGCTGAAACGCGGCGACGTGGTCAAGAGCCAGGAGGTCTCGACCTGGTTCGTGCTGACGGCCGCGACCCTGATCGTGCTCGTCTTCGGCGGCACGATGGGCAGCGCGCTGTCGACCGATTTCGCCGGCCTGTTCGCCAATCTCGGCACCATCCCGATGGACGGTTACGCGCTCAAGGAGCTGTTCATCACGGTCACGCTGACCGGCGTCGCAGCCCTCGGTCTGCCGTTTCTCGCGCTCGTGCTGGCGGCAATCGCCGGCAACGCGATCCAGCACCGGATGGTGTTCTCGGCCGATCCGGTCACGCCGAAACTGTCGAAGATCTCGCCGATCGCCGGCTTCAAGCGGCTGTTCTCCGTGCAGAGCCTCGTCAATTTCGCCAAGGGGATCGCCAAGCTCGTCATCGTGTCGGGCGTCATGTTCGCCATCGCCTGGCCGGAGCGCGACCGGCTCGACGGGCTCGTCACCCTGGATCCCGCGGCACTGATGGAGACGATCCGCATCCTGTCGATCAAGCTGCTGGCCGGCGTCGTCGCGATCATGGCGATCCTGGCTGCCCTCGACTATGCCTGGCAGCGGCACAGCTGGCTGAAGCGCCAGCGCATGTCGCTGAAAGAGCTGAAGGACGAGTTCAAGCAGACCGAGGGCGATCCGCATGTGCGCGCCAAGATCCGCCAGGTGCGCGCCGAGCGCAGCCGCAAGCGGATGATGGCCGAGGTGCCCGACGCCACCGTGGTGATCACCAACCCGACCCACTATGCCGTCGCGCTCAAATACGAAACCGGCATGCCCGCACCCGTCTGTGTCGCCAAGGGCGTCGACCGGATCGCGCTGACCATCCGCGAGGTCGCCGAGGAACACGGCGTGCCGGTGATCGAGAACCCGCCGCTTGCCCGTACCCTGCATGCGGCGATCGATGTCGACGCGGCCATCGCGCCCGAACACTACAAGGCGGTCGCGCAGATCATCGGCCACGTCATGCAGGCCAGGACGCGCGGAAGCTGGCGGTCGAATCGCCGGTAATCCGGGCCGGTAATCCGGTAAGAATCGGATAAACAGGAGCGCGTATGGTTTCGAGGTCCGATCAGGCGCCCATTGGCAACCGACCCATTGGCAAGTGACCCTGGGATTACGACGATGAGCGAACTACGTATGGACGGGTCTCTGCCTGACACGGCCGCCGGACCGTCAGGATCCCTGGCCCTTGGAGGCAAGCATCCGGCAAGCGAGGCGCCTGTGAGCGACACGCCACGAAAGGAAGGCTCGATCGGCCTGGTCATGCTGCTGGCCGCGGCCTTCATCGCGATCGCGCTGGCGCTGGCGCTGATGGGCCGCGAGGACGCCCGGCCGCTGGTGCTCGGCCTGCTCGCGCTGCTGGCGGTGATCGGCGTCTTCTCGCTGTTTGCCGCCGCCGTCGGCCTGATCCGCTTTTCCGACCGGCGTCCGGCCGACAGCTTCGGTCAGGTGATTTCGCAGGACATTCCAGAAGGCATGCTGATCACCGGCAAGGGCGGCCGGATCGTCTATGCCAATGACGCCTACAAACGCCTGACGGATGCCGAACGCGACGCCGATATCCGCGGCGTCGAACGCGCCTTCGCCGGCGATGCCGATGCCTCGGAGGCGATGTTCCGGCTGTCGCGGGCCGCCGCCGCCGGGCGGCGCGCCGAAGAGGAAATCCGCATCGAGCGTCCCGCCGCCGGAACCGGCGTGCCGGACGACCGCAGGGCCACCTGGTATCGCATCCGCGTCCTGCCGCTGACCCCGCGCGGCGGCCAGAAGGGCACGACCCTCTGGCAGGTCGCCGACATCACCCAGGACCGGGTCCGCCAGGAGGACGTGTTCCGCGAGTTGCAGCGGGCGATCGACAATCTCGACCACGCGCCGGCCGGCTTCTTCTCCGCCGATCCCGGCGGCCGCGTGCGCTATCTGAACGCGACGCTCGCCGACTGGCTGGGCTACGACATCGCGGAGACGGAAACGGCGAGCCTGACGCTCGACCAGGTCGTCTCCGGCGACGGCGCGGCGCTGGTGCGCGCCATCGAGCCGGCACCCGGCGAATTGCGCACCGAGACGATCGACCTCGACCTGATCCAGCGCAACGGCCATCCCCTGCCCGTCCGGCTGCTGCACCGGGTCGCCTTCGACAGCGCTGGCAATCCGGGCATCTCGCGCACGCTGGTGCTCAACCGCTCCGCCGGCGGCGATGCCGGCGCCGATGTCGCCGAGACGGTGCGGGCGGCCGAGGTCCGGTTCGCCCGGTTCTTCAACAACACGCCGCTGGCGATCGCCACCATCGACCGCGACGGCCGCATCCGCCGCACCAACGCCGCCTTCGCCCGCCTGTTTTCAGCCACCTCGACGGGCGCGCCCGCCAAGATCAGCGCAATCGGCGACTGCGTCGGCGACAGCGACCGCCCCGCGCTCACCGAGGCGCTGGACTCCGCCTTCTCCGGCCAGGCGGAGATCAAGCCGGTCGACGCGCCGATAGCGGCGGGCGCCAACCGGATGGGCCGCTTCTTCGTCAGCCCCGTCGAGGATGGCGACGGCGAGGCGGCGATCGTCTATGCCCTCGACATCACCGAACAGAAGGCGCTTGAGGCCCAGTTCGCGCAGGGCCAGAAGATGCAGGCCGTCGGCCAGCTCGCCGGCGGCATCGCGCACGACTTCAACAACGTACTGACTGCGATCATCGGCTTTTCCGACCTCTTGCTGGCAAACCACCGGCCGACCGATCCCTCCTTCAACGACATCATGAACATCAAGCACAACGCCAACCGGGCCGCCGGCCTGGTGCGGCAGCTGCTTGCCTTCTCGCGTCGCCAGACGCTGCGGCCGCAGGTGCTGATGCTGTCCGACGTGATGTCGGCCGACATGCAGGTGCTGCTCGCCCGGCTGCTCGGCGCCAAGATCGACCTGAAGCTCGAGGCCGACCGCGATCCCTGGCTGGTCAAGGCCGACCTGAACCAGCTCGAGCAGGTCATCATCAACCTTGCCGTCAACGCCCGCGACGCCATGCCCGAGGGCGGCGACCTGGCCATCCGCACGGCCAACGAGACCCGTGGCGAGGACCTGAAGATCGGCGACGGCACCATGCCCGCCGGCGACTATGTGCGGCTTGAAGTCAGCGACACCGGCACCGGCATGCCGCCCGAGGTGCTGGAGAAGATCTTCGATCCGTTCTTCACCACCAAGGAGGTCGGCAAGGGCACCGGCCTGGGCCTGTCGACCGTCTATGGCATCATCAAGCAGACCGGCGGCTTCATCCTGTGCGATTCCGAGCCCGATCGCGGCACGACCTTCCGGATCTACCTGCCCCGCCACATCCGCAGGCAGGAAGAGGCAAAGCCCGAGACGAAGGAGGCCGCGCCCGAGACCGCCAGGGACCTGAGCGGCCGCGGCACGATCCTCTTGGTGGAGGACGAGGATTCGGTGCGCGCCTTCGCCGCCCGCGCGCTCGCCTCGCGCGGCTACACGGTGCTGGAGGCCGATACCGGCGTCACCGCGCTCGAACGGATGGACGAGCATGACGGCACGGTCGATCTCGTCGTCTCCGACGTCGTGATGCCCGAGATGGACGGCCCGACGCTTCTGAAGGAACTGCGCCAGCGCAATCCGAAGCTGAAGATCATCTTCGTCTCCGGCTATGCCGAGGAGGCCTTCGCCAAGAACCTCGACGGCGGCGAGCAGTTCCACTTCCTGGCCAAGCCCTTCAACCTGAAGGAACTGGCGGCCACGGTAAAGGAAGTGATTTCGGGTTGAGGCCTTGCAAGGTTCCGACCCTGACAACGCTGCCACCGGCCGGCCAACATGGCCGTGACACCCCCCGTTTGCTTGCGATAGGATGATCGCGCCCGAAGGACTACCCTGATTTTCACCCGTGGGGGGCACATGGGACATGGTTTTGGACGCCCGTTCTTAAGCCTGATCGGCCTCATGTTTTTATTGAGTGCCGCGCCTGTCGCCGGATCGGCCGAACCGACTTCGACGCTTGAAGAGGTGCGCGCGCGCGGACATCTGGTCTGCGGCGTCAGCCATGGCCGGCCCGGCTTTTCCCGGCCGGACGCCAGCGGCCGCTGGCAGGGCCTGTCCGCGGACGTCTGTCGCGCGGTCGCCGCCGCCATCTTCGGCGATGCCGAGAAGGTCGTCTTCATGCCGCTGACGACGATAGACAACTACACGACGCTGCAGGGTGGCGATGTCGATATCCTGTTTTACGGAATGGCGTGGACGCTGACCCGCGATTTCGACTACGACCTCGAATTCGTCCAGCCGATTTTCTACGACAGCACCGGCTTTCTCGCCCCCAAATCCCTCGCGCTCACCTCCGCCAGGGAACTCGACGGCGGCACGGTTTGCGTCTTCGTCGAATCGCTGAACGAACTGGACGTGCTCGACTTTGCGGACAAGCACGGGCTGAGCCTGGACGTCGTCTCGTTCGAATATGCGCCGGAACTGGTTGCCGCCTACGAGAACGGCACCTGCGACACGGTTGGCGGCGATCTGTCGGCGCTCGTCGCCCTGCTGACTCGCGTCGAGGTGGCCGAGGCGCATGAGATCCTGCCCGACGTGATCTCCAAGGTGCCGATCAGCCCGGTCGTGCGGCAGGGCGACGATCATTGGCGCAACATCGTCGAATGGACCGTGTTCGCCCTGCTCCAGGCCGAGGAATCGGGTGTCACCTCCGGCAATATCGATGACATGCGGCAGGCTGCGGACCCTGTGGTCCGGCGCCTGCTTGGCGCCTCCGGGGATGCCGGCGCACGCATGGGATTGCCGGGCGACTGGGCCTACCAGGTCGTGTCCCAGGTCGGCAACTATGCCGAGATCTTCGACCGGAACCTCGGCCCCGAGACACAGCTTGCCCAGGACCGCGGGCTGAACGCCCTGTGGCGCGACGGCGGTCTGATGTATCCGATCCCGTTCCGCTGACCGCCGCCCCCCAGACCGGCCCGAAGACCGGCCCGAAGACCAGATCACCAGGCGCTGGTGTATCGCGGCCGTGACCAGAATGTTCCCGCATGCAAATGTTCCCCTTGCGTTCCTGGAACAAACAGGGTACATATCTGATCAACCCGCGCAACAAGCGGCATCGTCCACACCCCAATCGGCCCTGTCAGAATCGGGGCGGCTGTGAAATAAGGAGCCGATCTATGGTGAATTCTACCCTCCGCCTTGTCGAAGGAGACGGTATGGACAAGAGCAAGGCGCTGGAAGCGGCCCTTGGACAGATCGAGCGCCATTTCGGCAAGGGCTCGATCATGAAGCTCGGCCAGGACGGCAAGGTGGTGGAGATCGCCACCATTCCGACCGGGTCGCTGGGGCTCGATATCGCGCTTGGCGTCGGCGGGTTGCCGCGCGGCCGGGTCGTCGAGATCTATGGCCCGGAATCCTCGGGCAAGACGACGCTCGCTCTGCACACGGTCGCCGAATCGCAGAAGCGCGGCGGCATCTGCGCCTTCGTCGATGCCGAGCACGCGCTCGACCCGACCTATGCCCGCAAGCTCGGCGTCAATCTCGACGACCTGTTGATCTCGCAGCCCGATACCGGCGAACAGGCGCTCGAGATCGCCGATACGCTGGTCCGCTCCGGCGCGATCGACGTCCTCGTCATCGATTCGGTTGCCGCCCTCACCCCGCGCGCCGAGCTGGAAGGCGAGATGGGCGATTCCCTGCCCGGCATGCAGGCCCGCCTGATGAGCCAGGCGCTGAGGAAGCTCACCGGCTCGATCTCCCGCTCCAACACCATGGTGATCTTCATCAACCAGATCCGCATGAAGATCGGCGTGATGTTCGGCAGCCCGGAGACGACGACCGGCGGCAACGCGCTGAAATTCTATTCCTCCGTCCGCCTCGACATCCGCCGCATCGGCTCGATCAAGGACCGCGACGAGGTGGTCGGCAACCAGACCCGCGTCAAGGTCGTCAAGAACAAACTCGCCCCGCCCTTCCGCGAGGTCGAATTCGACATCATGTATGGCGAGGGCATCTCCAAGACCGGCGAACTGCTCGATCTCGGCGTCAAGGCCGGCGTGGTCGAGAAGTCCGGTGCCTGGTTCTCCTATGACAGCCAGCGCCTCGGCCAGGGCCGCGAGAACGCCAAACAGTTCCTGCGCGACAATGTCGAGATCGCAAACGAGATCGAAACGTCGATCCGCGAAAGCGCCGGCCTTGCGGTCAACCTCGTCGAGCCGCCCGCCAATGCTGCGGCCGACGCGCCCGCCGATGCGCGCCCCGGCAAGAACAGCAAGAAAGGCTGACCGGCAGCCGTCGGCTGGGACCGCTGCTTGGCCGAGTTGGCCGGAAAACGGCCTTTTCGGTACGCAGACCTTTGAATTGAGCCTTGGGATTGGATGGCGCGTCGGTTTGGCCGGCGCGCCGTTTTTGTTCGTCCGCGCTTACCCGACCGGCCGCTCGCGTGTGGACACTGCCTGGCGGCCCGGCTAAAACCGGCGCGGCTTGTCCGGAACAGGTCGATCGCAGCCGCGTATAGCGTGTGACCGGCCCGGGGCTCCGCCTCCGATTTCGGACAACCGCATTCATGGTCCCATCTGACAGGTGAACCGCCCGATGACCGGCGTCAACGACATCCGCACCGCGTTTCTGGACTATTTTCAAGGCCAAGGCCATGAGATCGTCCCCTCAAGCCCGCTCGTGCCGCGCAACGATCCGACCCTGATGTTCACCAATGCCGGCATGGTGCAATTCAAGAACGTCTTTACGGGCGCCGAGACGCGGCCCTATTCGCGCGCGGTCACCTCGCAGAAATGCGTGCGCGCCGGCGGCAAGCACAACGATCTCGACAATGTCGGCTACACCGCCCGCCACCACACCTTCTTCGAGATGCTCGGCAACTTCTCCTTCGGCGACTATTTCAAGGACCGCGCCATCGAGCTTGCCTGGACCCTGGTGACCCGAGAATTCGGCCTGAACAAGGACCGCCTGCTCGTTACCGTCTATCACGAGGACGACGAGGCCTTCGACCTGTGGCGCCGGATCGCCGGGTTGCCGGAGGAGAAGATCATTCGCATCCCCACCAGCGACAATTTCTGGGCGATGGGCGAGACCGGCCCCTGCGGCCCCTGCTCGGAAATCTTCTACGACCATGGCGACCACATCCCCGGCGGCCCGCCCGGCAGCCCGGACGAGGACGGCGACCGCTTCATCGAGATCTGGAACCTCGTCTTCATGCAGTTCGAGCAGGTGACGGCGGACGAGCGCGTCTCGCTGCCCCGCCCCTCGATCGACACCGGCATGGGGCTGGAGCGCATCGCCGCCGTCCTGCAGGGCACCCACGACAATTACGAGATCGACCTGTTCCGCCATCTGATCGAGGCCTCCGTCGATCTGACCGGCGTGCCGGACGAGGGGGGGCACAAGCCCAGCCACCGGGTCATCGCCGATCACCTGCGCGCCTCCTCCTTCCTGATCGCCGACGGCGTGCTGCCCTCCAACGAGGGCCGCGGCTACGTCCTGCGCCGGATCATGCGCCGCGCCATGCGCCATGCCGAGCTCCTCGGCGTCCGGGAGCCGCTGTTGTGGAAGCTGGTGCCGGTGCTGATCGCCGAGATGGGCCGCGCCTATCCGGAACTCATCCGCGCCGAGCAGCTTCTGACCGACACGCTGAAGCTGGAGGAACAGCGCTTCCGCAAGACCCTTGCCCGCGGCCTCGATCTCCTGAACGAGGCCACCGCCGACATGCCGTCGGGCGGTGAATTGCAGGGCGCGGTCGCCTTCAAGCTCTATGACACCTACGGCTTCCCGCTCGACCTGACCCAGGACGCGCTCAAAAGCCGCGGCATCACCGTCGACACCGCCGGCTTCGACGCGGCGATGGCGAAGCAGAAGGAAGAGGCCCGCCGCGCCTGGGCCGGCTCCGGCGAGGCGGCGACGGAGACCGTCTGGTTTGCCCTGCGCGACCGGGTCGGCGCGACCGAATTCCTCGGCTACGACACCGAGACCGCCGAGGGCGAGGTCGTGGCGATCCTGAAGGACGGTGAGGAAGTCGAACGGCTGGCCGCAGGCGACACCGGCATCGTCGTCCTCAACCAGACGCCGTTCTATGGCGAATCCGGCGGCCAGGTCGGCGATGCCGGCGAAATGCGCGCAGCCGGCGTCCGCTTTTCCGTCGCCGACACGCAGAAGAAGCTTGGCGCGGTCTGGGCCCATATAGGCCGGCTCGAGGAGGGGGAGATCGCGATCGGCCAGCCGCTCGAGCTGGAGGTCGACCATGCCCGCCGCTCCGCCGTCCGCGCCAATCATTCCGCGACCCATCTTGTCCACGCCGCGCTGCGCCAGGTGCTTGGCGACCACGTCGTCCAGAAGGGCTCGCTGGTCGCCCCCGACCGGCTGCGCTTCGATTTCAGCCATCCCAAGCCCGTCGGCGAGGACGAAATGGCCTCGATCGAGGACCTCGCCAACACCGTCGTCCTGCAGAACGACGACGTGACGACCCGGGTGATGGAGGTCGACGAGGCGATGGAGCTCGGCGCGATGGCGCTGTTCGGCGAGAAATACGGCGACGAGGTCCGCGTCGTCTCGATGGGCCTGCCGCCCGTGGCGGACGGCCAGAGCGACCACAGCGCCGACAGCAACCACCCCTGGTCGCTGGAACTGTGCGGCGGCACGCATGTGCGCCGCACCGGCGATATCGGCGTCGTGGCGATCGTCTCGGAGGGCGCGGTCGCGGCCGGCGTCCGCCGCCTGGAGGCGCTGACCGGCGATGCCGCGCGCCACTACTTAAGCCGCCAGGACCGGCGCCTGCGCGCCATTGCCACCGAATTGCGGGTGGCGCCCGACGAGGTCGAACAGCGCCTCACCGCCCTGATCGAGGAGCGCAAGAAGCTTGAGCGCGATCTGGCCGACACGCGGCGCAAGCTGGCGATCGGCGGTGGCGGCGAGGCCGGTCCGGAGATCCTGTCGATCGGCGATGTCAAATTCATCGGCCGGGTCGTCGAGGGCGTCCAGCCAAAGGATCTGCGCGGCCTTGCCGATGATGCCAAGCGCAAGCTCGGCTCCGGCGTCGTCGCGGTGGTCGGCGTCAACGAGGACGGCAAGGCGGGCCTCGTCGTCGGCGTCACCGACGACCTCACGGAAAGCGTCAGCGCGGTCGATCTGGTCCGCGAGGGCGCCGCCGCGCTCGGCGGCAAGGGCGGCGGCGGCCGCCCGGACATGGCCCAGGCCGGCGGGCCGGACGGCAGCAAGGGCGACGCCGCGATCGCCGCCATCACCGAGCGCCTGCGCGCGGCCGCGCCGGCTGCCTGACACGGCACCATCGACCGCCCACGCGCGATTTGAGGCGGCGCGGCGCCGGCCGATCCGCTAGACTGCGAATCGCGATGGCGCTGCCGCGTGGGGTGGCCACAGGATGGCCCGATCACGGCCGGCGGCTAGCCGAGGGGGAGACGCGTGGAAGACCTGGTCTGGCTTGAGGACGCGCTCGTCTTTCTGATCGTCGCCGGCATCATCGTGCCGGTGTTCCACAACTTCCGGCTCGGCACCGTGCTCGGCTTCATCGTCGCGGGCATCGTCGTCGGCCCCTACGGGCTCGGCCGCTTCCAGCTCGATTTCCCGCTGATCGGCCTTATCGTCATCGACGATCCGCACCAGGTCGAACCCTTCGCCGAACTCGGCGTGGTGTTCCTGCTGTTCGTGCTCGGGCTGGAGCTCTCGTTCACCCGCCTATGGGAGATGAAGCGCTACGTTCTGGGCGTCGGCACCGCACAGATCGTCTTCGCCGCCGGATCGATCGCGACCATCACCCTGCTGATCGGCCAGCCCGGCCCGCTCGCCCTCGTCGTCGGCCTGGCGCTGGCCCTGTCGTCGACGGCGATCGTCATGCAGACCCTGGTCGAGGAGCGCCGGCTCGCCACGCCGACCGGCCGGCTGTCGCTGTCGATCCTCCTGATGCAGGATCTGATGGTCGTTCCGGTCCTGGTCATCGTCTCGCTCTTGGCCGATTCGGAGGCCAATATCTGGATCGAGATCGGCCGCGCGCTCGTCCAGGCGGCGATCGCGGTCGCCGCGATCCTGTTGATCGGCCGGCTCGTGCTGCGCCCGCTGTTGCGCCAGGCAGCGCTCACCGGCAACCGCGACCTGATCATGGGCATCGTGCTGCTCGCGGTGATCGGCGCTGCGATCGGCACGGAGGCGGCCGGCCTGTCGGCGGAACTCGGCGCCTTTCTGGCCGGCCTGCTACTGGCCGAAAGCGAATACCGCCATCAGATCGAGGTCGATATCGATCCCTTCCGCGGCCTCCTGCTCGGCCTGTTCTTCACCACCGTCGGCATGAGCATCGATCTGGCCGTCGTCGCCGATTTCTTCTTCTGGATCCTGCTGGCCGTCGTCGGCCTGGTCGCGATCAAGACGGTGGCGGCCTTTCTCGCCGCGCGCGTCTTCTCGGTTCCCGTGCCGCAGGCGGCCGAGACCGCGATTCTCCTGTCCCAGGCCGGCGAATTCGGCTTCGTCGTCTTCGCGCTCGCCGGGTCGAACGGCGTCATCTCGGCCGAGGCGAGCCAGTTCCTGCTGGTCGTGATCGGCCTGACCATGGCGGTGACACCGCTCCTGTCGCGGCTTGGCCGCTCGGCCGGCGAGCGGCTGGAAAAGGCCTCCAACGAGGCGGCCTCGTCGGAGGAAACGGTCGGCGACCTGGAGGGGCACGTCATCATCGGCGGCTTTGGCCGGGTCGGCCGCTCAATCGCCGCGATCCTGGAATCGCAGAACGTGCCCTTCGTCGCGATCGACCAGAACGCCCGGCTGGTCGGCAAGGAGCGCAAGGCCGGCCGGCAGATCTTCTTCGGCGATGCCGGCCGCGAGGAGATCCTCGACCGGGCCGGCGCCGACCGGGCCCGCGCCTTCATCGTGACGGTCGATTCGACCGAAAAGGCCGAACACATGGTCCGCGCCGCCCGCCACGCCCGGCCGGACGTGCCGATCTACGCCCGCGCCCGCGACGCCGAGCATGCCGCCCTGCTCGCCGACATCGGCGCCGACGATGTCGTCCAGGAGGCCATGGAAGGCAGCCTGCAACTGGCCGGCCGCATACTGACCGGGCTCGGCTATCCCGAAGAGACGGTGACGCGCCGCCTCGAGCAGGAGCGGGATGTTATCCGGGCGAAACAGCCTGAGGACTGACGCCGGATCTTCGCGCGACGGCTGGCGCCATAAAAAAGGGCGCGACCACGCCGCGCCCTCGATTGTATTCCGTTATTCAGCCCGCCGGCCGCGCCGGTCAGGCCCCGCGCATCAGGCTACGCCTGCTAAGCCATCGCGGCCTGCAGGTTCTCGTCGACCTTGTCGAGGAAACCGGTGGTCGTCAGCCATTTCTGGTCGGGGCCGACGAGCAGCGCCAGGTCCTTGGTCATGAAGCCGGATTCGACCGTGTCGACGCAGACCTTCTCCAGCGTCGCGGCGAATTTGGCGAGCGCTTCGTTGTCGTCGAGCTTGGCGCGATGGCTCAGGCCCCGCGTCCAGGCGAAGATCGAGGCGATCGAGTTGGTCGAGGTCTCGTTGCCCTGCTGATGCTGGCGATAGTGGCGGGTCACCGTACCGTGGGCGGCCTCGGCCTCCACCGTCCGGCCATCCGGCGACATCAGCACGGACGTCATCAGGCCGAGCGAGCCGAAGCCCTGCGCCACCGTGTCGGACTGCACGTCGCCGTCATAGTTCTTACACGCCCAGACATAGCCGCCCGACCATTTCAGCGCGGCCGCGACCATGTCGTCGATCAGCCGGTGCTCGTAGGTGATGCCCTTGGCGGCGAACTTGTCGGCGAACTCGGCGTCGAAGACCTCCTGGAACAGATCCTTGAAGCGGCCGTCATAGGCCTTCATGATCGTGTTCTTGGTCGACAGATAGACCGGATAGCCGCGATTGAGGCCGTAGTTCATCGAGGCGCGGGCGAAATCGCGGATCGAGGCGTCGAGATTGTACATCGCCATGGTGACGCCCGAACCCGGCGCCTGGAACACCTCGTGCTCGATCGTCTCGCCGTCCTCGCCGACGAACTTGATGGTCAGCGTGCCGGCGCCGGGGAACTTGAAGTCGGTGGCGCGATACTGGTCGCCGAAAGCGTGACGGCCGATGATGATCGGCTTGGTCCAGCCCGGCACCAGGCGCGGAACGTTGTCGCAGATGATCGGCTCGCGGAAGATGACGCCGCCCAGGATGTTGCGGATCGTGCCGTTCGGCGAGCGATACATGCGCTTTAAACCGAATTCCTCGACGCGCGCCTCGTCCGGCGTGATCGTCGCGCATTTGACGCCGACACCGTATTGCTTGATCGCCTCGGCGGCGTCGACCGTCACCTGATCGTCGGTCGCGTCGCGATGCTCGATGCCCAGATCGTAGTATTTCAGGTCGACATCGATGTAAGGGTGGATCAGCTTGTCCTTGATGAGCTGCCAGATGATGCGGGTCATCTCGTCGCCGTCGAGCTCGACGACCGGATTGTCGACCTTGATTTTCGCCATGGGATCTAAAGCCTCGCCTGCGTATATGGAATTTTGCGCGGGAATGCCGGGTCGGCCGCAAGCGGCGCCCCGACGGTGGATGTCGCGGCCCGTATAGCACCCCCGTTGCCGGGTTTGAAGCCGTCTGCGATGCGACTTGTCGCCTAGATAGAATGACGATGCTATGAGCAGGCCATGAGCGATTCCAGTTCTCCTGTTTCTGAAAGAGCGCCCGCCCCCGCCGTCATCCTCGTCGCCCCGCAGCTTGGCGAGAATATCGGCATGGTCGCCCGCGCCATGGCGAATTTCGGGCTCTCCGACCTGCGCCTCGTCAATCCGCGCGACGGCTGGCCGAGCGAACAGGCGCGGGCCTCGGCCTCCGGAGCGGACTGGGTGATCGACGGCGCGCGCCTCTATGCCTCGACCGCCGAGGCGATCGCCGATCTCGGTCTGGTGCTGGCGACCACCGCCCGCCCCCGCGAGATGGCGAAGCCGGTGCATGACGCCGAGGCGGCCGCCACGCGGCTTGCCGGGCGGATCGACGCGGGCGAAGGCGCCGGCATCCTGTTCGGCGGCGAGCGGGCCGGCCTCGACAATGATGACATCGCGCTGGCCGACGCGATCGTGACCTTCCCGACCGATCCGGATTTCGCCTCGCTCAACCTCGCCCAGTCGGTGCTGCTGACCGGCTATGCCTGGTTCCGCGCCCGCGGCCTGGAAGGCGGGCGGCCGCGCGCCGAGCTGCCGCCGCTTGCGCCGAAGGCGGATCTGGAACGCCTGTTTGAACATCTGGAAGGCGAGCTCGACACGGCCGGCTTCCTGTTTCCGGAAGAAAAGCGGCCGTCGATGGTGCGCAACTTGCGGACGATCTTCCTGAAGGCCGAACTGACCGAGCAGGAGGTCCGCTCCCTGCGCGGCGTCATACGGGCCTTGAGCGAACTGAAGACGCGGCGTGCCGATACCGGGCACTGATATCCCGGCGTACTCGGTTTCTGCTATGATCGCGTCATGAACGATGTCCCGGAAGGACAGGTCGATCAGGCCGCGCTGACAGCCTTGCGCGACTGGATGATCGATGGCGCGCGCCCGTCGGCCAGGGCGGCCGATATCATCAACACGATGTGCGACCGGCTGCTCGAAGCCGGCGTGCCGATCGAGCGTTTCGCGCTGTTCATCTTCACCCTGCATCCAAACACCAAGGGCCGGGCCTTCTACTGGCGGCGCGGCAAGCCGCTGCATGTCCGCGAGGCCGATCACACGCTTGCCCGGCAACCCATGTTCAGGAATTCCATCGCGGTCCATGTGATGGAGACCGGCAAGGCCTATCGCTGCCGCTTCGAACGCGACAACGACCTGCCGCCCTTCTCCGACGTGCTCGAAATCCGGGACGAGGGCATGACGGACTACCTGATCGAGCCGCTCGTCTATACCACCGGCGAAACCCATGGCGTGAGTTGGGCAACCGGCGCGCCGGGCGGCTTTTCCGACGATCAGGCGAGCGCGCTGGAAAGCCTCAGGGCGCCGCTTGCGCGGCTGACCGAGATCTACATGCTGCGCCTGAATGCGGCGAGCCTGCTGTCGGCGTATGTCGGGCGCAACAGCGGCCGCCGGGTGCTGGAAGGTGACATCACCCGCGGCGATTTCGAGAAGATCACGCCGGCGATCCTGTTCGTCGACATCAAGGGCTTCACCCAGATGACCGGCGACCTGCCGCCGGAGGAGACGATCGCCCGCATCAACGGTTTCTTCGACGTGATCGTCGCAGCCGTCACGGAGGCCGGCGGCGAGGTGCTGAAATTCATCGGCGACGAGGTGCTGTCGATCTTTCCCGTCGGCGAGAACGGCGAGGCCGAAGCCGATGCCGAGGCTCAAGCCGTACGGGCCGCGCGCACCGCGCTGGAACGGGCCGAGGCCGCCTTTGCCGAGACGCCGGAGCAGCGCCTGCCCTATCGCGCCGCGATCCATGTCGGCCCGGTCGCCTATGGCAATATCGGCGGCGGCGACCGGCTCGACTTCACCGCGATCGGTCCCGGCGTCAACATGGCCGCCCGGCTGATGAAGGTCAGCGGCGAGACCGGCGACGACTTGGTCTGCTCGGCTGCGGCCGCCGCCTATCTGGAGGGATGCAAACCGCTCGGCGCCTTCCGGATGAAGGGCATCCGCGATCCCCAGCCGGTCTTTTCCCTCCCCGAACCGGTTGGCACCGGGCCGTCCCCCGCATAAGACAGGGCAGACAGGACAGTTCCTCCACCACGAACCCGTAAATGCCCCATATCGCCGTCTTCGATACAGGCCTCGGCGGCCTGTCGGTTCTGAAGGAAATCCGCGCCGCCCGGCCGGACGCCGACATCACCTATGTCGCCGATACCGCGGGCTTTCCCTACGGACCGCGCGACGCGGCCGATGTGGTCCGGCGAACCCTGGCGGTCTTCGACGCGGTCGCTGCCGAACACCGTCCCGACCTGGCGGTCATCGCCTGCAACACCGCCACGACGCTGGTCTTGCCCTATCTGCGGGCGACATACGATTTCCCCTTCGTCGGCACCGTTCCGGCGATCAAGCCGGCCGCCGAGCGCACGCGGTCGGGCCTTGTCAGCGTGCTCGCCACCCCGGGCACGGTGAAGCGCGACTACACGCAGGCGCTGATCAATTCCTTCGCCACCGATGTCGCCGTGACGCTTGTCGGCGCGCCGCGGCTGGCCGAACAGGCCGAAGCGATCATGCATGGCGTGTGCGTCGCCGATGCCGACCTTCGCGCGGAGATCGCGCCGGCCTTCGTCGAAACGGGCGCAAGCCGCACCGATGTGGTTGCGCTGGGCTGCACGCATTATCCGCTGATCACCGACCGGCTTGTCGACGTTGCGCCCTGGCCGGTCCTCTGGCTCGACCCCGCCCCGGCAATTGCCCGCCGGGTCTGCGATCTGCTGCCCGCTTCCAATCCGGATGCACCGCCACACCGGCTTGCCCGCTTCACCGGACCGGTCGACGACGAACCGGCGATGCGCCGGCTGCTCGCCCGCTTCGACCTTAGGCTTGCCGAGCCGCTTCCAGCGCCTGTAAACAGGGCACCTGATTGACAGCGCCGCCCGGCGCCTATATCTAATCGCCAGCGCGGGCCGGGAGGTCCGCGTCTTCATTTCCGCTTCCGTGGTGAGGGCACCGGTTTTCGCCGGCATCGTGTTTCACGACTGCCTCTCGCCTGTCAGCCGTTCCTGTTCGAAACGGCAAAGGAGGAGCGGGTTTGATCAAACCCGAAGCCGAAACTGAGGACTGAGAAGACAATGTCGAAGCGTATCCAGGCCAAGCACAAGCTTGACCGCCGCATGGGCGAGAACATCTGGGGTCGCCCGAAGAGCCCCGTCAACCGCCGTGAATACGGCCCCGGCGAGCACGGCCAGCGCCGCCGCGGCAAGACGTCGGACTACGGCCTGCAGCTCAAGGCCAAGCAGAAGCTCAAAGGTTACTACGGCAACATCACGGAAAAGCAGTTCCGCCGCATCTATGACGAAGCCTCGCGGATGCGCGGCGACGCTAACGCCAACCTGATCGGCCTTCTGGAGCGCCGGCTCGACGCGGTCGTCTACCGCGCCAAGTTCGTGCCGACCGTCTTTGCCGCCCGCCAGTTCGTCAGCCACGGCCACGTCAAGGTCAACGGCCGCCGCGTCAACATTCCGAGCTACCGCCTGAAGGTCGGCGATGTCGTCGAAGTGCGCGACCGTTCCAAGGAGCTGGCGCTGGTGCTCGAGGCGGTCGACAGCCCGGAGCGCGACGTTCCCGAATATATCGACGTCGACCACAAGAAGCTGTCGGCCTCGCTGACCCGCGTTCCGGCCCTCTCCGAGGTGCCCTATCCGGTGATGATGGAGCCGAACCTGGTCATCGAGTATTACTCGCGCTAAGCGCGTCCCGCCTTCGGATCGAAAAGCCGCCCGACCGGGCGGCTTTTTTGTTGGTGGGAGCGGGTGTTTCGGGCTCGGGAGACGGCGTTCGAGCACACTCAGCGCTGTCGTCATGCCGGGATGTGTTCCGCTGGCGTCGGGCTTACCGGTCGCAGGCTTTTCAGGGCGGTGACACACTGCAACCGCAGACTGGCCCTCACCCGGCCCTTCGGGCCGCCCTCTCCCGCTTAAGGGGAGAGGGTAAGAGCGCGTTGGGCGGATCGGGCAACACGCCACCGCCGTGACTTGTTGAAACAAGGATGCTCTCTTCAACGCACGTTCCCGGACGGTCCCGACCCTCACCCGGCCCATCAGGTGCACTCTTACCCTCTCCCCCTTGGCGGGAGAGGGTGGCCCGAAGGGCCGTGTGAGGGCCCGTCAACGCCGGCGTCAAGCGAAACCGTCCCGGTTACACGCCCCCCAACCTTCACCCAGCCAACGGCGCCGTCGCCTGTTCAAGCCAGGCCCTGTCCTCGCCCTCGAGCAACGGGCCGATCGCCGCGCGCACCCGGGCGTGATAGGCATCAAGCCAGGCGATCTCGCCGGGATCGAGCACGAAAAGGTCGACGAGCCGCGTGTCGAAGGGCGCAAGCGTCAGCGCCTCGAAGGACAGAAGCGGCTTCTCGCCGCCATCGACCGGTTCGGCCGGCCGCACCAGTTCCAGGTTCTCAAGCCGGATCCCATAGGCCCCGGTCCGGTAGTAGCCCGGCTCGTTGGAGACGATCATGCCCGGTTTCAGCGGCGTCGTCCCGCTCTTGGCGATGCGCTGCGGGCCCTCGTGCACCGACAGGTAGCTGCCGACGCCATGACCCGTGCCGTGGTCGAAATCGAGCCCGGCCTGCCACAGCGGATAGCGCGCCAGCGTATCGAGCTGGGCACCGCTCACCCCATCGGGAAAACGCGCGGTCGCAACGGCGATATGACCTTTAAGGACAAGCGTGAAATGCCGGCGCATCTCCCGGCCCTGCACATCGTCCCTCGGCGCGCCGACGATGACCGTGCGGGTGACATCGGTGGTCCCGTCGACATATTGCCCGCCGGAATCGGTCAGATAGATCTCGCCTGCCCGCAACGGCCGGTTCGACTGGGTCGACACCCGGTAATGCGGAATGGCGGCGTTCGGGCCGGCGCCGGAGATCGTATCGAAGGAAATCTCCTTGAGCCGGCCCGTCTCGGCGCGGAAGCGCTCGAGGGCCTTGGCCGCCGAAATCTCGTCGACGCCGCCGCCCGGCGCCTCCCGGTCGAGCCAGGCCAGGAACCGGCAGAGCGCAACGCCATCGCGCAGATGGGCCGCGCGGGCGCCATCGATCTCCGCATCCGTCTTGGTCGCCTTGGGCAGCAGGCAGGGATCGGCACCCTCGATAATCCGGGCGCCGGCCGCCTCCACCCGGTCGGCGATCCAGCGCGCCGTCGTCGCCGCATCGAGCCGGACCCGCCCCGTCGCCGCAGCGAGAAGATCGGCAAACGCCTCGGGCCCGGCGATGTCGGCCACCGCATCGACATGCGCGCGCGACGCGTTGGTGAGCTTGCGGCCGTCGATGACCAGCGTCGGGCGCGCGCCGGCCGGAACGACGGCGAAGCTGAGCGGCGTCGGCGTATGCGGAATGTCGGCGCCGCGGATATTGAACAGCCAGGCGATCGAATCGGGCTGCGTCAGCACGGTTGCGTCGGCCTGAGCGGCGGCAAGTGTTGCTTGAATCGCGGCGATCTTGTCGGCGGCGGCCCGGCCGGCGAGATCGTCGGGCTGCACAACCACCTCGCCAAGCGGCGGCGCGGGCCGGTCGGCCCAGACGGCGTCGAGCGGATTGGTGTCGACCGCGACCAGGGCCGCGCCCGTCGTCTCGGCGACCTTTTCAAGCCGCCGGACGCCGGCGATCGTATGCAGCCACGGATCGTAGCCGAGGCGGGCGCCGGGCGTCAGGTGCGTCTCCAGCCAGCGGTCATAGCCGTCGGTGATCAGATGCAGCGGCGCGAAGGCATCCGTATCGACCTGCTCGCGCACCTGGATCGTGTAGCGGCCGTCGACGAAGATCGCCGCCGCCTCGGCCAGCACGACGGCCAGCCCGGCCGAACCGGAAAAGCCGGTCAGCCATTTCAGCCGCTCGTCGGCCGCCGGCACATATTCGCCCTGATGGGCATCGGAGCGGGGGATAAGAAACCCGTCCAGTTTGCGGGCCCGCAATTCGCCGCGAAGCAGGGCCAGGCGCGGTGCGCCGAGGCTTTTGTCGCTGATTTCGTCGAAGGACTGGAACATACCCCTTCGTAGTGC
This sequence comes from Tepidamorphus sp., assembly GCA_028280885.1. GTDB lineage: Bacteria > Pseudomonadota > Alphaproteobacteria > Rhizobiales > Tepidamorphaceae > Microbaculum. The sequence goes on from JANQKY010000080.1 coordinate 35,181, forward strand.
GCATGGCCCCTATAAGCAATCGGCATGGAGCCGACGCGCGACTGTCACAAACAGGGAAAACAATCCTAAATCTGCGCCCAGGAGGGCAATTCGTTACCAAATGTTGTGCACTGCACCGTTTATTTTTTGCGCATGCGAATGGTGCAGATCTGTCATGAGTTTGCCCGGGTGGTCAGACCGGCGGCAGTGCTTACTTTCAGGCCCAACAACGGTGCGTATACATCGCCACCGATCGCCAGGAGACTTGATCATGACCACAGCCTATTCACCGGCCGATATCGCAATCGAGAGCCGGGACAGCAAGAGCGGACTTCTGCAGCGCATCTTCGCGCGCTTCATCGCCGCGCGCGAACGCGAGGCGCGCAACCGGATGTCCGTCACGCTTTCCAGCTACACCGATGAAGAACTCAACCAGTACGGCCTGAGCCGCGCCGAGATCCTCGGTTGGGACAGCGTGAAACGCTGACCCGCAATCGCCGTAACGGAGCCCCGGATCGATCCGGGAGACCCGTTCCGCGACAAAGACCCCCGGCCGCGACCCCGCGCCGGGGGTTTTGTTTGCCCGCTCCCCTCACAAAGCGCGTCAGGCGCGCCGCAACGCCAACGCCATCCATCCATCCAGCACGATGCGGAACAGCGGCACGAATCCGCGCACCCGCCAGGCCGCCTCGACGGCACGGCGCTGATGGGTCAGCAGGCCCGACAGGATGACGACACCGCCAGGCGCAACCAGCGGCCGGACCGACGGCGCAAGCCGGATCAGCGGGCCGGCCAGGATATTGGCCAGGACGAGATCATAGGGCCCGCCCGCGGCGATCGACACTTCACCGACCCCGTCGGCAACGACCGCCCGGACGAGCCCGTGCGCGCCGTTCTTTGCCGCGTTCTCACGCGTGATCCGGACCGCCACCGGATCGATATCGGTCGCCAGCACCGGGCATTTCAGCGCCTTCGCCGCCGCGACCGCCAGCACCCCGGTGCCGCAGCCGATATCGAGCGGGCGGCGGAACCGGCGCTGCTTCAACAGCCGGTCGAGCGCCATCAGACAGCCTCGCGTCGTGCCGTGATGGCCGGTGCCGAAGGCAAGGCCCGCGTCGATCTCGATGCCGATCGCGTTACCGGGCACGCGGTCCCGGTCGTGATGGCCGTAGACGACGAAACGGCCCGCATCGACCGGCGGCATCGCTTCCAGGCTCTCCCTAACCCAGTTGCGGTCGGCCAGCGCTATGCAATCGATCCGCCGGTCGGCCCCGCCTTCGCCCAGCGTTCGCACGACGATTGCCCGAAGGTCGGTGAGGTCCGGCTCCTCGGTATAGAAGGCCTCGGCAAGCCAGCCCGCCTCCGTTTCGATCATGCCGGCGGCCTCCGTCTCCGGGCGAAGGGCATAGCGCAGCGCATCGGACAGCCGGTCGGCCTCGGCCATGTCGGCTGCGGGGAGTCTAACGCGAAAGATGCCGGCCTCCAGGGTATCGGTTGACAGTGCGCGGGAGATAGCCACATGGGGAGGCGATGAGCAATCCGGAAAAACCAGCGGCAGGCACAACCGAAGACCCGGTCACCAACCGGCTGCCCGACCGACTGCCCGACCGACTGCCCTCTGGCGGATGGTGGCGGCGCTACGGGCCCGGTCTCATCGTGCTGGTCGCCGCGGTCTGCCTGGTGCTCGGCCTCTTCCTGCCGTCGCTCGAATTCCGCCGCTTCTTCCTGTTGTCGGAGCGCCATTCGCTGGTCGGCGTCGTGCTGGCGCTGTTTGAAGCGCGCGAATACTTCCTCGCGATCGTGCTCGGCGTCTTCTCCGTGCTGTTTCCGGCGGTAAAGCTGCTCGTTCTCGGCCATCTCTCGCTCGGCCGCATCGAGGGGCGCGGCATGCCGGCGGCGACCGTCCGGCTCGCCGGCTTTTTCGGCCGCTGGTCGATGCTCGACGTTCTGGTGCTGGCGCTGGTGGTCTTCGCCATCAAGGGATCGGGCCTTGCCGATGCCTTCGCGCTACCGGGCATCTGGTTCTTCGCGCTGGCCGCCCTGCTCTCGATCGCCGCCTCAAGGCTCCTGGAAACACGCGGCCGGGCGATTTTTTAGGGCCCAAGCCGATTGAAGCAATCGATAACCGATGTATCTGTCCGCTAATCAGAACGATATGGAGCATAAAATTTCGAACATTCTTATCGGAGGGGCATCACACGTCGGAAAGTCGACTCTAAGTTTTCAGCTGGGAGAGCAGCTAGGATGGGAAGTGCTTTCGACCGACAATATGGCGCGCCACCCAGGCCGGCCATGGCCGGACGTTCTCCCGCATGTCGCAGAATTCTACACAGAGTTATCAGACGAAAGCATATTCACATTCTTGTTGCTCCACTACGAAAACATGTGTCCGAGAATAGAGAACTTATTACAGCACCGCCTTCGGACTAAAAACTATTGTATTCTTGAAGGATCCGCCCTTCGGCCGGAGTATTTAGCCAGACTGCCAAAGTCTGAAAATACATGCTATTGCCTCTTTGCACCCCCTGATTTTTTACGGAAGCGCATCTACAACACCTGCAATTATGCGGATCTCGACCCCAGCCATCGTTCTCTAGTCGATGTATTTTTGGAACGGTCCGTCAGAGACAACGAAGCAATTCTCAAGTCTGCCCAACACTATGCGATCGAATGTTTAGATGTTTCCAATCATGCGTTGATAGCGCGGGTCAAAGCCAAGCTTTTAGAGGTTGCAAAACCGAATATCCTGCCGACTTGACGAGTCAGGCCTGAGGACCGATTTCACCACATTGCCAGCCCACGAGATCGTAGGATCAGTTTTCGAAAGCGACCATCGGTATCCGTCAATTTTTATTAAGTCTATGACCTAATAAAGCAGCGCCCTCAGGCCCACCACGGCGGCCATGCCGAGCGCCACGGTGAGCAGGCGCGGCAGCCGCAGACTCATCAGCACGGTCAGGCCGGCAGCCAGCGTCTCCGCCGGTCCTGTCGCCAGCACCATCGGCACGATGACGGCGGTCAGCACGGCGGCGGGCACCGCGTCCATCGCCGCCCGCATCCGGCCCGTCAGCACCATGCGCCGGGTCACCAGCCAGCCGCCGACACGGGTCGCATAGGTGACGAGGGCCATGCCGGCGATTGCCAGCAGCACCAGCGGATCGACGCTGAGCGCCTCGGACATCATTATTCACCGGCCTCCGTGACGAGATCGCCGGAGGGCCCGTAGAGCGCCCCGGCAAGCGCACCGGCGATGCCGCCCGCGGCGATATACCAGGGCCCCTCGAAGGCGAGATGGAACCCGGTCGCGGCAACGGCGCTGGCCGCGATGGCGACGCCGCTCGCGGCGCCGCGCCACAGCCCGACGATCAGGGTCAGGAACAGGGCGGAAAAGGCGAAATCGAAGCCGTAGGCGGCCGGATCGCCGATCAGCGCGCCGACGAAGGTGCCAAGCGTCGTGAAGGCGACCCAGTTGACCCAGAGCACCGCGCCCATCGTGACCATGTAGACAAAGGTCGTCCGCCTCGACCGGGCCCGCTGCTCGCACAGCGCCCAGGTCTCGTCGACCATGGAAAACAGCGCGACGAGGCTTGCGCCGGTACCGAAATGCCGGATCTTCGGGGCAAGCGAGGCGCCCATCAGCAGGTGCCGGGAATTGATCAGCAGCGCCGTCACCGTCAGCAGCACCCAGGGCGCCGGCTCGGTCCAGATGTCGATTGCGACGAACTGCGCGCTGCCGGCGAAGACGAGCGCGCTCATCAGCGCCATCTCCAGCGGCGACAGGCCCTTCTGGGCCGCCAGCGCGCCGAGCAGCAGGGCAAACGGGATCATGGCGATGATCGCGGGCAGGACCGCCAGCGCCGATGCCCTGGCATCGGACATCGTCTCAGGCGGCATGGCGGGTGGCCGCTTCCAGGCTTGCCCTGCGGAACCGGCCGGGCGTCACCCCGACCCTGGCCTTGAAGGCGCGCGTCAGGTGGCTCTGGTCGGCAAAGCCGCATTGCGCCGCGACCGCGCCCGGGCTCTTGCCGGCCATCAATAGCGGCCGGGCCGCGCGCACCCGGCGATCGGTCAGCCAGGCATGTGGCGTCATGCCGGTTTCCTTGCGAAACGCGCGGATCAGGTGAAACCGGCTCAAGCCCGCGACGCCGGCGAGCCGCTTAAGGTCGATATCATCGCCATAGTGCCCGTCGATAAAGTCGCGCACGCGGCCGACCGGTCCGCCTTCGCGGCCGACGGGCTTGGGCGCGCCGAGCCGGGCATGGCGCGACAGCATGACGGCGAGCGCTGCAACGAAGCGCTCGTCGCCGGCCAGCGTGTCGCCGGAGCCGAGCGCGCAATGGGCCGCGATGAAGCCGCGCGCGGTGCCCGGGTCATGGACGACCTGCGCGGGGAAATGCGGGATCTCGCGGACGCGCCTGTCCGTCAGCTCCGAGGCAACGTCCTGGATCAGGCCGACGTCGGGATAGGACATGCGGTAGGCGTAGCTGTCGCCATGCGGCTCGCCGTCATGGACGTCGCCTGGATGGACGAAGCAGACGTCGCCCGGCCGCGCATAGCAGCGCACGCCGTTCAGCATATAGGTTTCACAGCCCGACAGGATCGCACCGACAACGTAGGTATCGTGAGTGTGGGGTGTGTAGCGATGGTTGGAAAAGCGCGCGGCGAGGCATTCCAGCCCGTCATAGCGCTCGGCCCGCCAGTATTGCGCCTCGTCGGCCAGGCGCGATTCCGTGCCCGGATCGCCGGACAGCGCAAGCGCCTCGATCTGTTCCATCGCTCTCATGGTGGAGAAGATAGTCGGGCTTGGCGCGAAAATCTTGAACAGAATTGCTGTTGTTTGGGCCGCGCGACCTGGGAGAAATGGCTATCGTTTGCGTTGCGGTCGGTATCGCTTTGGCCGGCATCGAGCCGGCCAAAGCGATTTACCCCTCACCCCGACCCTCTCCCGCAAGGGGAGAGGGGGCGTTAACGGCATTGTATGCGGTTAAATTGATACGCCTTGCTGTTTGCGAAGCGTTGGAGCCAAACAGCACGGCCGCAGCACTCCCTCTCCCCTCGCGGGAGAGGGCTGGGGTGAGGGGGCGCCGCCCGAAAGGGCGGCTTCGAGAGCGCCGGAGGCGATCTCGAAATCCAGCACAACCTACCCCACCCGCTCCAGCCAGCCATCCTCGTCGATGACCTCGATGCCCAACTCGGTCGCCTTTTTCAGCTTCGAGCCGGCGCCCGGCCCCGCGACGACGAGATCGGTCTTCTTCGATACCGAACTCGCAACCTTCGCCCCGAGCCGCTCCGCCATCGCCTTGGCCTCGTCGCGGGTGAATTTCTCAAGCGAGCCGGTGAAGACGACCGTCTTGCCCGAAACCGGCGACTCGGCGCTCTCCGGCTGTTCCGCCTCGCGCGGCGTGACGGCCTCAAGCAGCTTGTCGATCGCCGTCTCGTTATGCGGTTCGCCGAAGAAGTCGACCAAGGCCTCGACGACCGTGGCGCCGATCCCGTCGATCGCAAGCAGCGCCTGATAAGCCTCCGTCTCGGCGCCGCCGGCGGCCTCCGCAACGGCAGCGCGCAGCGCCGCGAAGGTGCCATAGTGGCGCGCCAGCAGCTTCGCGGTGGTCTCGCCGATATGGCGGATGCCAAGCGCGAAGATGAAGCGATTGAGATCGATCTCGCGCCGCTCGTCGATCGCCGCGAACAGATTGGCGACCGAGGTCGAGCCCCAGCCCTCCCTGTCCTTGAGCTTCTTCAGCGACGTTCGGTCGCGTTCCTCCAGCGTGAAGATGTCGGCCGGCGTCTTGATCAGCCCTTCCTCGAAGAAGGCGGTGACCTGCTTGGCGCCCAGCCCCTCGATGTCGAAGGCGTTGCGGGAGACGAAATGAATGAGCTTCTCGACCGCCTGGGCCGGGCAGATCAGGCTTCCCGTGCAACGACGGACCACGTCCTCCTTGCCCGTGCGCGGATTGATTTCCCGCACTGCATGGCTTTCGCAGATCGGACAGGTCGTCGGAAACTGGTAAGGTTCGGACCCGCGCGGCGTGCCCTCGACGACGCCGAGGATCTGCGGGATGACGTCGCCGGCCCGCTGGACGATCACCGTGTCGCCAATACGCACGTCCTTGCGGGCGATCTCGTCCTCGTTGTGCAGCGTCGCGTTGGACACGACGACGCCGCCGACGGTGACGGGTTTCAGCTTGGCAACCGGTGTCAGCGCGCCGGTGCGGCCGACCTGGATCTCGATCGCCTCCAGGATCGTCGTCGCCTTCTCGGCGGGAAACTTGTGCGCGATCGCCCAGCGCGGACTGCGCGAGACGAAGCCGAGCCGGGTCTGCCAGTCGAGCCGGTCGACCTTGTAGACCACCCCGTCGATATCGTAGCCGAGCCGCGCCCGGTCCGCCTCGATTTCGCGGTAGAAATCCATGATCTCGGCAACCGACGACACCCGCCGGGTGAGCGGATTGGTCGGCAGGCCCCAGGCCCTGAACGCCTCCAGCACGCCCCACTGGCTGCCGGCGGGCAGCGCGCTCGCCTCGCCCCAGGCATAGGCGAAGAATTTCAGCGGCCGCGCCGCCGTGATCGCCGCATCGAGCTGGCGCAGCGAGCCGGCGGCGGCATTGCGCGGATTGGCGAAGACCGGCTTGCCGTCCGCCTCCTGGCGGGCGTTGAGGTCGGTGAAATCGGCATGGCTCATATAGACCTCGCCGCGCACCTCGCAGACAGCGCCGAAGCCTTCGCCTTCAAGATGCTTCGGGATCTCGGCAATGGTCGCGATGTTCCCGGTGACGTCCTCGCCGGTCTCGCCGTCGCCGCGGGTCGCCGCCTGCACCAGAACGCCGTTCTCGTAGCGCAGCGACGCCGACAGGCCGTCGATCTTCGGTTCAGCCGTAAAGGTGACCGGCGTCTCCGCGTCAAGCTTCAGGAAGCGGCGGATGCGCTCGACGAATTCGGCGACGTCCTCCTCCGAAAAGGCATTGCCCAGCGACAGCATGGGGACGGCGTGGCGCACCTTGCTGAACTTTTCCGCCGGCGCGGCCCCCACCCGCTTCGAGGGGCTGTCGTCGCGGACGAGATCGGGAAACACCGCCTCGATCGCCGCGTTGCGCTGGCGCAGCGCATCGTAGTCGGCGTCCGACACGCTCGGCGCATCATCCTGATAGTAGCGCTGGTCATGCGCGGCGATCTCGCCGGCAAGCCGCTCCAGTTCAGCGACGGCCTCCGCGCGGCTCAGATCGCCGACGGCTTTCAGATCGATGCCCCCGCTCATGGCTGCCCCATCATGCCGTGTCACCCGGATTCCGCCAGAAGCCGGCCTGCCGCCGCGCGCGCCTCGTCGGTCACCGTGGCGCCGGCGAGCATCCGGGCGATCTCCTCCCGGCGCTTCTTGTCGCTCAAGGCATCGACCCGTGTCGACACGATTTCGGCGCCGGCCTCCTTGCGGATCAGCAGGTGCTGGTCGGCGCGGGCTGCGACCTGCGGCGCGTGGGTGACGGAGAGCACCTGCACGGTGCCCGCCAGCCGCTGCAGCCGCACGCCGATCGCATCGGAGACGGCGCCGCCCACCGCGGTGTCGATCTCGTCGAAGACCAGCGTCGGCGCGCTGCCCCGGTCGGCAAGCGCGACCTTCAGCGCCAGAAGAAACCGCGACAGCTCGCCACCGGAGGCGACCTTCAACAGCGGGCCGGGATGGCTGCCCGGATTGGTCTCGACCCAGAACTCCACCCGGTCGCGGCCGGTCGGGCCATCCAGGTCGGCGCGGGTCTCGATGCGGGTCTCGAACCGGGCCCGGTCGAGCTTCAACGGCCCAAGTTCGGCGATCACCGCCTGATCAAGCAGCAAGGCTGACGCCTGCCGCGCCGCGCTTAAGGCGCCCGCGCGGCTGTCATAGGTCGACCGCGCTTCCGCCGCGGCCGCACGCAGGGCGTCGAGTTGCTCCTGCCCCATCTCCAGCTCGTCGAGCGACTGGCGCATGCGCGCGCGCAGGGCCGCAAGCCCCTCGACATCGACCTGATGCTTGCGGGCAGCGGCCCTGAGTGCGAACAGGCGTTCTTCCGCCGTCTCCAGCTCGCGCGGATCGAAGGCGGCCTCGGCCTGGGCCCGTTCGACGGCGGAGCGGGCATCCTCAAGCCCATCGAGCGCGCGGGTCAGCGCATGGACGACCGGCTCGAGCAATTCGGGCAGGTCCGGCGCGCGCCGTTCCAGCCGCCTGAGCGCCGCCGACAGGAGCGGCACGGCCGAACCGCTGCCGACCGCCTCGCCGGCCTCGCCCAGATCCTCGGTCAGTTTCTCCGCCTGCATCATGATCTGCCGGCGCTCGGCCAGATGCTGCTCTTCGCCCGGTTGCGGATCGAGCTTCTCAAGCTCGTCGGCGGCATGCAGGAGATAGTCGCGCTCGGAGGCTGCCTGCTCCAGCGCGGCCTCGGCATCGTGAAGCGCCGTTTCGGCCTTCCGCCAGGCCCGCCAGGCCGCGCCGACGGCGGTAACCTCTCCGGCCAGCCCGCCGAAACTGTCGAGCAGGCCGCGATGCACGGCCGGATCGACCAGCGCGCGACTGTCGTGCTGGCCATGGATCTCGACCAGCAGGGCGCCGACCTGCCCCATCAGCTGGACGCTCGCCGGCTGGTCGTTGACGAAGGCGCGCGTGCGCCCGTCGGCTGCCTGCATCCGCCGCAGGATGATATCGCCGTCACTGTCGATGCCGTGTTCGGTGAGGATCGCGCGGGCCGGGTGATCCATCGGCACGTCGAAGGCGGCCGTCACCTGGCCGCGCTCGGCGCCGCGTCTGACGAGGGCCGCGTCGCCCCGGCCACCGAGTGCCAGCGCCAGCGAATCGAGCAGGATGGACTTGCCGGCGCCGGTCTCGCCGGTCAGCGCGCTCAGGCCCGGCCCGAAACCGATATCGAGCGCGTCGATGATGACGATGTCGCGGATCGACAGGGCGGCGAGCATCGCCCTCTCACAACGCGCCGGTGGCCTTGCGGTACATCCGGCTCAGCCAGTTGCCGTCATTGACCTGCGGCTCGTAGCCGCCCTGCGACAAGAGCGCGTAGGAATCCTTGTACCATTGGCTGTCGGGATAGTTGTGCCCGAGGATCGCCGCCGAGGTCTGGGCCTCGGACACCAGACCCAGCGAATAATAGGACTCCGTCAGCCGATGCAGCGCCTCCTCGATATGCCGCGTCGTCTGGTAGTCGCTGACCACCGTCTTGAAGCGGTTGACCGCGGCCAGATACTGGCGCTTGGTCAGATAGTAGCGGCCGATCTCCATTTCCTTGCCGGCGAGCTGGTCCTCGGCGACCTCGAGTTTGCCGCGCGCGTCGACCGCGTATTCCGATTCTGGATATTTCTCGATCAGTTCGCGGAAGGCGACGGCCGCCTTTTCGGACCGTTCCTGATCGCGGCCGACATCGGCGATCTGATTGTAGTAGGATTCACCGATCAGGTATTGCGCATAGGCCGCATCGTCGGTGCCCGGATAGAGCGTGACGTAGCGCCGCGCCGAGGAGATCGCGTCGGTATAGCGCTGCGATTCGTAGTTCGAATAGGCCGACATGATCAGCGACTTGCGGGCCCATTCCGAATAGGGGTGGATGCGCTCCACCTCGTCGAACTTCTCGGCCGCCTTCTTGAAAGAGCCGGAATTCGATAACACCAGCCCCTCGTTGTAGAGCAGCTCGGCCGGCTCCTCCTCGATGACGGCGAACTCGTCCTCGTCCTTGGAAAACAGCGTATTGCAGGCCGCCAGGCTGAAGCCGAGCGCGGCAATCGCGATCAACCGGCCCGCCCCGCGCAACCCGGTCGCCGTACCCTTGAAAGTCTCGTCGCTACGCAAACTCATGTCCGCATTCGATCCATCTGAACGGTGCCCCATGAACGGTGTCGATACAACCGGCACGGTCAGGCCGGTCGGCGTCACGCGCCACGATACGCAAGCCCCCAAAACAGCGCGCATCACCACGCCGGTCCGGGTCGTGCCGGGCGGCGCGGACTTTAGCTCAACTCGGCGCGACAAGCCAGTTCATCGACGTCGCCACCACACGCGTTTCGGCAGCCTTCTGGCTGCCGGGGGATTACAGCGAATTTGTGGCGATGGCCGGATCGGTCAACCACTCGGACCGTCTCCGATTCGCCACGCGACTCCGAAGCGCATGCGCACGCGTATCTGGCGGCGACCGCTTGCTAAAAAAGTATGTCATGGAAGCCGGCTGATCCACCGCATCGCAACGAAACCGGACAGCCGTCAGACACGCCGGGGCCTGACATCAGAATGGGCGGAGGCAGGACACCACCCTCTCCTCGTCATCCCGGACGGCCGCCAGGCCGAGCCGGGATCGGGGAGCCCCGGCGCTGCGAGTGGAGCAAACAGGAAACGCCCGGGTTCTCCGATCCCGGATAGTCGCAAGCGACTTCCGGGATGACGAGGGAGAGGTTCCAGGCTCGCTGCTACCCCTCCGCGTCATTGCCAGGCTTGTCCCGGCAATCCATGAACACCTCCGCTGGCGATGGTGTTCATGGGTCCCCGGA
>JANQKY010000057.1 GCA_028280885.1 Tepidamorphus sp.
CCGCTGGCGGTTGCGACCAGCACATGGCCTCTCAGATGCACTCGCACCCTCTCCCCCTTGGCGGGAGAGGGTCGGCCCGAAGGGCCGGGGTGAGGGCCCATGGCACGGCCGCTCGTCATGCCAGTTCTCCGGGATGACGAGGGAGAGGGGTATGCGCCCTCCGCAACCCGCTCCGGTGTCCACCCTCTCCGCTGTCATTGCCGGGCTTGTCCCGGCAATCCATGAACACTCATCGCCTGCGCCCATTCTTAACGGCGGTGGTCATGGATGCCCGGAACAAGTCCGGGCATGACCTCCGAGGGGGTGGTCAGGCTGAAAACCAAAGCCTCGCCCCCCGCCGAACCGGACAGCAATGGAACACGTCCGGGCAAGAGTGAGGAGAGCGAAGCAACAGCCGCCCGGGCCTCGTTCCTACTTCGCCGGTTCGAAGGTCACCGGCTCCGGGATCTCCCAGCCCTGCTCGCGGTAGTAGCGCTCGGCGCCGGGATGCAGGCGGCCGGCGACCAGGCTCAGCGCGGTGTCCTCGTTGATCGTCGAGGGCATCCACTGCGCCGTTTCCTGGATCTCGCCGATATTCTCCCAGATCGCCTTGGTCACCGCGTAGACAGTGTCCTCGTCGACATGCATGCCGGCGGAGAAATTGACGATCGCGCCGTGCGTCCTGGCGGTGTCCGTATTTTTCTGGTTATCGCCATACGCATCCGGCGCGATCTCGTTGACGGTGCCGCCAATCGCCTTGTTGATGGTCATCTTCTCGACCGGAACGTCGAGAACGCGAATATTCTTGGTCAGCGCGAATTGCTGGATCGACGGCGACGGCACGTTGGTCGGCAGCACGATGACGTCGATCTTGTCGTCCTGGAAGGCCTGGATCGCCGCGTCGAAGCCGTAGGTCTGCACGTCCATCTCGTCCGGCTTGATGCCGGTCGATTGCTCGATCGCGCGCAGCACGACGCCCTTGGCGGCCCCGCCGGGCGGGCCGGCGAAAACCTTCTTGCCGCGCAGGTCCTCAAGCGTCTCGATGCCGCTGTCGGCGCGGGTGACATAGTGATAGGGGCCGATCTGGTAGGAGAAGATCATGCCGACATTCTTCTCAAGCTCCGGCCCGTTCTTGAAATCCTTGTACGGCCCGAAATGATTGACCAGCAGCCAGTTGATCGTCGGCGACCCGAACAGGAAGTCGACGCTGCCGGTCGCCGCGTCGACGAAATGCTTGGTCGCAGCCCCCGTCGCCCGCACCTGGAAATCGACATCGTCGACATGCGTGTTGACGACCTTGGAAATCGCCGTGTTGACGACGAAGGGCGACATGCCCGGCGCGATCGAGGTGACCTTGTAGACCTTGGCGGTCGCGACCGAGGCGACCAGCGCGCCGGCGAGCGCCAGGCCGAGCGTTTTCAGAACCTTCCTTTTCATCGTTCCTCTCCGTTGTTTCAGGATTCTTTGCTTTGGATGGACGGCATCAGCCGCCCGGAAAACACACCGACGAGCACCGCCAGCACCACGGCGGGCGCCCAGATCGCCGCAACCGGGATCATCGCGGCAGCGGCGATGGCAAAGCGGATCACCCTCTGCCCGGTGCCGATGCGGCCAAGCAGCGGATCGGCGCCGCCCAGCGATGAGGCGAACATCCAGATCGCCGCCAGCAGGCGGATCATCGTGAAGATGAGTTCCTGCCAGGCGAAATCACCGGTCACCAGCAACAGCGAAGGCGAGAACACGAAGACATAGGGCACGAGCAGCCCGACGATCGAGATCCTGAGCGCGACGAAGGCCGTCTGCAGCGGGTGTCCGCCGGCGATCGGGGCGGCGACGTAGCAGCCATAGGCGATCGGCGGCACGATCGAGGAGTAGACCGCGAAATAGAGTACGAACATATGGGCTGCGAGCGGCGGCACGCCGGCCTTGACGATCGCCGGCGCGATCATGATGGCGATGATCAGATAGGCCGGCAGCGTCGGCAGCCCCATGCCGAGCACCAGCGCGCCGAGCATGGCGAAGACCAGCGCGCCGATCAGATAGCCCTCGCCGAAGGAGGAGATCGCGGTGGCAAAGCGGATCGCGACGCCGGTCTCGTTGACGACGGCGAGCACGATGCCGATGACGCCGACGGCCAGCATGATCCGGGCTGCCGCGATGCCGCCATCGGCAAGCGCGTAGGCGATCCGCATCGGCTCGCGCCTGAAATCCGGATTGAGCGCGAAGCCGGTCAGGATCGCGACGATCACCCCGACGAGGCCGGCGGTCGCCGGCGACTTGCCGGAGATGAAGGTGATCATCAGGGCGAGGATCGGCAACACGACCAGCGCCGAGTTCAACCAGTCGCGGCGGGTCAATACCGGCACCTGCTCCTTCGGCAGCGTCTTGATGTCGAGCCGGATCGCCTCGGCGTAAACCTGGGCGAACAGGCCGATATATTTGAACAGCGCCGGCAGGGCGGCTGCCGCGATCACCAGCACGAAGGGCATGCCGACCAGATCGGCCATGACGAAGACGGCCGCCGCCATGATCGGCGGGGTGAGCTGGCCGCCCGACGACGCGGCGGTCTCGACCGCGCCGGCGAAATTGGCCGAGAAGCCCTGCCGCTTGATCATCGGGATGGTGAAGACGCCGGTGCCGGCGATATTGGCGGCAACCGAGCCCGACATCATGCCGAACACCGCACTCGCCACGATCGCCGCATGCGCCGCGCCGCCCCGGATCCGCGCCGTCAGCGCCGTCGAGATATGAATGAGGCTCTCGCCCGCCCCGGTCCGCTCCAGCACCGCGCCGAGGATCAGGAAGATCAGCACATTGTCGGCGACGAGACCGGTCGTGCGCCCGAACACGCCATCGAAGGAATACCAGACGATCTGCAGGAAATCGCGGATATTGACGCCGAAATGCTCCAATAGCCCCGGCAGCCAGGGCCCGGCGAAGGCAAAGGCGATGAAGCATATCGCCATGATCACCAGCGACCAGCCCCAGGCGCGGATGGTCAAGAGGATCATCGCCGTCATGCCGGCAAGCCCGGCGGCGACATTCATCGGCGTCGCCATGTAGAAGCCGGTCCACAGCTGCTGCTTGACCTGGAAGAACCAATAGGCCGACCAGGCAAACGCGGCAATCAGGATCAGGTCGAAGGCCCAGCCGAGCCAGGGCGCGCGGGCAAGGCGCCGGTTCAGGAAAGACGGCTGCACCATGACCACGATCGCCGCGCTCAGTGCGATCACGCCGAAGCGGGCATTGGCCTCGTCGAGCACCAGGAAGGCGATCGTGTAGATGATCGCCACGGAAAACAGGCCGGCGACGACATAGCCGGCGCGCTCGATCGGGAATTTCGTCGCCGTCATGCGCCCGTCTCCGCCCGCTCCAGCAGGTCTTCGTTGTAAGCCGTGACCTTTTCAAGAAGCCGCATGAAGGTTGCACATTCCTCGCGGCTCAGGGCGCTGACGACGATTTCGTTGCGCATTGCCGCATAGGCCAGCACACGGTCATGCAGGGCGCGGCCGGTTTCGGTGAGTTCCAGGATTGTTGCGCGTGCATCGCGGGCCGACGGCCGCGGTACGAGGTAGCCCTTTTCCACCAGCGTCTGGACGATCCGGCTGACCTGCCCCTTGTCCATCTGCAGCATCTTGCCGATCCGCGCTGCCTTGGCCGGCGCCAGTTCGTGCGCAAGCCCCATGACGCGCCATTCGTTCAGGCTGAGGCCGAAGACGCGGCGGCTCCACCGGCCGCCGGACCGCTCGTTGATCGCGACAAGCCGCACCAGCCGGAAGCTCAGGGCGTCCGATATCCTGCCGATCGGCGGATGAATCCGCTCAGCCGTCCCCGCACCGCCCCTGTCTTCGTCGCCGTTTCCCGCGTCCTCGCGGGCCGAATGGTCGGCCTCTGCCTCGGTCATGAACGTCCCTCCGGGGACAAGCTTCCGTTATATAGTTGAAAAAATCAACCATAAAGTTGACAAAATCAACTTCCTGCCGGAGGCTTGCATAACACGGACAGCGATTGAACGAACCAGGGAGAGGGCAGACATGACGGCGGATCAGATCTGGCATGGCGGGGTGATCGAAACGCTCGATCCGTCCAGGCGGCGGGCGACCGCCCTTGCGGTCGCGGACGGCCGGATCATCGCGGTGGGCTCGGATGTCGATATCCTCGCGCTTTCCGGCCCCGGCACGATCTCGACGAACCTGCACGGCCGCTTCGTCATGCCCGGCCTGGTCGAAAGCCACACGCACGCCCTGTGGGGCGCCTGCCGGGATCTCTACGAGGTCTTCGTCGGCTACCGGGCAGGCCTCGACGATCTGCTGGGCGCCATCCGGGCACGCGCCGAGGCGACGCCGCCGGGCCGGCCGGTGATCGCCGCGCCCTGGCGCCTCGACATGCGGCCGGCGATGGGTGCCCGGCCCCGCGACCTGCTCGATACCATCGCGCCCGACCATATCGTCGTCGTCAAGGACGCGACCCAGCATACGCTGTGGTGCAATTCGCTCGCGCTTCGGCGTGCCGGCATCGACGCGAACAGCCCCGACATGCCCGGCGGTATCATCGAACGCGACGCGACCGGCGCGCCGAACGGCATCCTCGCCGAGAACGCCTCCGCCCCCGTCCGTACCCTGATCGAACATACCGAGGCCGAACTCGACACGGCCGCGACGGCGGCGATCGCCTACCTGAACGGTCTCGGCTTCACCGCCTTCAAGGAGCCGATGGCCTTCGAGCCGGAATTGCGCGCCTATGCCAATGCCGACCGCGCCGGGCGCCTGAGCCTGCATGCGGCTGCCCATATCGTCCGCTCGTCGCCGGCCTCGACGGACTTCGTGCCCTTCGAGGAGATGGAGCGGCTGCGGCGCGCCTATCGGACGGACAACCTGCGCACCGATTTCGCCAAGCTGTTTCTCGACGGCGTCGCGCCGAGCCACACCGCCTCCTTCATCGAGCCCTATCGTGCCGACAGCGGCTATGACGCGGAAACCCACGATCCGGACGCGACCCTGCTGATCGCGCGGGACCGGCTCTGCGACGAGGTGGCCGAACTCGACCGGCGCGGCTTCGTCGTCAAGATGCATGCCGTCGGCGACAACGCCGCCAATGCCGGGCTCGACGCGATCGCGGCGGCTCGCGCCCGCAACGGCGACAGCGGGCTGCGCCACGAGATCGCCCATTCCGCCTTCGTCGCGCCCGCCGACATTCCCCGCTTCGCCGAATTGGGCGCAATCGCCGAATGTTCGCCGAAACTGTGGTTTCCCACTCCCGTAACGGCCGGCCAGATCGCCGTGCTCGGAGAAGCCCGCACCGACCGCTGTCACCCGATCCGCGATTTCCTTCAAGCCGGCGCCGAGGTCACCTACGCCTCCGACTGGCCGGCCGCCGCCCCCGACGCCAACCCCTGGATCGGCCTTGCCGGCATGCTGACCCGCCGCGATCCGCTTGGCGTCCTTCCGGGCACGGTCGGCGCCGATCAGGCGATCTCGCTGGACGCCGCCCTGCCCCTGTTCACGATCAACGGCGCCCGCTCGCTCGGCATCGAAAGCGAAACCGGGTCGCTCGAGGCGGGCAAATCGGCCGATTTCATCGTCCTCGACACACCGCTCGCCGCGATGACGCCGGAAGAGATCGCGCGGATCGAGGTGCGCGAGACCTGGTGGAAGGGGCGGCAGGTCGCCTGAGCGCGTCTGGCCCGCTCACCGGCAATAGCGATAGGTCCCGTCAGCGCTGTGCCGGGCGAGATCGAAATGGAAGTGGTCGGTATGATACCGGTCGCCGTCCGGCCCGATGACGGTGGTGAACAGCTCGCAGGCGCCGCGATGCACCTGACGCAGAAAGGCGCGGTCGGCCTGCGACCCGCGCCAGCCGCCCCGAACGGTCACCGTCCGCCCGTCGGTCAAGGTGAAGGCGGAAATGTCGATGGCGTTGCCGAAGGCGTGCTCGGAAGCCTTTGCACCGGCCTTGTGGTTGCGCGTGCGACAGGAATAGGAGGCGGCGACCGTCACCTGGTTCACATAGGCGCCATAGGCCTGCAGGGCCGCCGGCTGGACGACATGATAGAGCCAGCCCTCGAAGGCAGACGTGACCGGACAATTGAGCGTCGCGGGCTGTGAAAAGGCGACATAGCCCTGCAGCGCGCCGCTCACTTTGAGCGGATAGTGGATGCCGCAGGCGCCGCGATCATTGATGCGCCGCAGACGCTCGACATAGGACGAGCGTTCATAGCCGCCCTTGGCCAGACAGATCGCCTCGGCATCTTGGCGCCAGGCCTGGTCGCGATAGGAATAGAGCCCCCGGTTGGCGCAACCGCCGAACAGGAACAACATCACACCAATCAGGACGACTGCCACCAGTTTCTGCATGGCCGCGATCATTCGAAATCGAGACGAATGCCGCGTTAAGAAGAAAGGTTAAGACTTTCCTGCCGGAAACGGGCTGCCGCGCCCGGCGACTTGCTATGGTGTCGATCCGGTTCTCATGGGGCCTGACCCTGATGCGCAAGTCCGGATGTCGGAACGCCGTTCTGTCGCTCTTCGCCGTTGCCGCCCTGACGGCCTGCGAGCCGTCCGATGGCGACTATGTCGAGATCACCGGCGGCGGCTTCCAGCTCAACTACCGGCTGGCGGAGGCGACCTACACGATGGTCGCGACCGCCCGGCGCAGGGTGCCGGAGGGCGCCGTCTTCGCCGCCGCCTTCGAAAACCCGGCCAACCCGCTGCCCGACGGCGCCCCGCTGATCGCCGAACTGAAACCGCAGGCCGGCCAGAAGCGGTTTTCGATCCAGTCGCCGACGGTCACCGGCATCATCGCCGACCAGCCCTATACGGTCATCCTGACCTTGAAGGACGGGACCGGCGCCGTCCTGGAGACGCACGAGGCGCAATACACCTCGAAGGTCGGCTCCGACGTCCTGCCGCCGGTCGCGCCGACGATCGGTCCGGGCTACACGCCCAACCCGGCGGCGACCGACTGACTTACTGGCAGACCGTCGCCGTCCCGCTCGCGCCGCGGGTTACCAGATCGAAATGAAAGTGATCGCGGTGGTGGGCATCACCGTCCGGCCCGATCACCGTCGTGAACGGACCGCAGGCGGCCTCGTGCACCGCCCGCAGGAAACGCTCCTCCGGTGTTTTGCCCGTTCCGTCCACAGGCGTTTTCTCCGGGTTCTCAACAGAGTTGTCCCCGTCGTTCTCCACAACATTTTCCACAGGTTGCTCCACAGGCGTATCCCCCTGTTTCTCCCCGTCGGTGTCCCCGGCGTTTTCCACCATACTGTCCACAGGTTTTGCCACCGGCGGCGGGATTGCCCCATCGCCGTCCCCGGCCTCACTGTCATTTCCGATCCCGTTCAACGGGTCCTCGGCCCGCTCGGGCGGCAGCGTCCAGTCGTGCGAAACCGAAATCCGCCGGCCATCGGCCAGCAGGAAGGCGGCGATATCGATCGCGTTCGCCTTGCCATGCTCGCTTGGCCGCGCGCCGGGCGCGTTGTTACGGCTGCGGCAGACATAGGAGCCGGCGACCGCAAGGCCGACAAGCGGCGATCCGAGCATCCCGGCGGCCAGCGGCTCGACCGTCTCGGCGACGAACCGGTCGAACCGGTCGGCGAAATCGCAGGTCAGCATGGCTTCCGGCGTCAGCGTCACCGCCCGTTCGACACCAACCGCCGAGATCGCATAGACGGCCGGCACCACACAGCCGGCCTCGTCGACGATGGGCTTCAGCGGTCGCCCGGACACCCTGCCCTCCTCGAGCACCGGACAGGCCGGGGATATGGCGTCCTCCGCGAAGACGGGCATCGTCTGTGCCGGTTCTGAGCCCTCCAGCCCCGCTCCGGTCGGCTCGGAATCAACCGGCTCTTCGGCACCCTCCACGGGGCGGGCTTGCGGCACCGGAACCGCCACCTCGTCGGCGCCTGCGGTGTCGGGAGGGGCTGCGGGAATCGGTACCGGATTCGGCCGTTCGCGCGGCAGCGGCGGACGATCCGTCGCAGCCGCGCGCGCGGAAAGGCCCGGCATAATGCCGCAGGCTGTGCACAGGATCACAACTCCAACGATTGTAACGCGACGCATTCCCGTTCCCAATTCTGCAACGGATCGAAGACGTTAATCGGCAATACTCAAAGCTTCAAAGACCTTAACATGGTAATATTGCGTTGCAGCAAAGAAAGTTCTTCGCTTGACGCCACAGCCGGGTTACCATTTTGTGACTGCGGGGGACCGATAGCAGCGTCCGGGGAGTGTTACGATGACAAATTCGAAACGGCTGCAGTTTTTCGGCACGATCATGGCTTTCGTGTTCGTCGCCGCCATTGTCTTCGGCGCCCTGTAATTCCCGAAGACGGCAACACCCGTACACGACAACACACAAGTCCATAAACAAAAGAATGCGAGGCCTTAATGGTCGCAGACCGGGCCTGCGGGCCCGGTCCGTTAGCGCTGTTGCGTTTGCCGGACGGTGCTGCGGTCACGCCGCCCTGGCGGCGGGAATATAGGCGAGCACCGGCGCCAGCCAGCGTTCGGCCTCCTCGCCCGTCCAGCCCTTGCGCGCGGCATAGTCCTCGACCTGGTCGCGCTCGATGCGGCCAAGGCCGAAATAGCGCGACTGCGGGTGCGAGAAATAGAGCCCGGACACGGACGAGCCCGGCTGCATCGCAAAGGATTCGGTCAGGGTGACACTGGTCGCTTCGGCTGCGTCGAGCAGATCGAACAGCGTACCCTTCTCGGTGTGGTCCGGCTGGGCGGGATAGCCCGGCGCCGGCCGGATGCCCTGATAGGCCTCGGCGATCAACTCCTCGTTCGACAGCGCCTCGTCCGGCGCATAGGCCCAGAACTCGCGCCGCACCCGCGCGTGCATGTGTTCGGCGAAGGCTTCGGCAAGCCGATCGGCGAGCGCCTGGAACAGGATCTTGCCGTAGTCGTCGTTCTCCGCCTCGAACTGTGCCACGACCTCGGCCTCCTGATCGCCGGCCGTCACGACGAAACCGCCGATATGGTCGGCCAGACCGGTTTCGGCCGGGGCGATGAAATCGGCAAGCGCGACATTCGCCCTGCCCTTTCCCTTCCGCGTCATCTGCTGGCGCAGCGTATGCAGCTTCGCGCGCTCGACGCCGCGCGTCTCGTCGGCAAACACCGTGATGTCGTCGCCGACAGCATTCGCCGGCCAGAACCCGATCACCGCGCGCGGCCCGAGCAGATTCTCATCGACGATCCGCCGTAGCATCGCTTGCGCATCGGCGAAGAGCTGCCGCGCCGCCTCGCCCTGGCGCGGATCGTCGAGAATGTCGGGATAGCGCCCGGCAAGCTCCCAGGTCTGGAAGAACGGCGTCCAGTCGATATGGCTGACGAGCGTTTCGAGGTCATAGCCCTGGAAGACCCGCGTGCCCAGGAAGGTCGGCTTCGGCGGCTGGTAGCCCTCCCAGTCGATCGAAACCTTGTTGGCCTGCGCGTCGGCAAGTGGCAGCCGCACCTTGTTGTCCTGCGCCCGCGCATGGCCCTCGGCGATCTTCTCGTAGTCGGCCCGCGTCGCGGAATACAGATCGGCCCGGCCGTCCGTCGTCATCAGGTTGGAGACGACCCCGACCGCCCGGCTCGCATCGGTGACATAGATCGCCTGGCCCTGCGTATAGTTGGGCGAAACCTTGATCGCGGTGTGCACCTTGCTGGTCGTCGCCCCGCCGATCAACAGGGGCAGGTCGAAGCCCTGCCGCTCCATTTCGGCTGCGACATGGCACATCTCGTCGAGCGACGGCGTGATCAGGCCGGACAGGCCGATGATGTCTGCCTTCTCCTCGCGCGCGGTGTCGAGGATCTTCTGGGCCGGCACCATCACGCCCAGATCGACCACCTCGTAATTGTTGCACTGGAGCACGACGCCGACGATGTTCTTGCCGATATCGTGGACGTCGCCCTTCACCGTCGCCATGACGATCTTGGAGGCGGCCGGCCGGCCGTCCTCACCGGACTCGCGCTTCTCCTGCTCCATGAACGGTTCGAGATAGGCGACCGCCTTCTTCATAACGCGCGCCGACTTCACCACCTGCGGCAGGAACATGCGGCCCGACCCGAACAGGTCGCCGACGACGTTCATGCCGTCCATCAGCGGGCCTTCGATAACGTGAAGCGGACGGTCAGCGGCCTGGCGCGCCTCCTCGACATCCTCGACGATGAACTCGTCGATGCCGGCAACCAGCCCGTGCTCGATCCTCTTGTTAACGCCAAGGCCGCGCCATTCGCGCGTCTTGGCCTCGACTTCCCGAGCACCGCCCTCCTTGAAGCGGGCGGCCTCATCGACCAGCCGCTCGGTCGAGTCGGCGCGGCGATTGAGGACGACATCCTCACAGAGATCGCGCAGTTCCGCATCGAGATCGTCATAGACGCCGAGCTGGCCGGCATTGACGATCGACATGCCGAGGCCCGCCCGGATCGCGTGATAGAGGAACACGCTGTGCATCGCCTCGCGCACCGGCTCGTTGCCGCGGAAGGAGAAGGACAGGTTCGACAGCCCGCCCGAGACATGGGCATGCGGCAGGTTCTGGCGGATCCAGCGCGTCGCCTCGATGAAATCGACGCCGTAGTTGTCGTGTTCGGCAATGCCGGTGGCGACCGCGAAGATGTTCGGATCGATGATGATATCTTGTGGCGCGAGGCCGGCCGTCTCGGTGAGCAGCTTGTAGGAGCGCTCTGCGATCTCGATCTTGCGCTCAAGCGTATCGGCCTGGCCGGTCTCGTCGAAGGCCATCACGACGACGGCGGCGCCGTAGCGGCGCACCAGCGCGGCCTGTTCCAGGAACGCGTCCTCGCCCTCCTTCAGCGAGATCGAATTGACCACCGCCTTGCCCTGCACGCATTTCAGCCCCGCCTCGATGACCGACCATTTCGACGAATCGATCATGACCGGCACCCGCGCGATATCGGGCTCGGCAGCGATCAGGTTCAGGAAGGTCGTCATCGCCTCTTCGGACTCGAGCAGGCCCTCGTCCATGTTGACATCGATGATCTGCGCGCCGTTCTCGACCTGCTGCCGGGCGACGTCGAGGGCGGTCGTGTAGTCGTTTTCCTTGATCAGCCGCCGGAAGCGCGCCGAGCCGGTGACGTTGGTGCGCTCGCCGATATTGACGAAATTGGTCTCCTCGGTGAGCGTGAACGGTTCAAGCCCCGACAGCCGCAGATAGGGCTTCGGCCTGGCGATCCGGCGCGGCGCGTGCCGGGCGACCACCTCGCGGATTTCGGCAATATGGTCCGGCGTCGTGCCGCAGCAGCCGCCGACCACGTTGACGAGGCCGGCTTGAGCGAATTCGTCGAGCAGCGCGGCCGTTTCCGCCGGTCCCTCGTCATAGCCGCCGAAGGCGTTCGGCAGGCCGGCATTCGGATAGGCGCAGATAAGCGTCTCGGCGACACGCGCCAGTTCGGCCAGATGCGGGCGCATCTCCTTGGCGCCGAGCGCGCAGTTGAGCCCGATGGTGAACGGTTCGGCATGGCGCACCGAGTTCCAGAACGCTTCCGGCGTCTGGCCCGACAGCGTGCGGCCGGAGAGATCCGTGATGGTGCCGGAAATCATAACCGGCAGGCGTGTGCCGGTCTCTGCGAAGACTGTCTCGCAGGCGAAGATCGCAGCCTTGGCGTTGAGCGTGTCGAAGATCGTCTCGATCAGAAGTAAGTCGACGCCACCCGACAAAAGCGCCCGGACCGCCTCGCCATACATCGCGACGAGCTGGTCGAAGGTGACGGCCCTGAAGCCCGGATCGGTGACGTCCGGCGAAATCGAGGCGGTGCGGTTGGTCGGCCCCAGCGTGCCGGCGACGAAGCGCGGCCTTCCGTCTGCGGCCTCGGCGGCGGCCGCCGCCTCACGGGCAAGCCTGGCGCCGACCGCGTTGATCTCGTTTACCAGCGCCTCGGCGGCGTAATCGGCCTGCGAGATCGCGTTGGCGTTGAACGTATTGGTCGAGACGATGTCGGCGCCGGCCTCGAAATAGCTCAAGTGAATGTCGCGGATCGCGTCGGGCTGCGTCAGGTTGAGGATATCGTTGTTACCCTGCAGCGGCGATTTCCAGCCGGTGAGCCGGTTGCCGCGATAGCCCGCCTCGTCAAACTCGAGCGCCTGGATCTGCGTCCCCATCGCGCCATCGAGCAGCAGGATCCGTTCGGCGGCAAGGACGCGGAGGCGGCCCAGCGCCGCGTTATCCGCCTGAGACCCTGGTTCAGACATCGTAGTCCTCTTGCATTCTTCGTTGCGCGCGTGACGGCGGCCGGATCAGGCCGCCGCGTCCCGGGCGGATGGCCTGAGGCCCAGCATGTGGCAGGTCGCGAACACCAGTTCGGCGCGATTGAGCGTGTAGAAGTGAAACTCGCCGATCCCGTTGGCGACGAGATCGAAGACCTGTTCGGCAACCACGGTCGCAGCGACCAGCCGGCGCGTCTCCGGATCGTCCTCCAGCCCCTCGAAGCGCGCTGCCAGCCACGCCGGCACATCCGTGCCGCAGGCATCGGCGAAGCGCTTGGCCTGGGCGAAGTTCGAGATCGGCAGGATGCCGGGCACGACCGGAATGTCGAGGCCGCGCTTGGCGAGCCGGTCGCGGTAGCGATAGAAATGCGCGTTGTCGAAGAAGAACTGGGTGATCGCCCGGCTCGCACCGGCATCGATCTTGGCGGCCAGCACATCGATATCGGCATCAAGATCGCGCGATTCGGGGTGTTTCTCGGGATAGGCGGAGACCGAGACCTCGACATCGCCGGTGCGCCTGATCGCCGCGACAAGCTCCGCCGTCGTCTGGAAGCCCTGCGGATGCGGGATATAGGCCTCGCCGACGCCGGCCGGCGGATCACCGCGCAGCGCGACGATGTGGCGGACGCCGACCTTCAGATAGGACTCGATGACCTCCTGGATCGCCGCCCGGCTGGCATCGACGCAGGTCAGATGGGCGGCCGGCTCGACATCGGACGTACGCCGCATCCGCGCGACGATCCGGTGCGTGCGGTCGCGGGTCGAGCCGCCGGCGCCATAGGTCACCGAGGCAAAGGCGGGCTGCAGCGGCGCCAGCCGTTCGAAGGCCGACCAGAGCTGGGTTTCCAGCGCCCCCGTCTTCGGCGGGAAGAACTCGAACGAGATCGACAGCGGCGCTGGCGACCTTTGCGCCGGTTGCTTCGAGGGCGGGAGGGTCGCGATCATCAGGCAGCCTCTTGATTGACGCCGCGCGGGATCCGCCGGCCGGTGTCCTGTCCAAGCCAGACCGAGACGGTGAGCCGCCCGATCTCGAGAAAATCCGTGTCTTCGGGCGGGAAATCGACCTGTCTGACGAGATCGATGCCGACGGCGTCCATCCAGTCGGCGATCTGCCCGGTGGCGAAGCCGAGCCGGCGATGGGCCTGGTCCGCCCTGAGGAACTCAAGCCCGTGCGGGGCGAAATCGACGA
Organism: Tepidamorphus sp.; assembly: GCA_028280885.1. Lineage (GTDB taxonomy): Bacteria > Pseudomonadota > Alphaproteobacteria > Rhizobiales > Tepidamorphaceae > Microbaculum. The sequence goes on from JANQKY010000057.1 coordinate 13,379, forward strand.
TCAGCAGCCGCCCGCCCGGCCGCAGCAATTCGGCCGCCTCGGCGATCGCCCGGTCCGGATCCTGCAGGTAGTGCAGCACCTGATGGATGATCACCAGATCGGCCGACCCGTCGGCCAGCGGCGGATTGTAGATGTCGCCCTGGCGGATCTGGCAGTTGCGCAGGCCCTCGCGATCAAGCCGGCTGCGCGCATAGGTCAGCATGTCCTGCGAGACGTCGATGCCGATGCCGCGCCTTATATGCGGGGAGAAGACCTCGAGCATGCGGCCGGTCCCGGTGCCCAGATCGACGATGTCGTCGCGCGGCCCGTCGGCCGTCAGGTCGAGCAACCCCGCCTCGATCCGGTCCTCGTTGGCGTGCAGCGAGCGGATCTGGTCCCACTGGCCGGCATATTTGCGGAAGAAGGCGGCTGCCTGCTCGGCATTGGCGCGGCGAACCGCCTCCAGCCGGGCCCGGTCGCGCACCAGGGCCGGATCGTTGCGGTCAAGGCGGTCGACGATATTGGCGCAGATCTCGCCGGCAGCCCCCGTATCGGCGATGCGGAAGAAGGCCCAGGCCCCTTCGGCGATCCGCTTGACGAGGCCGGCCTCGACCAGAAGCTTCAGGTGCCGGCTGATGCGCGGCTGGCTCTGGCCGAGGATATCGGTGAGGTCCTTGACGCTGCGCTCGCCCTCGGCCAAGAGCGCGATCAGCCGCAGCCGCGTCGGCTCGCCGGCCGCGCGCAGGGCATTCAACAGCTGATCGGTCGACAGGGTCTGCATGCTCACATCCACGTTCGTGAATTTGGATATAAAGATATCTTTATATTGTCAACAGCGGCTGGCGAACACTATTGCTTGAAGACGGGCCGAATTCGCCGCAAAACGGATCTCGCCCCCGATAATCCTGCCGGGGTCCTGCCGGGGTCCTGCCAGGATCATCCGGCGGTGAACGCGATCAATCAGGCTCCAAGATGCAGACAGACCGCCCGACCGACGCCCCGACGCTCACCGTGATCGGCCATATCGAGACGCCCTGGACGCGGGCCGAGGACTGTCCGCGCAACGCCATGGAGACCGAGACGGTCTGCCGCGTCGTCCTCGATCCCGCCTATCGCGCAGGCCTTGCGTCGCTTGAGACCTGCACGCACGTTTTCCTGCTCTACTGGCTCGACAGGGCCGATCGCGGCACGATCACCCTGACCCCGCCCAACGACACAGAAACCCATGGCGTCTTCGCCTTGCGCGCGCCGGGCCGGCCCAATCCGATCGGCCTGGCGGTCGCCGATCTCGTCGCGGTTGCCGGGGACGGCCTGCTGGTCCGCCACGTAGACTGTTTCGACGGCACGCCGCTCCTCGACATCAAGCCCTATTTCGCCTCCACCGATTCAAAGCCGCAGGCCCGCGTCGGCTGGCACGAGCGCCGCGCACGGCCGCTGCCGCCGCAGGGGCGGATGGAGGGAGGCTGAGGACCAACGGATCATCGAGACCACCCCGTCCGGCGTTATCCGCGGCCGGTATCGCTCTGACCGGTATCGAACTTACGGAAGCCGCGATCCCCACCGCCCTCTCCCTCGTCATCCCGGAATTCGCTTAAGCGAATATCCGGGATCGGAGAGCTGACACGATGAACGGCCGTGCCACGCGCCCTCACCCCGGCCCTTCGGACCGACCCTCTCCCGCTGAGGGGAGAGGGTGCGAGTGCATCTGAGAGGCCGTGCGGCGGACGCCGCCGTCGGCGGACAGAAAGCGCTGATACCGCAAATGATGACGGTGCCAATGTGCCCGGGCCATCCAGCGCGCTCTTACCCTCTCCCCCTTGGCGGGAGAGGGCGGCCCGCAGGGCCGGGGAGAGCATCTGTGTTTTATGTCAAGGTTGTATTTTCGCCC